>JBAZBK010000014.1:0-165034 GCA_041671505.1 Thermoanaerobaculia bacterium | reverse complement strand
GACGAGCCCTGGTCGCATGGGCTCAACGCGCGCTCTCGCTGCCGACTTTCGATCCAGTTTGCCTCTGGCTCCCGACTCAATCCACGCCCTCGATCTGAAAACACCGGTTGGGCAACACGCCCTTACGGGCGGGGCTAATTAGACGCGGCCGCTGCCGCGGCCGGGAGAGAAGGGTTCCCGTTAGCGCCCCCGCGCTTACGCGCGGGGGGATCAGACATCGCCGCTCCCGCGGCTCGTCAAGGTCTCCGATCCGCGCGTCCCCGCCCTTACGGGCGGGGCTAATTAGACGCGGCCGCTGCCGCGGCCGTGGAGGATCGAGACGGTTTTCGCAGCCCGGCGCGCAGGCGTGGGCAGCCTAACAATTGCGGTCCCGTCACTCAGGACCCAGCACTCAGGACGCAGCACTCAACACTCAGCACTGGCTTCAGAACGCCCCCGTATCCGCGTTCCCCGAGAAGGTGCCGCCCGGCTTCGTGTAGGTTCTCGTCGTGTTCTTTTCCGTGTCGGTGACGGTGACCGTGTACTGAAAGTCGGTCAGCCCGCCGTAGAAGATCCAGAACTTTCCGTTGATGGGGCGCCCGTCGAGCATCTTGACTGCAACCTCGACGTTCCCCGGGTTTCCCGTCAGGTCGGGGATCGAGAAGTAGCCGTAGAGATCGTTCTGTGGCAGCGCGACTCCGATGCCTGTCTTGCCGGTGCGCGGATCGCTCGCGTTGAGGCGGATACGGAACCTGCCAAGAAGAACGCAGAGCGAATCCCCGGAAGAGAGACAGGCTGCCTCGCCCGATGCGACCGGAGGTGAGGCATCGAGTGCGTCAGGAGGCAGGTCGATGCCGAACCACGCACCGCCGGAGCCGAGTTTCGAGAACGCCGAGGTGTCTGCATTTCCGTCGAACGTTCCTCCCGGTTTCGTGTACGTGCGCGTCTTTCCGGCGGTCCTGTCGAAGATGGTCAGGGTGTACTCGAAGTCGGTCAGGCCGCCGTAGAAGACCCAGAACTTGCCGTTGATCGGCCGCCCGTCGAGCATCTTGAAGATGACCTCGGGGTTCTGCGTGTTCCCGGTGAGTGCCGGGATCGTGAAGACGCCGAAGACGTCGTTCTGCTGCGACGGCACTCCGGGACCGGTGAGGTTCGTGCGCGGGTCCCTGGCGCTCAGCGTGACCTTGAAGCGCTCGCCGAGGAGGCAGAGGCTGTCGTTGCCGCATGCGACGGCGGCGAGTTGGGCCACGAGCGTCAGGCCCGTGGAACTGTAGACGGGCTTCATGACGACGTTGCCGACCTGAAAGCCGTTCTGAATTGCGAAGAAGGTGTTGCCCCAGCTCCCGAAGCTGATGATCGGGAACTGCGTGCCCGCGGGAGGGACGTAGCCGTTGATGAAGGAGAGCGAGATCTGCCCACCGAGCGTTGCCAGGCCGCTGATCAGCAGCTTGTCGAACGCGTTGGTGCCGCCGATCTTGATCTGAAGGGTCCCCGTCGGCGCCTGGGTGTACGTGCCGTTCACGCTCATCTGGCCGACGGTCAGCGGCGAGGCGAGTGCCATGGTCCCGCCGTTCGAAAGGCTCCCGGTCACGGTGCCGGTACCCGAGAGCGTCCCGCCTCCGACTGCGATCTGCCCGGCGAGGGTCCCGCCGTTCACCGTGGTCTTGCCTGCCGACTGCGTGTAGGTCGAGTTGTTGAACGTGACGTTACCGTTCCCGATCTCGAACTCGCCGCTGTTGGTCATGTCGACGCCGATGCTCACGGGCGCCGTCGTCCTGATCCGCGTCGTGCTCTCGTTCTTGATCGATCCTCCGGCCCCGGAGCCGCGTTCGATGTTTCCTCCGTAGATGAAGAGGAGCCCGCGATTGGTGACCTGCGATCCTTCGCCGAGGACCAGCCGGCCGCGTTGTTCCATCAGTCCGGTGTCGGTCACGACGACGGCGCGGGTGCGGATCTCGGTGCCCTGGTTGATGAAGGTCCCGCCTTTGAGGCTGATCGTCGCGCTCCCGGTCACCATCGACCCGTCCTCGGTTCGGAGCGTCGCGCCGTTGTTGACGTCGATCTTCCCGTTGGTGATCGCGCCGAAGACTCGCAGCACGGCGTTCGAGTTCACGACCGCTCCCCCCGCGGTCATCGCAAGCCCGGTCGACGGAGAGACTTCGACGACTTTCGTTCCGCCGCTGCCTCCCATCGTGAGCGACCGGATCGAGAAGTTGCCCCCGGTGCGGCAGGAGTAGGTGCCGGAGGTCGTGACCATGATGTCGTCCTCGGGCTGCGGTGCACCGACCGGGCTCCACAGCGAGCTCATCGTCCACGGGCCCGTCGTGCCTAACCCTGTCTGCGACCAGGTTCGAACTTCGGCGGCCGCGGGAAGCGCGAGTGAAATGGTAAACAGAGCCGACGCCGCGATCGCGGAGAGCCGCATGGTGCACCTCAGTCGTTTAGGGGACTGGAGAATGGTACACCAGGCAAGGCGAGAGGCGAGAGGCGATGAGCAGGCCAAAGGCCAAGGGCCAGAGGCCAGAGCAGGCCTCTCGTCGAGTGGGGGAAGCGGGGTGCTGATCCGCGGGGAGAGCGGTGCTGTGCGGCTTCACCGGGTGGGCGATCGTTCGGAGGTGAAGAGAGCCAACTCGAGTTGAGGGGGAGCTACTCGTCGAGCCGCCGTGCCAGTGTTGTCCCGCCTGCTTTGGCCCCTGGCCTTTGGCCTGCTTTGGCCTTTGGCCTGCTCATCGCCTTTTGCCTTTCGCCTCTCGCCTGCCCTAAAACGGCACCTTCCCGTCGTCCTCGCCCTCGTCCTCGTCATCCGCGTCTTCGTCGGCATCGTCGTCTTCCGCATGGAAGGGCGCGGTCTTTGGATTGCCTTTCGAGTCGGCGACGATCGTTTCGATTTTCTTCTCGATCTCTTCGAGCTTTGCGTGGCAGAAGCGCGAAAGGCCGACGCCCTCCTCGAAGAGTCTGAGCGACTCGTCGAGCGAGATCTCTTCGTTCTCCAGTTTCGCGACGATTCCTTCGAGCTTTTGGAAGGCGCCTTCGAATTCGTTACCGCCCTTGCGTGCCATCGTCGTTCTCCCGTCGCGCCGCGGGCGCGCCTTCAATATTTTGCAGCGCGGCGGACGGTCCGCCGCGCGAGTCGTTCACGATCGTATCGACCGTGCAGCCGAGCGAACCGTGTCGCAGCTGCACTTCGATCGCCTCGCCCGTGGCGACCGACGAGGCTTCGAGGATCGGCCGCCTGCGGCCGCGCAGCGAGTAGGCGATCGCATAGCCGCGCGAGAGCACGGAAAGCGGCGACACCGCTTCGAGACGTCCCGCGGCCGCGACGAGGACTCCTCGGGAGCGCGCCAGCCGCGCGCGAAGGAGCGACGCGGCGCGGGCGTCGAACTGCGCGACGAGAGCGCGCCGCTGCGGCAGCGCCAGACGGGAGGGGAAGCGGAGCAGCGGCTCGTCCGCTGCCGCGAGGCGCTCGCGAACCCGACGTGCGCTGTCGAGCAGCAAGTGACGCAGGGAATGCCGGCTCGCGTCGAGTTGCCTGCGCGTTCTCTCGACGCGCAGCGGCACGCTCCAGAGCCCGTCGACCGACGCCAGGTGCCGCAGCTCCGAGCGGAAGAAGGCGACGCGCCGCTGCATCTGCTCGCCGATCCGGCGCTTCGCGCTGTCGATTCGGAAGACGATTTCCTCCTTCGCCTGGACGACGATCTCCGCCGCCGCCGAAGGGGTCGCCGCACGCCTGTCGGCGACGAAATCGCAGATCGTCACGTCGGGCTCGTGGCCGACGCCCGAGATCGTCGGGATCGGGCAGCCAGCGACCGCACGGGCTACGGACTCCTCGTTGAACGGCCAGAGGTCTTCGAGCGATCCCCCGCCGCGGCAGAGGATCACCACGTCGTGCATGTTCCAGCGCGAGAGGTCGGCGACCGCGCGTGCGATCTCGCCCGCTGCGGTCGACCCCTGCACGTGAACGGGATAGATCTGAATCGAGAGCCCCTCGAAACGCCGGCCGAGCACGTTGAGCACATCGCGGATGGCCGCCCCGCGAGGGCTCGTCACCACGGCGATCCGCTGCGGCAGCATCGGCAGCGGCTTCTTTCGCGCGGCGTCGAACAACCCTTCGGCGGAGAGGCGCGCCTTCAACTGCTCGAAGGCGAGCGTCAGCGCTCCGATGCCCGACGGCTCCGCGTGGTCGACGATGATCTGGAACTGGCCGCGCTGCGGGTAGATCGACAGCCGCCCCCGGCAGATCAGCTTCTGCCCGTTCTCGACCCGGAAGCGGAGGCGCGAAGCGCTCCGTGCGAAGAACGCCGCGGAGATCGTGGCGTTCGCGTCCTTGAGCGAGAAATAGAGATGCCCCGACGCGGCGCGGACGAAGTTCGAAACTTCCCCTTCGATCCAGACCTCGCCGAAGGCCGCGAGCGCCTCGCTCGCGTCGGAGACGACTTCGGAAACTGTGCGGACGGTACGCATGGGCGCTTCGCGAATTGAGAATTGTGAATTGAGAATTGAGAGATTAAAGCTTCTCGAAATTGATGTCTTGTTTTGATCTCTCAATTCTCAATTCTAAATTCTCAATTCCTAGTCTTCTGTCAGAGGTCCCACCGCCCGTCCCTCGATGAACTGCTGGACGATCGGGTTCGGTGACGCGCGGAACTGCTCGGGAGTGCCAGCCTCGATGAGGCGTCCCTTGTAGAGCATTGCGATTCGATCGGCGATCTTGAAGGCGACCTTCATGTCGTGCGTGATGGTGACGGTCGTCGTGCCGAGTCGCTCGTCCATCTCGACGATCAATTCCGCGACGACATCGCTGATGACCGGGTCGAGCCCGGTGGTCGGCTCGTCGAAGAGAAGGATATCCGGCTCGAGGGCGATGGCGCGTGCGAAGCCGACGCGACGGCGCATTCCGCCGGAGAGCTCCGAGGGGCGTTTCGACTCCACGCCGTCGAGGTGGACGAGTTCGAGGCATTCCTGAACGCGGTCGCGGATCTCCTTCTCGCTCTTGTCCGTATTTCGACGAAGCGGAAACGCGATGTTCTCGAACACGCTCATCGAGTCGAAGAGCGCGCCTTCCTGGAAGCTCATGCCGAAGAGGCGCCGGAACTGGTTGAGCTCGAGCGGCGTCTGGCAGCAGAGGTCCTGGCCCGCGACGACGATGTGGCCGCTGTCGGGACGGATGAGGCCGATGATGTGCTTGAGCATGACGCTCTTGCCGGTGCCGGAGCCTCCGACGATCACGACCGTCTCGCCGGGCGCGACGTCGAGCGAGAGCTTGTCGAGGACGGTCTTTCCGCCGAACGCCTTCGAGACGTCCCTGAGGGAGATCATCGGGTCGTACTTGCGATTCGCGTTCATCAGAAGAGGAACTTCGTGAGGAAGAAATCGCTGAGCAGGATGATGAGCGACGACATGACGACCGAGTCGGTCGTCGCGCGGCCGACACCCTCGGCGCCGCCGGTGGTGTAGTAGCCCTTCGTGCAGCCAGTCAGCGAAAGGATCAGCCCGAAGACCGCGGCCTTGATCAACCCGCTCGTCAGATCGTTCATCTCGAGGAACTGGTAAGTGTTCTGGTCGTAAAGCACCGGGTTCGCGTGCAGCAGGTTCACCGTGACGAGGCGTCCGCCATAGAGCCCGAGGGCGTTGCCGAACAGCGTGAGCAGCGGGAGCATCGTGATGCCGGCGATCACGCGCGGCACGAAGAGGTAGTGGATCGGATTCGTCGCGAGCGACTCGAGCGCGTCGATCTGCTCGGTGACACGCATCGTGCCGATCTCGGCCGCCATCGACGACCCCACGCGCCCGGTCACCATGAGGCCGACGAGCACGGGTGAAAGCTCGCGAAGCATCGAGAGCGCGACGACGCTGCCGACGAAGTTCTCGGCGTGCACGCGCTGGAAGCCGTTGAAGGTCTGCAGCGCGAGGACCATCCCGGTGAACATGGCGGTGAGGGTGACGACGGGGATCGAGTCGACGCCGACGCGCACCATCTGGCGGAGCCATTCACCGAACTCGAAAGGACGACGCACGCTCCAGAAGGCTGTGCGGAAGAGCATCTGCCACCAACGGCCGATCTCCTCGAAGGTCGAGAGCATGAGATTGCCGAAGCGTTCGAACAGTCCGATCACGGCGGAGGATTATAGCGGGGAGTGCGGACTGCGAGCGGCGTGGCGTCGCGCGAGGGTCACTGAAGCTCGATCGTGACCTGCGCCTTCGCCACTTCGTTCGTCGCGCGATCGCGAACGATCGCCTCGTAGACGTACGACCCCTTCGGGTCGGCCGCATCGAACGAGAAGCCCACCTGCGGCAGCAGTGCGAGGTAGCCCTTCTTCGGCTGACCCCAGGCGCTGCGCGCGATGTCGGGATGCGTGTAGATGAGCGTCCCGTCGGGTGCGTAGAGGCGCACTTCGGCGAGCAGGTCGACCGGGTCGAAGCCCGGGACGTCGTAGCCGGTCAGCACCAGCGCCGCCTTGCCCGGCTGCTCCGGCTTGAAGTGCCTCGTCTCGAGGCGCGCCCGCTGCGACTCCTTCTTCGAGAGCCAGTTGCGGAGCTGCTCTTCGTCCTGAGTCACGACGAGATGGAGCTGGAAATGGGCCGGAATCGCGGTTTTCTCACTCACCCCGGAAAAGGTGCGAACGTCTGGGGTGGGATCGACGGTAACGCCGGAGGCGGAAAGGCAGACGAGGAGCGAAGCAGCAATGAATGCGAGGATGCCAGCGCGCTTCACGTCTTCACCTCGGTCTTTCTGCCGTCCCCGACGGCGGGGTGCAATACGAGTGCTAATGAGTATAGGGTCGCAATCCTGTGCCGCGCCCGTGACGAAACTGTGACGGGCTGAACTTCGTCGAGGTTACGCTCCGCCCGGCCCTTTGTAGCGATGTTCCTCGCAGAATGTCGATTCCGGGGTGTGCGCCGGCTTGAAACAGACCCTGCAGGTACCAGGTACGGGCGCCGGCCCGGAGAGTTTCTGGGGATTCCTCTTCATCGCGCCTGCGATGAAGCCGGCGGCGCCGATCACCATCCCCGCGACGATCGCGCCCGTGACGCCGATGATCACGGGAACTCCGAAGAGAATCAGCGCGACTCCGGTGATTGCTGCGCCGCCGACTGCGAGGACGATCGTTCCCGGAACGCTCGCGGCGGCTTTGCGCGACTCGCGCGACGCGAGCGCGGCACGGACGTGCTCGACGGGTATGCCGAGCTCCTCGGCGACGGCGTACGCGTCGTCGACGCTGGTCAGATCGTGCCCTGCGTCATCGCTCTTGATCGCTTCGCCGTGACGCCGGCTCGCGTCCTGAAGGACCTCGGCGAGCTCCTTGGAGCTCAGCTGCGTGCCACTCTGCGTGGCCTGTGTCCTGCGTGCCTGATCGAATTGTTGGCTCATGGGAGTAATTGTAGCGGGTGGCGGGCGAGAGGCGAGAGGCGAGAGGCAGGCCAAAGGTCAAAGGTCAAAGCAGGCGAAGCAGAATGGGAGGGGTGCGTGGTGCCCCATTTCTCAATTCTTCATTCTGCATTCGACATTCTTCATTTCGGTTTCCGAGCTGACGTGCAAACCGAAATGAAGAATGTCGAATGCGGAATGAAGAATGAAGAATGAAGAACCAGCGTCCGTAAGGTCGCGATCTGCTAGCGCAGAGGCGGCAGCCCCCACCTCTCGTCGATTGCGTCGAGATCGAGGTACGGGAAGCCGTCGATCACGAGGTCGGCGGCGTCGAGTTGCTGCGGGAGCTTCGCCAGCGCGTTGCGGACAGCGATACAGACGGCGCCTGCGGCCTTCGCCGACGCCACTCCGACCGACGAATCTTCGAAGACGAGGCAACAGCGCGGCTCGACGCCGAGAGCTGCGGCGGCACGGAGATACGGCTCGGGATCGGGCTTCCCGTTGGTCACGTCCTCGCCGCCGATGATCGCGCGGAAGGCGCGGAGCACACCGAGGTTTTCGAGGATCTCCTCGATCGATGGCCGGAGCCCGCTCGAAGCGATGGCGAGCGCCATGCCGCGGCTCTCGAGCGCGGCGATCGCTTCGGCAACTCCCGGAAGCAGCGGAGCCGGGTGCTCGCGGCACTCCTCGAGGAAGAGCTCGAGGCGTCGCGCGTAAAGCGTTTCGAGGTCGTCCGGCCACCCGAAGAAACGCCGCATCTCGTCGACGTCGTCGATCACGCGGTGGCCGCTCCGGTGGCGGAACGACGCGGGCATCCTGTGGTAATCGTCCCCGTGCTCGAGGGCGAGCCTCGACGCAGCAGCGTCGTGCTGCTCCTCGAGCAGCACCATCGTTTCGTCGAAGTCGAAGATGGCGGCTTGTAGCATCGAAATTGAAAATTGAAAATTAGAAATTGAAACTAGTGATGTTCATGCGGTGTCGATTATGGGTCATGTGATAGTCGGCGATATATGGCTGGGTTTATGCTGTCCAGAATCGTTTTCAATTTTCAATTTCTAATTTTCAATTCAGCTCTGAAAGAGCTGCCACCATCTCCCCATCGTCCTCCGGCTGCACGGTGCGAAGATCGAGCAGCAGGCGGTCGTCGGTCGCGCGCGAGATGATCGGCACGGGACGCTCGACGAGGGCACGCTGCATGCGGCTCGCGTCGCCGGGCGGGGAGACGGCGATCGACGCGATCGTCTCCGCCGGGGTCGTGCCGCCTCCCAGCGCCGACTCCGACGGCACGACGTGGGCGCCGGTCGCGGCGGCGATCGCCTCGGCGCGCGTGCGGAGCGCCGCGGTGGTTGCGGCGAGCTGGCGATAGATTGGAATCCGTTCCTCGTGCCTCGCGGCGACGAACGCTGCGAGTGCCTCTCCGACGAGCGCGAACGTCTCCTTGCCTGGCCGGATCGCGCGCATCAGCGGATGCGCGGCGCAGCGCTCGAGGAGGTCGCGACGCCCGAGGATCAACCCGCCCTGCGACGCGCCGATCAGCTTGTCGGTCGAGCAGGTGACGATGTCGGCTCCCGTTTCGAGCAGCTCCCGCACGGTCGGCTGTTTGCGGAATCCGTAGCGGGCGAGGTCGACGACGCGCCCCGAGCCTTCGTCGACGACGAACGGCACCTTCTTCGCCTTCGCGATCTTCACGAGCTCCCGCACTTCGGGCTCTTCCGTGAAGCCGACGATTTGGAAGTTCGACTGATGGACGCCGAGGATCGCGCCGGTGCGCCGGCCGATCGCCGCCTCGAAATCCGAAGCGCGCGTGCGATTGGTCGTCCCGACCTCCCGGAGCTTCGCGCCACCCTGCTGGATCACGTCGGGCACGCGGAACGCGCCGCCGATCTCGACGAGCTCGCCGCGGGAGACGATGACTTCCTTGCCGCTTGCGATCGCCGAGAGGACGAGCAGCACGGCCGCGGCATTGTTGTTGACCAGCAGCGCCGCCTCGCATCCGAAGAGCCGGGAGGCGAGGTCGGAAACGTGCAGGTGTCGCTTGCCGCGCCCCCCGGTCGAAAGATCGAGCTCGAGATTGGAGTATCCCGTGACGAGCTCACGCGCGCCCTCCCAGGCGTCGCCCGAGACGGGAGCGCGGCCGAGGTTCGTGTGGATGATGATGCCCGTGGCGTTGATGACGCGGCGGAGTGTCGTCCGCATCGAAGAGTGGAGCGTGGTTGCGACCGAGGCGGTGAGCGCCTCGAGCGCGAAGCCGTCGGCCCGGCCCGCGGAGCGGATGGCTGCGAGCTGCTCGCGGATCGCGTCTTTGACGGGCTCGCGTCCCCAGACCGCGACGAGCGCGGCGATCGCCGGCTCCCCGAGGAGCGAGTCCATCGATGGGATGCGCCTGAGCGACGGCTGGTCGGACGCTTCGGACATGGTCCGCCGATCATACCCGAGCGGTTCCGGCACGGGGCGCCACGGAACGTTTCAACGTAGAATGGCCGTCACGGTTCGCGACGATGGTTGAAATCCCAGGATTGGACGAGCTCGACCGGCTCGAAGAGCAGATCAGGAAGCTGAAGATCCAGTACGACCAGTTCTTCCGCAACCTTCGCAAACTTCCGCCCACCGAAGACCGCAAACGTGTCGAAGAGGCGCTTCGCGACATGATGCGGGGCAAGCTGCGCGACAATGCGAGCCGTTTTCGTTATAACGGGATCGTCTCGGCCTACAATCGATTCCAGGAGCTCTGGTCGCGGCAGATGCGCGAGCGCGAGGAAGGGCCGATCAATTTCCGCGAGCGGCAGAAGGCGATGCAACAGCCGCCGGAGCCTCCGCCGGCGGAGACCAAGAAGCCTGCCGTAACGCCGCGATCGGATGATTCGTATGTGAGAGTGGCGAGCTCCTCGAATGGCGACGCGGTGGCGGAAATCCATCGCCAGGTCGCCGAGGCGAACAAGGTGCTCGGCAAGGCGTCGCCGACCGCGGAACAGGTCTCGGCGCTGGTGGAGAAGCAGGCGGAACAGCTGCGTGGCCGCTACAACGTCGATGCGATCGCCTTTCGCGTGGAAACTGTCGACGGCAAGGTGAAACTCAAAGCGAAACCGGTGACTTGATGAAGACGATCAAAATGATGGCGGTGGTCTCTCTCCTGCTCGCGCTCACGTCGTGCGCGAGCTGGGAGAAGGCAAAGCAGAAAAAGCAGGAGCGCGAGAGCTACGCGAATCCCTTCTACCTGAAGTACCTCGACGAGGGGAGCGAGCTCGACCGCGAGATCCTCGCGCGCATCGACGCCCTTCGCGCAGACCCGAAATCGGCCCCGATGCACAACGAGCTCGGCGCGCTGCTCTTCGAGCGCCGCTTTCCGAAGGATGCTCGGTACGAGTTCGAGCGAGCGCTCGACTGCGACAAGCGCTTCTATCCGGCACGTTACAACCTCGCGGTTCTGGAGCTCTCCCAGGGGAACAGCGGCCGCGCGAGCCGGCTCCTCAAGCAGGTCATCGACGACAAGCCGGGGCATGCCGAGGCGCACTTCACGCTCGGGCTCATCTACGAGAAGAACGGGCGGACGCAAGCGGCGATCGATCATTACGTCAAGGCGTTCACGATCGACCCCGACATGAAGAAGTACCGGAGGAATCCGCGGCTCGTCGAGACGGACCTCCTGACGGCGACGCTGCTGACGATGTACGACGAGACGAACCACCGCGCGTCGATCAGGTTCCTTCCGGCCCCCGACGGCTACGAGCCGCCGGCGCCGAAGGAGAAAGAGAAGGCGAAGGCGGAGCAGCCGGACCAGGCTCCCGCGCCGGTCGCGCCGGAAGCGCCCGTAGAGCCCCCGCAGCAGCCCGTGACGGAGTCGGCGAAGCCGGCTCCCGGTCGTTGACGCCCGCGGCGACCGTTCAATAGACTCCGCGCGACTCGAGCGGAGGCAACGATGAACAAGGTCGCCGTCATTGGCGCAGGAACCATGGGCAACGGCATCGCGCACACGGCCGCGATGACCGGCTTTTCGGTAACACTCGTCGAAGTCAGCCAGGCTTTTCTCGATCGCGGGATGATGACGATCTCGAAGAACCTTCAGCGCGCCGTCGACAAGGGGAAGATGACGGCCGCCGAGAAGGACGACATCCTCGCGCGGATCAGCCCGTCGCTGCGCGTCGAGGACGTCGCCGATGCCGACATCGTCGTCGAGGCGATCGTCGAGGATTTCGATGTGAAGGCTGACCTCTTCCGGAGCATCGACCGCATCGCGAAACCGGGCGCGATTCTCGCGTCGAACACGTCGTCGATCTCGATCACGAAGATCGCCGCGCAGACGTCGCGCCCCGCTGACGTGATCGGTATGCACTTCATGAATCCGGTGCCCGTCATGACGCTCGTCGAGGTCATCCGAGGCATCGCGACCTCCGACGCCACCTGGCAGAAGGTCGAGAACCTCGCGAAACGGATGGGCAAGACGCCGCTGCCCGCGAACGACTTCCCCGGCTTCGTCTCGAACCGCGTGCTCATGCCGATGATCAACGAGGCGATCTTCACGCTCTACGAGGGTGTCGCCACGCGCGAGTCGATCGACGGAATCATGAAGCTCGGCATGAACCATCCGATGGGGCCACTGACTCTGGCGGACTTCATCGGTCTCGACGTCTGCCTCGCCATCCTCCGCGTGCTCGAGCAGGGCTTCGGCGATCCGAAGTACCGTCCCTGCCCTCTGCTCGTGAAGATGGTCGATGCCGGCTGGCTCGGCCGGAAGAGCGGCCGCGGGTTCTACGAGTACGAAGCGAAGTAGAAACGCGGAGCCGTAATGCGCTGAATGCGGATTGCGGAATGCGGGCAGAAGCCGGGCGCGGGCTCGGGAGCGTTCACGTTCACGGGATTGAACCGTTAAGGGGAAGACCCCGAAGTTAGAACGCAGAACGATGAATTGAGAACCCAGAAAGGGCACCTTTGAGCCCGTTTCTGGATTCAACATTCAGCGTTCTAACTTCTAACTTCGGCTTCTCCTCCGTCAAGTCAAGGCCATTGCGGCTTCAGCCGAGGGGACGGCGCGCGAATATTTTTCGCCCTGCGTAGCGGGGCGGGCGGCCTTTGACATAGATTACCGCCATCCCCCGTTAGCGACACGAAGGAGAACCGGCCCGGATGCTCTGCCAGACCTGCGGTGCCCTGAACGACGACGAGCGCGAGTTCTGCTATCGATGTCAGAACAAGCTGCTCGTGCTGTCGGGCGTCGGAAGCTTCGACGATGACGAGCTCGACGAGGACTATCGCGACGGCGACGTCTCGCTCGACGAGCATCTGCTCGAGCGCGTCTCCGCGCTCGAGGAAGTCGTCAAGCGCACCTCCGAAGGGCTGCGCACCGCGATCGATCTGCTCCAGAAACAGGAGCGCGCGAACTTCATCAACCAGACCGGGCTTCTGTCGCTCAAGGAGCTCCTCGAAAAGAGGCGGCTCATCACCGGCGACGAGATGGTCGAGATCTGGGAGTCGAAGATGGGCGAGCAGATGCTGGCCCTCGAGAAGCGCCACCGCTTCACCGAGAGGAAGGACCGCATCCTCTCGCTCTTCCGCGGCGACAAGCGCGACCGTTTCGTCGTACTGATCGCGGAAGCCGAGGCGGCGATCGACAGCTTCGATCAAGCGCGCGGCATGCGCGCTCTCGAGGAGGCGTACAAGCTCGACCGCGAGAACTACGAGCTTTCGTTCTTCCTGGGTGAGATGTTCTTCAACGACGGCGATCTCTCTCGCGCGCGCGGCTACCTCGAGCGGACGCTCGAGGTTCAGCCCGACCATTTCGACGCGGCCGTCTTCTACGGCGTGCTGCTTCACGAGGAGCAGGACCTGCGCGGCGCGGAGCGCTGGCTTCGCCGCGCGATCCAGATTTCGCAGGACTCGTTCCTCCCCTACTTCTCCCTCGGCGCGATCTATGCCGCGAAGGGGAAGCTGCTTCGCGCGCAGAAGTTCCTCGAAAAGGCGATCGAGCTCGAGCCGATCCCGCAGGCGCACTACATCCTCGGCACGATCTTCTACGACAAGGGACAGCTCGATCGCGCGATCAAGTGCTTCCAGGACGCGCTCAAGCTCGATCCCGAGTACGAGGAAGCGATCTATCACCTCGGGCTCTGCTTCCTCGACCGCAACTGGAACCGCAAGGCGGTCCAGTGCTTCCAGGAAGCGCTCGAGCTCAATCCGAACAAGATGGAGTACCAGCAGGCGGTCCGCGTCTACGAGGATCAGAAGGGGCACGAGCCGATCGAAGGTCCGGCGGCGGGAGAAGTCTCCGCGGCCGAGTCTCTCGCCGCGGACGGGAAGTACTCTGAAGCGCTCGAGCACTATCGCCGCGCGGCGAAGCTCGAGCCGGAGAACGTCAGCGTGCTCGTGCCGTTCGCGCTGCTCCTCTCGCACCTGAACATGAACCGCGAGGCGATCGCGATCGCCCGGCAGATTCTCAAGCAGCAGCCTCCGGAGATGGTCGCGGCGGCGGCGTGCACGACGCTCGTCGAGGCGCTCCGCGCCGAGGGGAACTACAGGGAAGGCAACCGGCTGCTCGAGGAGATGCTCCGCACGTTCGAGTCGAACTACGCGAAGTCGATCGCCTACTACGAGAAGGCATACAACCTCGCCGAGATGGGAGAAAGCCTCGACGAGGCGCTCGAATCGGCGAAGCTCGCGCTGAAGTTCTCGCCGAAGGAGATGCGGCAGTTCCCGCTGGCGGCTCTCGGCTGGGTCTACTTCAAGAAGCAGGACTTCGAGAGCGCGATCGACTTCCTGACGAAGTCGGCCGACCTGGGGCCGACGCCGACAAACCTGATGCACCTCGGCATGGCGCTGCTCGAGAGCGGCGAGAAGGACCGGGCCCGCGCCGTCTTCCGCGAGGCGAAGCAGTTCAAGGTGCGCGGCGCCGGACTCGAGGAGAAGCTGCTCGAGCAGGTCCGGCTCAGCGCCAAGCTGCTCGACAGGCTGCACGGGAAGAAGCGCAAGCCGCGACGCGATGCGCGGTAGCCGGTGAGAGTCCCTCGCGGAGATTGCGGCCCCACCGTGTACACTTGATTCCCGAATGATCCACGAGGCGATCCTCGAACATTTCGTCGCTGCGCTGGGACGTCCGGTCCGGTCGAAGGAGCTGCCCCGCGCACGCGGGTTCGAGCCGCGGGTCGTCGTGCACGAGTGGGACCGGACGTCGTTCGGGCTCCGCGCGTTCGCGACCGTCGGCTTTGCCGGCAACCAGCATCACGGAGCCGAGGCGTCGCACCGGGTCGAGTTCATCCTCGCGGTGAAGCAGATGACGATCGAGACGGCCGCGTGGGTTCTCCAGTTCGCGACGACGACGCCGATCCAGGACCGGCTCACGCCTCACTCGGGTGACACGATCGGCCTACCACAGCCGGTCTCGGGGAGCCGGGGGATGCAGCGCCTGCTGCTCACCGATCGATGGGGCGACGAGAAACTGCGCCGCCTCGACGTCAACGAGCTCTCGGTGCATGTGCTGATGGTCGTGCCGATCTTCGAATGCGAGTTCGGCTTCCTCCGCTCGACCGACGAGGCCGGCTTCTGGAGCGCCGTCGAGAGCGAGAAGGTCGACATGACCGACCTCGCGCGCAGCCCGCTGAAGCGAGCCGAAGGCTTCGTCGTGCAGCGCGAGACGGTGAAGGGGCATTGAAGATAGGCGAGAGGCGAAAGGCGAGAGGCGATGAGCAGGCCATAGGCCAGAGCAGGCAGAGATCGATGCAAGGGTTCGTAGGGGCGACGCGGTGCGTCGCCCGTTTTTGTTGGCTGGCAGGGGCGCGACCTGACGTGCTTCGGCCTAACGCGCGCCCGCTCTGGCCTGTGGCCTATGGCCTGCTCATCGCCTCTCGCCTATCGCCTCTCGCCTCTCGCCTTTCCCGTACGTTACTCTCACCTTCCTCACCCCTCCCTCCATGCTCTCCATCGCGCGGCGTCCTGTCTCCTTCGCGTCGAAGTAGTACGCGGGCGCGATGGGCGGCGTCGCCGAATCGGCGAACGCGAACCAGAGCCGGAACGGCTCGCCGCGCCGCATGGAGGTCGTGATGTATCCGACGAGCGCGTGTTCCGCGGCGTGATAGCCGTTCTGCCACTGGTGTCCCTTCGCGCTGTCGACGGCGCCGGGAAACGAGTAGGTGGCGCCGTACACGGGGTCGACGAGCGTCGCGAAGTAGGCGGGGTAGGTCGCGTCGAGATACTTCCCGTACTTCGCATCCGAGAGCGACATCGTCGCCGCGGCCTGGTCGAGCTCGCACCACTCCCACCACGCGATGCCGATGCCGTCGGGTTTGTTCGCCCAGACGTGATAGTTGCCCTTCCTGTCGGCCGCGCGACGCATCACGGGAGCCTGCCACTCCGGCGCGTTCCTGACGTTCCTCCGCACGAACGCCGACTTCAGGCAGTCGTCGATTCCGGCGCGGGCCGTCGATACCCACGATTGTTCGCCTAACCGCTCACCGGCGAGCAGCAGCATCCAGTACGCCTTCGTGGTGTGGCCGAAGTCGTTGTGGCGCTCTCCCCACGTCTTTCCCTTCGCGTCGTGGATGTAGCCGTAGAAGCGCTTGCGGTTCGGATCGTGGAAGTCGCGGAGCATGGAGGCGACGAGGCGGCGTGCGTCGGCGTCCCACGCCGCCCGCTCCGCGTCGTCGAGCAGCGGGAGCATGAGGAGCATGTAGGCGTTGATCTGGTCGAGCTGCGACACGAGCTCCCTGCGATCGCTGGTGTCTTCTCCTTCGTCTTCGTTCGTCCAGCGGAGCATCTTCCACTCGTCCGACCAGTAGCTCTCGAAAATGTGGCGACGGACCGACGTGATGTAGGCGAGCGTTTCCGGGTCGCGCGTCAGGTAGTAGTAGAACGAGGGGCCGAGCAGCGCGTAAGCGAGGCTCTGTGTCGTGCGCGCTCCCGGCTTCGGCGCGGCGTTGCCGTCGATGAGCCAGGTCGCGACCGAGCCGCTCTCGCGGTCCCACGCCTTCTCCATGATGAATCGCGTCCCGGCGCGCGCCCGGGCGAGCGCGGTCTCGTTGCCGGTGAGGTGGTAGATCACGCCGTAGGTGTAGACCTGGCGCGAGACCATCCGGATGTACTGGCGCCCGAGCTCCTTGTTGATCCAGTCGGGAGCATCCTTGAATGCGGGACAGGGGGCGGCGAGGGCGAGAGGCGTGCCGTCGGCGCAGATGAAGGTCGGGAACGATCCGACCGGCGATCCGGCGAGCTCGTCGCGCATCCAGAACCCGGCGAGATCGTGCTCGGCGTGGTTCAGCCAGTCGGAGGGAGTGACCTCGGCGGCGGCGACCGAGGCGAGGAGAGCCAGCGCAAGGGCGAGCGCGCAGATTCGAGACATTGTCAGCCTCCGTGAATCGAGGGTGATTGTATGTCGTGCGTGGTGCTCGAGCATCGTCGCGAGCGAGAGCTCGCAAGGCAGCCCCACGACCGAGAGATGTGTAACCTCAGGAAAGGAATCGGTCAGTCCGTCGCGTCAGCAGATCCCTCGCTTCGCTTCGAAGAAACTGCCCGACTTGTGACGCCCGAGGGAGTTGTCGTCCCGACGACGGACCCCGCGAAGCGGGGGAAGGAGGAGGGACCTCGCAGGCTGGTACTCACATGCCACGAGCCAGAGAGTTCGCGACGAACCTCACCTGTACCAGCCTGCGAGATCCCTCCTCCCTCGCGCCGCTCGGTCGTCGGGATGACAATTCGTGCGCTCGTGGACGATGGCGCGAGCCTCGCGGCTGACTGCAGTTTCTTTCCTCGGGCGCTGCGCCGGCGCAGTGGGCCGCTCGGGATGACGTCTCGCCGAACGCTCGGGGCGAGTGAGGCCTCTCAATCCGCATTCCGCATTCCGAAATCCGCATTCGTCCCTAACGCTTCTCCAGCTTCACGAACTTGGCGACGAATTTCTTGCTGCCGGAGCGGTCGAAGAAGACGGTGAGCTTGGCGTTGTCGCCGTCGCCCTCGATCTTGAGGATCACGCCGTCGCCGAACTGCTCGTGGCGGACCCGCATGCCGCGGGTGAGCCCTCGCGCGGAAGTTTCCGTGGCACGCGCGGCCTTGATCGCGGTCGGGTCGAACGCGACAGGCGCGTCCTTGAAGAAGCCCATCACGTTTCCGACGTTGCTCTGCTCCGGCTTGCGTGAACCGCCTCGCGGCGCGAACGACGTCTGCGGGCTGCGGAGCGGAGTCTCGCGTCCGGGCATGGTCGCCCCGCGCGACGCGCCGTAGCCGCCGCCGTAGCCGCTGCCGAACGCCGACTGGTTGCGCATCTTCTCGACCGCGCTCTCGGGAAGCTCCGCGAGGAACTGCGACGGGTCCTGCTCGCGCATCTGTCCATAGACGCGCCGCTGGAAGCAGTGAAGGCAGTAAAGGCGTTCGCGCGCGCGGGTCATGCCGACGTAGCAGAGCCTGCGCTCTTCCTCGATGTCGCCCTCTTCGATCGACTGCGCGTGCGGGAGGATTCCTTCCTCCATCCCGGCGAGGAAGACGACCTTGAACTCGAGCCCCTTCGCCGCGTGGAGCGTCATGAGCGTGACGCCCTTCTTCGAGTCGTAGGAGTCGACGTCGGACATCAGCGTGACCGAGTCGAGATAGGTCGCGATCGACGCTCCCGGGTTCGACTCGGCGAACTCGTTCGCGGAATTGACGAGCTCGGCGATGTTGTCGAGCCGCGCCTCGTCCTGCGGGTCCTTCGACTCGAGCAGCGCCTTGCGGTAGCCGGTGCGAAGGACGACGTACTCGAGGAGCGGGCCGACGCCCTCGCTCGTTTCGGAAGCGCGGCGGAGGTCCTCGACCGTCTCGCGGAACTCGCGCACCGCCTTCCGGGCGCGCTCGGCGAGGAACGGCATCTCGCCCTCGATGACGCCCCACGGGGTGGACGAGGTGTCCTTCGCCGCGACGTCGAGCGCTCTCCACGTGGTGTCGCCGATTCCGCGTGCCGGCACGTTGATGATCCGCTCGAGCGACGGCGTGTCGTAAGGCCGGACGATGAGCCGGAGGTAGGCGAGGATGTCCTTGACCTCGGCGCGATCGTAGAAGCGGGTGCCGCCGACGACGGTGTAGGGGAGGTTGCGCTTGAGCAGCTCTTCTTCGAACGGTCGCGACTGCGCGTTCGTGCGGAAGAGAACGGCGAGCTCCTGGAGCGATATCGCGTTGCGGAGGCGGTCGATCTCGCGGACGACGAACTGCGCCTCGTCGCGATCGGTCTCGCACTGCACCACGCGCACCGGCTCGCCACGCCCCGCGTCGGTGAAGAGGGTCTTCCCTTTTCGCGCGACGTTGTTCGAGACGACGCCGATCGCGGCGTCGAGGATGTTGCCGGTCGAGCGGTAGTTCTGCTCGAGCTTGACGATCCGCGCGCCAGGGAAGTCCTCCTCGAAGCGGAGGATGTTCTCGATGTCGGCGCCGCGGAAGCGGTAGATCGACTGGTCTTCGTCGCCGACGGCGGCGACATTTCCGTGATCGCCGGCGAGCAGCTTCACGAGGGTGTACTGCGCGTGGTTCGTGTCCTGGTACTCGTCGATCAGCAGGTGCTGCACCCGGGCGTGCGTTTCGTCGCGGACCTGCTCGTGGTTCTTGAGCAGCTCGATCCAGTTGCCGATCAGGTCGTCGAAGTCCATCGCGTCGAACTCGCGGAGCTTCGCCTGGTAGCCGCGGTAGATCGCCGCAATCCGCTGGCCGAAGAAGTCGGTGTAGCGTTTTTCAAACTCTGCCGGTCCGATGAGCAGGTTCTTCGCCTTCGAGATGCGCGAGAGGACCGCGCGAGGCTGGAACTGCTCCTCGCTGAGCCCCGACTCGCGGAGCACGCGTCGGAGCAGCGCGAGCTGGTCGGAGGTGTCGTAGATGACGAACGACTTCGTGTAACCGAGCAGGTCGCCGTGCCGCCGAAGCGCGCGGACCGCGGTCGAGTGGAACGTTCCGACCGTGGGGCGGCCATTCGTGCCGGGCACGATCTTCGAGACGCGCTCGACCATCTCGTTCGCCGCTTTGTTGGTGAACGTGACGGCAAGGATCGATCGCGGGTCGACCCCGAGATTCCCGACGAGGTTGGCGATCCGGTAGGTGATCACCCTCGTCTTGCCTGAGCCGGCGCCCGCCAGGACGAGAAGGGGTCCCGATTCGTGCGTCACGGCATCGCGCTGGCGCGGATTGAGTGTCGAAAGGTCGAGCATCGTGCGGGGCGCATCCTAGCCGAAAGCAGGCGAGAGGCGAAAGGCGAGAGGCGACGAGCAGGCAGGAAGGCGATCCGACACGTGGCGGAGGCCGGCGCGGGCACCACGGCGCTGATGGATGGATGCCGGGGCACCCAAGGTGCGGGTCCGCCTCGTTCAGCTCTCAGGCCGACTGCCTACCTGCTCGTCGCCTCTCGCCTTTCGCCCTTCGCCTGCCTTGCCGGGATTCCCCGGAGCCCCTTTCCGGTTTGATACTATGATTGCTGGTCCTTGGGAGGTCGTATGTTTGGTTCACTGGGTGTTCCGGAGCTGCTCATCATTCTCGCGATCGTGATCCTTCTCTTCGGCGTGGGGCGTCTGCCTCAGCTCGGCAAGGGTCTCGGCGAGGGCATCGCCAATTTCCGCGATTCGATCAAGAGCAAGGACAAGGAAAAGGCGCTCGAAGAGAAGAAGGAACAGCACTCCTGACACCTGAGACAGGACGCGGCCGCCCCGCCGCGTAATTGCACGATGTCCGTGAATTCCGCGAAGAGCCTGTTCAAGGGCGACCTCTCTCAGACTCCGCTCCCGGAGGTTCTCGTCACCATCCACCGCTACAAAGCACCGGGTGTGATCGAGTGTGCGCGGGAGAGCGAGACCAAGCAGATCTACATCGACGAGGGCAATATCATCTTCGCCACGTCGACGAACGTCGACGACTCCCTCGGCATCCGGCTCCTCAGGCAGGGGCTGATCACGCAGGAACAGTTCGACGAGAGCGTCACGCGCCTGAAGGAGTCGGGGGCGAAGCGACAGGGAGTCATCCTCGTCGAGATGCGCGCGATCGAGCCGAAGCAGCTCTTCCTGTCGGTGAAGGAGCAGGTTCAGGAGATCGTCTGGTCGGTCTTCGAATGGGTTGACGGAGTCGTCAGCTTCCAGCCCGGGCGCGAGCGCGCCCAGGAGTTCATCAAGCTGAACATTCCGACGCGCCAGGCCGTGATCCAGGGTGTGCGCCGGATCGTCGATGCCCGGGCGCTCGTCAGCCGCATGGGGAAGAAGGCGACGATCCTCACTCCGGTTTCCGACGCCGATTTTTCAAACCTCACGCTCTTCCCCGAGGAGCAGGTCCAGTACGAGCTCGTCGACGGCAAGAAAGCGCTCTACGAGCTGATCCAGTACGGCCCGCTCGCCCCCACGGAAAACGCCAAGATCCTTTATGCTCTCTACGCTCTCAAGCTGATCGAGGTCAAAGAGCTGGCGGGCGGGGTGAAGGTGAAGGTCAAGGTCTAGGCTCTCCATGCGTTTCCTCATCACAGGCAACAAAGGCATGCTCGGCACCGACCTGACGCAGGCGCTCGAAGAGCGTGGCGACGAGGTCGCCGGGATCGACAAGGACGTCGTCGACATCACCGATGCGGAAGCGGTCGATCGCGAGGTCGGCAGGACGCGTCCCGACGTGATCGTCAACTGCGCGGCCTACACGCAGGTCGACGACTGCGAGGCGAACGAGGCGCTGGCGGCGAAGGTCAACGGCTGGGCGGTCGAGTCGCTCGCCGACGCCGCGAACCGCGCGGGCGCGCTGCTCGTCCAGATCTCCACCGATTTTGTCTTCGACGGAAACTCGACGCGCCCCTACGAGATCAACGACCCGGTGGCGCCGGTTTCCGCGTATGGACGCTCGAAGCTCGAAGGCGAGGAGCGTGCACGGATCGCGAAGAGCCACATCGTGCTTCGCACGTCGTGGCTCTTCGGCGTACGCGGCTGGAACTTCGTCGAAGCGATCAGGAAGCAGGTCCTGCTCGGCCGGAAAGAGCTCCGCGTCGTCGACGATCAGCGAGGCTGCCCGACGTTCACTCCCCATCTCGCGCGCGCGATCGTGCGGCTCTCCGACATCGTGAAGGCTTCGCCCGATCTCGGCGGCACCTACCACTACTCCGACGCGCCGGAATGCACATGGTTCGACTTCGCGACGGCGATCGTCGACGAGATGAAGCGCGAGGGGAGCGCGGCGGCGGACGTGCAGGTGCTCCCCACGACGTCGGAGGCGTTTCCGCGGCCCGCGAAGCGCCCTGCCTACTCCGTGCTCTCCCTCGAGCGCTATCGCCGCGTCACCGGCTGCGCGCCCGAGTCGTGGGTCGACGGCCTCTCGGATTACTTCGCGAGACGTCCGTCGTCGACCGTCGTCGTCGCCTGAGTCGCGCTACGCGGGGCGAGAATCCGGCTCCACTCGCAGATCACTCGGCTACACTGAGTGATCATGTCGGACCCGGCTCGCCCGAGCGGCAGCGATCCGCGCGCGAGGCTCGTTGCGCTGACGCGGACCGACTTTTCCGTCGTCCCGGGGAAACCTCTTCCGCTCGGCGCCAACGACACGCGCGAAGGTGTCAATTTCTCCGTCGTCTCGCGCAACGCGACCGAGGCCTCGCTCGTCCTCTACGCAATCGGCGACGCGGAGCCGTTCCTCGAGCTGCCTCTCGACACTCCCTACTTCCGCACCGGCGACGTCTGGCACGTCTGCATCGACGGGCTCGAGCGCGGCTTCGAGTACGGATGGCGCTTCGACCGCCGCCCGGTCGCGCGCGAAGGGCTGCACCGCTACGATCCGTCACAGGTGCTCATCGATCCCTACGCCCGCGCGATCAGCACCGTGCACGTCGACGGTCGCGCCGAGAAGCGTGGAGTCAGGACGGCGAGCGTCTTCGACTGGAAGTATGTCCGTCAGCCGCTCGTGCCGGAAACCGAGAAGATCATCTACGAGATGCACCTTCGCGGCTTCACGCGCGACCCGAGCTCCGAAGTGCGACACCCCGGCACCTACCGCGGCCTCGTCGAGAAGATCCCGTACCTCAAGGACCTCGGCGTGACGACGGTCGAGCTCCTGCCCGTCTACGAATTCGACGACGCGATCAATCCGCTGATGGATCCGGAGATCCGGAAGAACCTCACGAACTTCTGGGGATACAACCCGATCGGCTTCTTCGCGCCGAACGCGCGCTACTGCTCCGAGGGCCAGCACGGCGAGCAGGTCGACGAGTTCAAGTTTCTGGTGCGCGAGCTTCATCGGGCGGGGCTCGAGGTGATCCTCGACGTCGTGTTCAATCACACCGCGGAAGGGGGCGGCTCGCCGACCGACACGACGTTCTCGTTCCGCGGAATCGACAACGCGATCTATTACATGGCGGACCGGAACACGGGGAAGTATCTCGACTACAGCGGCTGCGGCAACACGCTCAACTGCAACCACCCGGTCGTGCGCGAGCTCGTCCTCGAAGCGCTGCGCTACTGGGGGGGCGAGATGGGGGTCGACGGTTTCCGTTTCGATCTCGCGGCGGTTCTTTCCCGCGGGCGCGACGGGCGCGTGCTTGCCGATCCTCCACTGATCGAGACGATCGCCGACGACCCGGTACTGGCAGACCTGACCCTCATCGCCGAGGCCTGGGACGCCGCGGGGCTCTACCAGGTCGGGACGTTTCCGGCGTGGGGGCGCTGGTGCGAGTGGAACGGGCCATTCCGCGACGACGTGAGGCGGTTCCTGCGAGGCGAAGGTGGGCGCGTCGCCGCGCTCGCGTCCCGGCTGGCCGGGAGCAGCGACCTGTACCAGCCGTCGGGGCGCAAGCCTTACCACTCGATCAATTTCGTGACCTGCCACGACGGCTTCACGCTCGCCGATCTCGTGTCGTACAACACGAAGCACAACGAAGCGAACGGCGAGGAGAACCGCGACGGCACGGGTGAGAACTTCAGCTGGAACTGCGGCATCGAAGGCCCGACGGACAACGCTCGCGTCGTCGCGCTGCGCAGGCAGCAGGCGAGGAATTTCCTCGCGATCCTCTTTCTCTCGCAGGGAACGCCGATGCTTCTCGCCGGCGACGAGATGGGACGCACACAGCGCGGCAACAACAATGCGTACTGCCATGACAACGACCTCGGCTGGGTCGACTGGCGCCTGCTCGACGACAACGCCGAGCTCCATCGCTTCACGAAACTGCTGATCGCATTCCGCAAGGCGCATCCGGCGCTCCGGCGTGCCGACTTCCTCACGGGCCGCGGCTCCGCGGATTCACCCCGGCCCGATGTCAGCTGGCACGGCGTGGCTCCCGGAGCGCCCGACTTCGGCGAAGGCTCGCGTTCTCTCGCGATGCACCTTGCGGGCGAGCACGCCCCGGGGGGTGACGATGACCTTTACGTTGCGATGAACGCATGGGTCGAGGATCTGCTCTTCGAGCTTCCACCTCCTCCGGCGGGTTGCGTCTGGCTCCGCGTGATCGACACCGCGGAGCCGAGCCCGCACGACATCGTCGAACCTGGGCAGGAGCGGGACGTGGAAGCGGCGAAGGTTGCCGTGCGCGCCTTCTCCACCGTCGTGCTTCGGAGCGGACGCCGCTGAGCCTCGTGGAACCGGGCAGACTCCCGGCGCCGTATAACCCGACAAGGAAAAATGACAATATAATTGCTCCGTTCAGGATCAGAGCATGGAGGAGAGCAGCAGCCGCAGCAGCCGCGAGAGCGGAGCGCGCGCTTCGTCGACGGGTGAATCGCGCAAGGAAGCCGTGTCGCTGGAGAGGGCGCGTCTCGCGCGTGACCTTCACGACTGGCTGCTCCAGTCGATGACCGGAGTGGCTCTGCAGCTCCAGACACTCCACCGGCTCATCGATCGCGATACCTCGCTGGCGCACGACAGGCTTCAGGAGATTCAGCAAGCGGTGACGAAGGAGCAGCGAGAGCTGCGGCACTTCATCGAGAGCCTCGATCCGAGAAAGCCGCTCGGAGAAGAGAAGCAGGAGCTCGTCGCGAGGCTTCGCGACATGGCGTCGAGGATCTCGAGTCATTGGAGCATCGATGTCGTCCTCGAGGCTGACCCTGTAGTGCAGCTCGTTCCTGAAGCGCTCCACCCCGAGATCTTCGGCATCGTGACCGAGGCGGTCGCGAACGCGGCGAGGCACTCCTCCTGCTCCACCGTATGGGTCTCGATCCAAAGGGGAGCGGGAGTGGTCTCGATCAGAGTGGCGGACGACGGCCGCGGCTTTGCGTTTACCGGGCGCCACGACCTGGAGCAGCTCGTCGCGGCGCGCCGCGGTCCCATCACCCTCAAGGAGCGCATCCAGTCGCTGGGAGGCGACCTGACGATCGAATCGTCCGCGTCAGGCTCGGTTCTCTATCTGAGCGTGCCGTACTCGACGGAGGCTCGATGAGCCCGGACTCGATCAGGCTCATCATCGCTGACGATCATCCGGTCGTGCTTGCGGGGCTCCGGACGCTCTTCGAGGAAGAGCAGGGTTTCGAAGTGCTCGCCTCGTGTTCCGACGGAGAAGACGCACTGGCGGCGATCGAGCGCCACGCGCCCGACGTCGCGATTCTCGATCTGCGCATGCCTCGCAGGAACGGGCTCGAAGTGCTTCGCGCACTCAAGGATTCGAAGAGTCCGTGTCGCGCGCTCATCCTCGCGGCGGCGATTCGGGACGAGGAGTTGCTCGAGGCGATGCAGCTTGGCGTGAAGGGTGTCGTTCTCAAGGAGATGGCTCCCGCGATGCTGCTCCGCGCAGTTCGCAAGGTTCACGCAGGGGGGCAATGGCTCGAGAAGGAGTCGCTCGGACGCGCGATCGACCGGATGCTCAACCGTGCTGAGACACTGCAGTCGCTGCAGCTGCTGTTGACGGAGCGCGAGCTCGAGATCATGCGGATCGCGGCGAGCGGGAAGGGAAACCAGGCGATTGCCACTGCGCTCCACATCGCCCCCGGCACCGTCAAGACGCACCTCCACTCGATCTACTCGAAGCTCGGTGTCGAAGGCCGCGTCGGGCTGATGGTCTACGCGAAGGAGCGCTCTCTCGTCTGACCCGGCTCGGAGGCGCTGAAATCACGAAGGGCGCCTTTCGGCGCCCTTCGTATTGACGTGCAGGGTCAGGTCTCGACGAATCGACTCAGGCGACCGTGATGTCCTTGTCGAGATAGACGTCCTGGATGAGGTTGAGCAGCTTCGCTCCCTCGGCCATCGGGCGCTGGAATGCCTTACGGCCCGAGATCAGGCCCATGCCGCCCGCGCGCTTGTTGACGACCGCCGTCAGCGCCGCCTCGGCGAAGTCGTTGCTTCCCGACGCCCCGCCCGAGTTGATCAGGCCGGCGCGACCCATGTAGCAGTTGGCCACCTGGTAGCGGGTCAGGTCGATCGGGTTGTCGGACGAGAGATCGCTGTAGATCCGCTTGTCGATTTTCCCGTAGCTCGACTCGCCCGTGTTGAGCGCGCCGTAGCCGTTGTTATTCTCGGGAAGCTTCTGCTTGATGATGTCGGCCTGGATCGTCACACCGAGGTGGTTCGCCTGGCCCGTGAGGTCGGCGGAGACGTGGTAGTCCTTGTCCTTTTTGAAGGCGTTGTTGCGGAGGTAGCACCAGAGGATCGTCGCCATGCCGTACTCGTGCGCCTCGGCGAACGCCTGTGCGACCTCGATGATCTGGCGCGCCGCGCCGTCGGAACCGAAGTAGATCGTCGCGCCGACCGCGGTCGCGCCCATGTCGTACGCCTGCCTCACGGTCCCGAACATGATCTGGTCGGCCTTGTTCGGGTAGGTCAGCAGCTCGTTGTGGTTGATCTTCACGATGAACGGGATCTTGTGCGCGTACTTTCGCGCGATCGAGCCGAGCACGCCGTAGGTCGAAGCGACGCCGTTGCAGCCTCCCTCGATTGCGAGCTTCACGATGTTCTCGCCGTCGAAGTAGATCGGGTTCTTGGCGAACGACGCTCCGGCGGAGTGCTCGATGCCCTGGTCGACCGGAAGAATCGAGACGTAGCCGGTTCCAGCGAGGCGGCCGGTGTTGAAGAGGCGATGGAGGTTCGCGAGCACGCGCGGGTTGCGGTCGGATGCCGCCCACACGCGGTCGACGAAGTCGGGGCCGGGAAGATGAAGCGAATCCTTCGAAATTTTCGGGCTGTTGAAGTCGAGGAGCGCTTTGCCGTTGTCACCGAGGAGCTTGACGATTTCGTTGTTCATGGTTTTCTCGCAGTCTGTGATGTTCGAGGCTGGGCCATGCGGCCGGCCTTCGTTGGAGTTGCCGTTCGTTCGGAGCAAATCATATGGCTTTTCGGGGGAGGCGGCCAACGAGGGGCAGGCGGGAGGTGAAAGGCGAAAGGCGATGAGCGGGCCGGGCGTCGTTTCGTGGCGGCTGCGTCCCGCGGGCCGTCTCGGAGGCGTCTCGCAGGCGAGAGGCTCTCGTTTCACCTCGCGGGCGAAGGCGAGGGCGAGGGCGATGGCGCTACGCTAGGATTGCTTGCTCATCGCCTCTCGCCTTTCGCCTCTCGCCTGCCCCTCCCGTGATTCTCGTCACCAGGCGCTGTGCCGCGCGATGAAGACCGGGCATGCTCCGAGGCCCCATAGTTGCCGCAACCTGGAGAGATGTACCGCCCCCGCGTCACCGCGCGGGCAGATTCGACCCGACGACGGAGAACGCGCTTGATCTCGAGGCCGCCGTTTGTCCCGGAGCTGACGCTGGAGCAGGAGATTGAGGCCTTCGAGCGGCTCAAACCGCAGCTCGAGCGCCTGTGGGACGTGGTGTTTCCGGGCGACGCGGAGCCGTACACGTCGGTGGTCGTCCCCTCGCTCACGCTCGACCAGAGCGAGCTCGCGAAGATCCCCGGCGTCGGCTTCTACGAGGAGAGGCTCCTGTTTCTCCTCATGCGCCTCCGCAACCCGCGCGCGCGCATGGTGTACGTGACATCGCAGCCGATCCACCCGATGGTGCTCGACTACTACCTGCAGATGCTCGCGGGAATCCCCGCAAGCCACGCGCGGGCGCGCCTCACGCTTCTCTGTGCGTACGACGGCTCGCCGCGCCCGCTCACGCAGAAGATTCTCGAGCGCCCCCGCCTTCTCGAGCGACTTCGCGCCGGCATCGCCGACCCGGGCTCCGCCTACCTCACCGTCTTCAACGTCACGCCTCTCGAGCGGCGCCTCGCGGTGCTCCTCGGCGTTCCGATCAACGGTCCCGACCCCGCGTTGACGCCGCTCGGAAGCAAGAGCGGCAGCAAGCAGATCTTCCGGGAGGCGGGGGTCGATTCACCGGAGTCGATCGAGAACCTGCGAAGCGTCGACGAAGTCGCCGGCGCGCTCCTGGACCTGGCGAGGCGCAAACCGTCGATGCGCCGGGCGATCGTGAAGCTGAACGAGAGCTTCAACGGCGAAGGCAACGCGGTGATTCACATCCCGGACGAGCGGAACGTCGATTCGATCGCGCGGGCGTTAGGGCGTCCCGTTTTCTCGGTCAGCACGGAGACGTTCGAAAGTTACTTCGAGAAGTTCGAGCGGATGGGCGGAATCGTCGAGGAGCTCGTCGCGCATCCCGGCCTCACGAGCCCGAGCTGCCAGGTCAGAATCAATCCGCGGCGCGAGGTGCTCATCGCCTCGACGCACGAGCAGATCCTGAGCGGAGCGCACGGTCAGCGCTTCGAGGGGTGCCTCTTCCCTGCGCACGACGAGTACCGGCTCCGGATCCAGGAGGCGTCGATGCGCGTCGGGCGCGCGCTCGCTGCCCGCGGCGTCGTCGGACGCTTCTCGGTCGACTATCTCGCTTGGGAGGATCCGCCCGGCTCGTGGAACATTTCGGCGATCGAGATCAACCTGCGAATGGGTGGAACGACTCACCCGATGCTCGCGCTCCGCTTCCTTACGGGCGGATGGTTGGACGAGCGGACCGGCCTCTTCCTCTCGCCGAGCGGAACGCCGAAGTACTACCGCGCGACCGACAACGTGAAGTCGGAGCGCTACCGGGGACTCCTGCCCGAAGACCTGATCGAGATCGTGACTGTGAATCGCCTCGACTACAGCTACCGAACCGAGACCGGAGTTCTTTTCCACATGATCGGCGCAATCTCGCAGTTCGGAAAGGTCGGGCTCGTGGCGATCGGTAACAGCCGCGAGGAAGCGGATGCGATTTACCGGAAGACGCTCGAGGTGCTCGACGCGGAGACACGCTGCGAGGGGTAAGGCCGGGAGATAGTTCGGAGCCGCGGCGCGTGGCCGGTCGTCATTCCGAGAGGCCCACTGCGCACGCGGCAGCGCCTGAGGAAAGAAACTGCGATCAGCCGCGAAGCTCGCACCATCGTCCACGAGCGTACGGATTGTCATCCCGACGACCGAGCGCCGCGAGGGAGGAGGGATCTCGCAGGCTGGTACAGTTGAAGTTCGACGCGAATGCTCCTGCTCGTGGAACATGAGTACCAGCCTGCGAGGTCCCTCCTCCTTCCCCCGCTTTGCGGGGTCAGTCGTCGGGACGACAACTCCCTCGGGCGTCGCAACTCCAGCAGTTCTTTGGAAACGGAGCGAGGAATCTGCCCAGCGATCGGTCTGCTCGCTTTCGTCGTAACCATCGTTGCCGCGATCATCACGTTGCTGCCGCGAACGCTTTTGGCCGGCCCTCTTGCAGATTCCTCGCTGCGCCCGGAAAGACGGTTGCGCTGGTACTATCGTGGCGTCGCTCCGGCTGTCTGCAAGGTTCGATCGCCATCGGGAGGATTCAATGCTTCGAGTGTCACGCGTTTCTCTCGCGCTCGCGTTTCTCGTGTCGACCCTGTTCGGCTCCGTGCTCTCCGGCGAGTCGCGAAAGCTCGTCCAGTACAGTACGGTTCCCGAGCTCCAGAAGGCGTTGACGACCGGTAGTTTCAGCTCCGTCTCGCTGGTCGAGTCCTACCTGCGGTGGATCGCGAAGATCGACAAGGGCGCGGGGCCGCAGATCAACGCGATCATCGAGCTGAACCCCGACGCGCTCGACATCGCGCGGGCCCTCGACGTCGAGCGCGCGAAATCGGGAGCGCGCAGCCCGCTTCATGGAATCCCGATTCTCATCAAGGACAACATCGACACGGCGGACAGGATGCAGACGACGGCCGGCTCGCTGGCACTCGTCGGCTCCAGGCCCGAGCGCGACGCGTTCGTGGTCGAGAGGCTCCGCGCCGCGGGTGCGGTCATCCTCGGCAAGACGAACCTGAGCGAATGGGCGAACTTCCGGTCGACGAAGTCGGTGAGCGGATGGAGCGGAAGAGGGGGGCAGACGAAGAATCCGTTCGTGCTCGATCGCAACGCCTCCGGCTCGAGCTCGGGGTCGGCCGCCGCGGTGGCGGCGGGCCTCGTGCCCGTTGCGGTGGGAACCGAGACCGACGGCTCGATCATCTCTCCCGCGTCGGTCTGCGGAATCGTCGGAATCAAGCCGACACTGGGACTCGTGAGCCGGTCGGGAATCATCCCGATCGCGCACTCGCAGGACACCGCGGGGCCGATGGCGAAGACGGTTGCCGATGCGGCGCTCCTGCTCGGCGCGCTCGCCGGGATCGACCCGCGCGACCCGGAGACGAAGAAGAGCGCAGGGCACGAGCAGTCTGACTACACGAAGTTCCTCGACGCGAACGCCCTTTCCGGAGCGCGCCTCGGCGTCGTCAGGTCGAAGTCGTTTGGCTACGGGCCGAAAGTCGATCCGATCCTCGAGACGGCGATCGCGGCCATGAAGGCAAAGGGCGCCACGATCGTCGAGGTGGAGCTCAAGGAACTCGAGACGATCGGCGAGAGCGAGTTCGAGGTGCTCCTCTACGAGTACAAGACCGATCTCGAGGCCTTTCTCGCAAACCGGCCCGGCTCGAAAGTGAAAACGATCGCCGACCTGATCGCCTTCAACAAGGAGCACGCCTCGGCCGAGATGCCGTACTTCGGCCAGGAGATCCTGGAGATGGCGGACAAGAAGGGGCCGCTCACGGAGAAGGCCTATCTCGACGCGCTCGCGAAGAACCACGAAGTGACGCGCACGAAAGGGATCGACGCGGTGATCGACGCGGAGAAGCTCGATGCACTCGTCTCGATCGCCAACGGGCCCTCGTGGCCGATCGACCACGTGAACGGTGACGCCTACACGGGCGGTGCCTCGACGCCGGCAGCGGTTGCAGGCTACCCGAGCATCACCGTGCCGGCGGGCGACGTGCAAGGCCTTCCGGTCGGCCTCCTTTTCTATGGAAAGGCGTGGAGCGAACCGAAGCTGATCGCGCTCGCTTTCGCATTCGAGCAGGCGACGAACGCACGCAAAGTGCCTGCGTTTGCGGCGAGCGTGCCGTAAGAGGCAGGCGAGAGGCGAGAGGCGATAGGCGAGAGGCGATAGGCGATAGGCAGGCCAAAGGCCAGAGCAATCGGAACGGCAGGCCACAGGCCACAGGCCATAGGCCAAGGGCCAAAGCAGGCTGAGTTCATCGCGGGACGCGCGTGGTTTGCGAAGGCTGTCAGAGACGCGGAACCGCGAGACTTCCGATCCTCAATGAACTTTGCCCGCTCTGGCGTCTCGTTTTTGGTCTGCCTTGCCTGCTTTGGCCTATGGCCTTTGGCCTCTGGCCTGCTTATCGCCTTTCGCCTCTCGCCTGTCGCCTCCCCTTGAACAATCTCTTGTGACGCCCGTTACCTACCGTTGATGCAGCGGTTCCCGTCTTTGCCTGTTGTGCTGTGGTGCAATCGACGCACAGGCTGGATGCGGACATGAAAGCTACGACCATCGATCTTCAGGAAGCCGTGCGCGGGTGGAGCAGCGTGCGGCACGACGCTGTGGAGGCGCAGCGCGTGGCGCGCGAGCTCGTCGCCTCGGTCGAGACGCTCCTCGAGTCGGGCCGCCCGCACGACCTCGCCTCGGCGCGCTGGAACGAGTACCTCGAAACCACTGGGCAGACGTCGTTTCTCCAGTCCCTTCCCGACCTCTCCGCGCGCGAGCGATGGGCCGAAACCGCGTTCCGCGCGATCCGCCACTCGAGCTACTCGCTTCGCGACATGCTCGCCGCACGCGTCCGCAGGCATCCCGATCGAATCCTCTTCGAAGACAGCCGCGAGCAGGGGCCGACGAGCTGGACGTACGCGCAGGTCGAGAGTTACGCGCATTCGATCGCGGGCGTCTTCCTGACGACCGTGCAGGATGCCCCGCGCGTCGCGATCTTCTGTGAGAACTCGATCGACGGAGCGAGTGCCGACCTCGCCTGCCTTCTCTACGGAATCCTCGACACGCCGCTCAACGTCCATTTCGACGTCGAGACGATCGCCTGGATCTTCGATCGCCTCGACATTAACGTGGTTGTGACCGACAGCGACGATCGCCTGGCGCGTCTCGCCGAGGTCCGCGAGAAGACGGGGCGCGAGCTTCGCGTCTTCCACACCGGCGCGCGCAACTCGGCGACGACCATCCGCGGTCTCGTGGCGACGCCGCTGCGACAGGCGTGCGCGCGGCTCGATCTCGCGGCCGCCGCCGCGCTCGTCGACGCCCGTCGGCCCGACATCTTCGCCCCCGCGACCGTGATGTTCACGTCGGGGAGCACCGGCAACCCGAAAGGGGTCGTATTCAGCCAGTACCACCTCGTGTCGAAGCGCTTCGCACGCGCCGCGGCGCTCCCGGCAGTCGGGAACAACGAAGTGCTCTTCTGCTATCTGCCGCTCTTCCACACCTTTGGCCGCTACCTGGAGATGTTAGGCACCATCTTCTGGGGCGGAACCTACATCTTCGCCGGAAGCCCGTCGGCGGAGTCGCTGATCGCGGAGCTCGGGCGCGTCCGGCCGACCGGACTGATCAGCATCCCGATCCGCTGGACGCAGATCCGCGACGCATGCCTGGAGGCGATGGACCGCGCGGGCGACGCGGACGCCGAGGCTTCGGTGTTTCGCGAGATCGTCGGCGAGCGGCTGCGCTGGGGGCTCTCGGCGGCGGGCTATCTCGATCCGAAGGTCTTCCGCTTCTTCCAGCGCCACGGCGTCGACCTCTGCAGCGGCTTCGGCATGACCGAAGCGACCGGCGGAATCACGATGACGCCTCCCGGCGACTACGTCGACGCGTCGGTCGGCATCCCGCTGCCCGGCCTGAGGGCACGGCTGAGCGAGCAGGGAGAGCTGCAGATTTCGGGGCCGTACGTCGCGACGTACCTCGACGAACATGGCGCGCCCGCCTCGCTTCCCGAGGTTGCGCCCGACGAGGAGCACTGGATCGCGACGGGCGACCTGTTCGCGAGGCAGCCTAACGGCTACCTGGAGATCGTCGACCGGATCAAGGACATCTACAAGAACAGCCGCGGGCAGACGGTTGCGCCGCAGCGGGTCGAGCAGCGTTTCGAGCTGGTGCCCGGATTCCGTCGCGTCTTCCTCGCGGGCGATCACCGCGACCACAACGTGCTTCTCGTCGTTCCCGACCGGAGCGACCCCGTGCTCGAGGGGCGTACCGAAGAGGATGTCCTCGAGTATCTCGGCCAGATCGTCGCATCGGTGAACTCCGGGCTCGCCCCGTACGAGCGCGTCGTCCGCTTCGCGGTGCTCGATCGCGACTTCGACCTCGAGAAGGACGAACTGACCCCCAAGGGGACGTTCCGGCGAAAAGTCATCGAGGCGAACTTTTCCGAGATCGTCGAGAAGCTCTACGCGAGTAATCACGTCGACCTCACGGCCGGCGCGCTCCGCGTCAGGGTTCCACGCTGGTTCTTCCGCGACCTCAGCATCCTCGAGGACGACATCGTCGCGTCGAACGGCGAGATCAGAAACCGCAGGAGCGGGCTGACTCTCCGCGTCGCGCGCGAGGGCGACGGCTCGGTGCGGGTCGGCGATCTCGCCTACCGGATCGCGAGCGACGTCGTCGATCTCGGGCTCTTCGCCCGGCAGCCGCGTCTCTGGATCGGCAACGCGTCGCTCGCCGCCTTCTCTCCATGCAAACCGGGCTGGGAGCTGCCGCTCCGGGGTGTCGACGCGAAGGTGCGGATTCCGGAATCGGACCCCGCGCCGTCGCATGCCGCGACGCGTCCGCGCCTCGACGACGACCGGCTGCGCGACGTCCACGCCCTCTGCGTTCCCGCGCTCTTCGCGGGTGAGCTCGAGGCGCGCGAGGCGGTCGAGCAGCTAGGTCGCGAGCTCACGAAGGTCGACGAACGGACGGCGTCGGTGATCCATCGCCGTCTCGAGGCGCTCGCCTATCGGCCGGAGGAGGAGCTCCGCGCACTCGCGTACAGGGTGCTGCTGCTCGACGAGTCGGGCACGGTGACCAGCGACGCGTACGCGACGTTCCTCGAGTCGGGTCGGACCTACCTGACGCCGGAGAGCATCGCGCTGATCGCGAGCGCGAGGCGGGGAGAACGGAGGCTGCAGTCGCTGCGCCACCGACTCTACAACTACCGTACGACGCTCGAATGGCCGGCGCCGCCGGCGCGGCGACGCCAGTTCGAGCGGAGTTTCACGCTCCTCGCCGACTTCGCGCGCCACGATCGCGAGTATTTCCCTACAGTCCAGTCGGAGCTCGCCTTCTGGGCGCTGTTTCACGAGGATCCGGCGCTCGCCCGCAAGGCCGACCGCGCGGTGCACGAGCTCGCCGACTGGTATCGGAGCGTTCTCGCCGAGTCGGCCGTCGATCCGGTGTCGTCGCGCCCGATCGAGAAGGTCGTGTTCGAGTACGGGATTCCTCAGGCCGAGCGCGTGCAGCTCGAGAAGGTGCTGTTCGACCGGACCTTCCTCGTCGAGGCGATCGCGAGGGCGTTCGGCGACCAGCGATTCTCCTGGACGCGCGTCGCACCCGAGGGGGTCTGGGTCTCGCCGATGTTGTCGCAGCACCAGCTGCACATTTACAGGCTCGGCATCAATCTCGCGGACGGGCGCCATTACGACCTGCTGCTCGTGATGGGCAAGTCGATGCGACGGGCCGCGGTACGGGAAACGGTTCGCTGGCTGACGGCGCTTTCGGGGCATGTCGTCGGCGCGCCGATGTTTCCCCGCTTCGGCGTGTGGCGCAGAGATCTGGGCGCGATGGCGGTCGCGTACGTGAGCGATCTCACGGCGTGGGAGCGGGTGCGCGAGCTTTCGAGCCAGCGCGACGTGCGCGATGCGGGTGTCACCGCGTGGACGTGGCGGCGCCTCTTCGTGCGTTCGATGGCGGCGTTCTTCCGCGGCTGGGAGCAGAGCGGCTACCGGATCGTCCCCGGATCGGTGACGCCGGAGAACGTCGCGCTCCCCGACGCCGACTTCCACGAGACCGCGAACATTCTCTCGATCGCGGGATGGCGCCCTTACTCCGGGCCGCTCTCGCTCGTCCGGCCGCTGCTGCGCAGCTTCTACCGCCTAACCGAGGCCCATTACCCTCACAGCAGGGCGACGCTGCGGATCGCGTGGATCTTCGAGGCGTGCATCGAAGCGCTCGGCGGGGCGAAGGCGGAGAGCTTCTTCGATACGCTCGAGTCCGCGATCTCGGGCGTGGCCGCCTCCGCCGATACGGAGCTCTTATCGAGCGAGCTCGCGCGATTCCGCGAGGGGCTCGCGGCGCGGCCGTACATCCCGCTGCCGGTTCACTGCGCGATTCACCGTTACCTCGATTGGGAGCGAACGAACACGACGGCGAGCTGCGAGGCGCGCGAAGAGGCGGTCATCCAGATGATCCACCTCTACCGCTTCGAGCGTTTCCCGGAGGCGTATCGCTACTACGTCTACCAGCACACCTACTTCAGGGGCGCGGGGGAGAAGGTCCACGAGGCGTTCGACAGGCTGATCGCGCGGCGTCTCGGCGACGCGCGCGTGCTGCCGGGGCATCTCGAGGAACTGTCGACGCTTCAGGGGCTGCTTGTCGACCCGGGCGATCGCGACATCTTCAGCCGGATGGTCTTCCCGCTGGCGCGGAAGACGCAGAAGCTCGAGCTCTACGCCCTCGGCGAGACTGCGGGGCACCGGGTCATCGTCCGTTCCGAAGTCAGGGATGAGAGCGGCAGCCCCTACGTCGTGCGCGAGCCGATCTCGCCCGCGGAGATCGGGCATCTCTACCGGCTGCTGCTCGAGACCGACTACCCGAAGCACGTCGCCGAGCACGACCTGCACCTCGTCATCGCCGATGAGGAGGAGCGGATCGTCGGCGGGCTCTGCTACAGGTGGCAGGAAGAGGAATCGGTATACGTCGACGGCATCGTCGTCGCCGACTCGCTGACGAACCAGGGGTTAGGCGGACGGCTGCTCGAGGATTTCTGCGTCCGGATGGCCGCGCAGGGAGCCCACGTCGCGAAGACGAATTTCTTCCTTGGCAGACTCTTCGCGAAGCATGGCTTCCAAGTGAATCAGCGCTGGGGCGGGCTGGTCAGGTTCCTGGATGGGGAGTAGGCGCCGCGCTGCGCGCGGCGAATTGGGAATTGAGAATTAAGAGAGGGTGGGTCCGGGGAGCGAATTGAGAATTGAAAACGCTCCTGGTACCTCGTGTAGTCTCATCGCCGCGGAGCGGCGACGGAGCTTAGCCCCCGGTGGCAGGCCGGCTGTTCGGCCGGCCACCGGGGGATGCGCACGTGGGAAATGACGCGCCGCATCGCGGCGCCAGAAGCGTCCGGCGCCGCGATGCGGCGCGCAACCATTCATGGCCCGCCGACCCCCGGTCCCGCTTCGCGGGACCGGGGGCTAAGGTCGGCCGTCGCTACGCGACGCCTTCCGTGAACGTGAACGCTTCCGAGCCCGCGCCCGGCTTCTCGTCTTCCTTTCCGGCGTCCACAAAAAGAACGTGCGCCCCTCGCGGGGCGCACGCAATCCGCAATCCGAAATCCGAAATCGTTACTTCTTCCCTCGCGCCGCCTCGAGGATCTCGATCACTTTCGCGATCACCTCGTCGGGCTTGCCGAGGTTGCGCGCCTTCGGCTCGCGGCGGAGGCTCCATTCGACGTTGCCTTCGGCGAGGCTCTTGGCGCCGACGGTGATCTTGATCGGGAAGCCGACGAGGTCGGCGTCCTTGAACTTCACGCCGGGGCGCTCGTCGCGGTCGTCCCACATGACTTCGACGCCCGCCGCTTCGAGCTTGTCGTGAATCGCGGCGGCGGTCGTGCGGACGTTTTCGTCCTGGCCCGCGGTGACGATCATGACTTCGAACGGAGCGATGGGGATCGGCCAGATGATGCCGTCGGCGTCGTGGTTCTGCTCGATCGCGGAGGCGACGGTGCGGCCGACGCCGAGGCCGTAGCAGCCCATGATCATCGGCTGGCGCTCGCCTGCCTCGTCGAGGAAGACGCAGTTCATCGCCTTCGAGTACTTCGTGCCGAGCTTGAAGATGTGGCCGACCTCGATGCCGCGGTGGATCTCCATCGCGGTGCCGCAGCGGAGGCAGAGATCGCCTTCGCGGACGAGAAGGACGTCGGCGAACTCGGGCGCCTCGAAATCGCGCCCGACGTTGGCGCCGGTGTAGTGCGCGTCGAGCTTGTTCGCGCCGGTGATCCAGTTCGTCGTCCCTTCGAGATGCTTGTCGGCGATGACGCGGAGTTTTTTCGCGCCGACCGGGCCGACGAAGCCTGCGGGGCCGCCGACGGCGTCCTGGAAGCGGTCGTCGGTGAGCATCGTGACCCACTGCGCGCCGCTGTAGTTCTTCACCTTGATCTCGTTGACCTCGCGGTCGCCGCGGATGAGGACCATGATCGGGCCAAGGTCGGTGTCGTACATCAGCGTCTTGACGACCTTCGAGGTCGCCACGCCGAGGAACTTCGCGACGTCGTCGATCGACTTCATGTGCGGCGTCGCGACTTCGGTGAGCGGGGCGGCGGCGTCGCTGCCGAGGCCGGCGTCGGGGATCTTCCCGACGGCCTTCTCGGTGTTCGCGCCGTAGGAACACTTCGGGCAGCGGGCGATCGCGTCCTCGCCCGACTTCGCCATGACGTGGAACTCGTGCGACGCGGAGCCGCCGATGTTGCCGGTGTCGGCGTCGACCATGACGTAGTCGAGGGCGCAGCGCTTGAAGATCGCGTTGTACGCCTCGCGCATCGCCTGGTAGGCGTCGTCGAGCGACTCCATGCTCGTATGGAACGAGTAGGCGTCCTTCATGATGAATTCGCGGCCGCGCATCAGGCCGAAGCGGGGGCGCACCTCGTCGCGGAACTTCGTCTGGATCTGGTAGAGATTCACCGGGAGCTGCCGGTAGGAGTTGATCGAGTCGCGGACGACGCTCGTGATGACCTCCTCGTGCGTCGGGCCGAAGATGAAATCGCGGTCGTGGCGGTCCTTGATCCGGAGCAGCTCCTTGCCGTACTGGAACCAGCGGCCCGACTCCTGCCAGAGCTCGGCGGGCTGGATCGCCGGCATCGACAGCTCGACCGCGCCCGCGCGGTTCATCTCGTCGCGGACGATCTGCTCGAGCTTGTGAATCGAGCGGAGGCCGAGCGGGAGGTAAGTGTAGATGCCGGCCGCGACCTTCTTGATCATGCTCGCGCGCGTCATCAGCTTCTGGCTGATCACGTCGGCGTCGGAAGGATCTTCACGAAGGGTGTAGACGAAGTACTTGCTCCAAAGCATGGAAGGCTCCAGTCCGCGGGCCTTTGCGGCCCGGGAGGCGGGAGATTGTAACGGAATCGGTCGTTCGGCGTCTGCCGAGCGAATTGAGAATTAAGAATTGAGAATTGAGAGATGGTTTATCGACTTGTATTTTAATGATCGATATAGAGTCTGGTTTGAGCGTCGGCCGCGGAGTCGCGATCTCTCAATTCTCAATTCCCAATTCTCAATTCGGCCCCCGGGCCGGAAGAGGTCGGTCGCGTTTGTCGTTGCCAAGGCCAGGATCGCGCATGGGAACACCAATCGCGCAGGCCGACACGCTCGTCTTCGACCGCACGCCGCTGGCGCGCCTGGTGTCGTGCACGGCGGTGTTCGGCTCGGCGGGGATTCTGCTCGCCTACCTCGCCAGCGGCGAGATCGCCTGGTACTCGGTCGCCGGGCTCTCGCTCCTCTTTCTCGGGACAGTCGCCTCGGCGCTCATGCAGTACGGCGATGAGATCGTCGTCGACCCGATCGGCGTGAAGTACCGGAACAAGCTCCTCCCGTTTCCCGGCAGCGGCACATCCCTTCGATGGGAGGAGATCGTCGAGATCCGCGAGATCCGCCGGAAAATCCTCGTGATCTTCGCGACGGACGGGCGGAAACTGCTCGTCGACGCGATCGCGGGCTACGCGATCGCTCGTCGCGAGATCGTGCTGCGCGCGCCGGAGGCGGAATTGTCGGGGACGCTGGTGGCGGGGGAGGGGGCGTGACCGAGCGGAGAGACGCTGGAGAGAGTGATGACGGGCGTCTCAGGAACGTAGCTGCGTCGCACGCCGATTTCTTCATTCTTCATTCCTCATTCTTCATTCGACATTTCGGTTTTCAAAGTAGGCACGGAAACCGAAATGAAGAATGTCGAATGTCGAATGAAGAATGAAGAAATGAAACGGGGCACGGCGAACCGTGCCCCGTCGGGTTACCGCGTGGAATCCTGTTCTACTTCTCTCCCGCCGCCACGAACACCGGGGTGATGTCGGTCGGGATGTCTTCGAGCTTCTTGTTCATCGCGTCGATCTCGGCGTTCTTCACGCCGTACGTGTCGAGGAGCGCCTTCGCGCGGGCGTAGTCGCCCGTCGCTTCGATCATCAGCAGCTCGGTCGCGAGCGACTTCACCGCCTCGTCCATCTTCGCCATGTCGACCTTGAAGGTGCCGTTGGCGCCGGCGACGATCGCCCCCTTCTCGCGGTACCAGTTCCACTGCACTGCCGTGCCGCGGCCGTGCGCCTCGTCGATGCCGAAGCGGATCGAGCGGAACGCCATGCCGGCGGTGGTGGCGTGGAGCTGCTCCTTGTTGAACTCCTTGATGAGCCCCTTGTCGAGCGCGTACTGGACGGCCCAGACGCCGACGACGTCCGCCTTGCACTCCTCGATGAAGGAGTAGAGCTCCTTGAGGAGTAGGCGGTTCTCGATCTTCTTGCCGTCGGGTCCCTTGATCATGCCGGGCCCGAGGCCGTGCGACAGCTCGTGGAAGAGGACGAAGTTGAAGTAGGCGCCGAAGTTGATGAGCGAGGTCTGCGACGGGTCGAGGGTCCGCATCGCGATCGGCTGACCGCTCTGCTTGAACTTCGCCTCCATCACGTTTTTGAGCATCACCTTCTTCGAGCCCTTCGCCTCGCGGACCCGCTCGTCGTTAGGCAGGTTGAACGCGGAGGTCTGCACTCCGTTGCGCGCGTCGCCGGAGGTGAAGGCCTCCTGGACGACCTTGATCGGCGACTCGCCGCCTCGGTTCGGGTTCTTGTGCTCGTCGGGGATCGGGAGGGCGCGCTCCATATCGGGGAGGTGCTTCTCGTAGATCTTGAGCTTGTCGCTCTCCCCCTTGTCGACGACGCAGACGAACGCCTCGAACGACGCCTTGTAGTTGAAGTGGCCGTCCTCGTAGACCTCGTACGGCCCGATGACGACTTCGATCGGCGAGTCGAGATCCATCCAGGCGAAATCGCTCTCGTAGTAGTCGTTCGAGAGGAACGCCGCGGCGCGCTTCTCGAGGAATGCCTTGAGCGACGGGTTCTTCGTCATCGCGGCGGCCTCACGCAGCTTCGCCGCCGCTTCCTCGAGTTTCGCCTTGTACGCCTCGGAGTACGGAACGGCCTTGAGGCCCTTGCCGTCGCGCTCGATGACGGTGAAGGTGCCCTGGAAGGCGTCCTTGTCCTTCGGGTTCGCGGCGATCCACGCCTCGAACTCTTCCTTCGTCATGTCGACCGGGTAGAAGCCGCCGCCCTGCGGTTTCTTTCCGGCGTCGCCGAACGGGGCGACGAACGGCTCGTCCTCCGCGAGGCGGTCCCAGCGGCCGTGGTTGATGTTGAACAGCTCGAGCGCCTTGGCGTGCTCCGGTGAGGCGGCCGCGGCGGTCTCGAGCTCGCCCTTCACCTTCTGGTTCTCGGCGGCGACCTGGGTCCAGTAGATGTCGTCGATGACCTTCGACGCCTCGATCAGCTTCTGGAGCACCTTCGTCTCGTTCTCGTCGAGAAGCGAGCGATCGTAGTCGATCGTGGTGCGCGGCAGCTTGGTGAGGCGCGCGTCGAGGTCCTTTACGATCTCGGGACCCTGCGCGACGGGTGCCGCAGCGGTCGAGGTCGGTTCCGCAGCCTTCTCGTTCTTGCAGGCGGCCGCGAAGATGGAGAGGCAAAGCGCGATGAACAGCAGAGAGATTTTTCGTTTCACAGTCACTCCTTGAAGCGTCGTTGATAAGCCGTTCGAAGTCTGGTCGTTCTGACAAAATGGCCCGGAAACAAGCCGGAAAACTGTCATCCCGAGCGAAGCGAGGGATCTGCAAAACAGCGAATTGACCGGTTCCACTGCAGCGACTGCGAATGGGCGGCCGAAGATTCAGTGGTCGATTCGGAATCGGTCAGTTGGATCGTCGGCAGATCCCTCGCTGCGCTCGGGATGACATCGTGGCCGTTGCAATCGTGACTGCTCATGATCCGACGGCGCTCGCCGCTCGCTTCTCCGCCATCGCGAGCATCGCCCTGGCGGCGACCGCAGCGCCGAAGCCGTTGTCGATGTTGACGACCGTCACTCCCGGCGCGCACGAGTTCATCATCGTGAGGAGAGCCGAGAGCCCCTCGAAGGCCGCGCCGTAGCCGACGCTCGTCGGCACGGCGATCACAGGGCGGGGGAACATCCCGGCGACGACCGACGGGAGTGCTCCGTCCATCCCCGCCACGACGACGATGATGTCCGCCGAGGCGATCTCGTCGCCGTGCGCGAAGAGGCGGTGCAGCCCCGCGACGCCGCAGTCGTATGCCCTCATTGCCTCGATGCCGAAGTGCGCGAGCGTCCCCGCGGCCTCCTCGGCGACGCGAAGGTCCGACGCGCCGGCGCTGACGACCGCGACGCGTCCCTTCGCGCGCGGATGCGGGTCGCCGAGCTCGGCGAGCCCCGAGTCGCGGTCGATGCGGAGCGCCGGGTGACGCGAGGCGAGCTCCGAGGCCATCGCGCCGTCGAGCCGCGTCACGAGAAGTCGCAGCCCGCGTTCGACGGCGACGGCGATCACTTCGTCGAGCTGCGCGAGCGTCTTTCCCTTGCCGTAGATGACTTCGGGCATGCCTGTGCGGGTGTGGCGATGCACGTCGAGCTTCTGGTGCCCGATCCGGATGAAGCCCCACGACTCGAGATGCGCCTCGGCCTCGTCGGGCGGCATCGCGCCCGAAGCGACGGAATCGAGAATCTCGCGGAGCGTCAACGCCCGATCTCCCGGTTCAGCTTGCCCGACCTGAAGCCCTCCAGGTCGAGCGCGATGACGGGAATCGAGAGGCTCGCGGCAAGGTCGAGCAGCTTCTGCCTGATATGCGGCTGCGCGGCGTGGGAGATCTGGTCGCTCTCGAGCTCGATCCGCATGGTGGTGCCGTCGTAGCGGGCGCGGCAGACGCGGAAGCCGAGCTCGTGCAGCAGCGCTTCCATTCGCTCGACGTGAGTCAGCTTCGTCTCCGTCACTTCCGAGCCGTACGGGATGCGCGACGCGAGGCAGGGGGCTGCGGGCTTGTCCCAGATCTCGAGCCCGAGATGTTTCGCGATCGCGCGGATTTCGGTTTTTCCGAGTCGGGCATCGAAGAGGGGACGGCGGATGCCGCGCTCGGCGGCGGCCTCCTGTCCCGGGCGGTAGTCTCCGACATCGTCCGCGGTGAAGCCGTACGCGACGTCGGCGATGCCGCGGCCGGAGGCGAACGCGCCGGCGGCGTCGAAGAGCGTCTGCTTGCAGAAGTAGCAGCGCCGCTCGTCGTTGCGGTTGTAGTCGGCGTTCTCGAGCTCGGTCGTCTGCTCGACGTGATGCTCGACCCCGAGCTGCGAGGCGATCGAGAGCGCGATCTCGAGCTCGCTGCGCGCCATCGAGGGGGAGTCGGCCGTGAAGGCGACGGCTCGAGACGCGAGCACGCGCGAGGCCGCGGCGAGAAGGACGGCCGAGTCGACTCCCCCCGAGAACGCGACGACGAGGCCGTCGTAACGGCGCATTTCGTCCTCGAGCCTGGTGAGGAGAAGTTCAGGGTTTTCGTCGAGCCGGGCGACACTCATCGGCGAGATTGTATGACGGTGAGGCGCTCCGCCGGCTGTCGCCAACGTGCCTCCAGCGCGGGAATTCCATCCGAGTGCGAATTGACACCATTTTCTAGCGTCTGCTATCGTCGCTGGGATTTCAGATCGAGGTCCGACACTTGGTCATCGAGTGCCCGCAGTGCGCGGCGAAGTATCAGTACGGCGAGGATCGGTTCGACGGCAAGCCGACGAAGAAGATCCGCTGCTCGAAATGCCAGACGGTCTTCGAAGTGAAGAACCCGGGATTCGTCGCGCCCGCGGCGGCGCCGCATAGCGCGCCGGGACCCGAAGAGCGGTTCGACTCCACGATCGCGCGACGGAGCGCCGGCGCGTTCGTGGCGCCAACGGAAGGGGCCACCGCGCAGGCGCGCGTTCCGATGCACTCGACCGACAAGGTCGAGGCGGGACCGAAACTGCCGGAGGGCAAGCGTTACTCGCTCGCCATCCTCGACGGCCCCGACGCGGGGAACGTCTTCCGGATCGAGAAGTCGAAGACGGTCATCGGGCGATCGGCCGGCGACCTGATCCTCAACGACATCGAAGCGTCGCGCAGCCATGCGTGCGTCGAGGTTCGCGACCCCGTGGTGCTCCTCTACGACATGGAGTCGACGAACGGCACCATGGTCGGCGGCGAGAAGATCAGCGGGGCGGTGGAGCTCTACAACCACGCGGAGTTCCAGATCGGCGCGACGACGATCATGCTGATCGTGACCGACGCTGATTAGCGTCGGAATTGAACATTGAAAATTGAGAATTGAAAGACGGCGCCGCTCCGCGTTTGTCCGTAGTAGTCTTGGCAGAGCCGGTCGGACGAGTGATTGGATGACGAGAGACGCTGGTTTTCAATTTTCAATTTTCAATTTTCAATTCGAGCGAAGCCGTTGATGCTCGCATCAATCCTCAAGCTCGCCCGCCACCGTCAGCTGATCACGACGCTGACCTCGCGCGATCTGAAGGCGCGCTACCGCGGCTCGGTGCTCGGCTACTTCTGGTCGCTCGCGAACCCGCTGATGCTTCTCGGCGTCTACACGCTCGTCTTCACCCGCTTCTTCCCGCGCCCCGACATCTCGCCCTACGCGCTCTTTCTCTTCGCGGGGATCCTCCCATGGATCTTTTTTTCCGGCGCGGTGATGGAGTCGACCGCGGCGATCTCGGGGAACTCGGGGTTGATCAAGAAGGTGATGTTCCCGGCGGAGGCGCTGCCGATCGTCGTGGTGCTCTCGCACCTGGTCCATTTCGCGCTCGCGATGCCGGTGCTGCTCGCGGCGTTCGGGGTCGCGTTCGCGACGGGGAAGGTGCCGTTCCACCCGGTGATGATCTTCGTGCCGGTGCTGATGTTGCTCGAGGCGCTCTTTGTCGCCGGCGTCGCGCTTGCCGTCTCGTCGGCGTCGGTGCTCTTCCGCGACCTGCGCGACTTGGTGCAGAACCTTCTGCAGCTCGGATTTTTCCTGACGCCGGTCATCTATTCGATCGAGCGGATTCCGTCGCAGCTGATGCGGACGGTGCTGCGCCTCAACCCGATGACGCCGTTCGTCATCGCGTTCCAGGACATCTTCTTTTTCGGGCGGCCGCCCGCGCTCGTCGACGTCGTGCTGATGGCGCTCTACGCGCTCGGCTCGCTCGCCCTCGGCTTCGTCGTCTTCGACAGGCTTCGCGACACGCTTGCGGAGGCGATATGAGCACGCCGGCGATCTCCGTCCGGGGCCTCTCGAAGAGCTACCGTCTCTTCGGCCGGCGCTCGCAGCTCCAGACGCTCAAGAGCGCGCTGCTCAAGCGCGAGCTGCGCCCCGATCCGGAGTCGTCGGTGCAGGCGCTGCGCGGGCTCACGTTCGACGTCGCGCGCGGCGAGGCGTTCGGCGTGATCGGCCGCAACGGCTCCGGCAAGTCGACGCTGCTCAAGATCATCTCCGGGATCCTGAAGCCGACCGAAGGGCTCGTCAGCGTGAACGGGCGGGTGTCGGCGCTGATCGAGCTCGGGGCGGGGTTCCATCCCGAGATCAGCGGGCGCGAGAACATCTACATCAACGGGATCATGCTCGGCCTCTCGCGGAAGGAGATCGACCGCCGGTTCGACAGGATCGTCGAGTTCTCCGGGATCGGCGAATTCCTCGACCAGCCGGTCAAGACCTATTCGTCGGGGATGTACGTGAGGCTCGGTTTCGCGGTCGCGGTGCACGTCGACCCGGAGATCCTGCTGATCGACGAGGTGCTGTCGGTGGGCGACGAGGAGTTCTCGCAGAAGTGCATCGCCAAGATCCAGGAGATGAAAGCGCGCGGCGCGACGCTCATCTTCGTCACCCACCAGCTCGCGCTCGTGAAGGAGCTCTGCGATCGCGCGGTCTGGATCGAGCGGGGGGCGATGGCGGCGATCGGCGACCCGGCGAGGGTGATCGACGCCTACCTGCAGGAGGTCGCGGGCCATCATCTCGTGGCGGCAGGCGACGTTCCCATTGCAATGAGCGGCTCCGGAAGCGACGCTCCCGCGCCGCGCGAGGAGCCTGCGGAAAAGGACCCGCTCGAAGAGGAGCGCTGGGGCTCGGGCGAGGTGCTCATCACCGACGTCTCCCTTCGCGACGACCGGGGGAGGCAGCTCGTCGCGTTAGGCGGGCGGAGCCCGGTGACGATCAGGATGCAGGTGACCGCGCGGGAGCCGCAGACCGACTTCGTCTTCGGCGTGGCGATCTACCACGGCGACGGCACCTGCGTTTACGGCACGAACACGGAGATCGAGGGGTGGCGCCCCGCGAAGATCGAGGGTGACGGCACGGTCGACTTCGCGATGCCGGCGCTCGACCTGGTCGCCGGCGGCTACCGGCTCGACGTGGCGGTCCACACGAAAAACGGGCGCGCGTTCGACTACCGTCGCGGCGCCATCCGATTCGTCGTCGGCTCCGGGATCCACGACGTCGGCATCTACCGTCCTCCCCACGACTGGTCGTTCCTCGGCGGAATCGAGCTCGAGCTGACGCAGTCTTCTGGCAGGCGCGACGTGCCGCCGGAGATCGAAAAGACGCTGAGGGAGCTGGACGACTCGGATGAGTCGGATTGAGAATGAAGAATTGAGAATTGAGAGATGCCTGCGGCGCGGGGCCTCTCTCAATTCTCAATTCTCAATTCTCAATTCCGCATCTAAAATGTGATGAAGTGACTGAACCTCTCAACACAGGCGGATCGCGCGCCGGCTCGAAAGTCACGCTCAAGGCCGTCGTCCTTCTCTCGAGCGTCGTGACGATCGTGCTCCTCGTATCGTTCCTCTTCAGCAAGGGGGGAATGGCGGAGCTCCAGAAGTCGCGTCAGAGAGTGGCGGCGCTGCAGGGTGACGTCGACCGGCTCCGGACCGAGAACCAGAAGCTCGGCGGGGAGATCGCCAGCCTCCGGAAATCGACGCTGGCCGTGGAGCGGATCGCCCGCGAGGATCTCGGAATGTCGCGCGACGGCGAGATCGTCTACGTGCTGCAGGAGAACGGCGCCGTCGCCCGCGACGCGCGCGGACGCCTCCAGCGGCTCGGTATTAAGGCGAGCAATTAAGGACCAATTAACGGCTCTCTTTTTCCGTTTTGAATTGGCACCATTCTCCGCTCGCCATATCGAGTTCTCTTTTTACGATAAGAAATCGTCTCCATCCGCCGCGGTCCGTCCTATAATCCGGCCGTGAAGCACGACAAGCCGTCGAATCCGCTTACCGAGAGGTATGCGTCGCGGGAGATGTCCCGCGTCTTTTCCTCCGACTTCAAGTTCACCACCTGGCGCAGGCTCTGGATCGCGCTCGCCGAAGCGGAGCGCGAGCTCGGCCTCGAGATCAGCGAGGCGCAGATTGCCGAGCTTCGGGCGCACGCCGACACGATCAACTACGAGGACGCGGAGAAGCGCGAGCGCGAGGTGCGCCACGACGTGATGGCCCACGTGCATGCCTACGGCCTCCAGGCCCCCGGCGCGAAAGGGATCATCCATCTCGGCGCCACCTCGGCGTTCGTCGGCGACAACACCGACCTGATCCAGATGCGCGAGGGGATGCGCATCATGCAGCGACGCCTCGTTACGCTGATTTCGCGCCTGCGCGACTTTGCGTGGAAATGGAAATCGACGCCGACGCTCGCGTTCACTCATTTCCAGCCGGCGCAGCTGACGACCGTCGGTAAGCGGGCGACGCTCTGGCTGCACGATCTTCTCCTCGACCTGCACGAGCTCGAGTACCGATTGGGCCAGATCGGCCTGCTCGGCGTGAAGGGTGCGACCGGCACGCAGGCGTCGTTCCTGAAGCTGTTCGACGGCGACGCGGAGAAAGTTCGCAAGCTCGAGACACTCGTCGCGGAGAAGGCGGGATTCGCGCGCAGCTACCCCGTCTCGGGACAGACCTACACGCGCAAGGTCGACGCGCAGGTCGTGGCGACGCTCGGCGGCTTCGGGCAGTCGGCCTCGAAATTCGCGTTCGACATGCGGCTCCTGCAGCACATGCGGGAGATCGAGGAGCCGTTCGAGGAGTCGCAGATCGGCTCGTCGGCGATGGCCTACAAGCGGAACCCGATGCGGGCCGAGAGGATCGACTCGCTGGCTCGGCATCTGATCATCAACACGCAGAACCCGGCGCACACGGCGGCGACGCAGTGGTTCGAGCGGACGCTCGACGACTCGGCGAACCGGCGGATCGCGATTCCGGAGGCATTCCTCGCGGCCGACTCGATCGCGCTGCTCTACGACAACATCGTCGGCGGGATCGTGGTGCACGAGGAAGTGATCGCGGCTAACGTGGCGCGCGAGCTTCCCTTCATCGCCACCGAGAACATCATGATGGAAGGCGTTCGGCGCGGCGGCGACCGCCAGCAGCTGCACGAGCGGGTGCGCGTTCACTCGATGGCCGCGATCGACGCGATCAAAGGGGGGGCGCACCACAACGACCTTCTCGACCGGATCGCGAACGATCCCGGCATCGGGCTGAGCGGCGACGACGTGCGCGCTCTGGCGCGCCCCTCGGAGTTCGTCGGGCTCTCGCCAGAGCAGGTTGGCTGGTTCCTCGAGTCCGACGTCGATCCGCTTCTCGCGTCGCGCCGCCACCTCGTGTCGGACGAAGTGGGCGAGGTGAGGGTTTGATCGCTGCACGCTCGATCCGCCGCCAGCCGGCGACGTGGCCGCTGCTTACTCTGGCGGCGCTCTGGCTCGCGGCCTGCGCGACGACGCGGCCGAAGCCTCCCGTGCCGGGAGAGGTCGTCGAGATGCGCGGTCTTGCCAGCTGGTACGGCGACGAATTCGCGGGACGCCCGACCGCGAACGGCGAGATCTTCGATCCAAGGCAGATGACTGCGGCGCACCGGACGCTTCCGTTCGGAACGCTGGTCGACGTCACCTACGTCAGGACAGGCAAGACTGCCCGCGTGCGGGTGAACGACCGCGGCCCGTTCGTCGGCAACCGGATCATCGACCTGTCGTACGCCGCCGCGTCGGACATCGGGATGGTCGATGACGGCATCGGAGAGGTCGATATCGCGGTGGTGAGCGTCGGAGGCGGCGACCTCGAGCCGCCGAAGCCGTACACCGTGACGCTTCCGCCTCCGAGCCCGGCGCAGGCAGCCGGCGAGGCCGGCACGCCCGTGGCGGCCGCCGCCCCGCCCCCCGCGCCCGCGTCCCGCCCCGTCCCTGTTTCACCACCGCCGCCCGAGCCGGTCGTCCTCACCGAGGATCTGCCGACCTCTCCGGAACAAGCGCCCGCCCCGGCTCCCGCGGCTGCACAGGCTGCGCCTCCGCGCGCGCAAGCGCCGGCACAGGGTGCAGATTCGCATGCGCCCGCGGAGCAGCAAGACGGCGGTTGGGTCGTCCAGTTAGGCGCATTTTCCATCGAGGCGAACGCGACCGAATTGAAATCCGAGGTGGAGCGAATCACCCGGCCTGTATCGGTCCAACGGTCCGGTGGCCTCTACCGCGTAAGGGTAGGGCCCTGGGCAGCGCGCTCGCGCGCGATCGAGGAAAAGGAGCGGCTCGAAGCCGCGGGCTACAAGTCGATCGTCGTCAGTATCGACTGAAGCCTCAGCGCAGGACGGGGCCGACGGCGCGCTGACGGATCGCGTCGGCCTCCTCGGGCGAGCTGACCACGGTGCCGAGGTCGCGAAGCAGGCCGTCACGCAGGGCGTAGATCCATCCGTGCACCGAAAGCTGCTGCCCGCGAGCCCAGGCGGCGCGGACGATCGTCGTGTCACAGACGTTCGCGACCTGTGCGGCGACGTTCAGCTCGCAGAGTCGGTCGACCAGCCCCTCGCGCGATTCGATGCGCGCGAGCTCATCCGCGTGCGACCGTTGAACGTCGCGGACGTTGCGGAGCCAGTTGTCGATCAGTCCGAGGTCGGAGTTCGCCAGGGCGGCGGCGACGCCTCCGCAGCCGTAGTGCCCGCAGACGATGACGTGGCGAACGCGAAGCAGCTCGACCGCAAACTGGAGCACCGAAAGGCAGTTGAAGTCGGTGTGGACGACGATGTTGGCGACGTTGCGATGGACGAAGATCTCGCCCGGCAGGAGGCCGACGATCTCGTTTGCCGGCACGCGGCTGTCGGAGCAGCCGATCCAGAGATACTCGGGCTGCTGCTGAAGCGCGAGCTGTTCGAAGAAGTCGGGGACGGCAGCGCGGACCTTCGCGGCCCATTCCCTGTTGCTGTCGAACAGTTCCTGCAGCGCGCGCATGGTTTCTCTCTCGATCACGAAATGGGACCGGCAGCGGCCGGTCCCATTCGTCTGACGTCGAGGTTAGATCAGTTCCGAGGTTGCGAAGAAGAAGTTGATCTCGATCGCGGCGTTCTCGGGAGAATCGGAACCGTGGATCGCGTTGCGCTCGATCGACTCGCCGAACTCCTTGCGAATCGTGCCGGCGTCGGCCTTCGTCGGGTCGGTTGCGCCCATGACCTTGCGGAGCTGGGGCACCGCGTCTTCACGCTCCAGGGCGGCGACGAAGACGGGCCCGGAAGTCATGTACTTGACCAGATCGGGGAAGAAGGGGCGCTCGCGGTGGACCGCGTAGAAGCCCTCTGCCTGCTTCGTCGAAAGATGGATCTTCCTGATTCCGAGGACTTTGAAGCCTTCGCCTTCGAGGCGGGCCATGATTTTTCCGAAGTTACCCTTCTCAACGGAGTCGGGCTTGACGATCGTGAATGTTCTCTGCGACATGCGTGTCCTTCCGTGTTGGTTAGCGGCGGCACCCGGCCGCCGGAGGAGCGCGGATTATAACTAGGCGAGAGGCGAAGGGCGAGAGGCGAGGAGCTGGCTGGAAGAAATCGGTGCGCGACGAGAGAGAGGTAAGTCGTCAACGCCGGTCTGCGAGCGGACGCTCAGGCGACCACATCTCTCCATTCGTGAGGCCTTTAGCTGCATCTCCTAAAGGCCTCACGCCTGCTCATCGCCTCTCGCCTCTCGGCTCGCGCCTGCCTCGTTACGCTTCGCTCGCCCTCGCCCGAACCGCGACCCTGCTGTCGTCCGGGGTCGTTTCGGGATGCTCGAGCGGAAGATGGACGGTGAAGGTCGATCCTTCCCCGGGGCGCGACTGGACGTCGATCGACCCGTGGTGGAGCTCGACGAAGTTGCGCGTGAGAGAGAGGCCGAGGCCGGTGCCGCCGCGCTGGGCCCGCCTTCCGTCCTCGGTCTGGTAGAACTCCTCGAAGATCTTGCGGAGCTCGCTCTCCTCCATGCCGATGCCGCGGTCGATGACGTCGATCCTGATCGAGTCGGATTTCAGTTTCGACTCTACGCCACTTCTCCGCGACACGCGGATCGTGACGGCTCCGCCCCGGTGCGAGAACTTCACGGCATTCGAAACGAGGTTGAAGAGAATCTGCCGCAGGCGCGCCTCGTCGAGCCGGAGTCGCGGCATGCCCGGCTCCACGTCGATCTCGAGCTTCACGCCCTGCTGAGCCGCGTAGCTGTGCATCACTCGCTCGAGAGCGTCGAGCGCGTGCTGCACGTCGAACTCCTCGATGTGCAGCTCCATCTTTCCCGCCTCGATCTTCGAAAGGTCGAGGATGTCGTTGATGAGAGTGAGCAGATGCGCCCCCGCCGTCCGGATGTTGCGGACGAAGCCATGCCGCTGTTCGGAGATCAGCCCCTGCGCCTTCTCCTGCAGGACGTCCGCGAAGCCTACGATCGAGTTGAGCGGCGTCCTGAGCTCGTGCGACATGTTCGCGAGGAACTGGTTCTTCGACCGGTCCGCCGCGAGCAGGCGGAGGTTCGTCTCGCGCAGCTCCGAGGTCCGCTCCTGCACGCGGTGCTCGAGCGCGTAGGTGAGCCCTTCGAGGTCGCGGTAGAGGTTCGCGTTCTCGAGAGCGACGGCTGCCTGCGTCGCGATCGCGGTGAGCAGCAGCTCGTCCTCCTCGCTGAAGACGTTCTTCCTGTAGCTCTGGATCGAGATGACGCCGACGACGCGGTCGCGTGCGATCATCGGCACCCCAAGCCATGACTCGGTCGGCAACCCGTCCTCGATCGAGTGCAGCCCGATCGTTCGCTCCTCCTGGTTGCTTGAGAGGCGGAGCGACTGGCCGTTCCGGATCACCCAGTCGTTCAACCCCTCGCCCATCGGGATTCGCTCTTTGGGCCGCTTCTCCCCGTTCACGTACTCGATCTCGAACGCGAGCTCCTCCGTGGCCTCGTCGACGAGCGCGATCGCGAAGAGCGACACGTCGACGACCTTCCGGCACTCGCGGAAGATCGTCTCGAGAAGCTCGTCGGTCGTGAAGTTGAGCGAGATCGTCTTGCCGATGTTCGACAGCGACACGAGCCGCTGCAGCTGGTTGCGGGTGCGATACCGGGCGTCGGCGAAGCGGCGGGCGACGTAGTTGATGACGATGGCCGAGAAGGCGAGCGCGTGGAAGCCCATCGGCCCGAGGGCCGGAATCGAGAAGGCCATCAGCACGACGTAAGGCAGCGTGATCAGGTAGATCGATGCGTCGATGACGCTGATCTTCAGCCTCTTGTCGCGCGCGTAGCCGTAGGCCACCATCACGACTTCCATCAGGAGGTTGTTTGTCAGGATGAGCACGAGCCCGCAGAGAACGATCCGGGCTGCTTCGGCGCCAGTGATCTCGACGTGCGGCGGTGTGCCGCCAAGTGCGACGAATAGAAGCGATGCGCCCGCGACGGGAATGCCGTACGTACCGGTCAGCCGGAGCGTGTTGACCACGCCGAACCACGCCGTTCCCGGGAGGCTTCTCTCCGACATCGTCGAGATCGTCCGTCCCGCCATCGCCGCGAGCACCGCGATCCAACTCGACAGAACCGGTCCGAGGACCGGGAACATCGCGATGCAGCCGCTGATGACCATCGAGACGAAGACGAGTCTCGTGAGCTGGAACTTCAGGAGGCCGAGAACCGTGATGAAGATGAAAAAGCCGAGAAGGACGACGGGCGCGCTGTCGCCAAGGTCGGAGTAGATTCTCTCGGTTTCCTCGGCGCGAAGCAGCGTGATGGCGAGCAGCGCCGCGATGCCGGCGATCGCCTGGGCGACGAACACCCGCGTCACGCGGTTTCTGATCTCCTGCTCGGTTTGAGGAGTCGTCGACATCGTCGTCAGCGGGTTTTATCGAATGCTAGCACGGTGCTCCGCCGCGATCGCAGTCGCAGCACGCCTCAAGCCTTTCTGACGAGGGCGATTCTGCCGCTTCCGAGGATCGTCGCGGAGCGGTCGGGAGCGATCGCGATTGCAGCGTCACGGGGAATTGCAACACCGAGCTTTGCCTCGGGGAGCGACATCAACCGTCGCAGCGGCGTGTCGTTCGACGCGTCGAAGGCGGTTTCCACCACCGTCTCGGGCACGAGGCCGAGGCCGGGGAGCCAACCTCCCGGACGTTCGATGTCGTGTGTGGCGACGCCGAACGCCGCGGCCGCCGCACCGATTGCCGCGACGCATTTTCCCGCGGCCAGCACCCGTCCGAGGCTTTCGACGACGGGCGAATTTCGAAGCGCTCCGATCACCGTGTTCGTCACCCCGGCGCCGAGGTAGACGAGTCCCGCTGACTCCAGGCGCTCGAGGTTCTTCTGGCGCCGTGCGTCGCGCGGCCGGTAGATCGGCACGTTCGACACCTCGACCGAAGGATCGATGCCTCGAAGGTAGGTGCCGAAGTGCGTTGCGTACTCGTTCGATCCCGAAGCGACGGGGACGAACGCGATCGTGCGGTTGTCCGCAGGCAGCTTCGAGAGAAGGAACTCGTCGAACTCGCGGGTCTCGCCGAAAGAGAACTCTCCGCCGCCGATGAGCAGGAGCCAGCCGTTGGTCGGTGTGCCTGGAATCCGGAGGTCGTTCATGGCACGACGAGCATACCAGCGTGAAGGCATGCGTGAGGCAGCAGGAAAGATCGGGCTTCGGGGGCGCGGAGACGGACCGCCCGCACGGCCGTTCGTGACAGGAGGGGCCCTCACGGATTCGGTTAAGATCTGCGCCTATGTCACCTGGTGTCGGTGCGCCTCAGGTTCGGACCGGACTTCTGCTCGCGTTGGTGATCGCGTGGCTCGTGCGGGGCTGGTACATCGTGCTGCTTCCCGCGTATGCCTATTCGTGGGACATGAGCTGCTGGGAGGAAATCGCGCATTTCATCGGGTCGGGTACGAACCCGTATATGACCACCACCTCGATGAGTTGGCCTCCGTTCTGGCTGATGTGCCTGTTCGTGCTCGATCGGATCGCTGAATTCGGCTCCTTCGCGTTTCTCGATGTGCTCCGGGCGTTTTTGCTCGTGGTCGAATCGATCGGGCTCGTCCTGGCGTGGCTCGTCGCAAAACGGACGGTGCCCGGTGCGAGCTCCACGAGAGTTCTGCTCTTCGGACTCGCGCTGAATCCGATCGCGATCCTGCTGACATGCCAGCACGGCAACTTCGACTCGCTGGTCTCACTCTGGGTCATGGCCACGCTGCTCGCTCTGCTCGCGTATCTTCGAACGCAGGAACCGATGGACTGGCTGATCGCCTGCCTCTTCCTCGGTCTGGGCGTCATGACCAAGACGGTGCCGTTTGCGCTCGCTCCTCTGCTGGTGCCGGGGGCGAAGGTGATGACACCGAAGGCGCGAATGCTTGGCGCGGCGCTCTTCGCGGGACCGTCTGCCGTCGGCCTCGGCGTGCTTTTCGCACTGGCGCCTCAGTCGATCATCGAGCGCGTTTTGCTCTACTCGCCGGTGGCAGGCAGGTTTGGCTTCTCCGGAATCGCCACCATCCTAGGGATTACCGAGGCGATTCCGACTCTTGGAAAGATCTCCTCGTTCACCATCCTTGCGCTCATCGGATGGGGCTGCGCGAAGGCGTGGTCGTGGAAAAACGTACGCGAGACGCAGGTTGTGCTTCTCGCCGGTCTGATCCTGCTCGCAATTCCAACGCTCGGCCCGGGCTTCGGGCCGCAGTACGCATTCTGGTTCCTGGCTCCGCTGGCCGTGAGCTATCTTGCCGGCTCAGTGCGCTGGAAGGTCACGCTGGTCGCGGTCTACGCGGTCACGGCCATCACGTACGTCCTTCTCTATGGCTTTGCGTGGGATCTCGGGCAATCGATCTTCTTCCTCTGGGACAGTCCTCACGCGCGATGGCTCGGGGCAGCGCTGAGGCACAACGCGCCCCGGGCGTGGGTCACCCTTCCGATGTTCGTCTCGTGGCTCGGGCTGCTCGCCGCGGGAGTCGTGGAGTTCCGCGCACAGGCCGCGGAGGAGCGAGTCTCCGCGTGACGGTGAAGAGCGCGAGGCGATCGTCGGGCGCGCCTCGTCGGAGCCGAGCCCGGTGCGGTAGCATCGCACCATGATCGCAGGCGCGACCGGATACGCCGCGAAGCGGGAGAATGTTGTCGCGGGAATCGCGCTGGCCGCGTTCGTGCTCTTCGCAGGAATCGGCGTCGCGAATCACGAAATGTGGCGCGACGAGCACCACGCGTGGCTCATCGCGCGCGACGCGGCGACGCCGCTCGACGTGATCAGGAACCTGCGGTGGGACATGAATCCCGCGCTCTTTCACCTTTCGCTCTGGCCGGTGACGCGCGTGACTCACGACCCGCGCGCGATGCAATGGTTGAATCTCGCCTTCGCGACGCTCGCCGCCTGGCTGCTGCTGCGGCATGCGCCCCTTCGACCCGCGCTGCGGTTGCTCGCGGTATTCGGCTACTACCTCGCATACGAATACGCGGTGATCAGCCGCGTCTACGCACTCGGAGCGCTTTTCATCTTCGCGCTCTGCACGCTCTGGACGCGGCGCGCCGAGCGTCCGAGCGCGATCGGGATTCTCCTCGCGCTCCTCGCGAACACCTCGCTCTACGGCGTGATCGCGGCGGGATTCTTTCTCATCCTTCTGGCGGTCGACATCCGGGCGCGTTCGGAGAGAGTAAAGGCCTTTCTCGGGAGCGCTGCACTCGGCGTCGCCGGCGTGGCGATCTCGCTCCTGCAATCGCTGCCGCGCGGCGACAACCCGTTCGCGATGGGAAAGGCGACGCTTGCGTTCGACCCCGAGCGCCTGGCGACGGCGGTCAGGCTTCTCGCGTCGACCTTCGTGCCGATACCGGACGCGGGGCACGCCGACTGGTGGAACAGCAACATCGTGACGGGGCGGTCGACCATCGGCGATGCGACGCTCGCGCTCGCGGGTGTCGCGCTCGTCGCGTGGCTTCTCCGCCATGCTCCGGCCATTTTCGCGGCGTGGCTCGCGGCGACAGGGGCGATCATGCTCGTCGCATACCAGGGAGGCTTCGCGTCGATGCGCCACGGTGGCTACTTGATCGTGCTGCTGATCGCAGCGTTCTGGATCGCGGGATCCGCGAATGAAACGATCTTCGACGATGGCAGGCGACGCCTGGCGCTGCTGCTCGTCTTCGCGATCGGCGCGGCGGGCGCGGCGACTGCATGGCTCGAGGAGCTCGCCACGCCGTTTTCCGCGGTCGAGCAGACCGCCGGTTGGTTGCGCGACAACGGGCTCGACCACGTGCCGATCGCAGGGGCCGACGACTTCGCCGTCGCGAGCCTCGCGTCGCTGCTCGACCTCGATCGGATCTACTACCCGCAGCGTGGCGAGTGGGGAACGTTCGTTTCGTGGGACCCGAAGCGGCGCCGCGACACGACACTCGGCGAAGCGACGGCCGACGTCGCCTCGCGCGTCGCGGCGTCAGGCGAGCCGATGCTTTTCGTCCTGACGCGTCCGCCGACGCGAAGCGGGCCGCAGGGAGCGGTCGTGATCCGCGACGCGATGATCGCTCCGGGAGTGCGGGCACGACTTCTCGCGGCCTTCACCGACTCGGTCGTCGACGACGAGAAGATGTTCGTCTACGAGGTCGCGCCGGTGGCGCCGCGTCCGCGCTGACCGCTCAGGTGGCCGCTGCCACTGCGGCGGCCTGTGCCGCGATCATCGCCGCTGCCGACGCTTCGATCGTCGTGCCGAAACAGACGATCCCCATTCCGAGGCCCTTGAGCTTGTTGTGCCAGCGAAGGTCGCCGCTTCGCGCGTCGAGGCAGAAGACTTCGCCTTGCACGCCCGCGAGCACCATCTCGCCCTGAACCTGGATCGTGACGAGTGACGATGCCTTCAGCTTTCGCCGCCAAATCTCCGTCCCTGTGCTGCCGTCGAGCGCGACGACGTAACTGCCGATCCCGATGAACACCATTCCCGGGTTCTTCGCCATGTTCTCCTCCGGAACGAAACGAGCGGGCGCCGAAGCGCCCGCTCGAGTATCGCGCACTCTGTCGGCGATGCGCTACTTGCCGTAGCGGTAGGTCGTGTACTGCGCGTCCATGCGCGAGTCCTGACCGGCCGAGAAGCGGTTCATGCACGAGTCGTCGGTGTAGTCCATGAAATTGGTGATCGGATCGTTTCCGGTTGCGCTGCAGGTGTTGCGTCCGGTCGGGCAGCCGTAGGCGGCCGAGGCTTCGGCAGGCGTGTCGCTCACGTAGTCGCCGCCGGTGCAGCCACCCTGGAACGTGTGATAGAGCCCCATCCAGTGGCCGACTTCGTGCGTGCCAGTGTCGCCGAGGTTGTAAGGCGACGCGGTGCCGCCGGGAAGCGACGAGTAGAGAAGCACGACGCCGTCCTTCTTGGGCGCGCTCGTATAGCTCGATGGGAACGTCGCGTAGCCGAGGATGCCGCCGCTCGGCGAGCAGGTGTAGATGTTGAGATCCTTTGCGGTGCCCTTGCGAAGGGCGTTCTTCATCGTCGTCTCGTACGAGCCGTAGCAGCCGGTGAACCAGCTCGAGTTCGTCGTGCGGTCGGTGCTCACGAGCGTGAAGCGCCATCCCCACGCCGAGTAGGCGTTGTTGAGGACGTTGATCTGGTTGCTGATCATCGTCGAGGTGATGTCGCCGTTGGACACGCCGGTACCCTTGCGGATCACGTGGAAGTAGACGTTGATCGTGCCGCCGGTGACCTCCGGCATTCCGGTCTCCATCATGCGCGCGTGGAAGTCCTCTTCCATGACCGCCGCCTCGGCGGGCTGGATGTTGCTCGCGCAGCGGCGTCCGCTCGCGATGAAGTCCTGCTGGTTCTCGAAGGTGTTTCCCTCGAGCTGGAACGGCATGTAGTCAGTCCACTCGTTGCGCGGGAACGGACGATCCTGCGCGAAACTCGAAAGCGCGAACGCGCAAGCCAATACGACCAGAGACAGACGAACGATTCCCTTCATGACGATCCCTCTCTTCTTTCCTTCGCGTTGGTAACCGGAGAAGGTGACTCCACGATGTGTGCCAGTTCGCGGTGTCAAGCGTAAACGCGGCGACTTAACGAGGTTAGGCCGCCGAGCTGCAAGGGGAAGGGTCGCGCGCTGACCCGAGGAATCGCAAATCGACTCCGTTTGCGGGTCACTTTGCGACCTCCGAGGGTCAAGGGCTGCAGCACGGTCGGGATCGATCTTCGCGGGAGTCGGGTGTCCTCCAGCGCTCGCGTAGAACCTGGTCGTGTGCGTCACCAGCGGATCGGGTCGTGCCCAAAAGAAGAGCGGGCGCCGAAGCGCCCGCTCGTTCGATCGCTGGTCTGCGCGAACCTACTTCTTCTTCCAGACCTCTTCGAGCTTCGAACCGATGTCGCCCGGCGAGACGACGACGTGGATGCCCGCGGCCTGTAGCGCTTCCATCTTCTCCTTCGCCGTTCCCTTGCCGCCGGAGATGATCGCGCCGGCGTGGCCCATGCGGCGGCCCGGAGGGGCGGTCTGGCCCGCGATGAACGCGACGACCGGCTTCTTCACGTTCGCCTTGATGAACGCGGCGGCCTCTTCTTCGGCCGATCCGCCGATCTCGCCGATCATGACGATCGCTTCGGTCTTGCCGTCGCGGTTGAAGGCGTCGATGCAGTCGATGAAGTTCGTGCCCGGCAGCGGGTCGCCGCCGATGCCGACCGCGGTCGTCTGGCCGATGCCGCGCTTGGTCAGCTGACCGACCGCTTCGTAGGTCAGCGTTCCGGAGCGCGAGACGATGCCGATCGGCCCTTCCTTGTGGATGTGCCCGGGCATGATGCCGATCTTCGCCTGGCCCGGCGAGATGATGCCGGGGCAGTTGGGACCGATGAGGCGCGACTTGCCCGATTTCCTGAGCGCGTCGTGCGCCCGCGTCATGTCGTTGACCGGAACGCCTTCGGTGATGCAGACGATCAGCTCGATGCCGGCGTCGGCTGCTTCCATGATCGCGTCGGCCGCGAACGGCGGTGGGACGAAGATCAGCGAGCAGTTCGCTCCGGTCTTCTCGCGTCCTTCGGAGATCGTGTTGAAGACCGCGAAGCCTTCGTGCGTCGTCCCGCCCTTGCCGGGGGTGACGCCACCGACGACCTGCGTGCCGTAGTCGCGGCAGGTCGTCGCGTGGAATGTGCCTTCCCGTCCTGTGATGCCGGAGACGAGTACTTTCGTGTTCTTATCAGCCCAGATTGCCATGCGTTAGGCTCCCTTGACCGCGGCAACGACCTTCGTCGCCGCGTCCGCCATGCCGTCGGCGCTGATGATGTTCAGCCCCGACTTCGCCAGAATCTCTTTGCCCAGGTCGACGTTCGTCCCTTCGAGACGGACGACGAGCGGAACCGGGAGACCGAGCTCCTTCGACGCCTGCACCACGCCTTCCGCAATGCGGTCGCAGCGCATGATGCCGCCGAAGATGTTGATGAGGATCGCCTTGACGTTCTTGTCGCTGAGGATGATGCGCATGGCGTTCTTGACCTGCTCGGCCGTCGCGCCGCCGCCGACGTCGAGGAAGTTCGCCGGCTCGCCTCCCGCGTGGTGGATGATGTCCATCGTTCCCATCGCGAGACCCGCGCCGTTGACCATGCAGCCGACTGTGCCGTCGAGCTTGATGTAGTTGAGGCCGAACTTGGAGGCCTCGACCTCGAGCGCATCCTCTTCGGCGAGATCGCGCATCTCGACGATGTCCGCGTGACGGAACAGCGCGTTGTCGTCGAAGTTCATCTTGCAGTCGAGCGCGAGCACGTCCTCTTCCTTCGTGACGAGGAGAGGGTTGATCTCGGCGAGCGACGCGTCGGTCTCGATGTACGCCTTCATCAGCTTCTGGCAGAAGTCGACGCACTTCTTGAATGCCGTACCCGAGAGCCCCAGCGCGTATGCGATGTGGCGCGCCTGGTAGGGCTGCATGCCGAGGACCGGGTCGATCGTCTCGCGATGGATCGCGCTCGGATCCTTCTCGGCGACGACTTCGATCTCCATGCCGCCCTGCTTCGACGCCATGACGACAGGCTTGCCGATGCGGCGGTCGAGCGTGATGCCGAGGTAGAGCTCGCGATCGATGTTGAGCGCCTCCTCGATGAGCACCTTGCCGACCAGTCGCCCCTCGGGGCCCGTCTGGTGTGTGACGAGCGTCATGCCGATGATCTGCTTCGCGATCTCGACCGCCTCGTCGGGCGTTTTGGCGAGTTTGACCCCGCCGCCTTTGCCACGGCCGCCGGCATGGATCTGCGCCTTGACGACGACGCGTCCGCCGAGCTCCTTGGCGATCTCTCGCACGGCCTCGGGATTGTCGGTCACGACTCCGCGAGGAACGGCGACACCGTATCTTCTCAGGATCTCTTTGGCTTGATATTCATGTACTTTCATAGGCCGGGGATATGTATCACGACCCCGCGCGGTTGTCATGTGACGGCTGCGGGACGACGGCACGACACCGCGCATGCGGTGACGTGGGGCCTGTCTCGGCGAGGCCTGATGTGGCGCAGGCACTCTTGCCTGCGCGCCGCCGAAGGCGGCAGAGTCGACGATTCCTGGCGGCGCTTCGCGCCGCGCGCAGGCAGGAGTGCCTGCGCCACATCAAGGCCCGCACTGGAGTAGCAGGCAGTCGGCTGGCGGCGGCTCGGCGCCGCGCCATATCACCGGTTGCCCAGCGCGCTGTGAGCGAAATGCCTTGGCACCGTCGGTGACTTCGAGAGCGTCTTCTTTAGGTCGTGGCTATGCTCCACGTGCTCCCGGCCTTTGCCCTTGGGGTGGGGATTCATGGCGGTCTGTTTCTTCGTTTCCTTCTCGGCCATCAGAAACCTCCGCGTACTGCAGCTTCAATCTAAGCCCATTCATGGCACGGTGCCAGCCAGCCGCGTCACACCGCCAGAGTGAGAAGCGAACCACGGTCGACGGATGACTCCGGCAATTTCGGCTGTTTCTCCGCGCACATGAACGACACGATCTGTCTCGTCACGGGGGCGAACGCCGGAATCGGTCTCGAAACGGCGCGCGCGTTGACGGCGCGCGGAGCGACCGTCGTGATGGCGGGACGCGATCGACGGAAGGTCGAGAGCGCGGTCGAAGAGGTCGGTCGAACCGCGCCGTCCGGGCGCGTCGAACCGCTCGTCTGCGATCTCGCCTCGATGAGGTCGGTTCATGACGCCGCCGCGGAGCTCCGGTCGCGCCACGCGAAGCTCGACGTCGTGATCAACAACGCGGGGCTTTTCCTGAGCGACCGGATCGTCACCGCCGACGGCTTCGAGTCGACGATCGCGATCAACCATCTCGGACACTTTCTTCTGACGCACCTGCTGCGCGACTCGATCCTCGCGTCCGGCGCGGCACGCGTCGTCAACGTCTCGTCGAATGCGCATTACTCGGCGAAGGGAATCGACGTCGACGACCTCCACGCGGAGCGTCGCCGCTACACCGGGGTTCGGGCCTACGCGGAGAGCAAGCTCGCGAACGTGCTCTACACGCGGGCCCTTGCGCGCCGCTGGAGTGGCCGCGGTGTGACGGTGAATGCCGTGCACCCGGGAGTCGTGAACACCAGAATCGCCGCCGACGGCGACGCGCGCGGCCTCATCCGGCTGCTCTGGGACCTGGGGCGGCCGTTCATGCTGACGCCCGCGGAGGGTGCGAAGACGACGCTTCACGTGGCGACCTCGGAGGAAGGCGGCAGCGTCAACGGGCGCTACTTCGTGAAGGCGAAACAGCAGCGCCCGAGCCGCCACGCGCTCGATGACGCGCTCGCGGAGCGGCTGTGGGATGCGAGCGAGCGGATGCTGGGGATTGCGGGGTCGCACGGCAGCTGACTACAGCCGTGCCGAGTATCTGAGGCCCGTTTTGAAGTTAGAACGCAGAACGATGAATGTTGAATCCAGAAACGTGCCGCGGACATGGTTCGTTTCTGGGTTCAACATTCATCGTTCTGCGTTCTAACTTCAGCTTCTTTGTAGTCTCCGCCCGCGCCGCGCGCCCGGCGCATCCCCTGCGATACACTCCCTCTCGTGCGCACACCTCCTGTCAGCAACGGCGACGTTCTCGAGTTGAGCCCCGACGCGCTCGTCGCGGGGGGCGAGGCGATCTGCCGCGTCGAAGGTTTTCCGCTCTTCGTTCCGGGGATCTACCCAGGCGACGTCGCTCGCGTCGAAGTCGTCGAGGTGAAGAAGGGGTTCGGCAGGGGGCAACTCGTCGAGCTGCTCACGCCGTCACCGCAGCGCAGGTCCGATCCCTGTCCTGTCTCCGACGAGTGCGGCGGCTGCGACTGGGCCGAGCTCCGGCTCGACGCGCAGCTCGAGGCGAAGCGGGGGATTCTCATCGACTCGCTGAGACGGGTGGGGAAGTTCGATCCCGCGTCGCTCCCCCCAGTCAGGCTGCACGCCTCGCCGCTCAACTACCGGCTCCGCAGCCGGCTTCACGCCGACGCCGCCGACCCGTGGAAAGTCGGGTTCTACGCGAGGCGGTCGAATGACGTCGTACCGCTCAGCGACCATTGCGAGATCGTCGGCCCGGCGCTCCTCGGCTCGCTCGCGGCGCTCGGCGGAGTCGGCAGGAGGGGCGCGATCATCGACACGTTCGAGTCGAACCACGGTTTTTCGTTCGCGACGCGCCCCGACGAATACGCGGAGGGAGTGCCGGTCGCGCTCGAAGTCGACGGGCGCAGCTACACGCTCTCGACGACGACGTTCTTCCAGGTGAACCGGCACCTGCTCGGCCGCCTGCTCGCTCTCGTCTCCGCGCACGGTACGGCGAGCAGCGGGAAGAATCTGGCGCTCGACCTCTACGGCGGCGTCGGTTTCTTCGCGCTTCCCCTCGCGGAAATTTTCGGACGCGTCGTCACCGTCGAGGAGCTCGGGGAAGCCCACACGTTCGCCGGGCTGAATTGCCGCGCGACGCCCAACGTGGCGGTGGTCGGCGGTTCGGTCGAGGAGTTTCTCTCGGAGTTCGACGAGCAGGCCGATTTCGCACTCGTCGATCCGCCGCGCGCGGGGCTCTCGTCGCTCGCGCTCGAGCTGCTCGCGAAGGCGGCTCCGCCGACGATTTGTTATCTCTCGTGCGATCCGGTAACCTTTTCCCGTGACGTGGCGGAACTGGGGCGCCGCGGTTACGCCCTCCGTTCGCTCGATCTCCTCGATCTCTTTCCCAATACGCATCACGTAGAGACGCTCTCCTCGCTCGTCCTTGAGCGATGATCCACGTTCGAATCCCGCTGCATACGCTTTCGCATCGTTCGTCGCCGGGCTGCTTCTCGCCCGCGTCCTGATCGACCCCGCTGCCGCGGCCGTTGCCGCGGCGCTCGTCGCGCTTCTCACCTTCGCGACGCGAAAGCCATGGAGCGCTCGTGTCGCGATTCTTGCCGGCCTGCTCGCGCTGGGCGTATCGATCGGTGCGCGCGAGCGCGCCGCCACGGGGCGAGAGCTCGCCATGCTTGCGTCGGCCGGCGAGGAGCGCTTCGTTCGGGTGACGCTTCCGGTTGAGGACGACTGGCAGACCCTCGAAGACGGGCGCCGGCGCCTCGTCGCGCGATCGTTCCGCGCCGTGCTTCCCAGAGGAGGCGCGCTCGACGTCGGGCGGAAGATCTTCGTCTCGACGGCAGAGGAGCCCCCCGAGGTCATCGACGCGGCGCTGCTCGAGGCGGAGGGATTTCTGCGGCGCACGCCGCGCGGAAGCTACCGGCTGGCGGTGAAGTCGGCGCGGCTCATGACGGTCCGGGGGCGAGCCTCGCGGCTGTTACCCGCGTACTGGAACCGGCGGATGGCGCGCACCCTCCGCGACGCGGCGGGGGAGTGGCGCGTCGCGTCGATCGGCAGCGCGCTCGTCGAGGCTCTGCTGCTCGGGCGGCAGGCGCGCCTCCCCGACGAGATGCTCGAGTCGTACCAGCGGGGCGGCACGTATCACCTTCTCGTCTTCTCTGGGCTGCAGATCGCGATGCTCGCGGGAGCGTTGCGCTGGCTCGCGAGGCTGGCGGGGCTTCGCCGTTCGGCCGACCTTCTCCTGCTCGCCGTCTCGTTCTTCGCGCCAGCGTTCATCGGCTCCGATCCCTCGGTGTCACGGTCGGCCTGGATGTTAGGGCTGCTGATCTTCACGCGTCTGTGGGAGCGGCCCGTGAGCGCGACGAACGCGCTCTTCGCCTCGGCGCTCGTGCGCCTCGTCGCCTGCCCGTGGGAGATCGACGATCCCGGCTTCGCGCTGACGTACGCCGCGACGGGCGGGATCATCGTCGGCGGGCGCGCTCTTGCGGCGCTGCTGCGGCTGAAGCGGAGCGGCAGCCTCGCTGCCGGCGCGGGCGCGGAGCTCGCGACCTTTCCGCTGACGCTGCTCTACTTCAACCGGATCGTCCCCGGCGGGTCGATCGCGACCGCCCTGGCCGGCCCGATCCTCTTCGGGATGCTCGTCGCGGGGGCGCTCGCCTGCGCGCTCGCACCGTTCGTCCCCGGCGCCGCGTTCGTCGTGCTCGATGCGATCGGCTCGTCGAACGACCTCGTCGTCGCGATCAACCGCTTCGTTGCCGACGGCGTGGGGCTCTCGATGGCGATGCCTGCGCCGCCCGGCTGGCTCGTCGCCGCCGCGTTCGGCATCGCCGTGGCCGCGACCGCGCGCGGGCGGACCAGGATCGTTCCGTTCGCGCTGGCGATACCGGTCGTCGTCGCGATCGCGACGGGCGCTGTGCGGCGTGACGCAGGCGAGGGCGAAATCCGCCTGCTCGATGTCGGGCAGGGAGACGCGATCCTGCTTCGAAGCGGGCGCGGCGCGATCCTGGTCGACGGAGGTGGCTCGTCGCGCGATCCCTCGATCGGGAGGCGCGTGCTCGTTCCACAGCTCGCGGACGCCGGCGTGAGGCGGATCGACGCGATCGTGCTGACGCACCCGCACCCCGATCATTGCGGCGCGATCCCGGCCGCAATGCGCGACTTCGACGTCGGCCGCGTCGTCGTCGCGCGACGCCACGTCAGTGCGCCCTGCGTGCAGCGCATCCTCGACGATGCGCTGCGCCTCGGCATTCCCGTCGCGGATGCGCAGTCGGAGGGTGTCATCGCGACCGGCGGCGTCGAGCTCCGACCGATCGACGTCGCGACGCGCTTCCGCCGTGCCCCGGAGAACAACGGATCGCTCGTGTACGCGGCAAGCGTCGGGGGGAGATCGCTCCTGCTTACCGGGGACGTGGAGAAGGAAGCCGAAACGGTGCTCCGGTACGACCATGCGGGTGAATTGCGCGCCGACATTCTCAAAGTTCCGCACCACGGCGGGGCGTCCTCGTCGACGGCGAAATTCCTCGACCTCGTCAGACCGCGGATCGCGCTCGTCTCGTGCGGGAGGGGCAACCCGTTCGGTCATCCGTCGGCCGATGTCGTCAGTTCGCTTCGCGCTCGCGGCGCGCTCGTTCTACGCACCGATACCGAGGGCACGGTCGTCCTTCGCATCGAAAAACGGCAAGTCCTGATCGTTCGGGAGTTTGACACTCCGAGCGCTAGTCACTGAGAATCATTGGTCAGCATGTCGGTAACGCTGTTCCGCACCGGGATCTGGATCATCATCGCGACGCTCGTCGCGTATGTGGTGAGAGAGACGTACCACGGCGAATTGCTCGAATTCGTCACGGAGAAGCTGCTCTGGGATTCGCTCCTGTTCGGTGTCGGCGTGATCGGCCTCGGTGTCCTCGCATGGTTAGGCAGAAGGCTCAAGCCGCAGAGGCGGGCGAAGTGCATCGTCTGTCGCAGCCCGATCCCGCACGGCAGCGTCTACTGCAGGCCGCATCTTCAGGAGAAGCTCGAGAGCGCGCGGAACGTCGACATGGCCCCGAGGCGCCGCTGATCACGCGCCCGCTTCTCGTGATCGCCGGCCCGACCGGTGTCGGCAAGAGCCGCGTCGCGATGGCACTCGCGCCGCGCGTCGGCGGCGAGATCGTCAACTTCGACTCGGTCCAGGTCTATCGCGGCTTCGACATCGGGAGCGCGAAACCGTCAGCCGAGGATCGACGTCATGTGCCGCACCACATGATCGACGTCGTCGACGCCGGCGAGCCTTTCGACGCCGCAGAGTTCGCGGCGCGTGCTCGCGTCGTCTGCGAAGAGATCCTCTCCCGCGGAGGCGTACCGATTCTCGTCGGCGGCACCGGCTTCTACCTGAGGGCGTTGCTGAGCGGGCTCCCCGAGCTGCCGGGACGCGACGAAGCGCTTCGCGCGAGAATCCGTGCGATCTGGGATGCTCCGCGGGGTGCCGCGAGGCTCTGGCGGCTCGTCGAGCGCGTCGACCCGGTCTCCGCGGGAAGGATCGCACCGGCCGATCGCCACCGGGTGGAGCGCGCGCTCGAGGTCTGGTTCTCGTCGGGCCGGCCGATCTCGAGCTGGGAGCGTCCGTCTCCCGGCAGGGAGTCGATCCCTGCGACGAAGTTCGCTCTCGAAGTCGAACGCGGCGCGCTCAACGTGATTCTGGCCAACCGTGTGCGGGCGATGTTCGCTGGCGGGCTCGTCGCGGAGACCCGCGGGCTGCTCGAGCGCTTTCCCGCCGCCGCCCGCCCGTTCACCACGATCGGTTACCGCGAGGCAGCGGCCGTCGTCGCCGGGACGATGACCGAAGCGGAAGCGATCGAGGAGACGACCCGCCGGACCCGCGCATATGCGAAGCGCCAGATGACCTGGCTGCGGGCCGAGACCGGCGTCCGCTGGATCGATGCGAGCGAAGCGGCCGCGGCGATTGCCGCGGAATTGAAAATTGAAAAGTGAAGATTGAAAATGGGCGCGTGACTTCGAACGTGTCCCCCGCTTCTGCGCATTTTGAAATATGAATATTGATGACTGTTTAAGTGTCGTATTTTGACGTGATATGCGGAAGGCATTTCGTTTCAATTTTCAATTTTCAATTTTCAATTTCGAATTCCGCCTCCATACTCTCCTCGTGCACTCACGAATACTCCTTACCTGCGCGCTGTTCGCCGCTGCCGCGCTGCTCCTGGCGGCGGGCTGTGCGACTACGGCGCCTCCGGCGCCCGCCTCGCAGCTCGGGTTCCTCCTCGACCCCCGAATCGGGTTCGAAGGACGTGTGGATCCGTCGGCCGAAAAGCGCTTCGGCGCGGCGTGGACGAAGCTCTCGCAGGGATTCGTTCCCGACGCCGACCGTGCGTTCGCGTCGATCGAGACGAAGTACCCGGGCTACCTTCCTGCGAGCGTCGGACGTGCTGTCGCGGCGCTCGCGTTAGCTGATACCGAACGAGCGTCCGCGGAGATCGATCGCGCGCTGGGCGTGCAGCCCGACTACGTCGCGGCGCAGGCATACGGAGCCGAGATCGCGCTGCGGAAGGGTGACGTCGCGACGGCGTTCGAGACCTATCGCGCGCTGGCGTCGGCCCCCGGGGCGAGCGCGGCGATCCGGCAGCGCTTCGAAGTGGTCACGGGAGAGCGTTTCCGGCAGCTTCTTTCGCTTGCAGCGGGCGCAGGCACGAACGATGAGGCGATCGCCCTGCTCGAGCAGGCGGTCGCGATCATGCCGCAGTCGGACGTCGCGCGAGAGCAGCTGGCACGACGGTTCGTCGCCTCGGGGCGATACGCCGACGCCAGGGTGGAGGTCACCGCGCTGCTCGATCGCGGGCGGATCGACGATCCGGCAGTGCAGGCTCTCCTCGCCGATGTCGAAGCGGGCGAGGGAAACTTCCAGGCGGCGATCATCCGCCTGGAGCGGCTGGCGCAGCGCTACCCGGGACGCGGTTACGACGACCGTCTCGCGTCGGTGAAGACCGCCTACAAGCGCGCCAACCTGCCGCCGCGCTACAACAACGCGATGAACGCTGCGACGCTGACGCGGGCCGACCTCGCGATCCTGAGCTACTGGGAAGTGTCGGCATACCGCTTTGCGCCGATCGCCGACCCTCCGATCGCGGTCGACATTGCCGACGTGCCGGGGCGGGAGGAGATCGTCCAGGCGCTCGGTCTGCGACTTCTCACGGTCGACCCGATCACGCGCGCGGTCGAGCCGTCGCGTGCGGTCAGCGGCTCGGCGATGCTCCGCGCGGCGGCTCAACTGCTCCGCACCGGCGGTGCGCCTCCATGCGCAGGGAATGGCGGGAACGGCGCGGCCGAGGCGCTGCAGAGCTGCGGCGTGCCGGTGGCGCCGATCGTCGCGGCGCCCGACGCGCCCGTGAGCGGCGCGACCGCGCTCGGAATCCTCAGCGCGATCGAAAACGCGAAGCGCTCAGCCGAATAGCGATAGTCTCGGCACCACGACACGGCGCCGCACGAGCCGCCAGAGGTTCGCCTCGCGCGTCTTCGTTCGCGTGTCCCCGTCGGCGATCGCGTAACGCGCGAGCTGCGCGTCGACCGACGCGACGAGCTCGTCGCGCTCCCCCTCCGGCATCGCCCGAAGAAGCGCAGCGATCAGCCCCTGCTCCGCGATGACGAGACGATCCTCGGTTTCGGGGACGCTCATCGCCGCTCCCGCGATCTCGTGCAACTCCTCGAGAGTCGCGTCGAACGCCGGGCGGTAGCGCGCGTCGGCCGCGCCCGCCGCTTCGCGCAGCGCGGTGATCACCGCCTCGAGCGCACCGCGCGGATCGGCCTCCGGCACCGAGCCCGAGCCGCCGACCGCCTGGTCGCGCCTCTCGGCCCAGATGTCGGCCACGGCGTGCCTGCAGTACGAGAGACTCGAGATCGTCCTCTTCCTCGCGGCCTTCTCCCGCGAGTCGAAGCAGGCGTCGATCGCCTCGAGGACGATCGCGAGCGGAACGCCTTCGTCGTGCCACGACTTCATCAGCATCCAGTCTTTCGACGAAAAAAGGAAAGGGGTGCCGCGACGATGCGCGAAGTGCGCCTCGATCTCGGTGAAGTAGGCGTCGGAGTCGGTCGCTTCGGTGGTCAACGGGAAACCATTCAACGGCGGACCAACTATACTATCGGCGATCCGCTGCACGGTCGGAACTGAGTCGGTCGAAGCGCTCTGGCCGGCCCGTGGGGCGGTGTGGGGAGGAAGAGCCGACCGATGTCCGCAAAACCGCAGCGCAGCGCGGAAGTGACAGTGTTTTCGCCGATTGGAAGTCCGACGAATCACAAGATCTCGTCGGACCTGGCAACCATCGGCCGCGCCAGCGATTGCGCGATCCCGATCAAGGATCGCTACCTCTCGCGCCGTCACGCGGAGATCCACCGGATCGAAGGCGACTGGGTTCTTCGCGACCTCGGAAGCGCGAACGGGACCTACCTCAACAACACCCGCGTCGAGGCCGACCAGAAACTTCGCTCCGGCGACCGGATCAGGATGGGCGATACCGAGCTGCTCTTCCAGTCGGAGCATTCGACCGACCGGTTCGTCGCGGTCGCAGACCCGCGTCTGACGCCGACGATCGCGATCCCCATCCAGGAGATCGAGGCGGGACAGCAGCTTTCAGGCAAGAGCCTCGATCGCTTCCGCGTGCTCAACGCGCTCGCCGTCGAGCTGATCGAAGATCGTCCCATGGACGAGCTCTTCGGCTTCATCGTCGAGAAGGTGATGGAACACCTCAAGCCGTCGCGCGCCGCGATCGGCCTTCTGGCCGACGACGGAAAAGCGTTCGCCACTGTCGAGGTGCGCCGCCAGAACAAGAACGACACGGCCGAGCTGACGATCAGCCACACCCTGCTGCAGACGATCGTCGAGGAGAAGAAGGCGCTCGCCTTCGTCGACATCTCGGTCGACGAGCGGCTCAGCCAGGCGCAGTCGATCATCATGCAGGGGATCAACTCGGTCGTCTGCGCGCCGCTCATGGTCGCCGGCATCGTCAACGGGCTTCTCTACGTCGATTACTACTTCGCGCAGAAGGCGCTGAGCGAAGAGGACGTGCGGATCGTCGGCCAGATCGCGCGCCTCGCTTCGGTGAAGCTCGAAAACACGCGCCTGCGCGAGTCGGCCCTGCAGAAGCGCCTGATGGACGAGGAGCTTCGCACCGCGTCGGCGATCCAGAAGGGGCTTCTCCCCGGCGAGCCGCCTCACGTTCCGGGGTACGGTCTCGCCGGTCTGAACACCCCGTGCCGCACCGTCAGCGGCGACTACTACGACTTCATCTGCCGTCCCGACGGGCGGCTTTACTTCGTCATCGCCGACGTGAGCGGCAAAGGCGTGACCGCCGCGCTCCTCATGGCGGGCATCCAGACGGCGTTCCGCATCTTCACGAAGCACGACCCGACACCCGCGGAGCTCGTCGCTCAGCTGCATTCGAACCTCCGCGAGACGCTCCCGAAGTCGAAGTTCGTCACGATGTTCGTCGGCCGTCTCGATCCGGCTACGGGGCTCGTCGAGTACTGCAACGCGGGTCACGTGCCGCCGCTCCGGCTCTCGGCGGGCGGCGTCGAGGAGCTTCCGGAAGCGGACATCCTGATCGGCCCGATCGCGAACGCGAAGTATCACGACGCCTCGTTTTCTCTCGGCAGCGGTGACGCGCTCGTCCTCTTCACCGACGGCCTGACCGAGTCGGAGAGCGACGACGGCGTCGAGTTCGGCGTGTCGAAGCTCGGCGAGACGCTCGGCGCGCTCCACGGCGAGGCGGCATTGGAGATCGCCACGCAGCTCGAGAACGCAGTGCTCGAGTTCACGAACCTGCAGGCTCTCGCCGACGACCTGACGCTGGTCGTGGTGAGCCGCGCGGCGACGGCCTGAGCGCGATACCGCCCGGAGGAGGCCCCGTGTCCTGGGAGCGATTAAGCGAATCGAAACGCCTCGACGAGATGGGTGCGCCCGAGGTGGCGCGCCTCGTCGCAACGCAGCAATCGGACGTCGCCGCGCTGGTCGCGGCGGCCGCCGATCGGATCGGGCGCGCCGCCGAGGCGATCGAGGATCGCCTGAGCCACGGCGGCAGGCTCGCCTATGCCGGCTGGGGACGCTGTGGCCGCACGGCGGCGTCCGACGCGGCGGGGCTTTCGAAGCGCTTCGGCTTCGACCGCGCGAGGATCGTGGTCATCACGAAGGAGCCGGGCCAGCAGGGGGGGCTGGCCGACGACGAGGACGCGATCACGCGGGTGAATGCACAGCTTCGCCCCGAGGACGCGCTCGTGTGCGTCAGCGCGTCGGGCGACCAGGCATTCGGCCTCAATGCGGCGCGCGCCGCGAATCGTCTCGGCGTGCTGACCATCGGAATCACGACCACGCCTAACTCATCGCTCGCGAGCGAGTGCGACTTCCCGATCGTGATTCCGACCGGGGCGGAGGTCGTGATGGGCGATCTCGCGCTGCGCAGCGCGACGGCGATCAAGATCGCCCTCGACGCGCTCGTGACCACGGCGATGGTCCGCCACGGGCGCGTCTTCTCGAATCTCCCCGTCGAGCGCGACCTCGGTGCCGACGCGTGGCGCGTCGTGGAGGCGGCATGTGGCTGCTCGCCGATCGCCGCGCGATCCGCCGTCAACGCTGCCGGCAGCGCGAAGGCTGCGATCGTGATGCTGCGGCTGGGACGTTCAGCGGACGAAGCGCGGGTGCGCCTGGCCGATGCGGGCGGTGATGTCAGGCGCGCTCTGGGCGCGAATTGAAAATTGAAGATTGAAAATTGAAAACGGGGCGCCGGTACAGATTGTGTGCGCCTCGCTTGCGCCTCCCTGCGCTCCTTTTTCGATTTTCAATTTTCAATTTTCAATTCCGAACCTACGCTGTTCCCATGCGCAACCTGATCCGCGGCCGCGCATTCATCGGCGGACGGTTCCACGACGCCTGCGTCGTCCACGTCGCCGGGGGGAAGATCACGCGCGTCGACATCGACGTGCCGGAGGCGGGAGATCCCGAAGAGTTGATCGTTCCAGGCTTCGTCGACATGCACGTGCACGGCGGGGCGGGGGCGGACTTCATGGACGGATCGGCGGCGGCCGCGATTGCGGTAGCCGAGTTCCACGCGCGTCACGGAACGACGGCGCTCGCGGCGACGACGATTTCCGCGCCGCGCAGCGCGATCACGCGGGCGATCGTCTCGATCGACGAGGCGCGGCGCCGCGACGTCGGCGGGTGTGCCGAGATCGTCGCGATCCACCTCGAGGGGCCGTACCTCGCGCCGGCGCGCTGCGGCGCGCACGCGAAGGAAGAGCTCCGGCCCCCCGACGAGTCGGAAGTCGAGGAATGGCTCTCGAACGGCGCCGTTCCCGCCTGGCTCATGACGATCGCTCCTGAGATCGAGGGGGCGCGCGCGTTGATCGATCGTTTCGCGGGGCGCATCGCCTTCTCCGCCGGCCACACCGGAGCCGGTTTTTCGGAGATGCTCGATGCGGCGGGAGCCGGCGTGCGCCATGCGACCCATCTCCTGAACGCGATGGCGCAGTTTCAGCAGCGGGAGCCTGGCATATTCGGCGCGCTCGTCGTCACGGAAGCGCTGACCGCGGAGGTCGTCGCCGACGGCGTTCACCTCCACCCCGTCACGCTGCAGATCTGCGCGCGACTCCTCGGCGAGCGCCTGGCGCTCGTGACCGACGCGAACCGCGCCGCCGGAGCGCCCGACGGGCGTTACGAGTTAGGCGGAGCGCCGATCGTCGTCTCCGCCGGCGTCGCGCGGACGGAGAAGGGAGCGCTCGCTGGCAGCACGCTCACGATGGATCGGGCGGTGAGGAACATGGTCGAGCTCGCCGGCGTCCACATCGAGCGGGTCGTCCCGATGGCGACCGAGCTTCCCGCGCGATTGCTCGGCGTGGGCGACCGGAAGGGGCGCATCGAGGAAGGCTACGAAGCCGACCTCGTCGTCCTCTCGCCGAGGCTCGAGGTCAAGCAGGTCTTCGCGCGCGGGCACGAAGTAGAGTGACCGAACGCGGTCCCGCTGACGGAGACCGGGCGTCAGGCAGGCCGAAAAACCGGGTGCGGAAGAGACCGAAAGGCCCGCGCCCGGCCTTTCCTTCCGACTTTGCACACCGCGCCGCGACACGCCTTCCCGCCTGCTCATCGCCTTTCGCCTCTCGCCTTTCGCCTCGTCTCGGCTAGACTTCTCCCGTTCATATGGCAATCCGGAACGACGACCTCGACCGCTGGGCGGTTCGATCGCTCGGCTGGAGCGATCAGACCCTGGCACTCGAGTTTCTCGAGCGCGAGCCGATCATGAACGCCTACCTCGTCTCGAGGATCCTGGAGGAAGGGATCTCCGGCTTGGGCGACCACGTGGCGGTCTTTCTGCGAGGCGAGCTGGTCGGGCTCGCGATGGTCGGCTGGAACATCGTGATGGCCGTGGAGCGCTCGCTGCCTCACGAGAGGCGCGATCTCGTCGTGTCGATCTTTGCCGATCAGGTGACGCGTTCGGGCGACGCTCCTCGCGCGATCATCTCGGAAGTCTCGCTCGTCGACGCGCTCTGGCGGCAGATTGCGGCGTGGGTCTCGCCGCCGACGGTGTGGCGCGACCGGCAGCCGGTCTACGTGCTCGACCACATGGACGATCCGCCGGAGCTCGACCTCGTCCGCTACGCCCGCGCCGGAGACCTCGACGCGCTCGTTCCTGCCTGTGCCGCGATGCACCTCGAGGAGGTCGGCATCGATCCGATGTCGCGCGATGCGAGCGGCTACAGGCAGCGGATCCGCGAGCTGATCTCGCAACAGCGCTCGATGGTGCTCTTCCAGAAGGGGAGGCTCGTCTTCAAGACCGAGTTCTCCGCTGTGACGACGCAGACCGTTCAGCTCATGGGCGTCTGGACGCGGCCTGACGAGCGAAGGCAGGGGTGGGCGCAGCGGGGACTCCGCGAGATCTGCGGTCATCTCCTTCTGCGTCACCGCCGCGTCAGCCTCTTCGTCAACGACTTCAACAAGTCGGCGATCGATCTCTACGAGTCGATCGGCTTCCGCCCGATCGGCGTGAATCGCGCGTTGATCTGGTAGGGCAGGCGAGAGGCGAGGGGCGAGAGGCGATGAGCGGGTAGTGCATTCGCGCGGGTGGTCGCTAAAGGTTAGTCTCGAAGGCCGACCGAGGAACCGGAAACCGAAATGGAGAATGTCGAATGAAGAATGTCGAATGAAGAAGTGAAGGCGCTCCGCAGGGGCGTTTCATCATTCCTCATTCGACATTTCGGTTCTCATCCCGTCGCCTCGATGCGACGAGAGGGCAGCGAGCTCTGCGTTCGCGGGTGCCGCTCACTCATCGCCTTTCGCCCCTCGCCCTTCGCCTAGTTTCTCGGTTCCCGCCTACTCGTCGCCTCTCGCCTCTCGCCTTTCGCCTCGTTTGTCGGGCCACGCCGCCCCCATCGCCGCGACGATCTGCAGCAGCATGATGCTCGTCGAGACGCCGTGGAGCATGCCGAAGCGCCGCCGCACCGCGCTCGACGCGGGGAGCTCGCTCACCGGAACGATCGACGAGGCGCGGATCTGTCTGATCTCGAGGTCGGCGAACGCCTGGGCCGAGCCGAGGAGCAGCGCCAGCGAGAGTAGGACGACGAGGCGCGTGTTCGTGAGGCCGCGTCGCCATTCGGCGATGAGAAGAATGGCCGGAGCGGCGAGGGCGATGTAGTGCCAGCGCGCGAGCATCGCGCCGACCACGGCGGCGGCGATCGTTCGCGACGGCGCCGCCTCGAAGGCCGCGGGTGCCGCGATCAGGGCGATCGTGAGCCCTGCACCGATCCAGATCGCGTAGAGCATCAGCGTGAGCCAGGCTTTCATCGTTTCTCCTCGAAGAGTGCTGCGATCGCACGGCCGTAGGGAGGGCGCAGCACGCCACGTTCGGTCACGATCGCCGTGATCAGTCGCGCCGGCGTGACGTCGAATGCCGGATGGCGCACCCGCACGCCATCGGGTGCCGTCACCACCGCGGCCGTTTCGCCGTCCGGCCCGATGCCTCGCGTCACGACGACCTCCGCGGCGCTCCGCTCCTCGATCGGGATCGCATCGCCCGTCGGGCATTGCGGGTCGATCGTCGACAGCGGGGCCGCGACGTAGAACGGCACGCCGTGCGCCTCGGCGAGCACGGCGACGGAGTAGGTCCCGATCTTGTTCGCCGCATCGCCGTTCGCTGCGATCCTGTCGGCTCCGACGATCACGGCGTCGAACGTCCCCTTCGAGAAGAAGTGCCCCGCCATGCTGTCGGTGATCACGGTGACGTCGATGCCGTCGCGCTGCAGCTCCCACGCCGTGAGACGCGAGCCCTGGAGGTAAGGCCGCGTCTCGTCGGCAAAGACCGCGATCGTCTTGCCCGCGTCGCGCGCGGCGCGGATGACGCCGAGCGCGGTGCCGTAGCCGCCCGTCGCGAGCGCGCCCGCATTGCAGTGCGTGAGCACCGTACAGCTGTCGGGGAGGAGCTCGGCGCCGAATGCGCCCATGCGCTTGTTCCCGGCGATGTCCTCGGCGTGGATCGCCGAGGCCTCGTCCGCGAGCTGTTCGGCGATCGCCGCCGGTGCCAGCGCCCCGAGCCCCGAAACGACGCGCATCATCCGGTCGACCGCCCAGGCGAGGTTGACCGCCGTCGGCCGGGAGCGGCGCAGGAGCTCGGCCGCCGGTTCGAGCGTCGCGGAAAGGGGCTTGTTCCCGGCGACGGCGAGCCGCGCCTCGAGCGCGAGGCCGTATGCGGCGGCGACGCCGATCGCGGGGGCGCCGCGGACGACCATCGTCGTGATGCCGGTTGCGACCTCGGCCGCGTCGCGGCAGGAAATCCATTCGATTCGGCGCGGCAGCAGGCGCTGGTCGAGCATCTCCAGGCGGTCGCCGAGCCAGCGGAGGGGTGATGAGTTCTCGTCCATCTGGAATCGGTATACTACCAAGGCCTCGGCTGCTTCCATGCGGCACGACGGCCGCGGTAGCAAAGGATTCAAGAAACTCTACGGAGGCTTACGAGCATGCGAGTTGGAATCAACGGTTTCGGGCGCATCGGACGCGTCGTCATGCGCACGGCGCTCAAGTATGGATCGGATCTCGAGTTCGTCGCGGTCAACGACATCACTGACCCGGGAACGCTGGCGTACCTTCTGAAGTACGACTCGGTTCACGGCAATCTCGAGCACGAGATCGTCGCGAAAGACAACAGCATCTTCATCGACGGCAAGGCGCTTCGCGTTTATGCCGAGAAGGATCCGGCGAAGATCCCCTGGGAAGAGCTCGGCGTCGACCTGGTCATCGAGTCGACGGGGCTCTGGACCAAGCGTGAGGATGCAGCCAAGCATCTTCGCGGGTCGGTCAAGCACGTGATCATCTCGGCTCCCGCCAAGGGCGAGGACATCACCGTCTGCCTCGGCGTGAACGAAGCGGCGCTCGACGTGACGAAGCACTTCGTCATCTCCAACGCCTCGTGCACGACGAACTGCATGGCGCCGATGGCCAAGGTTCTGCACGAGAAGTTCGGGATCAAGAAGGGGATCATGACCACGATCCACTCCTACACGAACGACCAGCGGATCCTCGACCTGCCGCACAAGGATCACCGCCGCGCCCGCGCGGCCGCGCTATCGATGATCCCGACGAGCACCGGCGCCGCGAAGGCCGTCGGCCTCGTGCTCCCCGAGCTGAAGGGTAAGTTCGACGGCATCTCGGTCCGCGTGCCGACGCCTAACGTCTCGCTCGTCGACCTCGTCATCGAGACGGAGAAGCCGACGAACATCGAGGAGATCAACCAGGCGATCCGCGACGCGGCGAACGGCCCGCTCAAGGGAATCCTCGCCTACAGCGACGAGGAGCTCGTCTCGATCGACTTCAAGGGGAATCCGGCATCGTCGATCTTCGACACCGGCTACACCCGCTCGGTCGATCCGCACATGCACAAAGTCCTGTCGTGGTACGACAATGAGTGGGGCTACTCGAAACGCGTGGTCGACCTCTGCTCCTATATCGACAAGAAGAAGAAAGCCTGATCCCAGTTCCACCGTCCGGCCGCGCGCAAGCGCGGCCGGACGCGTTTCGGGGCCGCTGAAGTCCCCGGCCTTCCTAAGGAGCGCACCATGATCAAGGTCAATACCGTCGACAAGCTCGACCTCCGCGGCGCGACCGTCTTTTATCGCGTCGACTACAACGTCCCGATGGAGAACGGGAAGGTCACCGACACGACCCGCATCGAGGAGACCCTTCCGACGCTGTCGTTCATGCGCGAGCGGGAGGCGCGGATCGTCATCGCGGCGCATCTCGGGCGCCCGAAAGGACAACGCAACGAGAAGTACTCGCTTCGCGCCGTCCGCGACACGCTCGCGGAGATGATCAATGTCGAAGTCGCCTTCGCCGACGATTGCGTCGGCCCCGACGCGGTGGCGAAGGCGAAGGCGCTGCCTCCCGGTGGCGTGCTGCTCCTCGAGAATCTCCGGTTCCACGCCGAGGAGGAGAAGAACGATCCTGCATTCGCGAAACAGCTTCGCGAGCTCGCCGATCTCTACGTCGACGACGCCTTCGGCGGCGCGCACCGCGCTCACGCCTCGATCGTCGGCGTTGCCGAGCTCTTCGAGCCGTCGAAACGCGCCGCGGGCTTCCTGATGGTCAAGGAGCTCGAGTTCCTCCAGAAGGTCACCAACGTCTCCGACCGCCCGTTCGTCGCCGTCCTTGGCGGCGCGAAAATCGCCGGCAAAATTGAGCCGCTCGAAGCGATGATCAAGCTCGCCGACCATGTCCTGATCGGCGGCGGCATGGCGAACACCTTCCTGGCGGCGAAAGGGTTCGCGCTCGGATCGAGCCTCGTCGATGCCGAGTCGCTTCCCGTCGCGGCGAAGATTCTCGCCGCGAAGGAGCGCGCGCAGCTCCATCTCCCGACCGACCTCGTGCTCGGCGACAACGTGAAGCTGCCGACCAAGGTTCGCATCGTCGACGTCGGCTCCGAAATCGCGGGCGACGAGATGGCGGTCGACATCGGCCCGAAGACGATCGAGACCTACTCCGCGATCCTCGCCAGTGCGAAGACGATTTTCTGGAACGGCCCGATGGGGGTCTTCGAGACCAAGGAGTTCGCGGCCGGCACGCTCGCCGTGGCGAAGGCGGTCTCTCACGCCGGCGCGACGTCGATCGTTGGCGGCGGCGAGTCGGTCGAGGCGGTCAACGAGTCGGGCTACGCCGACCGGATCAGCCACATCTCCACCGGCGGCGGCGCCTCGCTCGAGTTCGTCTCCGGCGAGAGCCTGCCTGGCGTGGAAGTGCTGCGTATCAGCTAGAGTGTCGAGAGACGAATTGAGAATTGGGAATTGAGAATTGAGAGATGGCGGGCGCGCGATCGCTCGCCATCTCCCTGCCTCTCGCCCGTTCCGAGATCAAATGGTGACTCATAAATTGAGCTATAATTTATATCTCTCAATTCTCAATTCTTAATTCTCAATTCCGTATTCGCCCATGGCGTCAGAGATCGAAATCAAGTTTCCGCTCGCCGATCGCGTTGCGATCATCAAGAGGCTCGAGAGCCTCGGGGCGGAGCGCCTCTATCCCGAAACCTTCGAGGACAACATCGTGCTCGACCGCCGCGGCGAGCTCAAGACGCGGGGCGCTCTTCTTCGCGTCCGCAAGTTCGGCCGTTATACGCTCGTGACGTTCAAGGGGCCGCAGTCGATCACGGGCGGGGTCCGCACGCGCGACGAAGTGCAGACTGGCGTGGAGAGCCTTGAGCGGGCGATCGCGCTCTTCGATCAGCTCGGGTTCAAGCCGGTGTTCCGGTACCAGAAGTTCCGCGAGGTCTGGCGGGTCGGCGATGCGGAAGTGATGCTCGACCGGACGCCGATCGGCGACTACTTCGAGATCGAGGGGTCGCTGGCGCGCATCCGCGAGGTCGCCGAATCGCTCGGCATCGACATGGACAAGGCGATCCGTCAGAACTACGCCGACCTCTACCGCCAGCAGCGACGCACGCGCCCCGATCTCGGGGAGAACATGATCTTCCCGCCCGAAGGATATCCATCGTCATGAAGGGGATGGTTCTCGCGGCGGGGCTCGGCACGCGCTTCCGCCCGGTGACCGACTCTCTCCCGAAGCCGCTCGTGCCGCTCTGCAATCTCCCGCTCGCAGGGTGGGCAGTCGATTCGCTGATCGACGCGGGCGCCGACGAGATCGTGGTGAATCTCCACCATCATCCCGACGCACTGCGTGCCTGGCTCGATGCGCATTGTGCCGGCCGCTGCGAGATCCGGTACTCGTTCGAGCCGGCGATTCTCGGCACCGGAGGCGGGCTTCGCAACGCGCGCGAGCATTTCGAGCACGAGGATATGTTCCTGCTCGTGAACGGCGACTCGGTGCAGTTTCCACCCTGGAGCGCACTCGTCGAGTCGCTTCGGAGCAGCGGCGCGATCGCGGCGATGCTGCTCCGTCATCCGCCTCTCGACGACCGCTTCACGAGCGTCTGGTTCGACGGGCGGCGCGTGACGGCGATCGGAGCGTCGGGGCGGGGAGAGGCGCTGATGTTCTCGGGAGTCCACGCACTGACTCCTGCCGTGTTCGAACGTCTCCCAGATCGCGACTTCTCGGGGATGACGGAAGACTTCTATCTTCCCGTACTCGAGAGCGGCAAACGCGAAATCGCGGGCGTGGTGAGCGACGGACTCTGGTTCGACGTCGGGAGCCCTCGCCGCTATCTGCAGGCGAGCCGCGAGCTGACGGCCGCGATGGCACGCGGCGAGACTCGTGTGCCCTCCGGCTCGATCGTCGGCGCCGATGCTTCGGTCGTCGCGGACGACGCTCGCGTCGACGGTCGCATCTCGAAATCGGTGATCGGCGCGCGCGCCGTCGTCGAGGCGGGCGCCCTGGTCGCCGACAGCGCCCTCTGGGACGACGCCGTCGTCGGGGCCGCAGCGCGGATCGACGTATCGATCGTCGGCTCGGGTGTGCGCGTACCGGAGCGAGCGGTCCTGATCAATGCGCTGATCTGGAACGGCAGCGTCACGCCGGTCGATCCTGCGTTGCCGTTCGTCGCTACGGGACTGTAGTCACGATCAATCCGGCAGGCGCAGAACCTCGATCGTCACGCCGCGATCGGCGGAGATGTGCACTCCGAGCGCCTCGGCGGCAGCCTTCGTGAGATCGATGACGAACCGGCCGCCGAACGGGCCGCGGTCGTTGATCCGGACCATCACCTCGTTCCCGGTGGCGCGCGAGCGGACGCGCACCACCGTGCCGAGCGGCAGTTCCTTGTGAGCGGCTGTCATCAGCGCCTGGTGAAAGGTCTCGCCGCTCGCGGTTCGTCGCCCTTCGAACTTCTTCGCGTAGTAGCTGGCGTTCCCCTCGAGCGCCGCAGGCGCGACGAGGAGCTTGCGCACGGGTACCGAGCTCTGCCACTCGCACGCCGGAGGAGCCCCCGGGAGGAGTATTGCGAACGAGAGTAGGAGTGCGGCCTGCATCAGATGCTTTTCGGGCGCGCTGGTCGCGCGCCGGTCGGTTGTGCTGTAATCATGCCCTATGACCGGAGTCAGACTCGTGACGGGAATCCTGGTGATGGGCGTCGCCGTCCCGCTCTTCCTCTTTTACCTTCTCGGCCTGCAGACGATCAATCAATTCCTCACGGTCTCGGCCGTCTGCTTCTTCTCCTGGGGCGTCGCCGACTTGATGGCCGCGATTCTCGAACGGCCGCGACTGAAGGACCGGACGCCCAAAAACGCGCTTCGGGACTGGGAGCAACAGAAGAAGGACTCCGCCGAGTCCTGAACGTCGCGCCTGCCGAATTCCCGATCATGGATCGTCGCGTCGCCCTCTCTGGCGATCTTCCCGACCTCGACGCTCCCGTTGAGCGCTGACGCGTCGTTCGCCCCGGCGCGCGTCGCACTACCCGCCCGTCCCGAGATCTCGCGAACCTCCCGGAATCTCGTGAGCGCCGCGACTTCGGATGCGCTGAGAGTCGCGAAAAAGCCCTGAAAATCGGCTCATCCGCGTCCGTCCTCGGGCTGGCACAGCTCTTGAATTCCATCGGCTCGAGATGGAAACGACGACGAGCGCATCCGCTGTCTTGCCGCGAAGGACGATCCTTCTCGTCGACGATTCCGCGACGACGCTGATGGTCCAGCGGATGATCCTCCGCACCGGGCCGTACGACCTGATCGTCGCCCGAGACGGGCGCGAGGCGATCGAGCTGGCGACCTCGCGCTTCCCCGACCTGGTCCTGCTCGACGTCGTGATGCCGGGGATGAGCGGTGTGGAGGTCTGCGCCGAACTTCGCAGCCTCGAATCGACGCGCGCGACGCCGATCATCATGGTGACCACCCGAGGCGACCGGCGCTGTGTCGAGCAGGCCGCCGGTGCCGGATGCTCCGACTACATCACCAAGCCGATCGACGGGATCGAGCTGCTCAACAAAGTCCGCGCGGCCCTGCGCGGACGCTGCGATCGCAACACCACTACGGAGACGCTCTGAATGACCAATCCCCACGAAGCGAATCACGACCACCCGTTCGAAGCGGAGATCGATCACGCGATCGCAGGCGGCGAGCTCTTCTTCCTTCACCAGCCGCAGGTCGATCTGACCACGGGAAACGTGATCGGAAGCGAAGCGCTGATCCGCTGGTTTCACCGCGACCTCGGCATGCTTTCGCCCGGGGCTTTCCTGCCGCGACTCGCGAGCGCGAGGGCGCTCGACTCTCTCACGTATTTCGCCGTCGACTCGGCGATCGCCCAGTGGAAGGCGTGGGAGGCGACGGGTGTGAGGCTTCCCGTCGCGGTGAACGTCACGCCGCTCGTGCTCGCGAGCGAGGAGTTTCCTCTGCGCGTTGCCCGCGCGGTCGAGCGGGCCGCAATTCCCGCAGGGATGCTCAAGCTCGAGATCACCGAAGAGACGCTCATCTCCGACGGAACGCGCGCGGCGGAAGTGATCGGGTTCCTCGGAGGGTGCGGCGTCGGATTTTCGATCGACGATTTCGGAGCCGGCTATTCGTCGCTCTCCCACCTGCTCGACTTCGAGATCTGCGAGGTGAAGATCGACCGCTCGTTCGTCGAAGCGATGCCGGCGGACGCGCGCGCTCGGAGAATCGTCGCGGCCCTGACGAAACTCGCGCGCGAGCTCGGCATCACGACGGTCGGAGAAGGCGTGTCGAGCGCGACCGTGGCGGAATCACTCTTCGCATCGGGCTGCACGGTCGGGCAGGGATTTCATCTCGCGATGCCGATGCCGGCGCGCGACATCCCCGCCTTCGTCTGCGGCGCGGGTTCCGCGGTGCAGGCGGGTGCAGCCTCCCCTTCCACTGCTCCCGACGCTCACTACAGGAATCACGATCCCGTACGGGACGGACAGCATGCCAACGAACAGACGAGATGACGAGGAGGTCATTGTGAAGCGAAAGAGAATCCTGGTAGTCGACGACTCGAGCACGGTGCTCATGATGGAGAAGATGATTCTCGCCAAGGCGCAGTACGAGATCATCACCGCCTCGAACGGCGAAGAGGCGTGGCAGAAAGCGGCGAGCGATCGTCCCGACGCGATCCTGATGGACGTCGTCATGCCGAAGATGAACGGATTCGAGGCCGTTCGCAGGATCCGGGAGGTCGAGCACCTCGCTCTGACCCCGATCATCATGGTCACGACCCGCAGCGAGATGGAGAACGTCGAGGAAGGCTTCTCCAGCGGTTGCAACGACTACGTCACCAAGCCGGTGAACGGAACCGAGCTCGTCGCGAAGCTGCGCAGCCTGGTGGGCGAGTAAGGAGGCCGCGATGAACCAGAACGACGGCCGGCCCGGCAGCTACATCGACCAGGTGCGCGAACAGACCTCCGCCTACGTCAAGCGCCTCCTCACGGAGATCGAGACGCTCACGACGGCGATGGCGCGCCTCGAAGGGGAGCGCTCGTTCCTCGAGTCGGAATTGAACGCGCGCGAGAAGCGCGAGGCAATGCTCGCTCAGAAGCTCGCGGAAGTTCGAGTCGAGAGCGAGGCGTTTCTCGCGCAGTTCAGCCAGCTCGAGCAGCACAACACGAACCTCGCGAATCTCTACGTCGCGACCTATCAGCTTCACGGAACTCTGCATCGGGGAACGGTGCTCGACGCGATCCAGGAGATCGTCGTGAATCTCGTCGGCTCGGAAGAGTTCGCGATTCTCGAGCGCGACCTCGAGTCGGGAGCGATCGAGCGGATCGCGTCGGTCGGCGCGCTGGGCCATGCGGTCGCCGCCGACGATACCGACGTGGTGCGGGCGTTCACGACCGGCGCGATTCACGTCGCGGACGAGCCGGCGAGCGATCCGGTGCCGGCATGCATCCCGCTCACGCTCGACGGCGACGTGATCGGAGCGATCGCTATCCGCGGCCTCCTGCCGCACAAGACCAGTTTCGAGGCGCTCGATCGCGAGCTCTTCGAGCTTCTCGCGTCGCACGCGTCGACTGCCCTCTTCTGCTCTGCCATGCGCGAGCGCAGCAGCACCTCCTCAGGAGCCGTGGCATGAGCTCGATCGACGCCCTACTCGCGGCATCGAACCTCCAGCGCGAGCGTCCGCAGCCTTCGGGGAGCGGACTTCAGACGCTCTACCTTCACGCCGGACAGCTTCATGCCTCGTCATACCCGACCGAGATCACGACGGTTCTCGGCTCGTGCGTCGCGATCTGCGTCTGGGACGCGGCGGCGCAGGTGGGAGGGATGAATCACTTCATGCTCCCGTTCGAGGTGTCGGGTCCCGGCAGCACACCGCGCTACGCGACGTTCGCCACGCGCGAGCTCGTCGAGCGGGTCGAAGCGGCGGGAGGCTCGCGGAGCCGGTTCGAAGCGAGAGTCTTCGGCGGCGGAACGATGCTCGCCGGAGTCACTGGGTCGAACGATCTCGGGCTGCGCAACGCGGCGGCCGCGTTCGAGATCCTCGAAGAAATGAAAATCGTGGTCGTCGAGCACAGCGTGCGCGGCAACCATGGACGGCGCGTCGTGTTTCGCACCGACACCGGTGAGGCGTCGGTCAGGAGGATCGGATGACGCCTGACGACGGATTCGATCTCGAGGCGCTTCTCGACGCTTTCCGAAGCGAGACCGAAGAGAACCTGGGAGAGATGGAGACGGCCCTTCTGCGTCTCGAGGCATCGCCTCGCGACCCGGAGCTTCTGCACACGATTTTCCGCGCGGCGCACACGCTCAAGGGGGGCGCGGCGACGGTCGGCGTCGACACGGTGGTGGAGTTTGCGCACCGGATCGAGGAGTTGCTCGACCGTCTTCGCCTCGGGCAGTTCGTCGCGACGCCCGCGGTCATCAGTCTCCTGCTCCGCTCGGTCGATCACCTGCGCCAGACGGTGGGAGCGGCAATCGGCGGCGATCACGACGCCGTGCGCGAGCCGTCGCTGATGGCGGGTCTCGCACAGGCGATCGAGACGGGAAGCTGTGACGAGACGCCGGTCGCGCAGATCGATCATCTCGACGTGGACCAGCAGGCGGCGACGCTTCGCGTTCCCGCGGTGCGGCTCGACGCGATCGTCAATGCGACGGGCGAGATCGCGATCGCTCGAGGCCGCCTTCGCACGCTGATCGAAGCGCTCCAGAACACTCCGCAGGCGCTCCTCGACGTTCAGGAGCATCTCGATCGGCTCGCCGACGAGCTCCAGTCGCACGTGCTCCGGCTGCGGATGGTGACGCTCGAGCCGGTCTTCCGGCGTTGCGCGCGCCAGGTGCGCGACGTGGCGCGAGCGCAGGGGAAGCTCGTGCAGCTTCAGATCAGCGGCGAGGAGGTCGACATCGACACCTCGATCGCCGAACAGCTGCGTGACGTGCTGCTTCACGTCGTGCGCAACGCGGTCGACCACGGGATCGAGCCGCCGCAGCAGCGGATGGAGTCGGGCAAGCCGATGAGCGGCACGCTCACGCTTCGCGCCTGGCACGACGCCGGGATGATCGCGGTCGAAGTTTCGGACGACGGCAGGGGGCTCGACCGGGCGCGGATTCTCGCGCGGGGCATCGAGCTCGGGCTCGTCGATCGTGCCGCGAGCTCCATTTCGGACGCCGACATGAACCGGCTCGTCTTCTCGCCCGGCTTCTCCACCGCCGAGCGGGTGACGGAGGTCTCGGGCCGGGGCGTCGGCATGGATGTCGTCCACCGGAAGATCACCGAGCTCCGCGGCAGTGTCGCGCTCCGGAGCGAAGCGGGGAAGGGAACGTCGATCGTGTTCCGGCTGCCGCTCACGATTGCAATCATCGATTCTCTCGCGGTGCGGGCCGGCGAGGAGACATTCGTGCTTCCGCTCGACTACGTCACCGAGTGCATCGACGTCGACGCCGCGGCGATCGGGGAGGCCGCTTCCGGGCTTACCGACGTGCGCGGGCGCGCCGTGCCGTTCCTGCGTCTCTCGTCGTCGTTTGGCGTGCCGTCGGACGGCGGCCACTCCCGGCGCAGCCTGGTGCTCGTGCGTCACGGCGACGTGCAGGCGGGCATCGTGCTCGACGAGTTGTTAGGTCGCGTCCAGGCCGTGCTCAAGCCGCTCGACGGCTCGCTGCCGCGCCACGCCGGCATCGGCGGGGCCACGGTGCTCGGCGACGGCTCCGTCGCCTTCGTGCTCGACGTTCCCCGTCTTCTTCAGCATCACCTCAAGGAGGTCGCGTGATGAGCGCAACCATGCAGACGCCGGCGGCCGCCGGCAATTACCTGACCTTCGGCGTCTCCTCGAGTCATTACGGGCTGCCGATCGGCGACGTCATCGAGATTCTCGAGAGCCGCGAGATGAATCGCGTCCCCGGGAGCTCGAGCCTCGTCTGCGGCGTCTTCAACCACGCAGGGACGATCGTGCCGGTCGTCGACCTCCACGCGAAGCTCACGGGATCGCCGGCGCCCGCATCGCGCAGGAGCTGCATCGTGATCGTCGCGGCCCGCCAGGAGCGCGGGACGATCTCCGTCGGTCTGCTCGTCGACGAGGTGCACGACGTCGTCGAGGCGCCGGGCCTCGAGGCTGCGCCGAGCTTCGGTACGAGCATCCGGCTCGACTACCTCGCCGGGCTGCTTCGCACCGACCGCGGTCTGACGATCGTCCTCGCGGCCGACCGCTTTCTCTCCGCCGCCGATCTGATGGAAGTGAGCGCAGCGGTGCAAACGAACGAAACCAACACATCAGAAAACTCTTGAAAGGCCTGTCATGAAGAAAGAAATGTCCATTGGAGTTCGCCTCAGCCTCGGCTTCGGCGCAGTACTCATCATGATGCTCGCGGTAGCCGGCACCGGTTACTGGGGCTTCGACCGGATCGTCGGCTCGACGCTCGGCATCATGAATACGGAAGCCACGCTCTCCGGCGGCGCCGAGAACATTCGCGCCCACGTCCTCGGACTGCGCCGTTTCGAGAAGGATTCCTTCATCAACATGGACGACGCCGAGAAGCGGGCGTCGTACGTCGCGAAGTGGAAGAAGGAGCGCGAGGAGCTGGTCGCTGACTTCAAGGCGATCAGTCCGATCGCGCAGCGCACCGGTGACACGGAGACGGTCACCGCGATGCAGAACGGGCTCGAGGCCTACACGAGCGGATTCGACCAGGTGATGGCCGGAATCGAAGCGGGCACGATCAAGACGACGCAGGACGCAAATCACGAGATCGGCGGCGTCAAGGACGCGATCCGCGCCCTCGAGGACGAAGCCGAGCAGTTCTCGCTCCTCAACAAGGAGCGCATGGCGAAGGGCACCGAGTCGATCGTGGCGCTCAAGTCGCGCACGCTCACCGTCATGGCGACGCTCGTCGCGCTCGCGTTCGTCATCGGCGTGCTCGTCGCCTGGCTGATCACGCGCGGGATCTCGATGCGGATCTACAGCGTCGTCGAGACCGCGGACGGTATCGCCTCCGCCGCCGCGCAGGTTGCCTCCACGTCGCAGTCGCTCTCGCAGGGAACGAGCGAGCAGGCCGCGAGCGTCGAGGAGACGTCGGCGAGTCTCGAGGAGATGGCCGCGTCGATCTCGCAGAACGCCGGCAACAGCCGCCAGATGGAATCGATGGCGGCGAACGCCTCGCGCGACACGGAAACCGCGAGCGGCTCGGTCAAGGAGACCGTCGTGGCGATGAAGCAGATCGCCGGGAAGATCAGGATCGTCGAGGAGATCGCCTACCAGACGAATCTCCTCGCGCTCAACGCCGCGATCGAGGCGGCGCGCGCCGGCGAGCATGGCCGCGGCTTCGCGGTCGTCGCGACCGAGGTGCGCAAGCTCGCCGAGCGGAGCCAGTCGTCGTCGGCCGAGATCAGCGCCCTCGCGGCGTCGAGCGTCGGCATCGCGGAGACCTCGGGGCAGCTTCTCACCGATCTCCAGCCGACGATCCGGCAGACGTCGGACCTCGTCCAGGAAGTGACCGCGGCCTCGGCCGAGCAGGCAACCGGCGTCGGACAGATGAACCGCGCGATGTCGCTCGTCAGCGAGGTCACGCAGCGCAACTCCGCGGCGGCCGAAGAGCTCGCGAGCACGGCCGAGGAGCTCTCGGCGCAGGCGGAGTCGCTCAAGGAGTCGATGCGTTACTTCATGAGCCACGGCGGCGGCAGGGGCCAGAACGCCCGCAGGCCGCTTCACAATGTCGCGGCGAGCGCGGGCGTGCGGACTCCGGCGTTCTCGCCGCGAACCGTCGCCTCCGAGATGCCGATGCCGCTCACTCCGGTCGAGTCGGTCGAGTACGAGCGCTTCTGAGGACGACGATGGAAGCACTTCTCTTTCGGACAGGCTCGTCGCGTTGGGCCGTCGACGTCTCCAGCGTGCTGGAGATTCTCGACGACGCGGCGGTGGTCGCTCTCCCGGAGCTGCCGCCGTTTCTGCCCGGCGTGATCGATCATCGTGGAACTCTGCTGCCGGTCGTCGATTTCCGCGCGCTGTCGGGCACCTGCCCGGCAGCGCGTGGCGCGACGATCGTCGTGAGCGGGAGCGAGGGAGCACCGCTCGCGATGGTCGTCGACGTCGTCGAGTCGACGACGACGCTCGAAGTGTCGAAGCCCGACGACGAAGAGCGGCGGTCGTGGGTGGTGGGACGCGGCGGAGACGTTGCGATCGTCGATCCCGCCGCGATGCTGGAGGTGAGGCGATGAGCATCGAGATCATCGAGCGGTTCGCGCGTGGCGTGGAAGGGGCGATGAGCGATTCCGAGCTCGCGCGCTTCCGCGATTTCGTGATGCAGGAGACCGGAATCCGGCTCAACGAGACCAAGCGCGCCCTGCTTGTCGGCAGGCTCTCGAAAAGGCTGCGCGAAACGAAGAGCGCCACCTACGGCGACTATCTCTCACTCGTGAAGCGTGACGGGGACGAGAGGGTTCGCATGCTCGATCTCGTCACGACGAACGAGACGAGCTTCTTTCGCGAGCCGACGCAGTTCGAGTTTCTCGAGCAGGTCGCGATTCCCCGCTGGAAGCGCGAAGCCGACGAGGGAAAACGCGAGCGGGTGATCCGGGTCTGGAGCGCGGCCTGCTCGTCGGGTGAGGAGCCGTACTCGGTCGCGATGCTCCTCGCCGCGCAGATGGAGGGGTTCCGGATCGAGATTCTCGCGTCGGACATCTCGACGCGGGTCCTCGACCGCGCGCGCTCCGGCATCTGGCCGATCGCGCGCGCCGGCGACATCCCTCCCGCGTTTCTCCGGAGATACATGCTTCGCGGCATCGGCAAGCGCGAGGGAACGTTCGCCGCGAGCGACGACCTGAAGCGGATGATCACCTTCCGCCGCCTGAATCTGATCGACGAGATCGACACCGCCGGCGGGCCGTTCGAGCTCGTCCTCTGCCGCAACGTGATGATGTACTTCGACGGAGAGACGCGGCGCGGCGTCGTCGACGGTCTCATCGACCGCTGCGAGCGCGGCGGCTATCTGCTCGTCGGGCACGCGGAGACGCTGCACGGCGTCAGCGGGCGCGTCGAGAGCGCGCGGCCGACGATCTGGGTGAAACGGGCATGAGCGAGTCGCTCTCGCTCCGCGTCCTCGTGGTCGACGACTCGGCGGTCGTACGGCAGACGATGCTCGCGATCCTCGAAGCAGAAGGGATCGCGGTGACGACCGCCGCAGACCCGATCATCGCGGCCGAGAAGATGCGCCAGGCGCGCCCCGACGTGATCCTTCTCGATCTCGAGATGCCGAGGATGGACGGGCTGACGTTTCTCGAGAAGGTGATGGCGGACGATCCCGTTCCGGTCATCGTCTGCTCGGCGGTCGCGGGCCGGGGAACGGAGATGGCGATGCGCGCGCTCGAGCTCGGCGCGGTCGACATCGTCGAGAAGCCGCGCGTGGCCGTGCGCGAGTTCCTGCAGGAGTCGGTCATCCGCCTAACCGACTCGATCCGCGGCGCCGCCGTCGCGCGGCGACGTCCGCACGCGGCGGCATCGGCGGCCGCGGTGCCGCGACCTCGTCCCGCGAGAGCGGCGGCACGAACGGCGTCGGAGCTCGTCATCGCGATCGGCGCGTCGACCGGAGGCCCCGAGGCGCTCCACCTCCTGCTCGAACAGCTTGATGCCGACGCGCCCGGAGTCGTGGTGGTGCAGCACATGCCACGTCTCTTCACGCGCGAGTTCGCGAAGTCGCTCGACCGGCATTGCGCCGTGAGCGTCGGCGAAGCCGCGAGCGGCGACCGTGTCGAGCGCGGACGCGTCCTCATCGCACCGGGAGACATGCACATGACGGTGGAGCGATCGCTCGATGGCGCGGGGTTCCAGGTGAGCGTGAGCGGCGGGCCTCTCGTGTCGCGTCACCGGCCGAGCGTCGACGTGATGTTCCGCTCGGTCGCCGCGGCGGCAGGCGCGCGCGCGGTCGGCGTCCTGCTCACGGGAATGGGCAGCGACGGTGCGGACGGGCTGCTGGCGATGAAGGGGCGGGGAGCGTTGACGATCGCGCAGGACGAGGAATCGAGCGTCGTTTACGGGATGCCTCGCGAGGCGGTCCGGCGCGGCGCCGCGACGAAGGTGCTGCCGCTCTCCCGGATCGCCGGGGCGCTTCCGCCGGTCTGACGGCGTGAGTGCGCTGCCAGTCGTGTGAATTCCAGGTCGCGAGCGTCGCCTTTCTGACTCGCCGTGCGCAATTACGGCCCCGGCGCCACTAAAATGGTGGCTCCCGATGGCTGCCGGCGATTCGACTCCGCTCGAGTGGAGCGAGGAGATCCTCCACGAAATCTTTCGCAATGCGGAGATCGGCTTCGTGCTGCTCGATCTGCGCGGGATGATCCTCGAGGCGAATGGCGCCTTCTGCCGGATTCTCGACGCCGATCCGTCGCGGGTGCTCACACGCGCCATGCTCGACTTCGTCGATGCCGCGGACAAAGCGGAAGTCGGCGCGCTGTTCGAGCAGCTGGTTCAGGGCGAGCGCGAGAGTTACCGCGTCAGCCGCCACTATCGCGCCGCGGACGGCGGCGTCGTCTCGACCCGCGTCACAGGATCGACCGTGCGGTCGCGGAGCCGCGAACTGGTCTGCGCGGTCGAGCTCATCGAGGATGTCGGCCCGATCCTCGAGGCGGAACGCGCCCTGCGCGAGAGCGAGCTGCGTTACCGCACCATCGTCGAGGACCAGGGAGAGTACATCGTCCGCTGGCTTCCGGACGGGACGCGCACCTTCGTCAACGAAGCCTACGCGCGTTATGTCGGCCGCCCTGCCGCGGAGCTCCTCGGCACGTCGTTCTTCCCGCTGATCCTCGACGAGGCCGATCGCCAGACGGTTAGGCAGAAGATCGCCTCCCTCACGCCGGCGAACCCGATCGCGACGAACCAGCACCAGGCACGGACCGCGGAGGGGGAGCTGCGCTGGCAGCAATGGAGCGACCGCGCCTTCTTCGACGACGAGGGGCGAGTCCGACTTCTCCAGTCGGTGGGACGCGACATCACGGAAGAGAAGCTCGCGCAGGCGAGCGTTGCCGCGAGCGAGGAGCGCTTCCGCAGGCTCTTCCGCGACCTCCCGATCGCGGCGTGGGAGAGCGACTGGAGCGGCATGGTCGAGTTCCTCCGTTCGCGCGGTGTCCACGACCAGGAGGAGTTGAGGCGGCGCATCGGGATCGCGCCGTCGATGATGATGGAAGTGATCTCGCGAATCCGGACGCTCGACGTGAACAGGAAGGCGCTCGAGATGTTCGGCGTCGACAGCCTCGCCGATTACCGAAAGGCGATGTCGTACGTCTGGGCGGTGGCGAATCCGGCAGACCTGACCGAGAGCGCGGGTGCGCTGGTCTTCAGCCCCGGGGGCGTCGCGACTGCCGAGGTCACGGTTCGCGACGTCGAAGGGCGCCAGATCGACCTGATCGTCGAGTGGGCCCGGATCGCGAGCAACGATGGTCCCTGGCGCGTCGTGTCGACCGGCATCGACGTGACGCGCCGCCGCGCCGCGGAGCGGCACCTCGAGCGGCAGCGCAGCATCCTCGAGCAGGCGGAGACGATCGCGCACGTCGGCAGCTGGGAGTGGGACGCGGCGAAGAAGCTCATCTTCGGATCGCGCGAGTACTGGAACGTCCTCTACGGCGTCTCCTCGGGCGCCGGCACGAGAGACGACTCCGCCTTCTTCGACCGGATTCATCCCGACGACATCCAGAAAGTTGCCCAGCGCATCGAGCTGCGGACCGACGTCGATATCGAGACGGATGCGAGCACGTCGACCGAGTTCCGTATCATCCGACCCGACGGGACGGTTCGGACGGTGCTCGCGCGCAGCTTCTTCCGCCGGAACGAGGACGGCCACATCGCCTCCGGCTACGGTGTGCTGACCGACGTGACCGAGCAGAAGATCGCGGAAGCGGCCGCCGAGCGGCAGCGTGAGCAGCTCATCCGCGCCGACAAGCTCATCTCCCTCGGCACGCTCGTCTCCGGCGTTGCGCACGAGATCAACAATCCCAATCACTTCATCATGCTCAACGCTCCGTTGATTCAGAAGGCGTGGGACGAGATCGTGCCGATCGTCGACGCATGGGCCCAGACGCATCCGGCGCTCCGGGTGGGCGGGCTTCCGTGGAGCGAGATGCGCGCCGAGGCGCACGAGATCGCATCCGACATTCTGGCCGGTGCCGATCGAATCAACACGATCGTCTCCGACCTCAAAGGATTCACGCGTGACGCGGAGCCGGGCAGTGAAACGCGCATCGACGTCAACGACATCGTTCGCGGGGCGCAGCGGCTGCTCGGGAGCAGGATCCGGAAGGCGACCGACAATTTCCGATCGGAGCTCGGTCCCGGGTTGCCTTCCGTCGCTGGAAATCCGCGACGACTCGAGCAGGTGGTGATCAACCTCATCCAGAATGCGTGCGATGCGCTCGCCGAAACGCGCGGCACGATCGTCGTCGCGACGCGCCAGGATGGAGACGAGGTGGTCATCGAGGTGCGCGATCAGGGTACGGGCATCGCTCCCGAGCATATGAATCATCTCTTCGACCCGTTCTTCACGACCAAGCGAGCGGAGGGAGGCACCGGGCTCGGGCTTCCGATCTCCCACAGGATCGTGACCGATCACGGCGGGCAGCTCCTCTTCGAGAGCGCGCCGGGGAAGGGGACGACGGCGACCGTCAGGCTTCCGGTCTGGAAGGAGATCGACGTTGGCTGAAGACAGAGCGAGCCGCCTGATTCTCGTCGTCGACGACGAGGAGCAGGTCGTGCGCGGCGTGAGCAGAATCCTCCGCGCGAACGGTTTCGAGAACGTGGCGACGACGAGCGATGCGCCTGCGGTCCCCGGGCTGGTCGCCGGCAATCCGCCGGCGGTGCTTCTGCTCGACCTCGTCATGCCCCGAATGGGAGGGAAGCAGATCCTCGAGATCGTTAGGCAGTCGAATCCCGAAGTGATGGTGATCGTCGTGACCGCCGAGCAGGACGCGCGAACTGCCGTCGAGTGCATGAAGCTCGGCGCGTACGACTACTTGCTCAAGCCAGCTCCGGTCGATGAGCTCATCGCGACGATCAGTCGCGCGCTCGAGCACTGGGAGCTGATGGAGGAGAACAGGAGTCTCCGGGCGTCGCTGCTCGACCGGCAGGCGCCGAGGAGCGCCGCGTTCCAGTCGATCTTCACCGTCGACGAGGCGATGGAGCGCATCTTCTCGTATCTCGAAACGGTCGCGCGCGGAGCGCACCCGGTGCTGATCACCGGAGAGACCGGAACGGGAAAGGAACTGATCGCGCGCGCTCTCCACCGCGCGAGCGGGAGGAAGGGGCCGTTCATCGCGGTAAACGTCGCGGGGCTCGACGACGCGATGTTCTCAGACACGCTGTTCGGCCATCGAGTGGGCGCCTTCACGGGCGCAACGACGGCGCGAAGCGGCATGGTCGAGCAGGCTGCGGGTGGCACGCTCTTTCTCGACGAGATCGGCGACCTGCCCGAGAGCAGCCAGGTCAAGCTGCTCCGGCTGCTCCAGGAGCGGGAGTATTTCCCGCTCGGCGCCGACTCGCCGAAGCGGATGGACGCCCGCGTCGTCGCCGCGACGCACCAGAACACCTCGGCGCTGCGGAAGGATCTCTACTACCGGCTTCGTTCGTATCACGTCTCGATTCCGCCGCTCCGCGAGCGGCTTGGCGACCTGCCGCTTCTCGTGGAGCACTTCGTCGCCGAGGCTGCGGCTGATCTCGGCAAGCAGGTGCCGCCGGTCTCGCCCGAGTTCGTTCGCGCGCTCGGTCACTGCTCGTTTCCCGGCAACGTGCGCGAGCTTCGAGCGATCGTGTTCGATGCGCTGGCGCGACTCAAGGCAGAAATACTGGGGCGTGAGACGCTCATCGATCCGCATTCGGAAGCGTCTGGCCCGGAGTCGCCGGCGGGAAGCCGCTCGCTCGACGATGCACTGGGCGACGGCGAGGTGGTCGCCGCGTCCGATTGGCGGAGGCTGGAGCGGAGGAACATCGTGAACGCGCTCGCGCGCTGCAACTGGAAGATCTCGGGGAAGAGCGGCGCAGCGGAACTGCTCGGGCTGAGCCCGTCGACGCTCGAATCGCGCATGAAGGCGTTCGCGATCGAGCGAGAGAAGGGGTAGAGGGCGGAATTGAGAATTGAGAATTGAGAGACGTGAAACGATTCTCAATTATTGACTACGGTAACAGTCTCTAATTGATATCTCTTTTATGTCTCTCAATTCTCAATTCTCAATTCGTCTCTCCTTCGTCCTCTTCCCAAGGCATCTTCCACACTTCCTCATCGGTCTCGATCTTCGGGAGCTTCGGCGCCCTGCCCTGCTCCTTGAGGCGGTTGAACTCCCAGAGCTTGGAGTACTTCCAGAAGGTGTAGAAGGTGTGGAGGCCGACGGTGATGAGACCGGGGGCTCCGTCGAGGAAGCCGAGATTGACGACGTAGTCGCGGAAGAAGCGGGCGAAGGAGTGGCCGAGGATTCCGGGTGCCGAGACTTCGCGCCCTTCGATGTGGAGCTGCGTGCCGCCCCAGAGACCGTAGCGCGTCATCTTCTCGACCTGGTGGTCGAACGAGCGGATGTAGAGGTGCTTGAACTTGCCGCGCAGGCGTCCTACGGGGCCGTTGACCGCGAGGTCGGTGTGGACGCGGCGGTTCGGGTAGCGAGCGTTCTTCCGGTGCATGAGACGGCGGACGCCGTCCCGCTGGAGCCCGCTGTAGCGCACCGGTTTGCCGAGAACGAAGTTCGATCGGCCGATCCAGTAGGCCCAGTACTTCGGCCCTTCCTCCAGGACGCGGAGGATCTCGTCGCGCAGCTCCGGGGTGACCTGCTCGTCGGCGTCGACGACCAGGACCCAGTCGTTCGAGACCGAGTCGAGGCCGAAGTTCTTCTGCGCGGCGGAGCCGAGGTACTCGCGCTGGATGAACTTGACCTTCGGGAAGCGGTCGCGGACGAGCTCGGCCGTGCCGTCGTTGGAAAACGAGTCGACGAGGACGATCTCGTCGGCCCACTCGAGCGAGAGGAGGCATGGCTCCACGTGCTCGGCTTCGTTGTACGTCGTGACGAGTGCGCTGATTCGAGGTCTTGGCATGGGCGAAATTGAAAATTGAAAATTGAAAAGAGCCGGGAGGCACGAATCGCGCTTCTGGCGTCGCGGTCAACCTCCCGGGGAGGGCGCAACATTCCGCGGGTGGATCTGCCTGGCCCGCGTTCAAGCTTCAATGTTCAATTTCAAATTTTCAATTCTTCAGAACGTGTACTGCTTCTCGACGAGGATCCGTGCCCGGCGGTCGCGGATGTTCCGGATCTCCGACTCGATCTTCCGCTCGTAGGGGAGCTTCCGGTGGCTCGCGTAGAGCGGGGCGTCGACCTCGATCTTCGCGAGCTCCGCGCCGAACAGCTCGGGAGTCAGGTGGCCGCTTTCCTTCGCGATCGTGGCGAAGTCGTTCGGATACGACGCCTCGCTGATCATCGCGACCATGCCGGGTGTCTTGTTCACTTTCTTCCAGATCGCGGCAGTCGGCCCGGTGTCGCCGGTGAAGGCGATCGCCTGCCCGCCGAGCTCGATGATCGCGCCCGCCGTCGCAACGGTGTGGTCGACGAGCGCCGCGGTGAACGCCGCCCCCGCGATCACGGTCCGCTTGCCCGCGCTGAGTGCCCGGTAGTGGACCGCCGCCTTCCCCGTGTGAGGCGACGAGAACTTCTCGAAGTCGGGCCAGACTCTTCCGTTGAAGAGGTCGGCATGGAGCATCTCCATGACGCTCTTCTCGGCGACGACCTCGAGCGGCGCGGCATCGGAATGGAAGCGGTTCTCGATCAGCGTCGGCAGGTCGCGGATGTGGTCGGCGTGGACGTGGGTGACGAAGACGATCTCGATCTTCGACTGCTGAAGCAGCGTCAGTTTCGACCCGAGCGTTCCCGCGTCGATCGCGATGCGGTCGTCGATCACGTAACCGGTGAGGTTATGCGTCGCGTCCGCTGACCCGTAGGCCCCCAGCACTTTCAGTCTCATCGCGTAGTCCGTCGGTGGGAAGTCGTGCGACCTATTCTTGCAGTGGCGAGGGGCCGTGTCTAGCACGAGGCGAAAGGCGAGGGGCGAGAGGCGAGTCGGCGGATGCGGGCGAGCATGAGCCGGAGCGCGGGAGCTGGAGGCAGAGAAGAGTTAAGAGTGAAGAGAGAAGAGTGAAGAGTTGACCTCGTCATCAAGGGTGCCCGGCTCTCCCAACTCTCAACTCTTCTCTTCTCTCTTTTCACTCTTCTCTGCCGTTCCGTCACTTACCGTTGCTCATCGCCTCTCGCCCCTCGCCTTCCGCCTATCCCTATTGCTATGGTTCCCTCGATGTCCTCGCCCGATCCGCTCGGTCTCTTCGCCTCTCCCGTCGCCGAGTGGTTTCGCGCCTCGTTCGAGGGGCTGACGCGCGCGCAGGCGCTCGGGTGGCCGGCTATCGCGAAGGGAGAGTCGGTGCTGCTCACCGCGCCGACCGGGTCGGGCAAGACGCTGACCGCGTTTCTCTGGTGCATCGACCGGTTGATGTTCTCGCCGCTCCCTCCCGCGCGCGAGCGCTGCCGCGTCGTCTACGTCTCGCCGCTCAAAGCGCTTGCCGTCGACATCGAGCGGAACCTGCGCGAGCCGCTCGAGGGCATCGCGCGCGTCGCGCAGTCGCTGGGCGCCCGTCACCACGCTCCCGCCGTCGCGATCCGCACCGGCGACACGCCTCAGAGCGAACGCGCCCGATTCCGCCGCGCTCCGGCCGACATCCTGATCACGACGCCCGAGTCGCTCTATCTGATCCTGACATCGGCGGCGCGCTCGTCGCTCGCCTCGGTCGACACGGTGATCGTCGACGAGATCCACTCGCTCGTGCCGACCAAGCGAGGCGCGCATCTCGCGCTCTCGCTCGAGCGGCTCGAGCGCCTCGCGGGTCGCCCGCTGCAGCGAATCGGCCTCTCGGCAACGCAGCGGCCGCTCGAGGAGGTCGCGCACTTCCTCGGCGGCGTGGCGAGCGGGAGTGCCGCTGTGAGGCGCCGCGAGAACGACTCCACCGATCCGATCACCACGCCCGCCGACGAATCGAGCGAACAGTCGTGGCGCCCGGTCACCGTCGTCGACACGGGCGAGCGGAAGTCGCTCGCGATCACCGTCGAGGTCCCGGTCGAGGACATGGCCGCACTCGACGAGCCGGGCGCGTCGCCGCGCGAGGATGGCTCCCGCTTCCCCTCGTCTCCGTCGATCTGGCCCTCGATTCACCCGCGCCTCGTCGAGCTCATCCGCGCACACCGGACCACGCTGCTTTTCGTCAATGCGCGGCGGCTCGCGGAACGGCTCGCCGGCGCGCTCAACGAGCTCGCGGGCGAGGAGCTCGTCGCCGCGCACCACGGCTCGATCGCGCGCGAGCAACGGCTCCTGATCGAGGATGCGCTCAAGCGCGGCGCGATCCGCGGCCTCGTCGCGACCTCCACGCTCGAGCTCGGCATCGACATGGGGTCGATCGACCTCGTCGTGCAGATCGAAGCGCCGCCTTCCGTCGCAAGCGGGATGCAGCGGATCGGCCGCGCCGGCCACCAGGTCGGCGAGACGAGCCATGGCATCGTCTTTCCGAAGTTCCGCGGCGACCTGCTCGCTTCCGCCGCCGTCTCCCGCGCGATGACGCGCGGCGAGATCGAGGAGACGCGCTTTCCGCGCAATCCGCTCGACGTCCTCGCGCAGCAGATCGTCGCGATGGTCGCAGTCGAGGACTACGGCGTCGGCGAGCTCTACGAGACGGTCCGCCGCGCGGCCCCCTGGGCGCAGCTCTCCCGCGCGACGTTCGAGCAACTCCTCGACATGCTCGCGGGGCTCTACCCGTCGGACGACTTCGCGGAGCTTCGTCCTCGCATCCTCTGGGATCGCGAGAGCGACCAGCTCTCCTCGCGCGCCGGCGCGCGTCGCGTGGCCGTGCTCAACGCCGGCACGATTCCCGATCGCGGTCTCTACGGCGTTTTTCTCGCGGGAGCCGACAAGGGCCAGGGGCGCGTCGGCGAGCTCGACGAGGAGATGGTCTTCGAGACGGCCGTCGGCGATGCGTTCGTTCTCGGCGCGTCGACCTGGCGCGTCGAAGAGATCACGCGCGACCGCGTGATCGTCATCCCCGCGCCCGGCCAGCCGGGGAAGATGCCGTTCTGGAAGGCCGACTCCGCGTCGCGCCCCGTCGAATTCGGCGAGCGGATCGGCGCGCTGACGCGCTCGCTCGCGGCGCTCCCTCCGGCGAAGGCGCGCGCGACGCTCACCTCGAAACACGGGCTCGACGAGCTCGCGGCGCGAAATCTCGTGCAGTACCTCGCCGATCAGAAGGAGTCGGGAGGCGCGATCCCCGACGACCGCACTGTCGTCGTCGAACGCGTGCGCGACGAGCTCGGCGACTGGCTCGTTTGCGTGCTCAGCCCGCTCGGCGGTCGCGTGATCGCTCCCTGGGCGATGGCCGCGATCGCGAAGGTCCGGCGCGAGCGCGGGCTCGACGTCGACGCGATGTGGGGCGACGACGGCTTCGTGATCCGATTTCCCGATACCGACTCGCCGCCGGCCGTCGAATCGCTCATCCCCGGCGCGGAAGAAGTGGAAGAGCTGCTCGTCGGGCAGCTCGCCGGCACGTCGCTCTTCGCCGCGCGCTTTCGCGAGTCGGCCGCGCGCGCTCTCCTTCTTCCGCGCCGCGCGGGGCGCGAGCGGACACCACTCTGGCGCCAGCGCAAACGGGCGTCCGATCTGCTCCACGTCGCCGCGAAGTTCGGCTCGTTTCCGATCGTCCTCGAGGCGTACCGCGAATGCCTTCGCGACCTCTTCGACGTGCCGGCGCTCGTCGCGCTGATGCGCAGCCTCGAGCGGCGCGAGACGCGGCTCGTCGTCTCTGACACGGAGCGCCCGTCGCCGTTCGCCGGCTCGGTACTCTTCCGCTACGTCGCGAACTATCTCTACGACGGCGACGCGCCGCTCGCGGAGCGCCGCGCGCACGCGCTCGCGATCGACCAGTCGCGCCTTCGCGAGCTCCTCGGGGAGGCGGCTCTCCGCGAGCTGCTCGACGAGGAGATCACCGCGACGACCCTGGCGAGGCTGCAGCGCCTCGACGAACCGAACGGCGAGGCGACCCCGGACGCCGTGCACGACACGCGGCTGTCGTTAGGCGACCTGAGCCGCGAGGAGCTCGCGCTCCGGTTCGCGGGCGATGGCATCGACGCTGTGGTCGGCGCACTCCTCGGTGCGCGCCGCGCGCTCGAGGTCGACGTCGCCGGCGAGCGGCGTCTCATCGCGATCGAGGATGCCGCGCGCTATCGTGACGCGCTCGGCGCGACGATTGCGAGCGGCGTGGCCGAGGCGTTCCTCCGGCCCGTCGATGATCCCCTGCGCGACCTCGTGTCGCGATACGCGAGAACGCACGGCCCGTTCACCGCGGCAGAAGCTGCCGCGAGGCTCGGGACCGATCGCAGGAAGATCGACGAAGCGCTGCGCGGGCTCGTGATCGAAGGAAAGATCGTCGAAGGCGAGTTCCGCCCCCGCGGAAGCCAGCGCGAGCTCTGTCACGCCGACGTGCTCGCGAGGATCCGCCGCCAGTCTCTCGCGAAGCTGCGAAAGGAAATTGAGCCGGTGGAGCCGCGGCACTTCGCGCGAATGCTCGCACATTGGCAGGGGGTGGCGGCGCCGGGGAAGGGAGCGGCATCGCTCGTCGAGGCGATCGACTCGTTGCAGGGGCTGCCGATCGCGGCGTCGCTGCTCGAGTCGGAGATCCTGCCGGCGCGGGTAAAGGACTATCTGCCGGGTGACCTCGACCGGCTGATCGCGACAGGCGACGTGACCTGGAGCGGCGTCGCGCCGCTCGGCGAGAAGGACGGCCGCATCGCGCTCTACCTCGGGGGGCAGTTCCCATTGCTGCGCAGGGATGCGGATGAGCCATCGATCGATGGCATGGAATCGCGCGTCGTCGATCTTCTCCGAGCAACTGGCGCATCGTTCTTCGACCGGATTCACGAAGGACTCGGCGGGGGCTTTCCTAACGACACGCTCGACGCGATCTGGAGCCTCGTCTGGAAGGGCGTCGTCACGAACGACAGCCTTCACGCGCTTCGCGCGCGGACCGGAGCCTCGCGCGGGCCCGCGCTCGTGCCGCTTCGCAGGCCGTCGCTCGCGCGGCGTATCGCGCCGCAGGGAAGCGAGGGACGATGGTCGCTCGCGGAGTCGATCGGAGGGGCCCCGGCGGGGAGCACCGAGCGGGCGGCGGCGCTCGCGCAGCAGCTTCTCGCGCGCTACGGGATCGTCGCACGCGACGTCGCCGACGCGGAGTCGCTGCGCGGCGGATTCTCTGCGGCGTACGAGGTGCTCAAGCGGATGGAGGAGGCAGGGAAGATCCGACGCGGCTACTTCGTCGAAGGGATCGCCGCCGGACAGTTCGCGCTCGGCGGCGCGATCGATCTCCTGCGATCGCTCCGTGCCGACTCCGCGACGGTCGAGGCGCTCGTGCTCGCGGCGACCGACCCTGGGAATCCGTACGGAGCGCTCCTTCCGTGGCCGGCCACTGCGGATGGGCGAACGCTCGCCCGCGCCGTCGGCGCGAGGGTCGTGCTCGTCGACGGCGCGCTCGTCGCGTACCTCTACAAGGGAGGCAACGCATTGCAGGTGATCCCCGAAGAGGACGAGCCGAAACGCTCCGCCGCGATGAAAGCGCTTGCATCCATACTGGCGCGTGACGCTGAGCGCCTTCGCACGGTCTTCGTCGCGGAAGTGAACGGCCGGCCCGTCGCCGAATCGCCGCTGGCCGCGGCGCTCGAAGCCGAAGGCTTCCGGCCGACGGCGATGGGGTATCAGCTACGGATTGGACGCGGTCCTACGTAGAGGGAGGGTTGTTAGTTTTTAGTTGTTAGTTGTTAGATAGGCAGCGGCAGAGTTGTATGACACCCGGTTGCCTCCATCGCGACGCGCACTCGAAACCGTGACATGCCCCATGGACTTTCTCTCATCACGACTGCACGATGACACCGATGGCGACCACTGCTTCTGTCTGACAACTAACAACTGACAACTAACAACTGACACCCGAAGACTTCGACCATGAAACTTCCGCACGGCCTCACCCCACAGGAGCTCCGCGTCCTCCAGGAGTATCGACGCGTCGAGAAGGACGAACTGACCGAAGAGGAGATCGCCGGGATCAAGCACCCGCACGGAGGGGGGGGCGAGCCGGCCCGTTCTCTCGCCGCGAAGGGCTATCTCAAGGCTGCGGCGGAAGGGACCGGATTCGGCCTGACCGACAAGGCGAAGACGCTTCTCGCCGAGAAGCCGGCGCCGGCTGGCGCCGAAGGCGAATCGGCGTCTGCCAAAGCCTGACTTCCGGAAGTTTCTCGTTCTGAAACAGCGCCGCGCCTCGTTTCGCCGGGATTCGACCCGGAAGGCGACGCGTTCCCATGTCGCTCCGCAACTCCCTGAATCAAAGCCGCTTGTAAGGCTCATCCGCGCACGGCCCGTACCGGCAAGGCCTCGCGCCGGTCGCAGGCGGAGCCTCTGACGGCGTTGAGGGAACTTGCACACGACCTTGTGCATCGGGGTCTGGTCTTGATGTTTGCTAAGTTTCTTGGTTTCAGATTGTTGGATGCGATGGGGCCGGGTCATCGGATAGCGAGGGTTGCCACGTCCATGCACTGACCCCCTTGACGCTTTCGGTCAACAAGTTTACGATCGCACCGGGGTTGAAAAATGAAGCATGGCAAAAAAGCAAGCAAAGGCCACGCCAAAGGTAGCCACGAAGCCCTCAAAAGCCAGGCCACCAGCAAAAGCGGTAAAAAAGTCGTCGCCCAAGCCGTCCCCAAAGCCGAAAAGCCCCCCAAACCCGTCAAAGCCCCAGTCGAAGTCCGCCCCAAAGAAGGCGTCAAAGTCGCTCCCGCCGTCAAAGCCGGTGTCAAAGCTGCTCCCGCCGTCAAAGGCGGGGTCAAAGCCGCTCCCGCCGTCAAAGCTGGTGACAAAGCCGCTCCCGCAGCCAAAGGCATCAAAGGCGCAGCCCCAGCCGGTGGCAAAGGCAGCGGCGCCCAAGGCTCAGCCTCAGGCGACAGCCGAAACAAAGGCGCGGCCGTCAGCGGCGGTCTCCGCCCCGACGTCTCCGCAGCCTTCGCCCGGGCTCTCAAAAAGTACCCCGACGCCCTCCGTCGCCTCGCCGACTAGCGGGATCCGCTACCTGACCGTCGAGGAGCTCGTCGAGCTCCATATCGCAGTCGACCGCGAGATCGGCGGCCGCAATGCAAGTCCGGGCGTCGTCGAGTCGCAGTTCGGGCTCGTCCGCGCCGTCCAGATCCCCCAGTCGACATTCCTTGGTCGCGAGGCCTACCAGGCCTTTTCCGACAAGGCCGCGGTGCTCTATTGGGGCCTTCTCCGTGACCGGCCCTTCAAGGACGGCAACCGCCGCGTCGCGCTCGTTTCTCTGCTCGTCTTCTGCGAGCTGAACGGCGCGACGATCGACGGCAAGGTCCTCGACGAGCGGAAGCTCGAGGTGATGACGAAGAAGGCGTGGAGTCACCGCGACGACGGCGTTGCACCCGAGACGATGTTCGGTGAGGTCAGGAACGCCCTTCGCCTCGCGATCAAACGCGGTCGTTAGGGCGCGGGGAGTGCAGGCGGGCGCGCTTGCCGGATCGAGATGAATTCGATTCGAGCGCGACACTCACAACTTGTCGTCCCGACGACCGATCCCGCGAAGCGGGAGCGGGGAGGAGGGACCTCTCAGGCTGGTACAGATGAGGTCTGCTCGCCCCGGCGTTCTCGCTCGTTGCGCGAATGTACCAGCCGGCGAGGTTCCTCGTCGCTCCCCCGCTTCGCGGGGTCGCTTCTCGGAACGACAAGTCGTACAGGTCGCGTCAGCTCGATCGAGCATCGATCCCGAAGCCGTATGTCGCCAGCCTCTCCTCGTCCGGCACGACGACGCCCTACGGAAAATATCCCCGCGGCGCGCGGAGCGTGATTCCCTCTCGCGAGCTGCTCACCGCGAGCGAGTGCCAGATGTCGCGCCCGTCCGACTCTGTCCTGAATCGCATGATGTACTGGTTCTTCAGCTCGTCCGCGATCTGCCTGTAGACCCCCTCGAGCTCGGCCGGCTTCCTGATCAGGAAGTACGACGCACCCGCCGACTCCGCGATCTTCGCGTAACGCTCGGCGTCGAACTTCGCGAGCGGGATCCACTTCAGCTTCAGCAGGAGTCCGTTCCGGATGATCGGATAGAGCGGCACGCCCGAGTAGCGCGCGTAGTGCGCGACGTGATCGAGCTCGAAGTCTCCACCTTCGTTCACCCCGTCGCTGAGGATGACGAGAGCGCGCCTGCCCGGCATCGTCTGAAGCGTGTAGAGCATCTCGATCGTCGCGTCGTACAGGTGAGTCTGTCCCTCCGGCTTGAGCCTATCGAGGGCGCGCTCGACCGTCGCGATGTCGCCGGTGAATCCGGTGAGCCAGATCGTCCGCTCGCGGAACGCGACGACTGCAATCCGGTTCCCGCCGCCGAGAATGCTGCGGGCGAAGCCGGCGGCCGCGCGTTTCACGACGGGCAGCTCTTCGAGCATGCTCTGCGAGGAGTCGATCAGCAGGATGACGTCCAGGGGCCGGTCGCTCGCGCGCAGCAGGGAATCGATCGCACGCGGCTCGCCGGAGTCCATGAGGGTCAGGTCTGCCGTTTCGAGCGGGCGGGAGAGGCGCCCCTTCACAGAGAGCGGGATCTCCTGCACGAGGACGTCCATCCGCTCGGCCGCGGCGCCCCCGAGGAAGCGGACGTCGTGGCTCTCGTTGCCCGACGCCGAGCGCGCGGTGACCCGCACGTACGCCGGGAGGGGTTCGAACTTCGAGGGGTCGAAGCTCGCCTCGTACGGTTCGGAAGGGTCGGTGCCGAGCGAGGTCTCCCCGAGAAAGAACTCGACCTCGCGCACCGGATCGGTCGGGGGAGCCGAGACCGCGGCGGAGACGCGGGCGAGCCCTTCGCCGGGGAGCGTTGCCGGCACGAGGGCGCGAACGCGGAACGGCGGCTGCGGGTCGTTGATGACGACCTCGTCGCTCCCGATCTCGTTTCCGGCCGCGTCATATCCGGCAACCCGGAAGCGGAGCCGGCGAAGGTACTTGCCGATGCGGACGTGGAAGACCATCGAACGGCCGGTCGCCTCGGAGTGACGATTTCCGTTGATGAAGAGAACCACCTTCTCCACCGCGGGGGTCACGCTGACCGGCAGCGAGTAGTCGCCGAATACGATCCCCGCCGGGCGGAGGGTGATCCGTACCGGGTTCTCCGGCTGCGGCAGCGACGCGCGGATCGACTCTGCGTCGGGCTTGACGATCTGCTGCGTCGCTGCGAGCGGGGCGATGAGAAGTGCAGCGAGGGCGAGTCTTCGGATCACGACGGAGACAACGAGGCGTGAAGCGGGAGTATTCGGATCGGAAGCGGGTTTTCGGGCGGAGCGGCGGTACGTTTGGCTAACGCACGCTTGCGTTGTCGTCCCGACGACTGACTCCGCGAAGCGGGGGAAGGAGGAGGGACCTCGCAGGCTGGTACTCACGTGCCACTGGCCGGGTAGTTCGCGCCGAACCTCGACTGTACCAGCCTGCGAGATCCCTCCTCCCTCGCGGTGCTCGGTCGTCGGGATGACGATCCGCACGCTCCTCGACATTAAGCGAGCGGCGCCGCCTCGCGGCTTGCCACCGGCTACTATCCGGCGCCCCTCCGGGGCGAACCGAACGGCGGTCTCGTCGGGTTAGGGCGCTCGCGCTACACTGCGCCTGGCATGAGAATCGTGGTTTTCGGGAACTCCGGCTCGGGAAAGAGCACCTACGCGAAGGCGCTCGCCGCGAGGCACGGGCTCGCGCATCTCGATCTCGACAGCATCGTCTGGGAGCCGGGGAAGATCGCGGTGCAGCGGTCCCACCAGGAGATCCGCGCGTCGCTCGACAGGTTTCTCCAGCGCAACGAGGCGTGGGTAATCGAAGGCTGCTACGGCGAGCTCGTCCAGCTCGCGGCGCCGCACTCGACGGAGCTCGTCTTCCTCAACCCCGGCCTGGAGGCGTGCCTCGCGAACAACCGGCGGCGTCCCTGGGAGCCGCACAAGTACGCGTCGAAGGAGGAGCAGGAGACGATGCTCGCGAACCTGCAGGAGTGGGTCGCTGGCTACTACACGCGCGGAGACGGCTGGTCGTATCGGGCGCACCGCGAAATCTTCGACGCGCACGACGGCGCGAAGGTCGAATACGTGAGCGCGCCGGCCGTCTGAAACTCCCCCTGCCGGGGCAGGTCTCCCCCCGATGCCCCAGCCCCTGATACCATCGTCGCGAACGTCATGAGCCATGACCATCGCGCGGCGCCGACCGAGCGGTTCTCGAATCGTGTCGGCGACTACGTCCGGTACCGTCCCGGCTACCCGCCGCAGGTTGTGGCGCTGCTTCGAGAGCTGACGGGGCTGGCGCCGGGCTGGCGCGTCGCCGACCTCGGGTCGGGAACCGGCATCTCGACCGCGGCTCTCCTCGAGGCGGGACACGAGGTCTTCGCCGTCGAGCCTAACAAGGATATGCGGGAGGCGGCGGAGTCGATGCTCGGATCGCGCCCCGACTTTCACAGCGTGGACGGAACGGCGGAGGCGACGGGGCTCGATCCCGGCTCGGTGGATCTCGTCGTCGCGGCGCAGGCGTTCCACTGGTTCGATCGCGACGCGGCGCGCGCGGAGATGGCGCGCGTTCTGCGCCCCGACGGCTGGGTCGCGCTGATCTGGAACGTGCGGCAGACGGCCTCGAGCGAGTTCCTGCAGGAGCTCGAGGCGCTGCTTCTCGACTATTCGATCGACTACGCGCGCATCCGCCACGAAAACGTGACCGACGAGGTCGTGCGCGCCTTCCTGACGCGCGACTACGGCAAGCGAACCTTCGAGCACGCGCAGGAGTTCGATCTCGACGGCCTCCGCGGCCGCATCTCCTCGGCGTCGTACGTTCCCGCTCCGGGAGACCCGGGCCACGAGCCTCTGTTCGCCGAGCTCGCCCAGCTCTTCGAGCGACGCGCGGAGAACGGACGCGTCCGCTTCGTCTACGACGCGGTCGTCCACGCCGGACGGCTCTGAGCTACCGCTTCCAGTCGTTCAGATCCCAGTTGTAATCGAAGTACGAAACTCCGACCTTACCCTCGAGCTGCTTCTGCTTGTCGGGTGTCACGAACTTCTTCGTGAAGGCGACGGCGCCGCCTGCGGCTTCGAAGTCTTCCTTGAACCAGTCCATGATCTTCGTAACGGTGAGGGTCGTCTTTCCGCTCTTCTTCGTGATCTTCGTGCCGGGCCCGTTGAAGAAAAGGCGAGCCTGGTCGTCGAGCTGCTCGTTCACGCGCGCCCCGACGAACGCCTCCGTGCGCATCGGCGGGCAGCTCTTCGCGGCGCAATTGATCGCAAAGTGAATCCGCGGGTCCTTGAAACCCTCGCGAAGCCTGACGTTCTCGATGTCGTTGAGCGAGATCGTCGCGGCTCCCTGTGGCACGACCTTCCTGTCGAAGACGTTGAGCCGGATGATCGGGTCGGTCGACATGTCGCGAATCGACTTCTTCGGATAGTTGTCGCAGATCAGCTTCACGGTCGAGATGTTGTAGAGGTTGATCCAGTAGGCGAGCTGCTCCTCTCGGCTGAGCTGGGCGGCGTCGACCTTCGACAGGTCGCCGACGAGTGTCGCCAATGTCGGGAGGTCGCTCTTCCTCAGTCCCTGGTAGTCCATCCCGTTCTGCGGGCTGTAGTACTTCTGGAGCAGCCCGTTCCAGGCGGAGTAGTCAGGCTCGGCGGCAATTCCGGGAAGTGCCGTCGCGAGCAGTACGAGCGAGAGGGCGATGGTTCGAAGCGATCGGGTCATGTTGTCTCCTCCAATGGGTCACGGTGTCGTGAAACGCCGCTGTCTACGAGACGGTCGGGCGACAGGATTGGTTCCTCCGGCGGTTGAAGGGGTCCGGCAGCCGCACGTCGAGCTACAGAGAATAAAGAGTCTCGTCGTGACGGGGAGGCCGCCGACGGCTCTTCCACTTGATTCGACCTTCCTTCGTGAGCGGAGACTCGTCGTCGCCGAACGGCATCTCCGACTCGAGCCGGTCGCCGAGCTCCTCGTCGATCGCGTCGGGGTCCTCTCCTGCTTCCATCCGGCGCATCGCCTCCTCCATTGCGGGGCCGACGGGAAGATCGGCCGAGCCGTAGAGGCGCCGCAGGAAGCCTGCCATCTGGCGCGGGTCATTCTCGTCGAGCGACTCGGCGTCGGACGCGAGCGACTCCATCGCGCGCATCATCTGTTCTTCGTGCGGAGATATCGGCTCGTCGTTCGCGCCTCCCGGCCGCGCCTGCGACGGGTCGGGAAGCCCTTTCGAGATCGCGAAGCGCGAGACCTGGCGCTCGAGCGCCGGGCGCGAGCACTTCGGGCACGAAGGCACCGTCGTCGTGTCGACGCGCGCCGAGAGGAAGTTGAAAATCGTGTGACAGTCGCGGCAGTAGAACTCGTAGATTGGCATTTTGGAAACCGTCGGGTCGATGAGAGCTTACGCCCGTTTAACACGCCGAGGCGGGCGCCGTCATCCCCGTCATGCGGTAGCATGGGCGAAACTCGACATGGACGCGCTCGAGGTCGGCACGATGCTCGGCCCCTATCGGATCACCGCGCCGCTCGCAGCGGGGGGGATGGGCGAGGTCTGGCGGGCGCACGACTCGCGGCTCGACCGCGAGGTGGCGGTGAAGGTGCTGCCGTCGCGCCTCGCGATGAGCGCCGACGCGCTGGAGCGGTTCGAGCGCGAGGCGAAGGCTGTCGCCGCACTCTCGCACCCTAACATTCTCTCGATCTTCGACTTCGGCACGAGCGGCGGCATCGCCTACGCGGTGACCGAGCTGCTCGAAGGGGAGACCGTGCGCGCGCTCCTGAAGCGCGAGGGGTCGATCGCGTGGCGCCGCGCGGCCGCGATCGCCGGCGAGATCGCCGACGGGCTCGACGCCGCGCACCGGAAGGGAATCGTTCATCGCGATCTCAAGCCGGAGAACACGTTCCTCCTCTCCGACGGGCGTGTGAAGCTCCTCGACTTCGGTCTCGCCCACACGATCGGTACCTCGGACGACGAGCACGACAGCGACGACGAGCCGACGAACCCGTATCCGCTGCGCCAGGGAGGCGCGATGGGGACGATCGGCTACATGGCACCCGAGCAGATTCGCGGCGAACCGGTCACACCCGCGAGCGACATCTTCGCGCTCGGCTGCCTCCTGCAGGAGATGCTGACCGGGCAGCTTCCCTTCTACGATCCGACGCCGGTCGAGGCGCTCTGGGCGGTGCTCCACCGCGAGCCGTCGCCGATCCGCACCGCGGGCATCGCCATTCCGGTCGAGCTGGAGCGGGTCGTCGGCCACTGCCTCGACAAGAATCCCGACGAGCGATTCAAGTCGGCGCGCGATCTCGCGTTCGCGCTTCGCGCCGTAGGCAGTGGCAGCGTGCCATCGTCGGAGCTTCCCGCGGCGGCGCTCTCACGCGTGAGGCAGGAGCCGAAGGTCGAGATCCCGGAGACGCGCTACGCGCGGAGCGGCGACGTCAATATCGCCTACCAGGTCGTCGGCAGCGGCATGATCGACCTCGTCTTCGTGATGGGGTGGGTCTCGCATCTCGAGTACTTCTGGCGCGAGCCGTCGTTCGCGCGCTTCCTGACGCGGCTCGCGTCGTTCTCGCGCCTCATCCTCTTCGACAAGCGCGGCACCGGCCTCTCCGACCGCGTCCCGCTCGACCAGCTTCCGTCGCTCGAGCAGCGGATGGACGACGTGCGCGCGGTGATGGAGGCAGCGGGGTCGGCGCGCGCAGCGCTCTGCGGCGTATCCGAAGGGGGGCCGATGTGCAGCCTCTTCGCCGCGACCTACCCGGAGAAGACGTTGGCGCTCGTCATGATCGGGACGTACGCGAAACGGATTCGCGACGACGACTATCCATGGGGGCCGACGCAGGAGCAGCGCGAGGCATTCTTCGACCTGATGCGGCGCGAGTGGGGCGGCCCCGTCGGAATCGCCGACCGCGCGCCGAGCCGCGCAGCCGACCCGGAGTTTCGCGACTGGTGGGCCGCCTACCTCCGCATGGGCGCGTCACCCTCGGCCGCGGTTGCCTTGACGAAGATGAACGCGCAGATCGACATCCGCGCGGTCCTTCCGACGATCCGCGTTCCGACGCTCGTGATCCACCGACAGGGCGATGCGTGCCTGAAGGTCGAGGAAGGCCGCTACGTCGCGAGCCGCATCCCGGGCGCGAAGTTCGTCGAGCTCCCCGGCAACGATCACCTTCCCTTCGTCGGAGAGCAGAACGAGATTCTCGACGAGATCGAGGAGTTCCTCACCGGCGTGCGACACGTCGAGGAGCCCGACCGCGTGCTCGCGACGATCCTGTCGATCCGCGCCGTCGCGCCCGTCACCGACCGCGAGCTCGGCACGCGGCTGCAGGGGCTCGCGCAGCGGGAGCTCGACTGGTACCGGGGACGACGACTCGCGGCTGCAGCCGATGGCGTGATCGACGCCGCGTTCGACGGCCCGGCGCGCGCGGTGCGCTGCGGCGTGGCGATCGTCGAGAGTGCCCGACGCGCCGGCGTCTCGCTCGCCGCGGGGGTCCACACCGGCGAGTGCGACGTTGTGGGCGAGACGCTCAGCGGCGGATCGGTGACGGTGGCGCGGAGCATCGCGCGCATCGCCGCCGCGCACGAAGTCGTCGCCTCGGGGACTGTCCGCGATCTGGTGGCCGGCGCGGGTGTCGAATTCGAGGAGCGCGGCGAGGGTGCGGGGCAGCGGCTGTTTCGGACGTTAGGCGGCGGGGGGCGGTGAGGGCCTGATTACGACGCGCCCCTGATGTACGGCGCGAGGCGGCGAATACCTTCGTCGATCGTGGCGACGTCGGAGGCGTACGAGACACGCAGGTAGCCTTCGCCCAGTTCGCCGAAGGCGATGCCGGGGATCACGAGCACGTCGGCTTCCGCCGCCGCTTTCGTCGCAAGCGCGAGGGAGTCGTTGGTGTCGACGTGAAAGAAGGCGTAGAACGCGCCGAGAGGTGGGTCGAGCACGATGCCGGCGTCGCGTCGGAGTGCAGTGACGAGCGCGTCACGCTGCGCGCGGAACTGGGCGCGCATGCCGTCGAGCCAGCGGCCGTTCCATTCCGAGTCGGACAGGATTTTCTCCGCAAACTGCTGCGCGAAAACCGACGCGCACGTCGCGATGTACTGGTGCGATTTGTAAATCGTCGACATCACCTCGGCGCGGGCGAGGATCCAACCCATGCGCAGCCCCGTCATCACGTGGCTCTTCGACATGCCGTCGACGACGACGACGTTCCGCCCCATGCCGATCATCGACGGCGGGCGGTGCGCGTAATAGACCTCGCTGTAGACCTCGTCGGAGACGACGAGGAGGTCGCGCTCGTCGCCCAGCGCGGCGATCGCGCGGAGCGTCGCCTCCGGGACGATCGCGCCGGTGGGATTGGACGGGGTGTTGACGACGATCATCTTCGTCTTCGGCGTGACGAGACGTGCGAGCGCGTCGAGATCGACGTCCCATGTTCCGGGAACGAGCGGGTAGGGGACGGGCGTGGCGCCGGTGAGCGTCGCGATCGCGGGATAGGCGAGGAAGCCCGGGTCGGGCACCAGCACTTCGTCACCCTGCTCCACGAAGCCCTGCGCGATCGCGTAGAGCGCTTCCATCGTTCCCGCGGTGATGCAGACCTCGCCTCGCGGATCGTACGTCCCGCCGTGACGCTCGGCGATCTTCTCTCGGAGCGAGCGGTAGCCCGCGTTCGGCGAGTAGTGCCAATCGCCTCCCGCCGCTTCCCGCGCCATCGCGAGCAGCCCCGCATCGGGCTCGACGTTAGGCTCCCCGATCCCGAGGTTGAGCGTCGACGGCTTCGCCATCGCGTTCATCTTGCGGATGAGCGAGATATCGATCGAGGCGAAGCGGGAGGCGGGGCGCATCTTTTTAGTACTGAGTACTGAGTACTGAGTACTGAGTACTGAGTTTAGAACACGGAAGACGGAAAAAGTTAAGAGAGAAGAGTGAAGAGAGAAGAGTGAAGAGTTGCGGAGCCGAGGAGCCCGGTCAACTCAACTTTTAACTCTTCTCTTTTCTCTCGTCTCTGGTGCCCTTACTCAGTACTCAGTACTCAGTACTGAGTACTGAACACTGACCTACCGCAGCGCCTCCTCCAGCAACGTCGCCGCGTCGGTCTTGTCGTCGCGGTACTTGACGATGACGGGGGTGGAGATGTGGAGGCCGTTGTCCATGCCGAAGGGGCTCGTGAGGGGGCGGCTGCCGGGAACGACGACGGCGCCGTAAGGGATCTCGAGCGGCCGGTCGGCGGTGCGGCGGTAGACCTGCTGGCGAACGGCGTCGTAGACGGGGGTCGAGGCAGTGAGGATGACGCCGGCGCCGATGACGGCTCGCGGGCGGACGACCGTCCCTTCGTAGACACCCGAATTGCCTCCGACGATCACGTCGTCCTCGATCACGACCGGCAAAGCGCCAACCGGCTCGAGCACGCCGCCGATCTGCGCGGCTGCGCTGATGTGGACCCGTTTGCCGATCTGCGCGCACGAGCCGACGAGGGCGTGCGAGTCGATCATCGTGTCTTCGTCGACGAAGGCGCCGACGTTGACGTACGAGGGGGGCATGAGCACCACGCCCTTCGCGATGTGGGCGCCGCGTCTCACCGCGGTGCCTCCCGGGACGACCCGCACCCCGTCTTCCTTCCGGAAGCGGCGCGGCGGAATCGTGTCCTTGTCGAGGAACGAGAGGGCCCCCGAGGCGTACTCGTTGATGATGCCGATGCGGAACGCGGTGAGGATTCCCTCCTTCACCCAGGCGTGGGCTACCCATACGCCGTCGTCGCCGCGCTCGGCGGCGCGGATGATCCCCTTCTCGAGATCGGCGAGGAAGTGGCCGAGAATCCGGACCTGCTCCATCCGGTCGTGGATCTTGTCGAGAGATTCGAGCTTCTGTTGTGTCGGATGCATGTGACGCGCTCCTTCGGATCGCGGAATTGAGAATTGGGAATTGAGAATTGAGAGATGGCAGAGGCGCGAGCTCTCACCCGCGAGCTCGACCATCTCAGATTCTCAAGCCCTGGCTGCTCGCGAAGCCTGCGGTTTGCGTTCTCTCAATTCTCAATTCTCAGTTCTCGATTCTCAATTCGGCCAGTATCGCCCGCATCCTGGCGTAGTTCTCGTCCGACATCGGCGCCAGAGGCAGGCGGACGGTGTCGTTGTCGATGATGCCGAGCATCTTCATTGCCGCCTTGACCGGGATCGGGTTCGACTCCATGAAGTTGCCGGTCATGAGCGGGAGGATTCGTTCGTGGATCGGGCGCGCGGCGGCGAAGTCGTCGCGCATCGCGGCGTCGACCAGCTCGCTCATCAGCCGCGGGATCTCGTTCGAGGCGACGGAGATGACGCCGTCGGCTCCGGCCGCGATGAGGGGAAGCGTCCAGGCGTCGTCGCCGCTGAGGACGAGGAAGTCCTTCAGCCGGTCGCGGAGGATCTGGAGGATCTGCTCGAGATTCGCCGACGCCTCTTTGACGCCGACGACGTTCGGGATCGCGCGCGCGATGCGAAGCGTCGTCGTCGCGGTCATGTTGAGCCCGGTCCGGCCGGGACAGTTGTAAAGGATGATCGGCATGTCGTCGATCGCGTCGGCCTGCGTCTCGAAGTGGCGGAGCAGGCCGTCGGGGTTTGGCTTGTTGTAGAACGGGGTGATCGAGAGGATGCCGTCGGCGCCGAGGTCGCGCGCGCCGAGAGCGAGGTCGGTGGCTTTGTCGGTGGAGTTGCTGCCCGCGCCGGCCAGCACCGGCACCTTGCCGTTCGCGCGCCGGATCACCAGCTCGATCACGCGGAGATGCTCGCTCGCCGAGAGCGCCGGATTCTCTCCCGTCGTGCCGCACGGCACGAGAAAGTCGACGCCTCCTTCGATCTGGAGAGTCACGAGCTTCTCGAGTCCGTACTCGTCGATCGACCCGTCGGCCTTGAAGGGGGTCACCAGCGCCGTACCGAGCCCGCGAAACTTGTCAGCGATCATGTGTGCACCTGGGGAGCTGTTGGCTGTTAGTTGTTAGTTGTTAGTTGTTAGTTGTTAGTTGTTAGTTGTTAGTTGTTAGTTGTTAGTTGTCGAGGGTCGTTCGATCCAATCAAGTAACGTATCAGTAGATGCGCCATCCGAACGTGCGGCGGCTCACATTTTTACCGACAGCGTCGAGTCCTTGAGAACGCCGTTGCGATGCTCTGCCTGCTTTGGCCTCTGGCCTTTGGCCTCTGGCCCGCCTCTCGCGTCATGTCTAACAACTAACAACTAACAACTAACAACTCCGCGCCCCTACGGCTCCGCCGCCAGCGTCTCGAACTGCCAGACGCCGCCGCGGCCGACGATCTTCTCGGCCGCGATCACCGCCCCTCGGGCGAAGCCTTCGCGGCTGCGCGCCCGATGCGATATCTCGACGAGGTCGTCGGTCGAGTCGAAGAAGACCGTGTGGAGCCCGACTTCGGCGCCTGCGCGCGACGACGCGATCTTCGGGTCGAGCGCGCCGTCGCTTCCTTCGCGCACTTCCTTCGCGATGCGGAGTGCGGTGCCGCTCGGCGCGTCTTTCTTTTTCGAGTGGTGCCGTTCCTCGATCCCCGCTTCGTAGCCTCCGAAGAGCGCGACGAGGCGGGCCGCCTCGCGCGCGAGCGCGAAAGCGATCGTCGCGCCGGGCGAGAAGTTCGCTGCCGCGACGAAGCCGATTCCGGCGTCGCGGACGCGCGCCTCGATCGCTGCGCGCCGGTCGTCCCAGCCGGTGGTGCCCGTGACGAGCGCCGTGCCGCCGCCGCAGCAGGCGTCGACGACGGCGTCGATTGCAGATGCGTGCGAGAAGTCGATCACGACATCGACTCCCTGCAGGCGCGCCGCGGAGATCGGCGCGTCGACGTCGAAGCTCGCCGCGACGTCGTGGCCTCGTTCCGCGGCGATCCGCTCGACGAGCTCTCCCATCCGTCCCCGGCCATGAAGCGCGATTCTCATGCGTGCTCCTCGAACAGCGTGCGATGGATCGACCGCAGCGCCTCGTCGGCGCGCGATGCATCGACCGCGATGCTCAGGTTAAGCCCGGTCGAGGCGAGAGTCATCATCGAGACGGGAATCCCGTGCAGCGACGCGAAGAGCTTCGCGGCGACATCGGGCTCGCGCGTGAGGTCGCGGCCGACGATCGCGATCACGGCGCGATCACGGATCACCTCGATCGCGGCGAGCGGCGCGAGGTCGCGAACGAGGGCGTCGATCTTCTTCTCATCGTCGACGGTCGCCGAGACGGAAACTTCCGAGGTCGTGACCAGGTCGACGGCGACGCCGTGCCGACCGAAGACGTCAAACAGACGCGCGAGGTAGCCCGACTCCTCGAGCATCTTCGTCGTCGTCATCTGCACGATCGTGATGCCGCTGCGCATCGCGAGCGCACGCGCACCGTGGACGCCCGGCTTTCCGTCGCGGGTGATCAACGTGCCGGGACTCGACGGGTTGTGCGTGTTGAGGACGCGCACCGCGATCTGTTTGTCGACGGCGGGCCAGAGCGTCTTCGGATGGAGCACCTTCGCGCCGAAATAGGCGAGCTCCGCCGCCTCGTCGTACGTCACCAGGTCGAGCACCTTCGCGGCGGGGATCACGCGCGGATCGCACGTCATCATCCCGTCGACATCGGTCCAGATCTGGATCTCTTCGGCGCCGATCGCCGCGCCGACGAGCGCGGCGCTGTAGTCGGAGCCGCCGCGGCCGAGGGTCGTCGTGGCGCCCGACACGGAGCGGCCGAAGAAGCCTCCCATGACGGGGATGTGGTTTCGCTCGAGCTCGGGGATGAGCGAGTGCGCGGCCGCCGCGGTCGTCTCGGGCATGAGCGGCGTCGCCTGCCCGAAGCGGTCGTCGGTGACGATGACATCGCCCGAGTCGACGTGGATGCCGGTGAGGGTCTTGGTCCTCATCGCGTACGAGAAGAGGACCGACGAGAGCTTTTCACCGAGGGCGACGACGAGATCTTTCGCGCGCGGGCTCGTCTCGCCGACGAGCGAGACGCCGCGGAGCACCGAGGTGATCTGCTCGATCTGACGGCCGAGTTGCGCGGTGAACGATTCGTAGAAATCGATCTTCTGGCCGATGAGGGCGAAGCCGCTCTCCTCGTGGCGCTCGCGGATGCGGGCCACGAGCGCGAGCGCCTCCTCGAAGCGCCCTGCGGCGGCGGCGTCGGTCGCGGCGACGAGCTGGTTCGTGACGCCGGCGAGTGCGGAGACGACCACGACCGGACGGCGGTCGCGTCGCTCGGCGACGATCTCGATCGCCTGTCGCAGGCGATTCGTCTCGCCGACCGAGGTGCCGCCGAATTTGATGACGATCATGGTCGCCGGCGATCGTATCCGCGCGCGTCGGGGGGCGCAACCTGGCGTCCTAGAGCGAAGGCCTCCGGCCTTCGCAATTGTGCGGAGAGAGGCGCGCTGTTTGGTGGACACGCGATCGAAGCGACGGGGGCCGGGGCGGGACGCCCCGGCTACAGGGGCGACGCTCGATGTGTGGGGAAGGCGCATCCGGGCGCCATGTAGCGAAGGCCTCCGGCCTTCGCAATTGAGGGGAGAGAGGCGCGCTGTTTGGTGGACACGCGATCGAAGCGACGGGGGCCGGGGCGGGACGTCCCGGCGACAGAGACGAACAATTCGATGTGACGGCGACGCTTGCCGCATCCTTCGTTCACCTTTCCAATGGAGCTGCTCCGGCTGGAGCGACTCGTCACGGTGGCACTGCACCATGCGACGACGAGCTCCTGACGCCGGAGAGAGTCTCCGCATGAACCTCCGCGACTCCGAGTCCGACCGCCACGATCCGGGCCCTGCGCGCCTCTTCGTCGTCGATGCGCCCGCCGGCGCACGCGCGTCGCTGGCTGCGCTCTGGGACGGAGAGACTGTCGAAGTCGGCGAGGGATGGGATCCGAGAGCCTTGGGTGATCCCCCTCCCGCACCTCTCGATGCCGTGCTGCTCTGGTTCTCCGATCCGGAACGGATCGAGCTCTCGCGCGTGAACGCGCTTCACGCGAATTACCCCCGCGTTCCGCTTCTCGCGCGCGTTCCGCGCGGCGCCGGCACGATCGAGCCATTGCTCCTCAGTGCCGGGGTGCAGGAGATCATCCACCGTCCGCACGATCTGCCGCGCTCGCTCGCGCTCGCTCGGGGACGTGTCGAGCTGCTCACCGAAGCGGTCCGGGGAAGCGGGAGCGAGCGGACGGGATCGCATTCGTACGAGGGACTCTTCCCCAACCTGTACGACTGGATCTACGTCGTGGGCGTCGCGGAAGACGGCGGACTGAGCTTCGAGACGGTCAATCCGCCGCTGCACACGACGGGCGATTTTCTCAATCCCGATTACGTCGGCCGGGCTCCCGAAGCGTGCCTGCATCCGGAGAGTGCACGGCTCATGCGCTCGCACATCGAGCGCGTGCTCGCCGAGGGCTGTCCGCTGCAGTTCGAGGAAGAGCAGCCGTCGGCCGCGGGTGGCACGCGGAGCTTTCAGACGATTCTCACGCCGGTGCGGAACAAGTGGGGACGGATTCACCGGATTGCCGGGATCTCGCGCGACACGACGGTGCTGCGCGAGGCGCAGGCGGCGCTGCGCGCGAGCGAAGAGCGGCTCGCGCACGCGCTCGAGGGGACGCAGCAGGGGCTCTGGGACTGGGACGTGGTGCGCGGGACGGTCTACAGAAGCCCTCGCTGGTTCGAGATGCTCGGCCTTGCTCCCGACGATGTGGAGGGGACGCTCGACGCGGGGTTCGCGAAGATCCATCCCGACGACCGTGACGGCGTCGAGCGCGCGATACGACTGCACGTCGAGGGACATAGCCCGAGGTTCCAGGCCGAGTACCGGATCCTGACCGGCTCGGGCGACTGGCTCTGGCTGTTCGACGCCGGCAAGGTGGTGAGCTGGACCGAGGACGGCAGGCCGGCTCGAATCGCGGGGCTCTGCACCGACATCACCGATCGCCGTCGCGCAGAAGAATCGCTGCGCGCGCTCGTCGGAGGCGTCGTTCACGAGATGCGGAACCCGGCGTTCGGAATCGGCGTGAACCTCGACGCGCTCGAAGCGACGTTCGGCGACGAGCCGCGCTACCGCCCCTTCGTCGCGGCTCTTCGCGACAGCTGCAACAGGATCCTGAGCCTGATGAACGACCTTCGCGACTATGGCGAGCCGCGGACGCTGCGCGCGGAGCCGTGCCGCGTGCGCACGCTGGTCGACGAGGCGGCCCGCTCGTGCGCGGCGCTCTCGAGCGAGCGGGGCTGCCGGCTCGTGGTCGAGTTCGAGGACGACAACCTGGTCCTGCCGCTGCACGCCTTCCGGTTGCAGCAGGTCTTCCGCAACCTGATCGAGAACGCGCTGTTCCATGCCCCCGCCGGAAGCGTCGTGAGCGTCGCGGGACGAACCGAACAGGTCGATCGCCAGGCGTGGTCGGTGTTCACGGTCGAAGACCGCGGCTCGGGCTTCGACCCCGAGGCTCTCGCGCGCGCGTTCGAGCCGTTCTTCACGCGGCGCAGAGGGGGGACGGGCCTCGGCCTGTCGATCGTCAGGCGCGTCGTCGAGGAGCATGGCGGAAGCGTCACCGCGGCGAACAGGCAGGGTGGCGGTGCGCTCCTGACACTTCGCCTCCCGATGCCCCGCGCCCACGCGGCGGCGCTCGAGGTGATTCATGCCTAACCCGAAGATCCTGCTCGTCGAAGACGACTCGGCGGTGCGCCACGGAATCGCGGCGTTTCTTCGCGCGAGCGGAATCGACGTCGATGAGGCGGAGACGCTCCGCCAGGCGATCGAGAGCTTCCGCGAGTCGGTGCACGAGGTGGTCGTCGCCGATTACAGCCTTCCCGACGGCACCTCGCTCGAGATGCTTCCGCACGTGAAGCGATTGAGCGAAGAAACGCCGTTCATCATCCTCACGGCGCACGGATCGATCGATCTGGCCGTGCGCGCGATCAAGGAAGGAGCCGAGCAGTTTCTGACGAAGCCGGTCGACTCCAGGACGCTGCTCGTGCTGGTCCGCCGTCTCATCGAGCAGCGGCAACTCAGGCGGCGCCAGGCGCTCGCCGCGCGCGAGCAGTCGGGCGGCCCCGATCCCTTCCTCGGCGAGAGCGCGCTGATCCGCGACCTCGGCCAGCAGGCGCGCCGCATGCTCGAGTGGGACAGCCCGATCCTGATCCTTGGCGAGACCGGGGCGGGCAAGGGTGTGCTCGCGCGATGGATTCACGCCAACAGCCCACGGGCCGACGAGCCGTTCGTCAACGTCAACTGTGCCGGGCTCTCGCGCGAGCTGCTCGAGTCCGAGCTCTTCGGCTACGAGCGCGGCGCCTTCACCGGCGCAGTCAACGCGAAGCAGGGGCTGCTCGAGGTCGGCAACAAGGGGATCGTCTTTCTCGACGAGATCGGCGACATGGATCTCGCGATCCAGCCGAAGCTTCTCAAGGCGATCGAGGAAAAGAGCTTCCGGCGGTTAGGCGCGGTGCGCGACCGGCACGTCGACATCCGCCTGATCGCGAGCACGAACCTCGACCTCGAGGATCTCGTGAAGTCGAAGAGCTTCCGGGACGACCTTTACTACCGCGTCAGCACGCTGACGCTCCGGATTCCTCCGCTGCGCGAGAGGGGAGCGGACGTCGAGATTCTCGCGCGGACGATCCTTCACGGCATCTGCTCGCGGATGGGCAAACCCGAAGTGGCGCTCGACGACGAGTCGATCGCGGCGTTGCGGGCCTATGCCTGGCCGGGCAACATCCGCGAGCTCACGAACGTCCTCGAGCGGGCGATGATCCTTCAGCGGGGCGAGCGGCTGCGGGCGGAGGACCTCCGGCTCGGCTCGCGCGGCGCACAGGCCGCAGGACAGGGAGACGACTCGCTGTCGCTGCGCGAGAACGAGCGGCTGCACATCGCACGGGTGCTCCGGCGGACGGGCGGAAACGTCGCGGAGGCCGCGGTGATTCTCGGCGTGGCGCGGCGGACGCTTTACGACCGCATCAAGGCGCTCGGAGTTTCGACGGACAGGGCGTGATCGGGCGTCGGCTGCGCGCGGGAATCCGCAGCGAGTGCGGGAATCCGCGCGTCGAAGCAGCCACCGGTCACCAGCGGTCGTCGAAAACTCCTTTGAAATCGCCAGTCATTCGGTTCCCTCGGTTGGCACATTCCTTCCAGTTGATCGTCTCCATCGGTCCTGCCCGATCCGGGCGGGACGAACGACGATCACGAAGGCGCCGACGCCACGAGGCACCGGCATCGATTAATTCGGAGGGTTCCATGAAGAGCATCGCAAGGATCTTAACCGTCGTATTCGCGCTCGCGCTGCTGGTCAATCCGGCATTCGCGCAGGAGCCGACGGACACTGACAAGCGCATCAACGAGCTGGAAAAGAAGATCGAGCAGTTGATGAAGGACAAGGCGGAGGAAGAGAAGCTTCCCGAGCAGAAGCTCGCGAGCGGCGCCGAAGCGGAGCGGACGATGGAGCCGGTGGCGCTCCGGAGCTTCTACGACAACGGCTATCTCGTCTGGGCGAGCAAGGACGGCGAGTTCAAGTACTGGCTCGACGGACGACTCAATCTCGACGCGGCCGTTTACGATGGCTCCGAGAACCGCCTGCACGACGGCGTCGAAGCCCGTCGCGCACGCATCGGCGTGAAGGCGACCCTGTTCGGGGACTGGCTCACCGAGATCGACGTCGACTTCGCCGACAACGCGGTCGAGATCAAGGACCTCTGGGCCGGCTACGCCGGCTTCGACAACAGCCTGATTAAGTTCGGCAACCACAAGGCTCCGTTCGGCCTCGAGAACCTCTCCTCGTCGAAGTACATCGTCTTCATCGAGCGTGGCTACATCGACGCGTGGGTTCCCGATCGCCGCATCGGTCTCAACTACAGCTACTGGGGAGAGAACTGGCAGGCGTCGGCCGGCGTGTACGGGCAGCCCGCAGGCGAGTTCAACGACAAGGACACCTACACGGGCGGCGGTGCGGGCACCGACCAGCCGCTCAACTGGGTTGGCCGCTTCAGCTACGCCCCGCTCAACGAGAGCGGCCGCATCCTCCACTTCGGCATCGCGGGCGCCCTCATGCACCCCGATATTTCGAAGCTCCCGACGAGCGGCGCCGACCTGTATGACCGCGAGGACGCGGCGAAGATCGTCAAGTTCGATTCGCGTTCCGAGTCCCATGTCAGCCGCGCGAAATTCCTCAGCACCGGCGACATGAAATACGTCGACTCGTACGAGCTGCTCGGGCTCGAGGCCGCGGGCGTGTTCGGCGCGTTCACCTTCCAGGGCGAATATCAGACGGCCTCGGTCAATCGTTCCGAGACCACCGTCGCGAAGGTCGTCGACCACGACTTCTCCGGCTACTACGGCTACGTGACCTGGTTCATCACCGGCGAGACTCGCCCGTACTACTCGTCCGAGGGTGAGTTCGGACGCGTCATGCCGAAGAGCAAGGCGGGCGCCTGGGAGGTCGCGCTCCGCTACAGCAACTTCGACCTGAACGACATCACCTCGGTCGACGCGATCAAGGGCGGCTCCGCGGACAACATCACCGCCGCCTTGAACTGGTACATCAACCCCAACCACAAGATCATGTTCGACGTCACGGCCGTCAACAACGACGAATACGCCAAGCCGGGCAAGGACTTCGCCCCGATTCCTCCGGGAAACAGCACGGCGCAGGTGCCGGTGTACGGCGACGACTTCACGATCTTCGCGGTGCGCTACCAGGTCGCTTTCTAACGGCGCGTCCGTCGAACGGCTGAAACGATAGACGGTCAAACGATGAGCACCGTGATCCCGGTCTCGATCCCGCGGTGGCAGTGGCGAACCTTCGCCGCTGACCTGCCGTCGCTCGCTCTTCGCTTCCCCGAGCTCGTACAGGGGAGCGAGAGGCGAGTCGACGAGATCCACCTGGTCTGCCTCAAGAGCTCGCACCACGCGTTCCTGCGAGGGAGCACGCTCGAGCTCCGCTGGCGCAAAGAGGTCGGGCCCGAGGGCTTCGAGCTCTGGGATACGGTGCTTCATAGCAGCCTGCCGTTCCGTGGAGAACAACTCGCACGCCTCTGGTCGGCGTGGGGGCTTCCGGGTCCTGCGCCTAACATAGAGTATCGGACGGTCGCCTCGTTTCTCGACGAGGCGATCGCTCCGAACCCGACCGTGATTCCGGTGACACTGACCCGCTGGCGTCGCGAGGGGCGACTCCACGGGATCGACTGCTCGGTCGAGGCGGTCGAGATTCGAGGGGCGGCGGCCATGCAAAGCCTGTCTCTCGAACACGAAGACCCGGCGCTCATCGAGCAGCTGCTGATCGAGCTCGGGCTCGACGCGCGGGACAACGTCAACTTCCTCCAGGGCATCAAGACGGCCCTGGGATTGCCGGCGACTGACGCCAGGGAACGAACATGGGCAAGGAAATCGAACGCAAGTTTCTAGTGAGGGTGGATGCCTGGAAGCCGCAGGGCGAGGGCATTCACTTCAAACAGGGTTACCTCAACTCGCAGAAGGAGCGCGTCGTGCGCGTCCGGATCGAGGGGACGAAGGCGAAGCTCACGATCAAGGGAGTCACGACGGGCGTGACGCGGTCGGAGTTCGAGTACGTGATCCCGGTCGACGACGCCGCGATCCTGCTCGACCAGCTGTGCGAAAAGCCTCTGATCGACAAGCATCGCCACGTCGAGTTGCACGGCGGAAAGAATTGGGAGATCGACGTTTTCCACGGCGACAACGAAGGACTCGTCGTCGCGGAGATCGAGCTCGCGTCGGAGGACGAGAAGCTCGAGCTCCCCTCCTGGGCGGGCCCCGAGGTCTCGAGCGATCCCCGTTACTTCAACTCGAACCTGCTCAAGAATCCCTACAGTACCTGGGCGATGAAATAGCCGGGCGCGCCCCGGACACTGAACAGGATCGGATCGAATGACGAATGCCGTGACGACGCCGTCCGCGGAAGACCAGCTCAGCAGTCTTCTCGACATGGAGAAGATGACGCTCTCGTCGAAGATGAGAGCGGCGCAGGGGCGCTCCGAACTTTGGATGCGCTACCTCGGTTTTCCCGGCGGCATCGTCGCGTTTCTGCTTCTCTACTACCTCACTCCCGACGCGGGGCTCGGAGCTTCGGCGCAGGCGGGCATCGCTTGCTTCGCGCTCGCCCTCGTCTGGTGGGTGACGGAGCCGTTTCCGACCTACGTCACCTCGCTCGTCCTGATGTTCCTTCTGCTGGTGACCCGCACCGCGGGGGCGAAGGCGATCATGGACGTGCTCGGCATGGAGGTGATCTGGCTCAATCTGCTCGCCTTCATCCTGAGTGGGATGCTGGTGAAGACGCGGCTGGCGAAACGGATGGCGCTCGGCCTCGTACTCCGTTTCGGCCACACCGCGGGTTGGGCGCTCTTCGCGTTTCTCGTCCTCCAGATGCTGCTCGCTCCGCTGATTCCGGCGACCGCCGCGCGATGCGTGATGACGCTTCCGCTGATGCTGGTGGTCGCCGCGATTTACGGCTCGACCGAGGAGACGCCTAACGCGTTCGGAAAGAATCTGATGCTGCTGAACCTCGTCTGCATCTCGGTCCTGTCGTCGATGACGATGACCGGGAGCAGCGCGAACCTGATCGCGGTCGGGCTGATCGAGACGATGGGCGGGCACCGCGTCTACTACATCGACTGGGTCCGCCTCGGCGCGCCGATCGCGCTCGTCACCGTCGCGATCACGATGATCCTCGGGCGGAAGCTCCTTTTCAGGATCCCCGAGGACGAGCAGTTGCCCCGGATCAAGGGGGGGCTCGACGTCGTCCGGCGCAAGTACGACGAGATGGGGCCACTGAGCATCGGCGAGAAGAAGGCGCTCGCCATCTTCGGCCTCGTGCTCGTTCTCTGGATGACCGACATCTTCCACATGCGCTGGTTCGGCGTGGAGATCAGCGCGCCGTTTGCGGCGCTGCTCGGCGCCGTGATCGCGCTCTTCCCGCGCTGGGGCGTGCTGCAGTGGTCCGAGGCCGACATACCGTGGCACCTGCTGATCTTCAGCGCCGGCGCCTATGCAGGCGGGCTCGCGCTGGACGACACGGGCGCCGCGGAGTGGGCGGTTCGAAAACTGTTCGGCGGGCTCGCGCTCGACAAACTCCCGTTCGGCGTCGTGTTCACGTTGATCATGGCGGTGATGATGTACAGCCACCTCCTGACGACCTCGAAGACGGTGCGGACGATGATCATGATCCCGATCATCATCACGCTGTCGAAGACGCTCGGCTGGGACCCGCTGTCGCTCGCGCTTCCGGCCGCGCTCTGCATCGACTGGGTCGTCGGCCTTCCGATCAGCGGAAAGCCTAACGTCATCCTGTTTTCGACGAATCAGTATTCGGTGGGCGACAACTTCAAGTACGGGATGACGACCTGCACGATCGGCCTGATCCTTCTCGTGCTGTCGGCCGCGACCTGGTTCCACTGGCTCGGCATCACGCCGTCGTTCTGGGCGGTGGCGAAGTGAGAAAGCTCGCCCTCCTGGCGCTCTCGCTTTGCTTCGCCCAGTTCGCCGGCGCGGTCGAGATCAGCTCGTACGACGTAACGGTCCGGGTGGCGGAGGACGGCTTCGGGAAGGGCGTCGCGACGGTCCGGCTCGAGAATGCCGCGCCCGGCCCCGTGGCGATCCCCCTCGGCTTTACCGACGTCGCGAACGTTCAACTCGCCGCCGGGCCGGAGGGGACGACGCTCTCCGCGTCTCCGCTCAACGGACATACGCTGGTCGGAATCACGCTGCCCGAAGGCACTCCGGGCGCGGTCGAGGTCGGCTTTACCTTCTCCGCCGCAAAGCTGTTCGGCGATGGAGACGAGCAGAAACCGCTTCCGCGCGGAAACAAGCTGCTCCGGCTGACATGCCTGAACTCGCAGCCGATGCCGATCGCGAATTACAGCGCGCGCGTCGTGTTTCCGGACGGAATGCGCGCGCACGCGATCCGCGAGGCGCTGCCGAAGCTCGGAAAGAGCGAAGCGGGACCCCGCGTGCAGCTCTCGGCCGTCGACTCGAAGCCGGGAGCGCGGATTCACGTCGACCGGCTGTTGCAGGGCCAGTCGGCTTCGATGCAGATCGAGCTCGTCGACGACGCGCGATCTCCGGGATGGCTGATCGCGGGTCTCGTCCTCTCAGTCCTTTACCTCGTTTACTTCAGGGATCTCGTGTCACCGCGCGCGGAGTGACTCCGCCCGTGTGGGCCGGCCCAAATCACAGGAGATCGACATGACCAACGAAGCTGCGAAGAACGTTGCCACGTCCGCGGAAGACGCGGCGAAGATCGTGCCGCGCGCGGAGTTCCGCGCGTTCGGCCAGAACCTCATCGAGCCGCTCAAGGCGAAAATGTGGAACGGAAAGACCGTCCTCTTCCAGGCGCGGAAGATGCCCGCCGAGACCTACTTCCTTTCGACCGAGACGAACGAGGCGAACGTGAAGGTTCGCGACGGCCTCCTCGACATCAAGGTGAAGACGGGCGAGACGCCCGAGGGGTACGAGATCTTCCAGCCGCGCGGGAAGTTCCAGTTCCCGGTGAAGAAGGCCGACCTCGAGACGATCCTTTCCCACCTGAAGGCCGGGATGAAGCTCGATGCGGAGATGTACACGATCGACGAGTTCATCGCGATGGCACGGAAGCATCCGCAGCTCGTCCCGGTGACCGTCGAGAAGATGCGCTACGGCTTTACCATCGACGGGATCATCTGCGAGTACGCGCAGGTCTTCTTCAACGGCGCGATGGTCGAGTCAGCCTGCGTCGAGAGCGAGAACTACGCAGCGATGCGCGGGGTGGTCGAGGGGCTCGGCCTGTCGGCGATGCCTAACGTCAACTACCTCAAGGCAGCCAAGAAAGTCGTCGGGATCGAATAGATGCTCCTGCCGTCCCTCGTTTCGTCGTTCTTCCTCACGCTGGCGGTCAGCTTCCTGATCGGCATCGGCCTGCGTGAGTATTACGAGGGCGAGGGGAAGTTCGACACCTTCGGCACGGCGCGCACCTTCGTCTTCATCGGGATGCTGGGCTTCGTTCTTTACCAGCTTCCCGAGATCGGCGCGACCGCGTTCCTCGTCGGGTTCGGGGCTCTTACCCTTTTTCTGCTCGTCTACTACAGCAGCAAGGTGATGCAGAAGAAGAGCCCCGGCCTGATCGGGGTCATGGTTGCCCTGACGACCTACGCGACCGGCCCGATCGCGATCCGGCAGCCGAGCTGGTTCCTGGTGCTTCTCGGGATCTCGATCCTCTTCGTCGTCCACTCGAAGGGGAAGATCCGCAAGTTCACGGACCGTCTCGAGACCGGCGAGGTCGTCACCGTATGCAAGTTCCTCGCGATCGTCGGCGTCGTGCTCCCGCTGATTCCCGACATGTCGCAGGCGGATGGATGGTTAGGGCAGCTGCTGGCCGTCCTTCCCGTCACCCCGCGTCAGATCTGGATGGCCGTCGTCATCACGACCGCCATCTCGTATCTCGGTTACGTGCTGCAGACCTACCTCTATCCGCACAAAGGGCTGCTGCTCACCGGCGTGATCGGAGGAATCTACTCGAGCACGGTGACGGTCGTCGTGCTCTCGAAGAAGTCGAAGACGAATCCGGGCCTCTTTCACGAGGCGGCGGTCGCCATCCTGCTCGCCGTAGCGATGATGTACCTGCGGCTGCTCGCGCTCGTCGCGATCTTCCGCTTCCGCGCCGTGGTCATCATCGGTCCGGCGTTCTTCGTCCTCGCGGGGCTCGCGGGCCTCTTCGCCATCTGGCTCCGGCGAAGGGAGCTCCCCGACAACGGAGCGCCGGTCAAGGAGTCGGAGTCCGACGTTGCCGAGGAGCCGGAGCTGCGGAAGAACCCGCTGGAGCTCAACTCCGCGATCATCTTCGCGGTGATGTTCACCGTCGTCTCGCTGGCGACGAAGTTCGTCCTCGAGTATTCGAATGCGTTCGGTCTTCGCATGCTGTCGTTCGTCGTCGGCATGTCCGACATCACCCCGTTCGTCGTCTCGTTACTGCAGGGAAGCTTCGGCATCGACGATCGCCAGATCGTGCAGGCGATTCTCATCGCGACCGCGAGCAACAATCTGCTGAAGATGGCCTACACCTACATCTTCGGCTCGCGCCGCACGGCGAACCTCGCCGCGCCGGGAATGATCGGTCTCGCGATCCCCGCGATCCTCTACGCGCTGTTCGGGTTGTAGCCGTCGTAGCGCGACGCAGCGTCTCATTTTTCGCCGGCCCCTGCCCGCACCGCGAACGCCGCGCTCGCTCGAGGTGTTAAGGGGGAAATACAACGGCGTGAAGCAGGCAAGGCGACGTTCGTCGCCCGTGGAATCTGCCCGCCAAGGAGAGAGAGATGACCCGAGTACCGACTTCAGTCCCCACCCGCAAGTTCAGCGCCGTTGCCGCCATGGTGATCGGAGGCCTTGGCGCAGTTCTGGCCACCGTTCCGGCCGCTGCTGCCACGGACGCGGAGATCGTGGCCGCGCTCGACACCGAGTACCAGGCCGCGGTCGAACGGAACGACGCGGAGACGATGGCGAAGATCCTCGCCGACGACTTCGTGCTCGTGCTGGGCAACGGTACGGTCTACGGAAAGAACGACCTCCTCCAGGAGGCGCGCGCGAAGTCGATCATCTGGGAGAAGCAGGTGGAGATCGACGACTCGCAGAAGGTGCGCGTCTGGGGAGATACCGCCGTCGTGACGGCGAAGCTCTGGATCAAGGGGACGAAGGACGGCAAGGGCTTCGAGCGGAAGCTCTGGTTCAGCGACACGTACGTGCGAACGAAGACGGGGTGGAAGTACGCCTTCGGCCAGGCGTCGCTCGCGTTGCCGAGCGAGAAGTGAGGCGCGGCGGAGTAGGGGCAGGTTCGAGCCGCGATCGCGTCATCCCGAGCGAAGCGAGGGATCTGCTAAACGTTTGATCTGATCGGTTCCCCAGCAGCAACTGTGACGATGTGGCGAGAGTGGTATCTAAGGGGGCGGTCAAGTTGATGTGTTAGCAGATCCCTCCTTACGCTCGGGATGACAGATCGACTACGCTCGGGCTGACACGGCCGATTCGCCAGGCATGGCTCGGAGCTGCACTTCGCGTCTGCGTCAAATCGTCGCAGCCGTCGTCGCCTCTCTTTCTTCGTCCCGATGCCGCTATTGGGGAGTCCGACCGAGCCTTTCACTCCGCCGATCGGCTGGTGGTGGTACGAGCCGATGTCATCGGAGCCGACGGAGTTCCTGCTGGTCGTTCCGGAACGGCAGGCGAACCGTCCGCGGCTGACGCTGATGACCGACGGGACGCGGATGCTGTCGAAGTAGCTCGTCACGCCGAGCCTGCGCTCCCGAACTCTCCATCCGCGACCGCGTCGGGAACTTCCGTTGCGTTCGCGCGTCCAAGATGACGTTTGCGGGGCGCGCCGCTCCGTCACGGAGAGATTTGCCATGTCGAAATTCATGCGTGATCCCGACCTCGAGCAGCTCGTGCGGCAATTGAACGACGGTGGATCCGCGATGGAGACTCCAGAGGGAAGCGAGCTGCTCACGGGTAGTGGCTCGTACGATCCGGCGGAACGCGAGCTTCTCGACCGGTGGCTCGGCCGCATGCTTCGCGAAAACGCCACCGACCTTCATCTCGTCGCCGGCGGGCCGGCGGTCATGCGGATCAACGGCGCGATCCGGTTCGTCGACGACGCGCCGGTCGGCGAGTCGCAGATCCGCGCGCTCGTTCCCGGCGTGCAGAACCTCGCGCAGGAACTCGCCTCGCGCGGCTCGATCGATCTCGGGCTCAGCGCGTCCGTCGACGACGAGCAGAAGCGAGGCTTTCGCTTCCGCGTCAACATCCACCGCCAGCGCGGTCTGCTGGCGGCGTCGATCCGCGTGCTGCCGACGCGCATTCCGACGCTCGCGCAGCTCCAGCTGCCGGCGTCGCTCGCCGAGCTGACGAAGCCGTCACGCGGGCTCGTCCTCGTCTGCGGCCCGACCGGCTGCGGGAAGAGCTCGACCCTCGCGGCTCTCGTCGACGAGATCAACGGGCGCGACGCGAGGCACATCATCACGATCGAGGATCCGCTCGAGTACGACCATCCGAACCGGAAGTCGCTCGTCGAACAGATCGAGATCGGCAAGGATGCTCCCACCTTCGCGTCCGCGCTGCGCTCCGCACTGCGGCAGGATCCCGACGTCATTCTCGTCGGCGAGATCCGTGACGCGGAGACGATGTCGATGGCGCTCACCGCCGCGGAGACGGGGCATCTCATCCTGTCGACGCTCCACACGACGAGCCCCGCGCAGACGATTCATCGCATCGTCGACCTCTTCCCGTCGACGCAGCAGACGCAGATCTACAAGCAGGCGGCGCTCAGCCTCAACGCGATCCTGAATCAGAAGCTGATCCCGCGCGCCGATGGCCGCGGCGTCGTGCCCGCCGTCGAGCTGCTGCTCGCGAACCACGCGGTCCGCAATCAGATCCGAAACGCGAAGCTCGAAGGGCTCGCGAACGAGATGGTCCTGGGCAAGCGCTCGGGAATGATCACCTTCGACGATTCGCTGCGCGAGCTGGCGGCGAAGAAGCTCATCGCGCCCGACGAGGCGATCGCGCGATCGAACGACCCCGACGACTTCCGGCGGATGATCTGAACCGTCGCCTAACGGAAATCGGTGATCAACACTGCGTCGCGAGAAATCGTGGCACGCGCGATCACCGCGTCCTTGCCATCCGCTGAAAGGTCCCAGAAGAAGCTGAGCTGGTCGTTGAACTCAGTCAGGCGTCGCGGTTTGCCGGTGAACGGATGGACCCAGAGATTGCGGGTGTCTTCGGGACCTCCGTTGACCAGGAGGCCGCTCGAGTCGGGCAGCCAGCGAATCGTCGACCCGACGCGAACGCCGCTCAGCGGCGCCTGCCAGAGCAGACGACCGTCCGCGGCCGAGATCACGCCCAGCCGCGCGGCATAAATGTCGGGATCTCCAAGAAGGACCGCAATCCGGTCCCCCGTGGGGGACCACTCTGGCGACGAAGAAACGTCGGTGAGTAGTTGCTTGGCCTCGCCTCCGTTCATCGGCATCTTCCAGAGACGCCGGTTTCGCCTGAAGATGAGCCAGGCGCCATCGCGACTGATTGCGATCGGTGAGGCGTCGACATGGGATGCCAGAACGCGACGCTCTTCGCCGTCGAATCCGATCACGCATACTTCATTCCTGGCGGGCGTCGACGAAACGTAGGCAACCCCGTCGCGCAGCGCAGCCGGGTATTGGTTGCTGTAGTCATCCCGCGTCAGGCGCGAGCGCTCGGTGCCGTCTCGATTGCTGATCATGAGCGTTTGAACGCGGTCTTCGACGCTCGTGAACACAATGCGGCCGTCCGGAGTCAGCGTGAGCCCGCGCCAGCCGTCGAATCGTCCGGCCGATATTTTCTTCGCGGCGCGAGGATCCGTGAGAGGCACCGACCACATCTGCGCGTTGGCCTCGATCACGATCGAGACGAGCTGACTTCCGTCGGCCGCGATGGTGACTCCACGATAGGCCGCCAGCTCGCCGGTGATCTTTTTCGCGTCTCCGCTCGGATAGGAAACGAGCCACAATTGCAGGCCGATCATGTCGCTGCTCTCACTCGAGGCAACCGTGATGATTCCGCCGCCATCAGGCAGCCACGCCGCCATGGTGATGAAGGGCCAGTTCCGGTCGAGCAACACCTTCTCCGCTCCACTTTTCGGATCGATCAGAACCAGCTTGCACGTTTGAGGGTCGGCGTCGCGCTTCACGGCGGTGGCGATCCACTTCCCGTCGGGAGACCACGACGGTGCCGTGAAAGAATTCGGCGTGAACCTCTCGGGCGATCTGCGGATAGCGATGGCCCTGTAGGAGCTTCCGTCGATGTTCGCCACCACTAACGCGCTCGCTCCAGGCGACGGAAACTCGCCGCGCACGAAGGTGACCTGACTTCCGTCGGGCGAGAAGGAAGGGGCGCTGTCGATCCCGTCGAAGAGGTGCTCCGGGCGTCCTCCGATCGAAGGAATGCGGAAACAGGATCCGACAGGATTCTGCGGGTCCTTCGCCACGAAAACGACGGAGTTGCCGTCGGGAGTGAAGGTCACACCCCACACGCCGGTTCCTTCTGGGCGATACAGCTCCAACTCCTGGCCCGTGGCGAGCTGCCGAAGTCGGATGGGGCCGTCCAGCAGAGAAAATGCGACGAACCTTCCGTCAGGCGAGATCGCAGCGTGCACCACGTTCCCGCGCGCGGTGACGCGTCGCACGGTCATCGAGAGGCTCGAAGGCTCCAGGGCGGGGCTTGCGCTTCGATAGCGAGCGACCCATGCGATCGCGGCGATCAGGAGGACCGCGGCCACGACGAGGAATGCGATCGCGGCGAAGCGACGCGGTGTGGCGCGTGGAGGGGACGTCGACGTCTCCGAGGTCTCCCGCAACATCGCGCGAAGGTCGATCGACAGCTCCTTCGCCGACTGGTATCGCTCGTCGGCATGCTTCGCCATCGCCTTGCTGACCATGCGCTGCAGTTCCGCGGGTGCGGACGGGCTCGACTCGCGAAGCGGCGAAGGGACGGCGTTGATGATCGCGCTCAGTGTCTCGACCGATGACCCGGCGGCGAACGCGCGATGTCCCGCGACCGCTTCGTAGAGGATGCACCCCAGCGAGAAGATGTCCGAGCGGTGATCCGCCGTCTTCCCCTGCGCTTGCTCGGGCGACATGTAGCCGACCGTGCCGAGGATGACTCCTGAAGCGGTCGAGCGTATGGCGGTCTCGCCGTCGAGACTCCAGATCTCGTCGTCCAGACGCAACTTCGCGAGACCGAAGTCGAGGACTTTCGGAGTCCCGCGCCCCGACATCACGACGTTCTCCGGCTTGAGGTCGCGGTGAACGATGCCCGCCGAATGCGCGGCCGCGATCGCATCGGAGATCTGCGCGACGAGCTCGATCGCTTGAGGAATCGGCAGCCGTGATCCTGAGAGGACTGCGCGAAGGCTTCGTCCCTCCACCTTCTCCATCGCGATGAAGTAAATCTCTTGCGAGCCGACCAACTCACGACCGATCTCGTAGATTGCCACGACGTTCGGGTGGTTGAGCGCCGACGCGGCCCGCGCCTCCTGCACGAAGCGCGCGAGTCGTTTCGCGTCACCTGCCACGGCAGTGGGAAGAACCTTCAACGCGACATGGCGGCCCAGTGTCGAGTCGACAGCGTCGTACACCGCTCCCATGCCTCCTCGGCCGAGGAGCGAAAGCACGTCATAACGCCCGACGCGCGTCCCGACGAGATCCGGGGTGTCGATCATGGGGTCGCTAGTCATTGTAGAGCCATCGCTGTGTTGCCCGATGTCTCCCTAGGGAATCCCTATCCTTTACATAGACCTCGTGTCGCCGTTCAACCGACCTTGCGGGCATGTGGAAACAACTCATGCTCGTCGCCCTTCTCTCGATCACCGCCACCGCGTCGGCGAACGATCTCGTGCGTGATCGCCGTGCAATTTCGCAGTCGTGGGAATTGCTCAGAACCGCGAAATACGGTCGGGCCACGACGGAGCGCGCCGCGTTTCTCGTCCGCGGTGCGGACGGAGGCCTCGAGCTCGTCCCCTGGAAATACGGTGCCGAGACCCTGCGCGCCACGTATCGTGGCACGATCCCCGAGGGGACCGTGGCAATCGTCCACACGCATCCAAACGCGACGCCCTACCCTTCGCGTGGCGACGCCGAGCTCGCGCGGAGGATAGGGCTGCCCGTCTACGTGCTGACCCGCCAGGTTGTCTCCTTCACGGACGGGTCGAAGACCGAAGTCGTAGCCCGCGGCGACTGGAATCGCTCACGGTGAATAGACCTACAATTTCTCATGCGCTACACGATCGGCGGCTGTGAGCTCGATGTCGAAGCGCGGCAGCTCCACCGCGGCGCCGAGGCGGTGCACCTGTCACCCAAGGCCTTCGACCTTCTCGAGATCCTCGTCGCCGCCCGCCCGCGCGCGGTGCCGAAGCGGGAGCTCTACGACAAGCTCTGGCCCGACACGTTCGTCGTCGAAGCGAATCTCCCAATGCTCATCCGCGAGATTCGCACGGCCCTGGGAGACGAAGGCAAGGAGACGATCCGCACCGTTCACCGGCATGGCTACGCCTGCGCACCCGGACCGAACGCTCCGCAAGGCGCCCCGGCTGCCGAGCACGTACTGCTCCGCGGCGATCGCGAGTATTTTCTCGTACCCGGGGAGAATCTCGTCGGCCGCGACCCGGCGGCGAGGGTGAGGATCGCGTCGACGTCGGTGTCGCGCCAGCACGCCTCGATTACGATCGACGGCGCGCGCGCGACGATCACCGACCTCGTGAGCAAGAACGGAACGCGGATCAACGGCGTCGCCCTCGAGCGGACCGAGGTGTTGCGCGACGGCGGCGTGATCGAATTCGGGTCGGTCGAGATGGTCTACCGCTGGTCGCCGGGAATGCTGGCGACGGAAACGACGGAATGAGGAAGCGTCGCTCCTACTTCATCGCCGTCCAGACCGGGACCTGCCAGAGGGCGTAGCCGTTGGGGTGGCGGGCGCAGTCGATCATCTCGCGCCAGCGCCGCTCGACTTCCTCGCGCGGGATGACGCCTAACGCGGCGATCGAGTCGGTGTAGCCGTCGCGCCACGCCTCCCAGATGCGTGCGAAGGTGTCGCGCGGAACACGAAGCGTGTCGATGACCATGTAGTCGACGGCGATGTCGCGCATCGCGAGGGTTCGCAGCAGGGTGAACATTTTCCGTCCCACGTGCAGGTCGCAACCGACCGCGCCGGCGTACGTCGGCGGAATCTTCTGCCAGAAGTCGTCGGCGTCGAGCTCGGTCGGGTGGCACCAGAGCATTCCGTAGTCCTCGGCGATGAGGTGCGCGCGCCCGCCGGGCCGGAGGACACGCCTGATCTCGGCGAGAACGCGCGGCGCGTCGGGGACTGCCTGGAGGACGTGGCGGCAGACGACGAGGTCGAGGCGGTCGTCAGCGAAGGGAAGGGCGAGCGCGTCGCCAGTCTGGAAGCGGACCCGCTCGCCGAACGGCGCGCACTTTGCGCGCGCGCGGTCGAGGTGAGGCTCCTCGAGATCGACGCCGACGATCGACGCACCGGGGAACATCTCCGCGAGCCTCGCCGCGATCTCGCCCGTTCCGCAACCGAGGTCGAGGACCGAGCCGGCGCCTAACGGGTGGCGCGCGAAGACCGGCGCTTCCTGCGGCCAGATCGCCTCCGCCTGCGCCGCGAGGTTCCGCACCATCGACTCGTCCGCCATCTCTTTCGCCTGCGGACTGCTGGCGTGCTTGTTCGGTTGATCGGGCATGGCTGGATCGTAGCAGAGCAGCGCGGTTGGCGGCATCCGTGTTCGTCGGGCCGATCGTCGGCTGAAGCAGAAATGTGACGATCGGGCAACCCGCAGCTGCCCGCGTGACGGGCCGTGAGGCCCCATGCGTCGCGCGAGCCGCGCTGGAGCGCTGACGACGGACGCGACTCGACGCAGCGGGGTGGGACGGTCACCGATTTGCCCGACAAGCCGCCCGGTTCGGTTTATCCTATGGTCTTCGTGCCCGTATCTCCCGGAACCCGCATCGGCAACTACGAGATCCTTGCGCCGCTCGGCGCCGGAGGCATGGGCGAGGTCTATCGCGCGCGTGACGAACGGATCGGGCGTGACGTCGCGATCAAGATCCTGCCGCCGTCGTTCGCCGAGAGCGAGGACCGCCTGACGCGCTTCGAGTCGGAAGCACGCGCGGCGGGGGCGCTCAATCATCCGAATCTCGTGACGATTTTCGAGCTGGGGCGGCACGAGGGCGGGCCCTTCATCGCGATGGAGCTGCTCGAGGGGCATTCGCTCCGCGGCCTTCTCGACGAGAAGGCCGCCGGCGCGGCGAAGGACGATGCGACGCGCGTCTCTCCGATCCCGCAGCGGAAGGCGATCGAGTACGCCGTGCAGATCGCTACCGGGCTCGCCGCCGCGCACGATCGCGGCGTCGTCCATCGCGACCTCAAGCCGGAGAACATCTTCGTCACCACCGACGGCCGCGTGAAGATTCTCGACTTCGGTCTCGCGAAGCAGACCGGAATCGAAGGCGGCGACCATCAGGACGCCGCGACTCAGAAGCGCGACACCGCGCCGGGAACGGTGATGGGCACCGTCGGCTACATGTCGCCCGAGCAGGTGCGTGGACAGGCTGTCGACCACCGCACCGACATCTTCTCGTTCGGCGCAGTCCTCTACGAGATGCTGACCGGGCGCCGCGCGTTCCGCGGCGACTCGCAGGTGGAGACGATGAACGCGATCCTCAAGGAGGATCCTCCGGAGCTTGCCAGCGCGAGAGGCTCGACGACGTCGGGCGTCTCCCCTGCGCTCGACCAGATCGTCAGGCATTGCCTCGAGAAGAACCGCAACGAGCGTTTCCACGCGATGCACGACGTCGCCTTCGCGCTCGGCCATCTCTCGAGCATGTCGGGGCAGGCGCAGGCGCTCGACCTTGCGCCGGAGAGGCCTCGGGCCTCGCGGCGTTTCGTCGCCGTGGTCGCGCTCGTGTCGCTCCTCGCGGGCATCGCGATCGGCTGGATCGCGAAGCGCGGTGCAGGCGGAGGGAGTGCGGACACGACCCACATCCCCGCGCAGGTGCTTCGCCCGTTCACGTTCTCCGGCCACGACCTGCATCCGGCAGCTTCACCCGACGGACGCATGGTCGCGTTCGCGTCGTCGCGGGACGGTCGCGCGCGAATCTGGCTGCGGCAGATCGAAGGGGGCGGCGAGCTGGCGCTCACCGAAGGCACCGACGGGACTCCGAGCTTCTCGCCCGACGGCGCTACGGTTCTCTTCGTTCGGCAGGGTGGCAGCGGGAAGTCCGACGTCTTTAGGGTTCCGGCGTTAGGCGGCGCACCGAGGCGCATCATCGAGGACGGCGTCGACGCGGCCTGGTCGCCCGACGGCTCGCGCATCGCAGTGCTGCGCCAGGTCCAGCGCAAGGACGGCTACGACACGAAGGTGCTTCTCGTGAATCCCGACGGTTCGGGGCTCACCGACCTCGCCACGCTGAGGAACATGGCGGGGCAGCACCCGCGATGGTCACCCGACGGAAAGCGCATCGCGGTGTCCGACACGTCGCCCGGCTACCGGAACCGGCGGCCGTCGCTCGTCGGGCTCGACGGGAAGGTGACCGAGCCGAAGCTGCTCCAGAATGCCGGGCTTCACTCGAACGTCGCCTGGATCGACAACGACCGCGTCGTGATGGCCGAGGTGACCTCGACGACGTACGCGCCGAGCGGGATGGGGAGTCGCGTCTTCCTGAAGAATCTCGTGACAGGCGAGTCGCTGAACCTCTTCTACACCCAGGAGCCGGTCTTCCGTCTCGACGTGACGAATGACGGGCGGGTGATCGTCGACCAGATCGTAGTTAGGCAAAATCTGCACGAGCTGCCGTTGCCGGGCGCGGCGGGCGGAACCGGGCGCTGGCTCACGCGCGGAGCGAGCCAGGATCGCCAGCCGGCGTACTCGCGCGACGGCAAGCTCGTCGTCTTCTCGACGACGATGAGCGGGAACCTCGACATCTGGAGCGTGTCGACCGAAGATGGCGCGCTGCGGCGCCTAACCGAGGATCCTGCGGACGATTTCGATCCGGCGATGAGCCCTGACGGGAAATACCTGCTCTGGAGCTCCCGGCGCTCGGGCAACTACGAGATCTGGATCGCGAACGCGGACGGCACCGGCGCGCGCAAGCTGACGAGCGACGGCGTCGACGCGGAGAATCCGACGATGACCCCCGACGGACAATGGGTCGTCTACAACTCGTACAACTCTACTCGTGCCGGCGTCTGGAAGATCCACCCCGACGGGAAGGGTGACACCCGCATCTCGAGTGAAGGCACGGCGCAGCTCCCTGAGGTCTCGCCCGACGGGAAGTGGGTCGCGTACTCGACCTCGATGGTCGGAACACGTTTCCTGTCCGTCGTGAGCATCGACGGCGGGGAAGTGCAGCGCGTCAGCGAGCTCGTCTATCCGCCGGCAGCAGGGATGCAGGGCAACTTCTCTCCCGGTCGGGCGCGATGGTCGGCCGACGGGAAGTCGCTCGCATTTCTCGACTGTATACAGAGCGGGGCGTGCGGACTTCGGATGCAGAAGTTCGAGCCGGGCGGCGACACGCGCGCCACACGGCGCGATTTGACGCCGTTCGATCTCTTCGCTCCACCGGAGAGCTTCTCGCTCTCTCCCGACGGGAAGACGATGGTGCTCTCGGCGAACGACCAGGCGGAGCGGATCGTGATCACCGACCCGATTCCGCTGCTGGCGCGGACGCAGACGAATGACAAATGACGAATGACAAATGACGAAAGGGGAGAGAGACTGGGAGCGCAAGGCTTCTGGTTTTGCTGACCCGGAGCAGTCACTCTTTGTCATTTGTCATTTGTCGTTTCTCACTCGACAGCAGCGCTGTCGCTGGGGGTGACCTCATGCCGATTCCCGAACCGCCTGACGTTTCCTACTGGGACGCATCTCCCGCACTCCGGAAGATCCTCGAAGCGAAATTGAGCGCAGTCGACCTCGCGTGGGCGGAGCCGCAGCTCGCCGCGATGGGGGAGACGGCCGTGCGAGAGGTCGCGCCGCGCGCCGCGATCGCCGACCGCGAGTCACCGCGCCTGGTGACGCACGACGCGCGCGGCAATCGCGTCGACCGGATCGACTACCACCCCGCCTACCGCGAGATGCAGTCGATCGCGTACGGCTCGGGGATGGTCGGGATGAAGTACGACCCGGCCGCGCTGGCCGCCCACCCCGATGCGCTCCAGCTCACGGGGTTCGCGTTAGGCTACCTTTTCGCCATGGGCGAGATGGGGCTCTACTGCCCCGTCTGCATGACCGACGGGGTGGCGCGAATCCTCAGCCTGTTCGGTGGTCGCGACCGCTTCTCCTCCACGATCGACCGGCTGGCGTCGACGGATCCGGGCACGCTCTGGACGGGTGCGATGTTCCTCACCGAGAAGGTCGGCGGCTCCGACGTCGGCGCGAACGAGGCGATCGCGCGACAGGACTCGCTCGGGCTCTGGTGGCTGACGGGGACGAAGTGGTTCTGCTCGAACGTCGACGCCGACGCGATCCTCGCGACCGCACGCCCCGAAGGAGCGCCGGCTGGAACGAAAGGGCTGAAGACCTGGCTCGTTCTCCGCAGCGAGGCGCCCGGGCTGACGATCGACCGCATCAAGGACAAGATAGGCGTCCGGTCGATGCCGACCGGCGAGGTGACGCTCGCGTCGGTTCCCGCGGTCGAAGTCGGCGACTTTCACTCGATCGCCGAGATGCTGAACCTCTCGCGCCTCTACAACTCGGTCGCTGCGGTGGCGGTCATGGGTCGCGCGATCCACGAGGCGCGCTACTACATCGAGCGGAGGCGCGCGTTCGGGAAGCGGGTGATCGAGCACGCTCTGGCGCAGGAGACGCTCCTCGACGCCGAAGCGGAGCAGCTCGGCGCGCTACATCTGACCTTTGAGACGGTCGACCTGTTGGGAAAGGCGGATCGCGGCGACGAGAACGCCGCACGCGAGCGGCGGTTCCTGACCCCGGTCGTCAAGGCGGTGACGGGCAAGCTCGCCGTGCCGGTCGTCTCGGAGTGCATGGAGCTCATCGGCGGAAACGCCTACATCGAGGAGTCGCCGATGCCGCGGCTGCTGCGTGATGCCCAGGTTCTTCCGATCTGGGAAGGGACGACGAATATCCTCGCGCTCGACGCTCTGCGCGCCGCGCATAAGGACGAGGGGCATCGCATCACGCTCGCGCGGATCGCGCGCGTGCTTCCCGAAGAAGCCGCCGCGCTGGAGAGCGCGTTCGAGTCGATCGAGGAGCGGCAGGCGCGTGGATGGATGGATCGCCTGGCGAGGTCACTCGAGATCGCGCTGCTGCGCGAGGCGGGCGAGGGCGCAGCGGCCGATCGGTTGGCGCGAAGGCCGATGGGACTCGTGCCAGGAGCGTGTCTGCTGACTTGACCGCGAGTGGTCCGTAGTGGCGGAGGCCTCCGGCCTCCGCGCCACGGCCGGAGGCCGTGGCCACGATCGCGATGCCGTGGCTACGAGCGGCCCCTCGTGGCGGAGGCCTCCGGCCTCCGCGCCACGGCCAGAGGCCGTGGCCACTACTGCGCATCAGCCTAACGTCGCGCGCAGTTTCGCGATCATCGCGAGAATCCGCCCGCGATTTCCCGCTTCCTTCATCCAGGCCGGCAGTCGGCTGATGAGGCTGCAGTTGGAGCAGCGCGGGTTCGTGCGCGAATGCGCGCGCAGCCCGGCGCGAACGAACGCCTCGAGGTATGCGAGGTGCCGGGCGTTGTAGGCCCAGAGCGTCTTGCGCCCCCAGCTTGCGCGGAGCCAGAGCGGCTCGCCGAACCAGGGGTCGCGCGGCGTTCCGCGAGCGCCGAGGGTGACCGTCTTCGCCTTGATCCGTCGCGTGAGGCCGCAGGAGACGCAGACGAGGCGCCGCGGCGCGAACATCGCCCCATCGCCGCCCGGCTCCGGCCTCACCGGTGCGCACGCTCCGCAGCGTGGACAGACGACGAGCACCTCGTCGAGGAATTCGGTGAGGGTCAGTTTCTCGTCGACGAATCGCGCCGGCTGCGGCATCGCTACTGCCCGTTCAGCCCGCAGCACCTGTCGTACGTCGGATAGGGCGGCCTCACAGGCTCGGTGCGCGGGTTCTTCACCAGCTCGTCGAGAAGGTACTGCACCGCGCGCTCGAGCTGCGTGTCGTGTCCCGCGCGCCATGCGGCGGGGTCGAGCTCGACTTCGATGTCGGGAGGCACGCCGGCGTTTTCGACGTCCCACTTGCCGTCGAGGCCGTAGACCGCGGCGTCGGGCGCGGTGTAGTAGCCGCCGTCCATGAGCGTCGGGCCGCGATTCGCCGCGACGAGCCCGCCCCAGGTGCGCGTGCCGATCAGCGGACCGACCTTCATCTTCCGGAAGTACCACGGCATCGCGTCGCCGCCGCTTCCCGCCATGCCGTTGATCAGCATCGCCTTCGGCCCGTAGATCGCACCCGCGGGAACGCGAACGTCGCGCGTCGCGTAACGGAACGTGATCGCGCTCAGCTGCGGTCGCGTCAGGTAGTCGACTACGTAGTCGGCGAGGAGCCCTCCCTGATTGTTGCGCTCGTCGACGACCGCCCCCTGCTTGTCTGTCTGCGAGAAGAAATAGCGATTGAAGCTCGTATAGCCCTCGTTCCCGGTGTTAGGGATGTAGATGTAGGCGAGCTTTCCGCCGCTCAGCTCGTTGACTTTCCTGCGGTTGCCCTCGATCCATGCCCGATGTCGCAGCGCTTCCTCGTCGTCGACCGGGACGACGGTGACGTCGCGCGCGCCCTTGCCGTCAGCTGTCGGTCCGACGCGGATCGTCACCTGCTTGTCGGCGGTATTCTCGAAGGCGGCATAGACGTTGGCCGATGCTGCGAGATCGCGCCCGTTCACGGCGAGCAGATAATCGCCCGTCTTCACGCTTACGCCGGGCGCGGTCAGTGGGGCGCGGAGCTCCGGGTCCCAGTTTTCACCGTCGAAGACGCGCTTGAACCGGTAGCGAGCGTTCTCGATCGCGAAGTCGCAGCCGAGCAGCCCCCCTTTCACCTTGTCGACCTCGGGGATGTCGCCGCCGCCGACGAAGAGGTGCCCGATCGTCAGCTGGTTGAGCATCTCGCGGAACAGATAGGTGAGGTCGGCCCTGTGGGCGACGGCGTCGAGGTAGGGCGCGTAGAGCCTCTTCGCAGCCTCGATGTCGAGCCCGTGGTGATTCGGATCGTAGAAGTGGTCGCGCTCGGCGAGCCACGCGTCGCGGAACATCTCGCGCCACTCGGCCGGTGGATCGACGCGGACCTCGACCGCGTCGGTCGCGAGCGTTCCATCGTCTCCCTTCGGCTCCCCGTCGGTCGAGGCGATCGTCCACTTCTTCCCCTTGCGGAAGAGCACTTTTTCGCCATTGGCGGAGATGTCGAAGTTCTTGATGCCGGAGAGGAACGACTCGTCCTTCCGCTTCTCGAGATTGAATCGGCGGAGATCGAAGCTCTCGGCGTCGGAACCGAAGTGGTTGGGCGGAGTGACCGCGACGAAGAGGATCCCTTCCTTGCCCACGGCGATACTCCGCACGTTCGCCGCGGCGATCGGCAGCGCGACGATTCTCTGACCGATGCCGTCGAAGTCGATGCGAACCGGCTCAGGCTTCTTCTCGTCCGCCTTCTCCTTGTCGCCACCCTTCTTCTTCGACTCCTCTGCCTTGTCCTTGTCGTCGCCCTTCTTCTTCTCGTCGCCCTTTTCTTCGTCGCTTTCGGGCGCGAGCGGAGAGGGGAGGTCGTTGCGCAGCACGACGCCGTAGACCGCGCGGGTCGACACGCTGTCGATGCCCGAGAGGTCAGCCCAGCTCAGGCCGCGTCCAATGTCAGTGCTCGCCGCGACGAAGAGGTACTTCCCGCTCTTGTCGAAGACGGGAAACGCCACGTCGCTCATGCCGTCGGTCAGTTGTTGCGTCTTTCCGGTGGCGATCGAGTGGACGAAGACGGCGCGCATCAGGTTAGGCGTGCGCTTCGACCAGGCAATCCACTGGCTGTCAGGCGACCAGGCCGGCTCGAGCGCCGCCTCGGTGAAGCCGACCTCGCTCGTGTCGACCTTCACGGGGGTGCGCTTGTCGACGTCGACGTACCAGAGGTTCAGCCGCCGGTCGGCATACGCGATCTTCCTGCTGTCGGGCGACCAGACCGGATCGAAATAGAAGCTTGGAGGATCGCTCGCGACGATCTTCCGCACCTCGCCGCTCCCCTTCTGGTCGCGAAGGTGGAGCGCGTACTCGCCCGACTCGTCGGAGAAGTAGGCGAGCCACTTGCCGTCGGGAGACCAGGCGGGAGTGCGCTCCATGACTCCGGGCGAGTTGGTTAGGTTGCGCGGGTCGCCCTTCTCCGCCGGCACCGTGACGATCTCGCCGCGCGCCGCGAAGACGGCGCGCGCCCCGGTCGGCGAGATGCGCGGCGAGCGCAGCGAGTCGCCGACCGACACGAAGCGCGGGCGCACGCCGGGGAAGTCGCCGTCGACGCGGATGTCGACCTTCTTCGACACAGCGGTCGCAGGGTCGAGGACGAAGATCGTGCCGAACTGTTCGTACACGATCGCGTCGGGGCCGGCCGACATCGATTTCACGTCGAGCCCGTCATTCTTCATGACTTGCCTGATCTGCTTCGTCACCGGGCTCCAGGCGAAGATCGATCGCGCGCCCGTCGCGCTGTTGCGGTCGGAGATGAAGTAGACCGAGTCGCCCATCCAGATGGGCCTAACGTCGTTCGACCCGTCCCACGACATCTTCTCGACCGACGAGTCGGAAAGACGGGCGATCCAGATGCGACCGTTCTGCCCGCCGTGCGCCCTCTTCCAGTCGGGCTGCCACTTCGTGATCGGCTGGTACGCGATTCGCGTACCGTCGGGAGAGAACGAGCCTTCGAAGGCCTGCGGAAGCGGAAGCGCCTCGGCGAGCCCTCCGTCGAGGCCGACGGTGAAGAGCCGGTCGTAACCGGCGCTGCTCTCGCGCGACGAGTGGAAGAGGACGCGCGTGCCATCGCTCGTCCATCCGACCACCGCGTCGGCGCCGGGATGGAAGGTCAGACGCTTCGGAACGCCTCCAGCCGCGGGGATCACGAAGACGTCGACGTTGCCGTCGTACTCGCCCGAGAACGCGATCGTCGATCCGTCGGGCGAGAATCGCGGCGTGCGCTCGACGCCGGGACTGGTCGTCAGCCGCACGGCCGTTCCTCCCGCGCGCGCGACGCTCCAGAGATCGCCTGCGTAGGCGAAGACGATCGCCGTCCGGCTCATCGTCGGCTCCTGGTAGAGCGTGTGCTCTCCTGCAGCGGCGAGCGTCGTCGTAAAGAGCATGGTTGCGAGCGCGGCGAGTCGTTTCATCGGGCGGCCTCCGTCGTTGGATGGCGAGCAGTATAGGCGCGGAGGCGTTGAGGCGGAACGCAGAGGGCATTGCGAGCGGCGTTTCCGAGAGACTCGGCCAGTTGCGACGCTCGATGGAGCTGTCGTCCCGACGACTGACCCCGCGAAGCGGGGGAAGGAGGAGGGACCTCGCAGGCTGGTACTCATGTGCCACGAGCAGAAGCAGGAGCATTGAACTTCATCTGTACCAGCCTGCGAGATCCCTCCTTCCTCGTCCCGCTTCGCGGGACTCGGTCATCGGGATGACACCCTGCACGCTCCGCTCGGATGGAGTGGGCCACTCGGTTCGTGGCAGTTTCTTTCTGCAGATTCCTCGCTGCGCTCGGAATGACACCGCCTCGCCCTAACGCTCCCCTTCGCTCTCCAGCTCCGCGAGAATCTTCTTTCCCGCTTCGTAGTGCGGGTTCAGCTCCACGGCCTTCCGGTAGAACTCGATCGCCTTCGTCTTGTCTCCCTTCGTCTTCCACGCCTCTCCCAGGCTGTCCCAGACGTTGAACGACCCGGGGTAGATCTGCGTGTTGAGCTCGAAGACGCGGATTGCCGCGTCGACGGCGCCGTGCTGAAGCGCGGCGTACCCGAGGGCGTTGAGCTGCGGCTCGGAAAAGTCGTAGTCGCTGGGATGCTCTTTCTTGAGGCGCGCGTAATCGGCGAAAGCGCCGTCGACGTCTCCTGCCTGGAGCTTCGGAGCGATCGCGTCGGCGATGCCGGCCTTCTTCGGAGCTTCCGCGGGGATCGCGAGCATGTGTCCCTTCTTCATGCGCAGCGAAATCTTCCGGAGCATGGCGAGGTCGTGCCGCGGATCGCCTTCGAGGGTCAGGAAGCTCGCTTCGCAGCCGTCATCGAGGCAGCCGAGCTTTCGTTTCGGGAAGATGACCTGCGGAGTGTCGCGAACGAGCAACTCGACGAGCCTGGAGTTGGAAAGAACGCCGAGCTTCGCGATCGCGTCGACCTCGTCGACCGCGGAGTGCCCGCCGTCGACCCCGACCGCGAGCTTCACCCGCGCGTCGCGAAGCAGCGCGAGGTTCTCCTTGTGGATCGTCGAGACATCGCTGATGCCGTCGAGCGAACGATGTGAGAGCACGGTCGTCACGACGACGGTGCCGCGCTCGCGGGCGAGGGCCGCGTCATCGGCGGTGAGCCGTTCGAGCGGCAGATGCGCGATCCAGTCGGCGCCCGACTCGACCGCGACGCGAAAGTCGTTGCGCGTGCGGATGTGGACGGCGACGCGGAGCCCTGACGCGTGCGCCTTCGCGACGATCGTCGGAAGCAGCGCCGGGTCGAGCCCCCGCTTTCCGTAGTACGCAGGGTCCTTCGCGCGCTTCTCGTACTCCTCGGATGTTTCGAGGTACGCCTTGATGAAGTCGGGCTTCCCTTCGAGGATCTTCGGCCATTTCCGGTCGAGCGCCGCCGCGTCGTCGACGACGAAGTACGCCTCGTCTTCCATCTCCTTCGGCGTCAACCCGAGCTGAGGCGCGAGGCGATCGTAGATCTGGATCGGGTGCCCACCCGAGGCGGTCAGGCCGCCGTTCGCATAGATGACGTCGACGCTTTCGGAGGTGTTGACGAGAGTCCGGGCGGTGACGGTGAGGCGCACCGTGTTGTTCGGGTTCGCGACGTAGAAGACGCCCGCGCGCAGCGAGGCGACGATCTGCTCGGCGACGCGCGTGTTGTCGGCGAAGAGGTGGTTGTGCGCGTCACCGTACGCGGGCACCGCAAACTTGCCCTGCAGGTCGATCGTCGCGTCGACCGGCCCGTCCCACGCCGTCCGCAGCACTCCCTGCACCGAGTACATCTCGCGTTTGACGAAGCCTTCCCCGCTCCACCACTGCCCGTTCACGAGGCGCTGCACGCCGTGCGCCTCCGCTGCTCCGATCCAGCAAAGCGCGACGAGCGCGAAAAACAAATATCGACCAATGTCATTTTTCTGCATGCGGTTCCTTTCGATGAGAAATCGAGGTCAGGGTTGCTGGTTCGTGGCGCCCGGGAGCGGTCAGTGCTGCGAGGCGGCAGGCGGCTGGCCGGCGGGGCCGTGGATATGGCGATGGTCGTGCGCGTGAGGCGTCGCGCCTTCCACGGCTGCGCCGCCCTGGTGTCGCGGGAAGCGCAGGACGTCGAGCCTCGCCAGACCGAAGCCGGGGAGCGTCACGAGCGCGAGAAGTGCGATCGCAAGCCGCGCAGCACGTCCGATTGCCGGGCGTCGCACGGCGCCGTCGTCGAGCAGCCGGCGGAGTCGCCGCTCGAAGAGCGAACCCGTCGCGCCGCAGGCCGGCAGCGGGATGGCGATGGATGCGGCGCGGGGAACGAGATCGATCAGCGCGTGCGCGTAGTCGCGCGCTCGCTCCGGTGCGATCGAGACGACCGCGTCGTCACAGCGCTCCTCGCGAACGCGGCGCATCTCTCGCAACAGGAGCGCGAGCACGGGATGCCACCACCAGAGAGTCCGGAGCAGCGACCCGGCGAGATTCCAGAGCGGGTCGCGCCGGGTGATGTGCTCGAGCTCGTGGCGCAGCACGAGCTCCAGACGTTCACGAGCAGCGCTGCCGGCGAACCGGGCAGGAAGCAGGATCACAGGAGTGCGGACTCCGCCCGCGAGTGGAACGGGAAGCGAAGCGCCGATGCGCACCTCCGGCGACGCTCCTCGCCAGCCCGACTCGAGCGCCAGCGAGCGTGCGAGCTCCGACAGCTCCTGGTCGCGGCTCGATGCGGCGATCCATCGCCGCCACGCGCGCCACCCGAGCGCGACGCGGCCGGTCATCACGAGCATCCCGACGACGTGTGCGACGAGGAGCGCGATCGCAAGCTCGCCGCCCCGGAGCGCCGATTCCATCTCCCCGAACGGCGGCCGGACAACGGGTGTCATTACTGTGAAGAGGCCCGACGGGAAGGGGATCATCGGAGGCAGCGCGAATTTGACGAGAGCGAGCGCGAGCAGCGCGTGCCTCCACGTCGCGCTCGATCGTGGCGCGAGCCTGACGAGCGCGAGCACGAGAAGCCCCACAGCCGCGGCCTGCACGCCGCCGACGGCGAGATGGGAGATCCAGGAGGCAGCAAACGCCGTCACCGTTTCCTCCGGCGCGAGTCGAGCTCGTCGACGAAGGTGCGCAGGCGATCGATCTCGTCATCCTTTAGCGGCTTCGCGTCGACGAGCGTCGAGACGAGGGCGAGCGCATCGTTGCGGAAGACGCGCTCGAGGACGCGCTTCATGAGCGATCTGTACGTAGCCGTCGGTTTGACGGTCGCCGAGTAGACGAAGGCCTTTCCGCTCTCCGCCTTCCGGTGGCTGACGAGCCCGCGCTCCTCGAGCCGGCGCAGCAGAGTCGCCATCGACGCGTGCGTCATGGGCCTGAACTTCGCGAGCGCCTCGCGAAGCTGCGATGCCTCCGCCTCACCGAGCTCGTGCAGTGCCGCGAGCGTCTCGAGCTCGGCCTCGGGGAGAAAGCTGTCGGTGCTTTCCTTCGATCTGGGGCGGCGTCGCGTCATCGCTCTCCTCGGTCTCGTGAAGTTGACTAACGTCAATGTAGTCAGCCGGTCGCCGGCGCGCCATCACGATTCGGAAAACGACGGCGACGATTTTGGACGATGCGTCGGTCGACACGATGTTGTCTGCAGTCTGGAAGTCGATCATGCTGCGGCCTGGCGCGAACGAAGGAGAATCTGCGCATGCGCGGAGAGCGACAGGGATGCAACACGCCGACGTGATCGTGATCGGATGCGGCGGAGTCGGGTCGGCCGCGCTTTACCATCTGGCGCGCCGAGGCGTCTCGACGGTGGCGCTCGACCGATTCCCGGTCGCGCACGATCGCGGGAGCTCGCACGGCGAAACTCGAATCATCCGCCAGGCATACTTCGAGCATCCCGACTACGTGCCGCTCTGCCGGATGTCGTACGACCTCTGGGACGAGCTGTCAGCCGGCTACGGAAAGACTCTGCGCCACGAAACGGGGCTCCTCGAGGTCGGACCGGAAGATGGAGTCGTCGTGAGCGGCGTGCTCGGCAGCGCGTCGCGTCACGGACTCGAGGTCGAGCGGCTCTCGAGCCGCGACGTCGCGCGGCGATTCCCGGGATACGTCGTGCCTGACGGCATGTGCGGCGTCCTCGAGGCGCGCGCCGGTTACCTCGACGTGGAGGAGTGCGTTCGCGCGCACGTCGACCTCGCGACGAAGAACGGTGCGCGCGTGGAGATCGGCGTCTCGGTGCTTTCCTGGACGGCGCGCGGCAGGACGATCGAAGTCGAGACAGACCGCGGGGCGTGGAGCGCCGACAGACTGGTCATCACGGCGGGCGCGTGGGCCTCGTCGCTCCTGTCCGATCTCGGCGTGCCGTTCGAGGTGAGGCGGAAGCCGCTCTTCTGGTTTCATTCTCCTTCGGATGCCTACAGAGCCGACCGCGGCGCACCCGCATTTCTCTACGAGCTTCCGGACGGCGTGTTCTACGGCTTTCCCGACCTGGGAGACGGGCGCGTGAAGGTCGCCGAGCACACGGGGGGCGACGCGGTGGCCGATCCGCTCGAGGTCGACCGGACGCAACGGCCGGCGGACGAGCTCCGCCTAACCGACTTCCTGGCGGAGCATCTCCCGGGAGTGACCGACCGTGTCGCGGCGCACGCCGTCTGCATGTACACGATGACTCCCGACGAGCACTTCGTCGTCGATCGCCATCCGGCGCACCCCGAGGTCGTCTTCGCGGCGGGCCTCTCCGGACATGGCTTCAAGATGGCGTCGGTGCTCGGTAAGGCGCTCGCCGAGCTTGCGCTCGACGGGGCGACGCCAATTCCGATCGGTTTCCTCGGTGCGCAGCGTCAGGCGTTGCGCACTCGCTGACGAACCGCCCTGCGACGTTTTGGATCTTCCGGTCACATTCCGGACAACGGGTTGCCTTTCGTGCATCAGGGAGCTAGTTTTTTAGCACCTGCTAGATTTTCAGCACCGAAGGAGCCGCGATGCCGAAGCGAGATCCACTGAGTCGCCGTGAACGGGAAATGATGGACATCGTCTATCGCAAAGGACAGGCGACGGCGGGAGAGATTCTCGAATCGATGGCCGAGCCGCCGAGCTATTCCGCGGTGCGCGCGACGCTCAGCGTGCTCGAGCGGAAAGGGCACCTCCGTCACGAAGACGATGGCACCCGCTACGTGTACAAGCCGACGGTGAATCGCGAGCGGGCCAAGGCGTCGGCGCTCGACCACGTCGTATCGACATTCTTCGACGGTTCCGTGACCGGAGTCGTGGCCGCGCTGCTGGAACGCCCGAAGCGCGAAATTCCGAGGGAGGAGCTCGACGAGCTCCTCTCGCTGATCGAACAGGCACGCAGGGAGGGTCGCTGACATGAACGCCATCCAGAACATCGTCGACGTGGTTCCGGGAGCGATCCCCTTTGCGCTCGACGTGGTGATCCGCGCGACGCTCCTTCTCCTGATCGTGAAGCTCGTTCTCGCGGCGATGCCTCGCGCCTCGGCGGCTTCGCGGCACTTCGTGCTGTCGATCGGCATGGCGGCGCTCGTCGCGCTTCCGCTGCTGATGATGGCGCTGCCCGACGCGAGGCTGGAGGTGCTCCCCGCGTCCGTGAAATCCGCGACGGCGGCGGCGCGGCCGGAGCGCATCTTTCCCGCGTGGAAGACGGGCGAGGAGCAGGCATCGACGAAGAGCGGCGTAAGCGTCGCCGCATCGGCGCCGGTATCGTTCGCCGAAACGGGCGCGCTGCGCGCCGTGAGCGGCCTCGCCTGGATCGGCGCGCACTGGAGAGGCATCGCGATCGTTCTCGTTCTCGCGGCCATCCCGATTCTCCTTCTCGGGCGCCTCGCATTCGGACTCGTTGCGCTCGGCGGCATCGCGCGTCGCGCCACGCGCGTGACCGACGAGGTGATGCTCCGCGCGGTCGACCGGGCACGCGAGCGGCTCGGCGTGTCGCGTGAGACAGTGCTTCTGCTCAGTGACGAGATCAGCGTTCCGGTCGTCTGGGGATTGAAGAAGGCGACGATGATCCTGCCGATCGACGCCCTCGAGTGGTCGCGTGAGCGGCTTCGCGTCGTGCTGCTGCACGAGATGGCGCACGTCCGCCGCGCCGACGTGATGACGCTTTTCATGGGACGGGTCGCGACGTCGGTTTACTGGTTCCACCCGCTCGCGTGGCTTGCGGAGCACGATGCGCGTCGCGAATGCGAGCGCGCCTGCGACGATCTCGTCCTCGAGCACGGGGCGAGGGCGTCGGACTACGCGCACCATCTTCTCGGCATCGCAGCGGGCGAAGATCTCGCCGAAGGTTACGCATCCGTCAGTCTCGCGATGGCGAGGCCGAGCGAGCTCGAAGGGCGCCTCATTGCGATTCTTCGGGCCGGCGGCGCGCGGCAGTCGGTCTCTCGACGTTTTGCGACGGTCGCCGCAGTCGTGGCCGCGTTTGCGCTGCTTCCGATCGCGACGGTGCGTCTTGCGGCGAAGCCTGTCAATGACGCCGTTCCGCAAGCGCGCGTCGCGGTGGCACACGAACAGGTTCACACCACGACCAGCACGCAGACGGCCACCAGGGAGCGGGTTGCGGTCGAGACGGATGTCGAGAATGCGGTGCGTTCGGTGGTCGAGCCGGTCGAAGCGAACGGAGTGGTTCTCGCCGGCAATGGGCGCCGGCACAACGAAGAGGCCTCGGAAGGCGAGCGCTGGTACCAGCGCGGCATGGAGATGCACAACAGCGATCGCTACGACCAGGCACGTTCTGCGTTCGAGAAGGCGATCGAGGTCGGCTTCAAGACCGACGCGTCGGCGTACAACATCGCCTGCGGTTACGCGATCCAGGGTGACGCCGCCAACACGGTCAAGTGGCTCGACCGCGCGATCGAGGAAGGCTACGACGACGTCGATCACATCGACGCGGACGCCGACCTCGACCCGGTCCGTTCTGACGCGGCGTTCCGCGGTCTCATCCGCGACCTGCGCGCGAGGGAAGGCTACCGCGACCGGGAGACCGACCGCGTGACGGAGGCTCGCGAGCGTGTCGATGCGCTTCGTCGTGATCGTTCGACCGAATCCGGCGAGTGGGCGGATGCGGCAGTCGATCTTCTCCGCCTCCGCGAGCTCGACGCGTCGATCGACGCGTTCGCCGAGGCGATCAGGCTCAACCCGGAGAGCTCCATCGCCCGATACAACCTCGCGTGCGCGTATGCGATCAAGGGAGATCGCCGCGCGGCGCTCGACGCGGTGGAAGGGGCGATCCTCAACGGCTTCGAGGGCCGCGACAAGCTCGAGAACGACCCTGACCTGAAATCGATTCGGGGCGAAGCTCGCTTCACGGAGCTCCTTACCCTCAACGACAAGTTGTCGCTCTGGAGCAGTGAGAACAAGCGCGGCAACTGGGACAAGGAGAACGCCTTCCGCGACTCGATGCCTCGATTCGAGGAAGCGGTGCGCCTCTATCCGCAGGCGGGACGCGCGTGGTTCAACCTCGGTTTCGCCGCGCTCTCGATGGACGACACTGCGAAGGCGAAGGACGCGTTCGGCCGCTGCGTGTCGCTCGGCTACAGGCGCGGTGTTTCGATGTACAACCTCGCCTGCGCGGAGGCGCGCTCCGGGAACAAGGAGGCGGCGTTCGACTGGCTGCGCAAGGCGGAGGAGACAGGCTTCAATCTCGGGAACATGAACGACGACGAGGACCTCGATTCGCTGCAGAGCGACCCGCGATTCGACGGCTTCCTCGAGCGCGCATGGAAGAACGAGGCGCTTCACGGCTCGAGCAAGTACAAGGTGAAGAACAAGAAGGCGGAGACGGTCCGGGTCGGGAGCTGGGACGCGGTGTAGGGAAGGGAAGGTTCGTCAGGTCGCGTCGCCGGCGAGGTCATTCCGAGCGAAGCGAGGAATCTGCAAAACGATTCGCCTGACCGATTCCTCGGCGATACTTCGGGGCACGTGGACCGATCGGCCGCAGACGAAACGATCAGGAAGATGTCAGTAGATTCCTCTCCCGCTTAGCGGGATCGGAATGACCTGCCGCGTGAAGCGTGGCGTCGCCGCCGCTCATCTTTCGCCCCGCGTTCCCGGTCCGCCGCGCGATAATGCGGCGGGCCCCGTGTTGCCCGTGAGATGCGCGATTGACGACCTCGACCTCCCGCACCGGGCCGCTGCGGCCCGGCTTCATCCTCCTCTTCTGGCTCCCGCTTGCGGCGACGTGGCTGATGATGGCGGCCGAGGGGCCGTACATCGCGGCGATCATCGCGAGGCTGGAGAACGCCGCGCCTAACCTGGCGGCATACGGAGTGGCGTTCTCGCTCGCCTGGCTCGTCGAGTCGCCGATCATGATGCTTCTGTCGGCGTCGAACGCGCTCGTGCGCGACCGGGCGTCGTTTCTCGCGCTGCGCCGCTTCGCGCTCTGGCTGAACTGCATCGTGACGGCGGGGATGGTGATCGTCGCGCTGCCGCCCGTCTTCCGCTTCGTCGGCGAAGGGCTGATCGACCTGCCGCCCGCGATCTCGCAGCTCGCCCAGGTGGCTACGGCGATCCTGATCCCCTGGCCGGCGGCGATCGGCTACCGCCGCTTCTACCAGGGGATTCTCACGCGGCACCACCTGACGCGCCGCGTCGCCTACGGAACGGTCGTCCGTCTCGTGACGATGTCGGTGACGGCGCTCGTACTGGCGAAGACAGTCACGCTGCCGGGCGCGTCGATCGCTGCAATAGCGCTGGTGTCGGGCGTGCTCGCAGAGGCCTTCGCGAGCCGTTGGATGGCGCGCGAGATCGTCGCGCAGATCGTCGCGAGCGACGAGGTCGCCGTCGGCGCGCTCGTCAGGATGCCCGAGATTGCGCGCTTCTACTACCCGCTCGCGCTGACCTCGATGCTCTCGATGGCTCTCGGGCCGCTCGTGACGTTCGGCCTGGGGCACGGTCGCGCGCCGCTCGAGTCGCTCGCGTCGTGGCCGGTCGTCATCTCTCTCGTCTTTCTTTTCCGCAGCGGTGGCCTCGGATACCAGGAAGCTGCCGTCGCGCTCATCGGCAAGGGCGAAGGGCATGTTCGCGAGGTGACACGCGTCGGTCTCTGGCTCGGCTTCGCCTTCTCGACCGTGCTCGCGTTCCTGGCGCTCACGCCTTTCGAGACGATCTGGCTCCAGCGCGTCGCGGGGCTGACGCCGGAGCTCGCGTCGTTTGCGGTGTGGCCTGTCCGGATCATGATCCTCCTCCCGGCGCTCGAGTACCTCCTCGCCGTGCAGCGCGCGAGGCTGATTCTCGAGCACCGGACTAGGCTGATAACTCTGGCGACTGCGATCGAGACGGGCGGGCTCGGCGTGACCCTGTTCTTCACGGTCGGCGCGTTCGGGATGATCGGCGCGATCGCGGGCGCGATCTCCACGATGGTCGGTCGCGTCGCCGCGAACCTCTATCTCTTCATGCGGCTGCGCATCGCGCGCGCGGCATCGTCGAGTGCGTGAGGCGCACGCCTGTTACCGGTGCCTTGCGCAGCTGTCAGCCGGGCGCGTTGCGATGGTCGCCGTCAGTCGTCGTCGCCGCGCTCTTCGCGTTTCTCCCGCTCTCCCTGTTTCGCCCTCTCTCCACCCGCGTCTCGATCGGGCGCGTCCCCGACCTGTAGTGTCGTGCCGAGGATCGGCAGGTGGAGCTGGCGCATCGCCGGATCGAAACCGGCGAGCAGCGCGAGAAGGAAAGTCAGCGGGAGGATGAGGAACAGCGCTCCGGCCAGCGGCCGCGACGACGGGATCGCCGCGTCGGCCTCGGCGTCGCGGTTTCCGGAGATCATGCTCACCGCGAGCCACTCCTTTGCCCGAATCGAATGGAGTGCGATGCCCGCGATGTGCGAGGCGACGAGAGCGACGAGCGTCCAGCCCAGAAGCTCGTGAAGGTCTTTGACCGACTTGTTTCCGAGCGCCACCATGATCCCGGTCGTGCCGAGGCCGAGCACGACGAGCATCGCCGCGATCGCGAACCAGCTCGACGCGGGATTGTGCCGGACGTCGCGATCGAGCGGCCCGAAGCCGAGCGCGTTGCGCAGGTAGCCGACGAGCTCCGAGGGCTCCAATCGGAATGCGCCGAAGCGTGCGTAGCGCGATCCGACGAGACCCCAGACGATTCGCATCGCGACGAGCAGGGCGGCGACGAGACCCGCGATCGCGTGGAGCGTGAAGTTGCTGCTCTCGTCCGAGTTGAGCTTCGCGATCGCGAAGGCCGAGACGAGCGAGATCGCCAACCCCCAGTGGAAGATCCGTACCGGCAGGTCGTGGACGAGAACCTTGTTCATGATTGCGTCTCCGTCGACATTCCCGAAAGCGCGATGAGCAGTGGGGCCTGATGCTTGCCAGCGCGTCCGCCGTTCAATCATACCCGCGGGAGAGCGCGTTGGAGGACCATCCGGCGCAGTCGGTTCCCTGCTCGAGCCCGAGTCAGGCAGCCGGCGGATCCGGGACTTCCCAGTGGTGTTCACGCTTCACCGCACGTAACCTATGTCGTGGCTGTAAGCCGCTCCGAACAGGCGAAGGAGATCGCGATGGCTCGAGTGATCGGTTGCTGTCTGGCTGTGGTCCTGCTCCTCGGCTTCGCGGTCGACGACGCGCGCGCGCAGGCCGGTGACCCGTTCACCGACTGGAACGTGCAGCTTCTCTACGGCACGTCGTTCAACGAGCCCGACGTCGAGGGCGACATCTCCAAGGGGCTCGTCACGTTCGAAAATGCAGCGGGCTGGAAGTGGGGAAGCAGCTACGCCTTCGTCGACGTTCTTCGCTCGTACAGCGCAGCCGATCAGAACGCAACGGAGGTCTACGGCGAGTGGTATCCGTCGGCGAGCCTTCGATCTCTCTCGGGACGCGGGCCCGGCGAAGGATTCGTTCGCGACGTGAGTCTCACGCTCGCGGTCAACGCGGGAACGAAGAGCACGGGATCGCAGACGCTCGTGATGCTTCCCGGCGTCACCGCCGATCTCGCGCTGCCCGGCTTCAAGTTCTTCACGCTCGGCGTCTACGCCTATATCGACCGGAGCAAGTTCGACGGCGAGGAGTTCGGCGCGCACGGCACGTCGTTCCAGGTCACGCCGTCGTGGTCGATGCCGTTCAAGGTGGGGCGTGCGTCGTTCGTCTTCGACGGTTTCGCCGACTACATCGGGGCGCATGGCGAGCTCGAGTACCAGTTTCTCGCGCAGCCGCAGTTGAAGGTCGACGCATCGCAACTCTGGGGCAGCGAAGGCACGCTCTTCGTCGGCGTCGAGTGGCAGGTGTGGCAGAACAAGTACGGCGTGCGCGGGCTCGACGAGAGCGTGCCGCAGGCCCTGATCCTCTGGAACCCCTGAGGGTCGGCGTCTGCCTTACTCTCCATCGAGCTGCTTCAGCAGCAGCTTTGGCGCGCGACGTCTCCATGCGGCGGCGAGGGCGTCCGTCGCGATCGTCTTCGTGCAGCGCTTCAGCTCGATCGAGGTCGCGCCGCTGCGCCCCCACGCTCCGCTCGCCGGCTCGAACGTGCCGGCCGCGGCGTACATGAAGGCTTCCTGCAACTCGGGAGTCAGCATCACGACGGCCAGCCCGCGTTTGTGTCCGAGCGTCGCGAAGATCTTCCCGCCGACGCGAAAGTCGGGATGTCCCATATGCGACTCTTCCTCCGCCTGGGGAAACGAAAGGGCGAGTTTCCGGAAATCGCTATCGGTCATGCTGTCTGCGTACTCGGCTCCTCGTCGTGTCTCCGAATTGGACGGACGCTGTCTTGCCCGCGTATTAGTGTAACGGCGGCGTTACGCATCGGCTGTTCGAGATAACTAGACTGGAAAGATCTGGCGGCGACCGCGCTCGGCCCCGCAAACGGAGGACGATGTGCTCAAGTCTGTTGGCAGGTATCTGATCGTCGTTTTGGCAATCATGGCTGTTTCTCCGGCATACGCCGAACAGGCCTCGGTGGCGCTCTCGCCCTCCGTTGCCGTCTGGAACGACACGGTCAAGGTGACGATCACCGGTGCGGGCTGCTCGGCGGTCGCGTTGTCACCCGTCTTCAGGTACCTGAGCGGTCCGGGACACGTGATCGACATCGACCTCGCGATCTCCCATTGCCCCGTCAGCGGTGCCTCGTTCTCGACCGAGCTCAATCTCGGCCCGCTGCCTGCCACCGACTTCACGGTTCGTGTCTACGACGCGAACACGCACGCGTCCAACCCTTCGCTGCCTCCTCTCGCCACTGCGCCTCTTTCGGTGTACCGCCAGGCCTCACTCGACGTGGTGGCCCCTGACGTTGCAACAGACGCCGCGCCGTTCAAGCTCGTGTTCCGCGGCACCGCGTCGAGCCCCTGCTTCTCGTTCGATCCTCCCGTCGTCTCCGGCGAGACGATCACGGCGGGGTTCGAGGACAGCTGCCCGATTCTTCCGCCGCTCGGCCCCACGCTCATCGACGAGGAGGCGACTCTCGGTCCGCTGCCCGCGGGCGAATACGAAGTGCTTTTCTTCGACAGCATCAACTGGCCCGAGAAGGCGCTGTACCGGCGGACGCTGACGGTCTACGACGACGCGGGATGCGTGCCGTCTTCGACCGCACTCTGTCTGCAGGACAATCGCTTTCGCGTCGAAGTCGCCTGGGAGGATTTCGAGGCGCACACCGGCAGCGGGCACGCGGTCCCGCTCGAGAGCGGCGACGACAGCGGGCTCTTCTGGTTCTTCCAGCAGTCGAACATCGAGCTCACGGCGAAAGTGCTCGACGGCTGCAGTTACAACGGCAGCTGGTGGGTTTTCCTCTCCTCCGGCTCGACCGTCGAGTACAAGGTGATCGTGACCGATACGAAGACGGGCAAGAAGAAGGAGTACCTCAACGCGCTCGGCGTATCCGCGCCGCTCGTCGCAGATACCTCAGCGTTCGCCTGCACTCCCTGACCGGTCCGGCGACAGGAGGACAATGTGACCAAGCTCTTCAGGGGATTGTTACCGCTGTCGCTCGCACTGATGGCTGTCTCTCTGGCGTTGGCCGAGACGGCAACCGTGACGCTTTCGCCCGCCGTTGCCGTCTGGAATGACACGGTGAAGGTGAAGATCGAAGGCGTCGGCTGCACGAGGGCGGCATCGGTGCCCGCGCTGAAGCGGCTTTCCAATGGTCACTACGCGTACGACATCGATCTGCTCTCCTGTCCGGACGGCTCGACGACGCCGTTTTCGACCGTCGTCGAGATGGGCCCGTTGGCGCAGCAGGAATACACGGTCCGCGTGTACAACGTCGCCCGGCACGTTGCGAGCCCTAACGCCCCACCGCTCGCAAGCGCGCCACTTTCGATCCACCGTGAAGCGTCGCTCGACGTGCTCCTCGAAGGCGTCGCGACCGATGAGGCGCCGTTCACTCTCGTCTTCCGTGGAAGCGCACAGAGTCCCTGCTTCGTGTTCAATCCCCCCGTCGTCGAAGGGAAGACGATCACCGCCAGGCTCGACGACGACTGTCCGATCATCCCGGCGAACGCTCCAACGGTCGTCAGCGAAGCGGAAACTCTCGGCCCGCTTCCCGCAGGCGAATACGAGGTGAACTTTTTCCAGGTCTCCTCCTCTCCCGATCTGATGCTCTACAGGCGAACGCTCACCGTCTACGACTCCCATTCGTGCGTGCCGTCGGCGACCGCGCTTTGTCTGCAGAACAACCGCTTTCGCGTCGAAGTCGCCTGGAAGGATTTCGAGGGGCACACCGGCAGCGGGCACGCGGTCCCGCTCGAGGTCGGCGACGACAGCGGGCTCTTCTGGTTCTTCCAGGAGGCGAACATCGAGCTCACCGCGAAAGTGCTCGACGGCTGCAGTTACAACGGCAGCTGGTGGGTTTTCCTATCGTCCGGCTCGACGGTCGAGTACAAGGTGATCGTGACCGATACGAAGACGGGCAAGAAGAAGGAGTACCTCAACGTGCTCGGCGTATCCGCGCCGCTCGTCGCGGACACTGCGGCGTTCAGCTGCGCTCCCTGACGTGCGGGGTCGTTCGCGTTAGGCGCAGTTCGGCGCGGCATCGTGGCGTCGGCGTCACCTCGGCACTCATCGGCAGTCCTGCTTTTCTGACGGGCGCAACAGGGCTGCCCGCGGAGCCGGGGCGTTTGTACAGGCTGCCGCTTTCGCTGCGCGTCCCGTAGAATTCCTCCACGATGAACATCGAGCGGGTTCTAACCGACGACGCGCGGTCGCGGCGGGGTTGCGGCTGGCTGATCCTGATCTGCGGCGGCCTGGTCGCAGGCGGCATGATCTTCGCGATGGTGATCCAGCGCCTCGTCACCGCACCGGGGATCGTGATCCTCGTCCTTCTCCTCGGTGGCATCGCCCTCGGCGTCCGCTTCGCGTTGAAGCCGGGTGACTACCTCGAGGTCGATCTCGACGCGCGGACCTACGTGCACGTGCGGGACCACGAGCGTCGACCAAGTCGCCCGCTCAATGCGCTCGGCACGCTGGTCGTGTCAGAGCGCATGCGGACGGTGCGCACGAAGAACGGCACGAAGACGGTCACCGAGTACGCGGTGCACCCGGAAGGGAAGATCGATCTCGACTTCCGCGTCGTGAAGAGCGCCGGCGAGGCGAGACTCATCCTCGAGACTCTCGCGCGCCGGTGGAGACTCCCTTCCGCTGCGTGGGGAGGCGACGTGCGGCAGCCCGATCAGCTCGACATGCCGCTGCACGAACGTTTGCGAGGCAGCGAGAAACACCGCAGCGAGGCGCCGATGGAGCCGACGTGGAACCTTCGCGTCGAGCCGCTCTCGCCCGGCTATGCGATCGTCTCGTCGCATCGCGACTGGTCGGCGGTCCTCGCGTCCTCGATCCTCGGGATTCCATTGAGCATCGCCATCGTGCTGTTTGCGCGCGGCGAGCTGTGGTCCTCGATTTTCAGGCAAGGGGAGCGTGACCCGCTTGCGCTCGTGATCGGCGCGATCATGGCGGTCTTGAGTCTAGGGTTCGTCGGCTGGGAGCTGAAACTCCTGCGCGACACGCTCGCTCCGGGCACGATCAGAATCACGCCGGACGGCGTTTCGTACCGCGGCCGGACGATGCGCTTCGAGGAGATCGAAGAGGTCATCGGAGGGGACTCGATCGAGATCGTAGGCGATCGCCGCCTGCTGAAACTCGCGCCGACGTTCTGTGCCGCGGCAGCGGTGCCGTCGCTCTGCCACGAGGTCGAGCGGATGATCATCGAAGTCGGAAACGCGGTGCGGATCGGGTGAGGCGACCGAAGAGTGTGACGCTGCCCTGTTCCGTCTCAGACGAGCCCCTTCGCCTTCAGCAGCTCTGCGTTCAAGAGCGCGGCGCCTGCCGCGCCCCGGATCGTGTTGTGAACGAGGCCGACCATCCGGATGTCGAGCACCGGACAGGGACGGATGCGTCCCACGCTCACCGTCATCCCGTTGCCGAGCTCGCGGTCGAGGCGCGGCTGCGGGCGATCAACGCCTTCTGAAATCGCAACCGCCTTCTTTGGAGCGCTCGGAAGTCCGAGCCGCTGCGGCTCGCCTTCGAAGTTCTCGATCGCCTGGCGCACGTCGCCGATGAGCGTCTCGATGCTGAAGGAGCTGCGCAGCTCCGCGCTCTTCCGGAATCGGAAGGAGATGGTGAAGAAGTGACCGTCGACGACCGGCACGCGGTTGCACTGCGCGGAGATCGTCATGGCGAGCGGAAGGAACTTCGATCCGTCCCAGCGCCCGAGAATTTTCTGCGGCTCGCTCTCGACCTTTCCCTCCTCGTCCTTGATGTACGGGACGACGTTGTCGAGGATCGCGTACGACGCGACGCCGGAGTATCCGGCGCCGGAGATCGCCTGCATCGTCGTCACCTGCAGCGCCTCGATGCCGTGCTGGCGCTCGATCGGCGCGATCGCCATCGCGATGCCGACCACCGAGCAGTTGGGGTTGGTGACGATGTAGCCCTTGCCTCCGCGCCGCCTGCGCTGATGCTCGATCGCGTCGATGTGGTCCGCGTTGATCTCGGGAATCAGCAGCGGCACGTCGGCGTCCATCCGGTGGTTCTTCGAGTTCGTGACGACGACTCCGCCGCGATTTGCGTAGAAGTCCTCGGCCTCGCCCGCGACCGACGAATCGAGTCCGGAGAACATGATCCGCGACTCGAGCTCCGCATGTAGAGGCTTGACGCGCAGCGCCGTCGCCTCGTCCGGCATCGGCGTGTCGAGGCGCCACGACGCCGCGTCGGCGTACGTTTTTCCTTCGCTCTTCTCCGAGGCGACGACCTCGTGCAGGCGGAACCATGGGTGCCCCTCGAGGAGCTGGACGAAACGCTGGCCGACGGAGCCGGTAGCTCCGAGGATCGCGACGGGGATGCGGGTATCAGTCATATGGTCACCTTGGGGAAGCAAGGATCGGGAGGTGGCGTCTCGAAGTCAAGGCGAAAGGCGAAAGCGAACCGGAATGTCGAATGAAGAATGCAGAATGAAGAATTGAGAAGTCCGAAGCGATCGATGGTGGTCGCTCCCTTTTCTTCATTCCTCATTCCGCATTCGTCTTTCTTCATTTCGGTTTCCCGGCGACGGCGGCTCCCCTTCGTCGTCTCGTTCCTCCTCTTCGCTTTGATTCGCCTGGATCTCGTACTTCCGGCCCGGTTCGAGCATCGAGTGGAGCTCGAGAAACGCGGACGCCGAGGTGCCGGGAGACGACTGTTTCTTCCGGTAATAGATCCATCCACGCGCCTCGGCGGCGAGGAGCAGCCGGTCGACGATGACCGCGAGCACGACTCCGGCGGCGAGAATGGCGAGCAGACGCATTCGGAAGTGCTAACGCGACGGGCAGCCGAGACGTTCCTGCGCGAATACGGAGGCAGGACGTTCCCTGCACGGCGGGTGCTGCCGCTACCCGTTCTGCCGGACGATCTCCTCGGCGAGCTTGCGGAGCGACTCGGGCGAGCAGCCTTCCGCCTTGTTGTTCGCGATGACGATGACCTCGGCGCCGCTGCGCGCCTTCTTCACCGAAACTCCCGCGATCGCCTCGCGGCTCGCAGGGTCCTCGTCGACGAGGCGGTCGAACGGCGCGTAGCGGTCCTTCGCCTCCTCGTACTCGAATCCCGAATGAAGCATCCATCGAACGGCGATACGCTGGCCGAGAACTCTCTCTGCGCGCTCCGCCTGTTCGGCGATCGAAGGCATCCGCCCGTGGACGTTGAGGCAATGCGTGGCGCCCGCGGACTCGAGCGCCGCAACGTAGTCGTCGGTCAGCACCTCGGGGTCGCGGATCTCGACGGCGTACCAGGGACCGCGCGGAAGCGCGTCGAGGAAGTCGTGCAAGCGCGAGGTGAAGCGCGCCGGATCTTTCGTGAGCTCGCGCCCGAGAGGGGTGAACTGGAAGACGAGCGGGCCCGCTTTGTCGCCGAGCCCTTCCAGAAACGGCGCGATCACCGCACGCTCGGCGAACGCGGCATCGAGAAAACGCGGATTCGTCTCGAACTTCTTCGTCCCGCCCGACACGCGCTGCCACGGCGTGGTGAGCGTGCCGGCGGCCTTCACGAGGAAACGGAACGTGTCCGGAACGGCATTCGCGTAGTCGCGGAACTCTTCGGTGCTGACTGGGCCGTAAAACGAGCGGTCGACGCCGACCCCGCGAAGGAGCGGGTGCTTCGCGTAAGGCGCCAGACCGCTCTTCGAGAGCTCCGTCGTCGTCGCGCGCCGGTCGTAGACGAGATCCTTCCAGCCGGGGAACGACCATGACGAGGTCCCGAGCCTGATGTTAGGCGGCAGCGCCGCGGCGGTCGCGCGAACTCCTTCGCCGATCGCGGCCGGTCCTATGGCGCCACCCTTTTTCGGCGGCGGAGGAGGGGCTCCGAAGAGATCGAGCTGGTCGGGCACGCCGCTACCACCCCTCGAGCGCGAGTTTGCCGATCATACGGCCTTCCTCGAGCTGTCTGTGTGCGATCCGGAGGTTCGCCGCGTCGATCGGGCGCAGCACCTCGGTGACGGTCGTCCGGATCGTTCCGGCGTCGACCAGCGCGGCGACGAGCGAGAGAATCCTGTGCTGCTCGATCATGTCGGACGTCCGGAAGCGCGCGCGAGTGAACATCAACTCCCACGCGAACGTCGCGCTCTTGGCCATCAGTGGCTGAATGTCGACCGGCCCCGTCGTGCTGACGATCGAGCAGATCGTTCCCTGCGTGGCGATCAAGTCGCAGCAGGCGTCCCAGTAGCGGCTCGTATCACTCGCGTTGAGAATCAGGTCGACGTCGCCGAGGCCGAGCGATTCGATTCCGTCGCGCAGCGGCCTGGTGTGATCGACGACGTGGTCCGCACCGAGGGAGCTGCACCACGCGCGCGTCTCGGCGCGGGAAGCGGTGGCGATCACGGTGAGACCTGCGAGCTTTGCCGCCTGGATGCCGATCGAGCCGACGCCGCCGGCGCCACCGATGATCAGGAGCGTGCGGCCGCGATCGCCGCCGTCTGGATCTACGCCCATGCGCGTGAAGAGCGCTTCGAACACGGTGAGCGAAGTCAGCGGCATCGCCGCGGCACTCGCGAAGTCGAGCGAGCGCGGCTTGAGCGCGACGATCCTCTCGTCGACGAGATGCAATTCGCTGTGGCAGCCGGCGCGGGTGATGTCGCCCGCGTACCAGACCTCGTCGCCCGGCCGGAACATCGTGACCTCGTCGCCGACCGCTTCGACCACCCCCGCCGCGTCCCAGCCGAGAACCTTCGGAGTCGGCTCGACTTCGGGGCGCGGTCGCCGGACTTTCGTGTCGACGGGGTTGACCGAGACCGCTTTGACTCGAACGAGAAGGTCCCGCCCTGTGGCGACGGGATCGGAAAGCTCGACGTCGACGAGCGATTCGGGGTCGTCGATCGGGAGGTAGCGCGTAAGGCCGACGGCTTTCATGAGTGATCTCCTCTGGCGCAGGCCGCACGTTTTCGAACGGCGCCTGTCCTTTGCGGATAGCAACGCAAGTGAATCGACGCGAGGCCGGTGGTTCTGCCGCGCGTGTCGCAATTCTACTGTTCGCTCTGCTGCAGTTCGCTCGACCATGCTGCCGGTTCCTCGTTCGAGCTCCGGTGCGCGGGGCTGGTTAAGGTTAAGAATTTGTGATCCAGACCACAGAAAGTCACCCGATTCGGCGCTATATGTGTTTCGTCATTCATTGCGCCAGAAAACGTAAACACGACATGCAGGTTGAATGCGGGGGCGTAACCGTACGCCCCCTTTCTATTTTCAGGCATGTCCGGCGCGCGGCGTATCCGCGCGGTGAGGCGGACTGGAGTATCGCGAAACGGAGACGGTGATCGAACAGCAGCGGGCGGCACAAACGGGGGCGTAGCGCCCCTTTTTCATTGTGCTCTCGAGCGGCGTAGCAGTCGCTCCGGAGTGATTGGAGTGCCGGTCGGCTACAGACATCGACACGAGAATCGACTTACAGAAGCGGGCGGTACAAACGGGGGGCGTAGCGCCCCTTTTTTCGTTGGGGAGCCACGGGGCGGCAGTGCGTCGCACCAACAGAAGGAGCGCCGTCGGGAGCGCGACACGAGAGACGAGTGAAGCATCACGCAGGGCAAACGAGGGGCGTAATGCCCCTTTTCCTTTTGTGCGACGGAAATTCGCCGGCGCTGAACCAGCCGGCCGGGACGGGGTGAGCGATTGATGGATGGGACCTGGTTGCTGACGCTATTGAGCGCTCCTGCGGGAGGGCAGGTACTCGCGCTCGTCACGACCCTGCACTGCGCGATGGCTGTCCTCCTCCGACATCGGAGCAAAGGCACCGCCGGCTCGACCGCGATCGTCGGCCCTTCCCTGGCGTTTGTCGCGTCGCCGTGGATTCTTCCTGCCGCAGGCTGGCTCATTGCCGCACTGCCCGCGCACCTCGCCTGGCTGGTGGCGTGCGAGAAACTCCTGCGTAGACCCGGGACACGCCCCGAAGCGCTTCCGTCACGACCTGCTGCACCGAGGCCGGTTGCCGTGACCCCGCCTCACGCGGCTGCGAAACCTGTGGCTGCGCGCGACTTCGTGCCGATGCGCGTGCTCGCGGTCCTCGTCGAGACGCCGGAGATCCGCACGTTTCGCATCGCGCGTCCCGCCGCATTCGAGTTCGTGCCCGGGCAGTTCGCGATGCTGCGCGTCGATGTCGACGGACGTCCGCTCGTTCGCTGCTATTCGATCAGCTCCTCGCCGTCGGTTCGCGGATATTTCGAAATCTCCGTTCGCAGGCAGGGTCAGGTCTCGGGATTCCTCCATGCAACCGTGCAGCCGGGAGCGTCGCTCGAAGTCCGTGGCCCGCAGGGGAGCTTCGTCTACCCGGAAGGAAAGCGTCCCGTCGTGCTGCTCGCCGCGGGTATCGGAATTACGCCCCTGCTGAGCATGCTGCGGCACGCACTCGAGAGCGAACCGCAGCGGCCCGTGACGCTTCTGCTATCCGCGAAGACGGAGGCGCAGGTGCCGTTCCTTCGAGAGTTGCGTTTGCTCGCCGGCCGGCATCCCTCGTTCCGCCTTGCGATCGCGCTGAGCCAGAGCCCTTCACTCGACGGCTACTACCCGGGACGGATCGACGGCAGTCTCATCGAGACGGTCGCCGGCGACGTTCGGGAGTCTGTCTGCCTCATCTGCGGCCCGCTTCCGATGATCGACGACACGGTGCGGACGCTTGCCGGGCTCGGGGTGCCGCGCGAGCGAATCCGCTTCGAGAAGTTCGAGGCCGCAACGGCGTCCGCAAAGTCTCTCGCGAGCGAGACGAGTCGCGCGGTGAGCGGCGAACCGGTCTGCCTGAAGCTGCGCAAGCGGGGGAAGGTCGTCACGGTCGCGGAGGGACAGTCGATTCTCGACGCGATCGAGAGTGCGGGGGAGGAGCTTCCGTCGTTCTGCCGGGCCGGCGTCTGCGGCACCTGCAGGACGAGGATCGTCGACGGCGAGGTCGAGGGTGAGTTCGATGCGATCGGCGAGGAGGACCGCGCCAACGGCTTCGTCCTCGCCTGCGTCGCGCGCCCGATGACCAGTTGCGTGCTCGATGCGTGAGGAAGCGGAGGCGATGTTCAAGATCGACTCGAAACGATACGACCAGGCCGCCACGGCGAAGCGGGATGCGCTCCTTCCCGTCAACGCGCTCATCAACCCTGTCGTGCTCGCGTTCGTCGCGGGACTCTGCGTGGCTGTCTGGATCCTCGTCGGGGAACAAGGGTGGAACTACTACACGACCTCGTCGGCCGTGCGCGGATACGCAGAGGAGCACAGGACGCTCCGGCCATCGGGCACTCTCGGCATCGTACTCGGGGCGACGGGAACGCTCTTCATGGTCTCGACGCTCTTCTACGTCGCGCGAAAGAAGCTGAAGCTGCTCTCGCGTGCGGGCTCGCCGAAGGCGTGGCTCGAGATTCACATCTTCTGCGGCGTGTTCGGCCCCCTGCTGATCACGTTTCACACGGCCTTCAAGTTCAACGGCCTGATCTCGGTCGCCTACTGGTCGATGGTCCTGGTGGTGCTTTCGGGATTCGTCGGGCGCTACCTCTTCGTGAGGATTCCGAAGACGCTGAAGGGAACCGAGCTCTCGCGGACGGAGCTCGAGGAGCGTGTCGCGGGGCTCAAGGAGCGGCTCGCGTCCGCGGCCCTTCCCGCCGGTTTCATGGCGCGGCTCGATGAGCTCGAGCGGGTCGACCCGACGATCGACGGTCATCGGCGTTCCATCGTTCAGTCGGTCGCCGACCGGTTTCGGGCGAGGGCGAGGATGTCGGTGCTCAGGCGCGCGATCCGCCGCTCAGGGCTTGATCCCCGGCTGCTTCACGAGACGCTCGACCGGCTGCAGGAGCGGAATGTTCTGCTGCATCGCATCGCGAAGCTGCAGCGCACTCGCGAGCTCTTTCAGCTCTGGCACGTTTTTCATCGACCCCTCGTATGGGTCATGTTCGCGATCTTTCTCGTTCACCTCGGCGTGGCGATCTACTTCGGCTACCTGCCGTTAGGGCGTTAGGGGGCATATCGATGCGCACGAGACTTCCGGGCAGGTTCTGCACGCAACTGAGAGGGGCATTCGTCGTGGCCCTGCTCGCGGCGGCCATCGCAGGCCAGGCCGAAGCACAGCTCGGCAATCTCCTCTCTCCGGGCCCGCTCTCGAAGGCGCATGCGAAGCTCGAAGGGCTCGAGAACTGCGGGAAGTGCCACGAGAAGGGACGGCAGGTTGCCGCCGATCGCTGCCTTACCTGCCATCGTCCGGTGGCCGAACGGATCGCGCAGAAGAAGGGTGTTCACCGCGACGCCGGACGCGACTGCGTCGCCTGCCACGTCGAGCACGCGGGTCGTGACGCGGAGCTTCGCCCGATCGACGTTCGGAGCTTCGACCACCTTGCCGAGACGGGCTTTCCTCTCGACGGCCTCCACGCGCCGCTCGCCGCGCGCTGCGCGGCCTGCCACAAGACGCGCTCGTTCCTCGGGCTCGCCACGAGCTGCGCCTCCTGTCACGCCGACCCGCACAAGGGCGCGCTCGGCAACGAGTGCGCGCGCTGCCACTCCGTCTCGTCGGCGTTCAAGTCGACGGCGAAGTCGTTCGACCATTCGAAGGCGAAGTTCGCACTGGAGGGCGCGCACCAGGGCGTCGCCTGCGCGAAGTGCCACGTGAACCAGGTGTTCAAGGGGCTCCGGTTCGATTCCTGCGCCGCCTGCCACAAAAGCCCTCACGGCCAGAAGTTTCCGGGGAGCTGCGGCGACTGTCACGCGGTCTCGAGCTGGAGGGTCGCGACGTTCGACCATTCGCGCACCGGAACGCCCCTGGTCGGAAAGCACCGCGCCGTGCCGTGCGCGAAGTGCCACGTGCAACCGGCGTCGAAGGTGAAGCTGACGTTGCGGCCCTGCGCAGCCTGTCACCGCGATCCCCATCGCGGCGAGTTCCGCCAGGACTGCGGAGACTGCCACAAGGAGACCGGATTCGCGGGCGTTCCATTCGAGCACGGCGCGAAGACGAAGTTCGCGCTCGAGGGACGGCACATGCCGCTCGCATGCGGCGCCTGCCACGGGAAAGGCGTGCCGGCCCAGACGGCCCGTGCGACCACCCCGCGCACGATGGATTTCCGTGGGCTCAAGACCGAGTGCGCTTCGTGCCACGCCGATCCGCATTGGGGAGAGCTCGGAACCCGCTGCGACTCCTGCCACACCGCGAAATCCTTCAAGGTCGAGCGCTTCGAGCACCAGCGGTCGCCCGGGTTCTTCACGGGGCCGCACGCAACTGCTTCATGCGACAAGTGCCATCGAGCGACGTCGCCGGTTCCGGCGACGCCCGTGTCCGCAAAGCCCGTGTCCGAGAAGAAGTACAGGGACCTCTCGACCGACTGTGTGACCTGCCACCGCGACCCGCACCTCGGGCAGATGCCGAACTGCGCCGAATGCCATTCCATCGACGCGCCGAAGTTCGCGGCGAACGCCTTCCGCCACGAACGGACGCCCTTCGCCTTGACCGGAAAGCACGCGCAGGTCGCATGTGCCGCCTGCCACAAGAAGGAGACCGGACAGTTCGTCGCCGGAAAAGGGACTGCAATCCGCTTCAGGGGGATCGGCAGCGATTGCGCCGCGTGCCACAAGGACGTTCACGTGGGCCAGTTCGGCGCGAAGTGCGAAACGTGCCACACCACCGCGAGCTTCGCCGTGACGACCTACGCGCACCGGAAACACGAGGAGTTCTTCCGAGGCGCACACCGAACAGCGACTTGCGAAGGTTGCCACGGACGCAGCGCAGGCTCCAACGCGGCCGGTACCGCGACGGTCGTCAGGTTTGTCATCGTGACCAGCGACTGCGCGAGTTGTCACCGAAAAAATTACGAAGCGACGAAGGCTCCACAGCACATGGCGGCCGGCTTCCCGCTGGCCTGCGAGGCGTGTCACAGGAACAACTACGTTTCGTGGCAGGAGGGTCAGTGGAACCACTCCGTGTTTCCGCTGACCGGGGTCCACGCGGAGCAGCCTTGCGTCGCGTGCCATCGTAACGGGATCTACCAGGGAACGGCGCGTTCTTGTGTCGGCTGCCACCAGGCGGACTACAACGCGACGAAGAGCCCGAATCACGTGAACGCGGGCTTCCCGCTCAGCTGCGAAAGCTGTCACAAGTTCAGCGACAGGTCGTGGACCCAGGCGACGTTCAAACACCCGACGTTTCCGCTGTCGGGAGCCCACGCGACGCAGGCGTGCGCGACGTGCCACAAGAACGGCGTCTACCAGGGGACGGCACGGAGTTGTGTCGGCTGCCACCAGACGCAATACAGCGCGACGAAGAATCCGAACCATACGACGGCGGGCTTCCCGACGGCGTGCGAGAGCTGCCACAAGTTCAGCGACACGTCGTGGACGCAGGGGAAGTTCTCGCACGCGACGTTCCCGCTGTCGGGAACCCATGCGACGCAGGTGTGCGGGACGTGCCACAAGAACGGCGTCTACCAGGGGACGGCACGGAGTTGCGCCGCCTGCCACCAGGCGCAATACAGCGCGACGAAGAACCCGAACCACGTGACGGCCGGCTTCCCGACAGCGTGCGAAAGCTGCCACAAATTCAGCGACACGTCGTGGACGCAGGGGAAGTTCTCACACGCGACGTTCCCGCTGTCGGGCGCCCACGCGTCGCAGGCGTGCGCGACGTGCCATAAGAACGGCGTCTACCAGGGGACGGCACGGAGTTGTGTCGGCTGCCACCAGACGCAATACAACACGACGAAAAATCCGAACCATGTGACGGCGGGCTTCCCGACGGCGTGCGAGAGTTGCCACAAGTTCAGCGACACGACGTGGAC
>JBAZBK010000013.1:0-167606 GCA_041671505.1 Thermoanaerobaculia bacterium | reverse complement strand
CCGACCTTGCGGGCGAGGCTGCGCTCTCGGCTTGGACGCCAATCTGCGCATGCTCCGACCTATGGCCTCCGGCCGCGCCTCACCGCCTGCTCTGGCCTTTGGCCTTTGGCCTCTGGCCCCGCCTGCTTTGACCTTTGACCTTTGACCTCAGACCTGCCGTTTGACCTTTGACCTGCTACCTGCTCTACGCCACCTTCGTCCACTTCCAGAGCTCGGGAATCGTCGGGCGCTTGCCGTAGGAGAGGATTCCGATGCGGAAGATTTTGGCGGTCATCCAGAAGAGGACGTAGATGGAGCCGATCGAGAGGACGATCGACAGCGCGATGTGCCAGAACGGGGGCTCGCTCACGAGCACGCGGACGAACATGGTGATCGGCGCGAAGAGCGGGAAGAGCGAAAGCGCGACCGAGAGCGTCGACTCGGGATTCATGATGATCGGCATCATCAGGAACCAGGGGATCATCAGCACGAGCATCACCGGCTGGACGAACTGCTGCGCTTCCTTCTCGCTGTTGCAGACCGCGCCGGCGATCGCGTAGAAGCAGACGTAGAGCAGGTAACCGAGGATGAAGAAGATCGCGAAGTAGATGCCGATCTCGGGGCGGAGGAACTGGAAGGCGTTGAAGCCCGCAGCGGCGGCGGCGCCACCGGTCGCGATGGCCGCGATGATGCCCATCACGATCCAGGCCGCGAGCTGCGTGAGGCCGACGCCCGCGAGACCGAGGATCTTGCCCGAAAGGAGCTCCATCGGCGTCATCGACGAGATCAGCACCTCGACGACGCGGTCGGTCTTCTCCTGCACGATGCCGCGCATCACTTCCATGCCGTAGACGAGCGACGGGATCAGAAGGAGCGCCGCGAAGAGAAAGCCGACGAGGAAGTTGAGCTCCCCTCCCGTTTTCTCCTCGCCGCTCGAGGTGAGCTGCACCGCGTCGAGGCCGACGCGGTCGAGCACCATCTCGACGTCGCCTTCCGGGATGCCGCGCGAGGTGAGGCGGGTCCGCTTCACCTCGTCGTTCACCATCCGGCCGAGCCTCTCCTGCGCGACGACGTCGGTCGACGAGCGGCTGTAGTAGCTCATCGTCGCGTCGCGGTTCTCGAAGACGTCGGCCGGCACCACGAGGACGCCGTCGACTTTCTTCTCCTCGCCGACTTTCCTGTCGTCGAGCCGCTCGAACTGCGCCGTGGCGACCTTGCGCGGGTCGGAGCCCGCCGCGTTCACGTACTCGATCCTGAAGCGCGGCGCCGGCTGCTTCTTCGGCGCGGCGCCCGACTTGTCGAGCTTCTTCTCGAGGCTCCCCTTGTCGGCCTCTCTCGCCTCTCCGGGCTCGCGCGCCTGCGTGACGGCGGCCTGGAGCTTTCCGGTGCCGTCGACGATGACGACTTTCTTTTCGCCGAGGCCCCGGACGGCGATGAACGAGGGAATGAACATCAGCGCGCCCATGAGGAGCGGCATCGAGAGGGTGATGATGATGAACGACTTCTTGCGCACTGCCTGGAGGTATTCGCGCTTGAGGACCGCGAGCATCTTGTTCACGCCACGACTCCTTCCGTCGCGGGGTGCGCCGCGAGTGCTTCGGTGCCGACACGCCCGATGAAGATCTCCTCGAGCGACGGCGCTGCGACCTCGAAGCGTGAGAGCTTGAGGCGCGGCACGATGGCGTGGAGGATCGCCTGGGTGTCGGCGTCCTTCGCGAGCCGGAGCTCGGCCGAGTTGTTGTGGATCGTCGCCCGCTCGACGCCGGGCAGCGTCGCGAGAAAGCCGCCGTCGCCGTCGAACTCGACGACGATCGAGTTCGACCCTTCGGAGGCGCGGACGTCGTCGAGCGAGCCGGAGAGGACGACCTCGCCGCCGTGCACGAGGACGATGTCGTCGGCCATCTTCTCGGCCTCACCCATCATGTGCGTGGAGAGCAGGATCGTCCTCCCCTGGTCGCGGAGCTCCTTGAGGAGATCGCGGACGAGCTTGACGTTCACCGGGTCGAGCCCCGACATCGGCTCGTCGAGGATGATCAGCTCGGGCTCGTGGAGCAGCGTCCCGATGAGCTGCACTTTCTGCTGATTGCCTTTCGAGAGCTCTTCGACCTTCGAGTCGCGCTTGTCCCAGAGGTCGAAGCGGCGGAGCCATTCTTCGGCGCGCGGCTTTACCGCTGCCGGCGGCCGCCCTTTGATCTCGGCGAGGAAGAGGAGATGCTCGGTGACCTTCATCTGCCGGTAAAGACCCCGTTCCTCGGGGAGGTAGCCGACCTCGTCGCGGAACGAGCTGCTCGCGCTGCCGCGCCAGTCGATCGAGCCTTCGTCGGGCATGAAGATGCCGGTGATCATCCGGATCGTGGTCGTCTTCCCGGCGCCGTTGCGCCCGAGAAGACCGGTGATGGTGCCCTTACGCACGTCGAACGAGATGCCGTTTACCGCCTTGACGTCGCCGAACCACTTGCGAACGCCACGTATCGAAAGAATCGGATCCATCGGGCCTCCTGACCACCGGAGTGGACAGCGAATTGTACGCGAGAGGACAGTCGCCGGTTTCGGCGCGGGAAGGGAGCTGGCGAGGGCGGATGCCCGAGCCGCGTCCGAAGGCGCAAAATGGCTGACGGCGGGTGTGCGATGGCTCCGGGCCGGACCGGGAGAGTGAGAACGAAAATATGGAACCGGTCTTGCAACGTTGAAGGGCTTGAAGTCGTATACGCATCCCTGAAGAGCAGCATTACGAACTTAACAATGAAAGGGCAGAACAACACATGAGACGCTTTTCGTTTGTGCTGATCCTGGCACTCACCGCCATTCCGGCGCTCGCGCAGCAGATCGAAGTCACGCCGTTCTTCGGCTACCGCACGGGAGGCGAATTCCAGGCGGACGCCATCAATCCGTACGGCGACGTGGAGATTGACGACAGCGAGGCGTACGGCCTGATGGTGAACATCCCGCTCACCCCCTGGTCGCAGATCGAGCTGATGGCCGATTTCCAGAGCTCGAGCTTCCAGGACAACGGCGACATCTTCATCCCCGACCAGAGTCTCGGCGACGTCGACGTCGCCTACTACCACGTCGGCTACGTGTTCCAGGGGAGCGATCCCCGCATTCAGCCGTTCGGAGTGATCAGCCTCGGCGCCACGAACATCAACCCCGACGTGCCGGGTCTCGAGAGCGAGACCGCGTTCTCGACCTCCTTCGGCGGCGGCGTGAAGGTCTTCTTCTCCAAGAACGTCGGCATGCGGTTCGAAGGGCGCGGCTTCTACACGCTGCTCGACAGCAACTCAGACACCTACGGCAACTGCGACTACTACTGCTACGACTACGGCGAAGACATGTGGCAGAGCGAGCTTCGCGCCGGCCTGATCCTGCGCTTCTAGCAGGCCGCGCGGCCGCGCCTACCCGGCGAGCCCGAAGAACCGCTCGATTCGTTCGCGGATCGAGCGGTTCTGGTTTTCGACCATCGTGACGCGCGCCTGGTCGGACAGGTTCTCCCGCGCGGCGCGCAGGGCGACGACCCGCTCGGCGAGAACCGACGACACCTCTTCGGAGATCGACGGGCGCTGCGCGAGGATCTCCTGGAAGTCGTCCTTCGCGAGCCGCCAGGCATCGACTTCGGTCATCGCGACGACGTTCGCCTGCCTCCGTTCCCCCGTCAGCATTCCGAACTCGCCGCAGAAGTCGGGCGCCTCGAGCGTCGCGATCGTCGACTGCGCTCCTCCCTCGACGGAAACGTTCACCTCCGCCGAACCGCGGGAGAGGATCACCAGGTACTCGCCCGACTCGCCCTGAACGAGGATCGCTTCGCCGGGCGCGAAGGGAACGAAGCGGAGGCGCGCGGCGAGCTCCGCCCGCTCGTCCATCGTCAGCCCTGAGAAGATGTCGACGCGGGAGATCGCCTTGAGCGCGCGCTTTCGCATGCGGGAGAAGACGCGGGAGTTCTCGTCGCGCTCGCGTGCGAGATGCGTCTCGCTGCGCGGTATTCCGATCGGCAGCTGCGCCCGCTCGAGCCCCGTCATCACGCGCATGCGCACGGCGGAATCGACAGGGAGATCGCGCTCGAGCTCGGTGAGCCAGTAACGGGCGGCGTAGAGGCCGACACCGTCGCGTATGCCGGTCATGATGACGTGTGGAGGCGGCTCCGGCGAGGCGCCGACGATCGGCTGTCGCAGGAGCGCTTCGGTCGCGGCGGCGATCACGCTCGACGGGGTGAAGCGGAGATCGACCTGGAACTCGATCGCGCGGCGCTGCTGCCTCGCCCCTTCCGAGCGCGCCCCGAGCAGCGTGACAGCGTTCTTCATCAGCTGGGAGTTGGGGACGATGTGCAGGTCGCCTTCGCGCGACTCGATCGCGGTGTGGCGCCATCCGATCTGCCTGACGATCCCCGTCATTCCGCTGAACGACACCCAGTCGCCGGCGCGGACGGAGCGGTCGATGTTGAGCGCGATCCCCCCCATCACGTTGCCGAGGACGTCCTGAAGGGAGAAGCCGACGACGGCGGTGACGACAGCGGAGGTCGCGACGATCCCCGTCAGGTCGACGTTGTGCGTGAAGAGGATGTAGAAGGCGAGCGCCAGGTAGACGAACGCTTTCGTCAGATCGCGGAGGATCCTGGGTGGCTCGAAACGGAGGGCTGCGAGGAGAATCCCGAACACCGCCGCGAGCGCGAGATTGATGAAAGCGAGTCCCTGGAGAAGCAGCGCCACGAAGTCGTTGAGCCGGGCGAAGGCGTCGAACTGAAGCGAAGCGCAGACGAGCGCCGCGACGCGCGCCGCGAGCGCGAGCGCGTAGAGGACGATCGCCTGCCCCACCTGCGGCCGCTCTCGCCGGAAGAGGCCCGCAACCGCGAGCGCCGCGAACGCGAACGTAAGCAGGCGCGCGATCGCGTACAGCGCGGGCCCCTCGGACATCGAGAATCCAGTCATTTCCATCACCTCGCCCACGAGCCGCAGTGCCGTCAACTTTAGGTCAAGACACCGAAGTTAGAACGTAGAACGTTGAATGTAGAACCCAGAAAGGCGGAAGTATGCCCATTTCTGGGTTCTACATTCATCGTTCTACGTTCTAACTTCAATCCTTCCTTCACTCAAGTGATCGCCCCTGGCCCACGCGCCGCACCGGGAACGCCCGCATTGAATCAATCCGCGGAGGGTGTGGCGTCGTATACTTCTCCGACTCAATCGAAGAAAGGAATTCCAATGCAGCGACCGAATGGCAGCTCTCGCTTCCTGTTGGCCCTGGTCGTCGTCGTGTCCACCCTCGTTCTCGCGGGGTGCTTCGACGTCGAGCAGAAGATCGTGCTGAAGAAGGACCTCTCGGGCAAGGCCGAGTTCAAGATGGGCATCGACTTCGAGCCGATGGTTCTCATCATGACCGCCATGCAGCGCGAGATGGCGGGCAAGACCGGCGAGCCGACCAAGGCGGAGCTCGACGAGGCGAGGAAGAAGTTCCTCGAGGAGATGAAGAAGGAGCCGCTGCCCGACCTGAAGGCGGATATCGAGAAGGCGAACAAGGAGATGCCCCCGGGCGTCAAGATGCTCGACGCGACCGCGAAGCAGGACGGGCTGAAGATGAACACCGGCTTCGTCTTCTCGTTCGACGACATCAAGAAGCTGAACCAGGTCTCGATGCCGAAGGACAAGAAGGAAGGCGAAGAGGCGGGCGGACCGCCGGCTCCCGGCTCCGGTCCCAACGTCGACAAGCCGTTCGAGGGTCTCAACGTGGTCGACGAAGGAAAGACGATCCTCATCACCAGCAAGCCGATGAACCCCACCGACGAGGTCAAGAAGGAAGCGCCTCCCTCGGAAGACGGCAAGATGGACAAGCAGATGGAGGACGCCTTCAAGAGCATGCGCGTCGCCTACCGGATCGAGTCGGAGCTCGAGGTGGTCGAGCACAACGCGAAGAAGAAGGAAGGCAACGCGCTCATCTGGGAGTGGAAGTGGGACGACTTCAAGAAGATGGAAAAGGCGGGCACGAAGGACTTCGGCGTCCGCGTCCGCTACAAGAAGTGAGGCGACGATGAAGAAAGCGAGATCGTGATCTGGAAGCGCCAGAAGAACGGCAACTGGCGCGCCACGCACGACATCTGGAATTCCGACAATCCGCCGCCACCCGCTCCGGCGAAATGACATCGACAACCCACGGGCGCGCTTCGGCGCGCCCGTGGCGCGTCAGGGGCTACCAGACTCCCCGGTCGACACTCTTCTCGCCGTTTTTCGCGCCGCCGTTGCCATTCATCCGGATCAGCTGGTGGACGAGCAGCCCGATCGCGAAGAGCGCGGATGACACCCAGTGCGTGACGCGCATCGCCTCGACGAGCTTCTCGTTCGTGAGCACCTGCATGAAGTAGCCGGAGAGGACCATCGGGGCGATCATCCAGAGCGCTGCGAGACCGCTCTTCCTCCTCGGTTTCGTTCCCGCGTCGTGCTTCGGCTTCACGTGCGACGCCCAGACCGCGCCGATGACGAGGAGCGCGACCGGCGCGACGACTACGTGTACGTCGAGCATGTAAGGCTGCCACGGATGGTTCGCGACCGCGAACGGATCGTCGTTCCTCACGAAGTACTTCATCCAGGCGAAGAGCGCCCCCGTCACCGTCAGCAGGACGGTGGTGACGTTGAGCGCGAGCTTCTGCATCGGCGTCATTTCGCCGTTCCGCCCTTCGCCGCCGGCCGCGACTGGATCACGTTGTGGATCGCGAGGATCTTGCGCGACGCGGCGACGATCGCCCGCCCGCTCAGCGTCGCCCCGGAGATCGGGCGGATCGAGCGCTTGAGCGACAGCTCGTCGTCGAGCTTCTTACCGTCGAGCTGGTCGATCCAGCGCGCCTTCGGCAGGTAGTCCTCGGGCTCGTTGAACGAGAGGATCTCGATCCTGTCGATGGCGCCGTCGGGACGAACGACGATCATCAGCGTCTCGGGGAGCGTCCGCACGCGGTGCGCGTCGAAGTAGACGTAGCCGACGACCGCGGCTCCCGACCTGCCGACGTAGCGGACGACGAGCCCGTCCTCGAAGTCGACGCCGCTCGCGCTCTTCGCGGTGCTCGCCTCCCCGCCGGAGAGAAAGATGCTCTGCCGCTCGAGCGCCGTCCCTTTCGGGAAAGCCGAGTCGAGCGCCTGCTGCTGCGTCATGAAGCTCTTCGCCGCCAGCGGCAGCGCGAGCAGCACGACGATCGATGCGAGTAACGAGATTCGTCTCAAGTCAGTTGCCGCGGGACGGGAGAGTTTCCCCGCCCCGCGGCTCCCCTTTTCTAGAAAATGTAACCGAGCGCGGCGTTGACCTGGTCGACGCCGCTGCCAGCGCCGTTGTCGATGTTCTGGTAGTCGATCTTGATGACCGCCTGCGGAATCGGCTTGTACGCGATCCCGAGGGTCGAGATCTCGACGTCGTTCGCCGCGTTCACCGCGTAGCCGTTCGGAACTTCCTTCTGCGTGTTGAACTCCTCGTAGCGGTAGTACGGGATGAGCGACGCCTGTCCCATCGGGAAGACCGACGTCAGGTCGTAGCCGACCTCGGCGTACCAGCCATCCTGCTCCTCGCCGACCGACTTGTTGCCGGTTAGGCCGTTCGCCTCGTTGATCAGCGCGACGTCGTCGATCGAGGTCGACGCCCAGAGGAGCCTCGTCTGCAGGCCGCGATACTTCCACTCCGCGTGCAGCTCGGTCATCGTGACGTTGCCGCCGATTGCCTCGCCGTCGACTTCGCTCCCCTGTCCGGAATCGCCGGTGTAGGCCGAACCGCCGAGCAGCACGCCTTCGACCGGATGCCAGTCGAGACGGCCGACGATCGCGAAGTCTTCAGCTTTCGCCTTCGCGCCTTTCTGGCGCGCATCGCGAACGCCGGACGCCGTGAACTTCGACGAGTCGTAGCCATTCACGATGTAGGCGCGGTAGGTGAAGTTGCCGGCGTCGCCGAAGAAGCCGGCGCCGTTCTCGCGCCATGTCGTCGGGATGATTCGCTGTTCGACCGTCGGACGCTTCGCCCCGAGGAATGCGGTCGGTTCGTGCAGCTCGTTCACGAATCCGACGGGGAGCAGAACCATGCCGGCACGGACATTGAATTCCGGCCTAACCATGAAGTCGAGGTACGCGAGCTCGACTGAAACCTCGCCGACGTCGTTCGAGGTGGTGGCGTGCTCAAACTCGATCTCCGAGTTGAAGACGACCTTGTCGCTGAACTTGTACCCCGCGTAGAGAATCGCACGGAGGAAGTCGAGCTGGTCGGTCTTGCCGGAGGCGTTGCCGCTGTCCGTCGTGTCGTCGAAGTTCTCGTAGAGCATTTCACCGTAGCCGCCGAACGAGATGCCGGGCTCGGAGCGGTAGACCTTCGACGCGGCCGCGCCCATGCCGTACTGCTGCGTGTCGGCAGCGACTGCGGTCTTCGTCTGATGCAGCTTGAGCGATTCGATCTCGCGCGAGAGAACTTCGATCTCCGCCTTCACTTCCGAGAGCTCGGGGGAGTCTTTCTGCGCCGCCATCGCGGCGATCTTCTGCTCGAGCTCGCGGACTCGCTTCTCGAGCTCCTCAGGGGTGGCGGTTGACTGGGCAAACAACGAGGTTGCGAAGCAGAGCGCGATCAGCGCTCCCATGATTCTGGATTTCATCGGGTGATTCCTCTGGGTTTGATCTCTCGGCTCGCCGCGCGAACGGTGAGGCCGGATCTGGTTGAAGTGTCGCTGAGCAGGTACTCCCACCCGGCGGCTGCAGGAACGATGAAGATTGCCGAGACGTCGTGAGCGTTCGCCCACGCGAGCCCCTCTTCCGGGCCCATGACGTAAAGCGCGGTGGAGAGCAGGTCTGCCTCGAACGCGCTCGACGAGACGACGCTTGCCGATCCGCGCGCAGGCAGCGCGCGCCCGCTTCGCGGATCGAGAAGATGCGAGAAGTGTTCGCCGTCGACGACGAACGTTTTCTCCGAGCCCGAACTGGTCGAGAGCGAGCCCGAGGTCATGGTGAGTACGAGGGCCGGAACGTCGCGACGTTCCGGGTTCGCGATCGCGACCTCCATCGGCGTCGTCGAGCGGAGCATCAGCTGCCCGCCGAAGTCGATGAGATAGTCGCGAGCGCCCGAAGCGCTGAGAAGCGCGGCGGCGCGATCGAGCGCGTAGCCCTTGCCGAAGGCTCCCTCTTCGAACGCGACTCCGGGAGGGAGCGTGACGCGGCGTGACGCGGGGTCGAACCTGGGCGCTGCGAGATCGAGCAGAGGGACGACCTTCGCGATGGCGTCGGGAGAAGGAAGGGTGCCCGATGCACGGGTAGCCCAGAGGGTGACGAGCGGGCCGACGAGCGGGTTGAAGGCTCCGCCGGTCTCGCGGGCTTCGCGCATCGAGGCGGAGAGGAGCGCGAAGAGCTCCGGCGAGAGTTGCGCGGCGCCGGAGCGGTTGAGACGCGAGAGCTCGCTGCCGGCGCGCCAGGTGCTGATCAGATCTTCGACGCGGGCGATCTCGTCGAACGCAGCGTCGGCGCCGGCAGTGTCGCGATCGACAACGATCTCGCAGATCGTGCCCATCAGGAAGCGCGAGCGCGACGTCGCGGAGTCGAGCGGCAACTCGGCGGCAGCCGCCGAGAGGGAGATCGCGGTGGCGACGGCGAGGGCCATCACGCAACCTGCTTGCGAATTATTCTCAACGACTCGGATCAATCGAATGCGCGCCATCTCGGTCTCATTGTCGTTCGTACAGCCTCGGGAGCCTGTGACAGCAGTCACACGTTCTGAGAATTAGTCTCAGAACTGACGGGGACTATAGGCGGAGTCGAAACGGCTGTCAATCGCGATGGACCAGCTCGCCCGACAAACGGAACGGGCGGCCTCGCGGCCGCCCGTCGGAGTCGTCGATGGTCTTGAGTCAGCGTCAGAAAGGCTGAAGTTAGAGCGTAGAACGTTGAATTTAGAACCCAGAAACGCGATCGCGAACCCCTTTCCGGGTTCTACATTCATCGTTCTACGTTCTCAATTCAGGTTCTTCTCTCCTAACTCAAGGCCATGGGGCTTGCCACTACTCAATCCAGCGCGCGATGAAGAGGTTCGTGTCGAAGCCCCCCTCCGACGCGCGGTTCGATCCCCAGACGAGCAACTTGCCGTCGGGGCTGAACATCGGGAAGCCGTCGAATCCAGACGCGGTCGTGATCCGCTCCGCCTCGCCGCCGCTTTTGTCGATCATGAAGAGATCGAACTCGCGGTTGCTCCCGGTCTTGTAGTTCGACGCGTAGATGATCCTCTTGCCGTCGGGATGGAAGTACGGGCCGAAGTTGGCCTCGCCGGTCTGCGTGATCTGCCGCTGGTTCGTGCCGTCGGCGTTCATCACCCAGAGCTCCATCTTCGAGGGACGCACGAGGTGTTCCTTGAGAAGCGCGCGATAGTCGTCGAGCTCCGCGCCAGGCCCCGCGTAGTGCCAGGAACGCCAGACGATCTCGCGACAGTCGGGGCTGTAGAACGCCCCGCCGTCGTAGCCCGGAGTGTTCGTCAACCTCTTGACGTTGCCCGCCTCGTCCATCTCGTAGAGGTCGAGATCGCCGTCACGGTCCGACGTGAAGACGAGCTTCCCTCCCCTGTGGCACCAGGTCGCCTCCGCGTCGTACGCATCGTTGTCCGTGAGCCGCTTCACGTTCGAGCCGTCAAGATTCGACGTGTAGAGCTCGTAGGTCGCGAACACCGGCCAGACGTAACCGCGCGTGCGGTCGGGCGGCGTCGGGCAGGCGTCGCCTCCCGACATCGTCGACGCCCAGATCAGCCTGTCGGCCTCGGGCCAGTCGTAGTAACCGCACGTCGTGCGTCCCTTGCCGCCCGAGACGAGCTTCGTCTCGCCGGTGGCGAGGTCCATCAGGTACTGCTGATCGCAGCCGCCGCCTTCCTTCGTCCACTGCCAGATCAGCGTCTTTCCGTCGGGGCTGAAGTACGCCTCCGCGTTCTCGCCGCTGAACGTCAGCTGACGCACGTCCTTGAGGTGCTTCTCGCCTTCGTACGTCTTCGCGAAGGGCTTGCCTGCGCCGATGACGAACGACTCGCCCGGTCTGTTCGCGTAGAAATCGGGTGCCGAAGGTGCGCCTCCCATCATTCCGGCAGGCATCCCTGCAGGCGGGCCCGCCGGAGGCGCAGCTGCCGGAGCAGGCGCCGCCGCGGGAGCAGGCGCCGCCGCGGGTGCAGGCGCCGCCGCGTGTGCAGGCGACGCGGAAGGAGCGGGAGTCCCCGGCGCGTTAGGCGCCGGAGTCGCAGCCGGCGGAGTACCGCCTCCGCGCGACGGGCGCTCGCCGAGTGTCGCGCGCAGCGTCAGCTCCTTGCCGTCGCGGATGACGACGATGTCGACCGTGTCGCCCGGCTTCGAATCCTGGAGCGCGTAGGTCATGTCGTAGAGATTGGCGATCGTCGTTCCGGCGATTTTGATGATGGTGTCCTTGCCGCGAATGCCGGCGAGGTCGGCGGGACCGCCTTTGCGCACGTCGGAGAGCAGCACGCCGCCCGTCGCAGCTTCCATCGCCTTGTTGTCGGGAACGGTGCCGAGGTAGGCGCCGTAGCCGCGGCTATCGCCCTGCATCTTCGGCGCGACGCCGAGCTTCGCGTACTTCGGCGTGACCGCGCCGGTCGCGATCGCCTCGCCGAGTCGCGCGCAGAGCTCCGCGACCCTCGCGCCTCCTTCGAAGTTGATGAACTGACTGTCGTCCGAGGGCGAGTGATAGCGGTCGTGCGTGCCGGTGAAGAAGTGGATGACCGGGACGCCGGCGGCGTAGAAGCTCGTCTGATCGGAGGGGCCGTAGCCGTCGCCACCCGCGGAGATCTTCAGGCCGAGATCCTTTGCGGCGGCCTCCAGGGCCGGCTTCCATTCGGTTGCGGAGTCGGCGCCGAGGGCTGCGAGCTCGCCGTTGGTGAGGTTGCCGACCATGTCCATGTTGATCATCGCGACCATCGACGCGGTCGGGAACGGCGGATGCTCGACGAAGTAACCGGAGCCGGCGAGGCCCACCTCTTCTCCGGAGAAGAGCGCGATGAGGATCGACCGGTGATTCTTCGAGCCCTTCAGCATCGCCTGGAGTCGATCGGCGGCGACGAGCGCGGCGGCGCTGCCCGACGCGTTGTCATCGGCTCCGTTGTGGATTCCCGTCTCGTTAGGCTTGACCGAGCGGTCGCCACCCATGCCGAGGTGATCGAAGTGCGCGCCGATGACGACGTACTCCTTTGCGAGCTTTCCTCTGCCCTTGATGACGCCCGCGACGTTCTCGGTGTCGACCCAGGTGTTCTTCAGCTTCACGTTTCCTTTGACCGTGATGCCGGTCGTCGCGAGCGAACGCGGCTTCAGGTCGCGATCGACGCTCTCCTGCCATGCCTTCAGGTCGACGCCGGCGGCGGAGAGCCACTTCTGCGCAACCGAAGTTCTGACCTGCACGACGGGAATCCCGGCGGGGCTCTCGGGCCCGTCGTTGCGGAGCGCGGGCAGCTTGTCCTTGCCCTCGTCCTGCAGCGGGCCGGTCACGAAGATCACGGCGATGGCGCCGCGCTCGCGCGCCTGGAGCACCTTGTAGCGGATCGCCGACCAGCGGCTGGGCCGCTTTCCGTCGAACGGCGAGGCGTCGTCACGTTCCTGCGGCTCGTAGCGGAGGATGAGGGCGATCTTTCCCTTGAGATCGACCCCTTCGAGCTCACGGTATCCGAGCGGCTCGGAGTCGATTCCGTAGCCGACGAACGCGAGCTCGCCCGCGAAGCTGCCGCTGCTCGAAAATCCGAGCGGCGTCCACGATTCCTCGTCGACGCCCTCGAGCAGGTTCCCGGCTTCCTTCTCGACGCCGGTCTTCACCTTGAACGGCTGGCGGTACGACTTGCCGAAGGCGGGAGCGAGGCCGGCATCCTGCAGCCGCGTCTCGATCATCTCCGCGGCCTGCTCGAAGCCCTTCGTGCCGAGTCCGCGGCCTTCGCGCTTGTCGTCCGCGAGGAACTCGACGTAGCGCTTGTAGGTGTCGACCTGCGCCTGCGGAACGAGAGATGCGACCGGTGTCGTGCTCTCTGCCGCGCCTGCAATCGCCGCCACGGCAAACGTGAGCGCGGCGACCAACGTGACTCTGTCGTTCAAGGGAGCTCCTTCAGCTTTCGTATTCGATGCGCAGAGGGCGGGAGGGCCCGGTGTCTCGATCAGAGGGTCCTGCGGAACAGCTCGAGCGTGCGTGCCCACGCATCCTTCGCGGCGGCCTCGTCGTAGACCTGGGGTCGGGTGTCGTTGAAGAACGCGTGCCCGGCGCCGGGATAGATCGCGATCTCCGCCGACTTGCCCATCGCCTTCAGGTCTGCAACGAGCGCCTTACCCTGAGCAGGGGGCACGCCGCTGTCGTTCTCTCCGTAGATGAAGAGCATCGACGCGGAGAGTGTCTCCCAGGGAATCGGCAGCTGCTTGAAGCCGCCGTAGAAGCTGACGCCTGCGCCGACCTTCGGATTGCTCGCCGCTGAGAACTGCGCGAGCGCTCCGCCCATGCAGAAGCCGACGACGCCGAACTTCGAGGAATTGCACGACTCGTGACCGAGGACGAAGTCGCCCGCGCCGGCGATCTCGCGTTCCGCGCGCACGCCGTCGAGCTCCATGAGGAGCTTCGCGGCGGTGTCGGGAGAAGTCGTCTTCCGCCCGTGATAGAGATCGGGAGCGATGGCGACGAATCCGGCGGCGGCAAACCGGTCGGCGAGATCCTCGATGTGGGGAACGAGCCCCCACCATTCCTGGATCACCACGACCGCCGGGCCTTTCGCCTTCGGCAGCGCGAGGTAGCCCTCGCACGTGTGACCGTTCGACTGAAACTTCACGTTCTGTCCCATGGCGGGGGTCCTCCGATTGAAGCGTGGCCGAAGTATATGCGGGGCGGCGAGAGAGCGGGAGGACGTTGTCCGGGGACACTCAGTCGCTTCAGATCAAAGGGAGAGGCCTGAAGTTAGAACGCAGAACGATGAATGTTGAACCCAGAAAGGAGTCCGGATTGAGCCCCCTCTCGGTTCAACATTCATCGTTCTGCGTTCCAACTTCAGCCTCTCGTTCCTGAACTCGAGTCCCACGGAGTTACACTCGTCGAATGAGGAGAGCGCGCTCCACGCTCATCGCGAGTGCGATGGTGGTTGTTGCTCTCGGTCAAACGGCGGCGGCTGCGGATTCGGGATTCGTGCTGACTCGAATCGCCGGAGGGCTCACGAGCCCGGTGGCGATCACGACGGCGCCCGGCGATCCAGGACGGCTCTTCGTCACGGAGCAGACCGGCCGCGTGCGGATCATTCGCAATGGCGCGCTCCTTGCCTCGCCTTTCCTCGACATCGCGGACCGGATCAGCTGCTGCGGCGAACGAGGCCTGCTCAGCGTCGCGTTTCATCCCGCGTATCAGGCGAACGGCTACTTCTTCGTCAACTACACAGGCCGTGACGGATCGACCTCCGTGTCACGATTCAAGGTCAGCGCATCCGATCCCGATCGCGCCGATGCGAGCAGCGAGGTCGTGATCCTCACCCTCGCCCAGCCTTTCGCAAACCACAACGGCGGGCAGCTGCAGTTCGGCCCCGACGGCTATCTCTACATCGGCACGGGCGACGGCGGCTCGGGCGGCGATCCGCAGAATCACGCGCAGAACCCGCGCGACCTCCTCGGGAAGATGCTGCGCATCGACATCGACTCCGGGTTCTTCTACCACGTGCCGCCGACCAACCCGGTCCTCGATGGAGAGCGCTCGGAGATCTGGGCGATCGGCTTGCGCAATCCGTGGCGATTCAGCTTCGACATGGCAACCGGGGACCTTTACATCGCGGACGTCGGGCAGAGCCTCTGGGAGGAGATCGACTACCAGCCGGCGTCGAGCGCGGGAGGCGAAAACTACGGATGGAATCTCATGGAGGCGTCGCACTGCTACAAGCCCGCGACGCTCTGTGACGACGGCTCGCTCGTCAAGCCGATCCTCGAGTATTCGCACAGCGAGGGCTGCTCGGTGACCGGCGGTTACGTGCATCGCGGCAGGAGCGGCCGGCTTTACGGCAGCTATCTCTACGGCGACTTCTGCAGCGGCTTCATCCGCCGTGCGAAGCGCGACGCCGCGGGCTCGTGGAGCTCGACGACGATCCTCGTCACCGGGTTCCTGATCTCGAGCTTCGGGCAGGACGCCTCCGGCGAGGTCTACGTGGCCGACTACGGCGGGACGATCTACCGGATCGACGACACGCGGCTCCGGCTCCGGCCCGCACGGCCCGGCCGCTGAGCTCGCTACGGCGTCTCGCCGATCTCGTAGTCGACGAGCGCTCGCATCTCTCTCCTCCGCGCCTCCCAGACTTCCCGGAGCACGATCGCTTCGCGGTCGATCGCGCGGTCGATCGCGAGGATGCCGTCGAGGTGGTCGATCTCGTGCTGGAGAAGCTCGGAGGCGGCGAGGCCCATCGCGTTCCATTCGCGCGCGGCGCCCGACTCGTCTTCGTACGCGAGCGAGATCGACCGATCGCGGAGGACCCGGACGAGCAGCCCGGGGAAGCTCATGCAGTCGTCCCACATGCTGAAGCTCGCGCCGCTCGCGCCGGTGACGCGCGGATTCACGACGAAGAAGGGGCCATCCCCGAGGTTGACCGCGATCACGCGGAGCGCGATGCCGATCTGCGGCGCGGAGATCGCGCGCCCGAAGCCGTGGCGCGCGCGGAACGCCTGGAGCGTCGTCCCAAGGCTCGCGCAGGCGGAGCGAACGTCGGGGCGATCGAAGTTGGTGACCTCGGCCGACCGCAGTCGGAGCCGCGGATCCCCTAACAGTAGGACCGGCGATTCGGGTGCCACAACGTCCCCGGCCATCCGGCTACTCGGCGCGCGAAAGCGTCAGCTCCTGCTTCGACGGCTGCTTCGCGTCGAACTTCACATCCTCGGCAGTCTTGAAAATCACCTTGCCACCCTCTTCGATCCGAGCCTGCAGCGCGTAGGTGTGTCCCGACTCGACGCGCTCCATCCAGTAGATCAGCTCGAACGGGATCGGCACCTGACCCGGCGACTCGATCGATTTCTCCGCCACGAGGTAGCCGGGCTTGTCGAGGCGGTCGAGGTCGACAATTCTGATCTGCGCCTTCGCCTCGGGACTGAGCGCGATCCGCTCGAGGTAGGAGAGGGTGCCGGTGACGGTGCCCATCTCGTCCGGCTTCTGGTCGGTGCTCGCGCAGGAGAGCGCGACGAGAGACAGCGCGAGGAGGGCGACGGTGCGTGCGATCTTCATCCTCGTATTCTGAATCCAAACGCGCCGCGCGGGAAATACCGATCGGAGGGGGAATGGAGAAGTCGGAACGCGGAATGCGTAAAATGCGCCATGTCCGATTCCACGACGACGAGCAACACCGACCGGCTCACGGCGTTCATCGCCGAGCTCGTCAGCGAGACCAACGGCCTCTCGATTCACGACACGCTGGCGCTCGCCTGCCAGTCACCCGCCACGGAGACCGAGCCGGAGCTGGGGCGCCAGGTCGCAGGGTTCCGTGAGCTGCTCGACAGCTTTCGCGTCAACTCGGCGCCGATCGAGCAGTTGCTGGCGCACCCCTTCTCCCTCGCGCTCCAGCGATTCCTGCGCGCCTTTCCTCTCCCGTATCGCGAAGAGCATATTCACCTGACCGGCTCGCTCTCTCCCGACTTTCTCTTCCCGCGGATTCAGGAGCTGCTCGACGGCCCGCATGGCGAGGAGTGCGCGAAGAAGATCGTCGAGGTCTACGGCCCCGAGAGCCTGCCGATCCGGAGCGTAGCCGACATCGAGCGCCTCGTCGGTCTCGGAGAGAACGACCGGTTCGACCGCTACCTGAAGATCCTCTACCTGCCGAAGCTGCTCCTCACGACGCGCGAGGCACACCGCGACGCCGCGTATCACATCGCCTCGAGGCTCTGGCGCGAGTCGAACGTCGGGGCGGTGCGGCTCAAGTTCACCCTCTTCCGCAACACGACCGACCCCGCGGAGCAGGTCCCGGGAATCGAGTCGCTGACGATCGACGACGTCGTGTTAGGCCTGTACGAGGGGTTCAGGTCATTCCAGGGAGAGGTGCCGGCGTTCGAGTTCATCCTGTCGCCCTGCTTCCGCAAGGAGTCGGGCTTCTACGACGCGGAGCGCTTCCCGTCGCGGCGCGCGCACTTCGAGGACCAGGTCCGGCAGATCATCGACCTCCTGGCGCGACATCCGGAGCTCAGGCCTCACCTCACGGAGATCGACACGGTCGGCAACGAGCGCGGCTTCTACAGAAAGGCGCACTTCCAGGAGCTTCGCGTCGGGCTGCGCAAGCTTCAGGCGTACGGCTTCCGCGTCCGAAGCCACCACGGCGAGACGTGGGGCTCGCTGCGACAGGGAATCCAGGCGGTCGACAACGCGATGAACATCTGGAACGTCGACGCGATCGAGCACGGGCTCTCCCTCGGGATCAACCCCAACTACTACTTCCAGCGGATGGCGCAGCGCCTGTTGAAGGCGAACGCGGCGGGGCGTGCCGTCGCGACGGGATCGATCGACGCGAACGAGCTCGCGGAGCTCGACTGGAACGGGCGCGACGAGATCGGGCGGAAACTGCTCCGCGGCGAGCGGCTCAACGAGCACGAGCGGACGAAGTTCATCAAGGCGAAGTTCCACACGGCGCGCGAGACCGAGCGTTACCAGCACGACGTGCTCAACCGGATGATCGACAAGCGGCTCTCGATCATCGCGCTCCCCTCGTCGAACAAGCGCCTGACCGGCGCGTTCGAGGACTACAAGGACCATCCCTTCTCGTGGTGGGAGAAGAAGGGGCTGAAGCTCGGAGTCGGCACCGACAACGACATCACGCTCGGGACGAGCTACCTGCGCGAGATGTTGATCCTCCTCTACACCGACGCACTCGACCTGAAGCTCACGAAACTGCTCCTCGTGACGACGGGCGAAACGCGACGCGCGTACGTCAGCCACCTGCTCTGGCAGATGCGGAAGAAGCTCGCTTACTCCGACTCCATCCGGTAGTTCGGCGCTTCCTTCGTGATGATGACGTCGTGCGCGTGGCTCTCGCGCAGGCCCGCGGCCGAGATCCTGACGAAGCGTGCGTTCGTGCGGAGCTCCTGGATCGTCTTCGAGCCGCTGAGCCCCATGCCGGAGCGGAGGCCGCCGACCATCTGCGGCACCATCGCCGAGAGCGAGCCCTTGTAGGGAACCTTGCCTTCGATCCCCTCGGGGACGAGCTTCGCCTCTTCCGTCTCGTTTTCCTGGAAGTAGCGGTCCTTCGACCCCGCCTGCATCGCGCCGATCGAGCCCATGCCGCGGTACGACTTGAAGGTGCGCCCCTGGTAGAGAATCGTCTCGCCGGGCGCCTCGTCGGTGCCTGCGAAGAGCGAGCCGATCATGACGCTGCTTGCGCCCGCGGCGATCGCCTTCGTGATGTCGCCTGAGAACTTGATGCCGCCGTCGGAGACGATGGGGATGTCGTACTCGTCACCCGCGCGCGCGCACTCCATGACCGCCGTCACCTGCGGCACGCCGGCTCCTGCGACGACGCGCGTCGTGCAGATCGACCCCGGCCCGATGCCGACCTTCACGCCGTCGACGCCGAGCCTGATGAGATCGACCGTCGCGTCGTGCGTCGCCACGTTTCCCGCGATGAGCGCCGTGTCGGGGAAGTAACGTTTGAACTGCTTGATCATGTCCATCACGCCTTCGGAGTGCGCGTGAGAGGAGTCGATGAAGATGACGTCGCACTTTGCCGCGATCAGCGCGCGGGCGCGGTCGAGGCTCTCCTTGCCGACGCCGATCGCGGCGCCGCAGCGGAGGCGCCCGAGCGGATCCTTCGACGCGTTAGGGTAACGGCGCGCCTTCTGAATGTCCTTGACGGTGATCAGTCCCTTGAGGTCGCCGTTCGCGTCGACGACGAGGAGCTTCTCGATCCGGTGCGTGTGCAGCACCTCGCGCGCCTGCTCGAGGGTCGTGCCGACCGGAACGGTCACGAGTCCGTCCTTCGTCATCCGCTCGGAGATCGGCAGATCGAAGCGCGTCTCGAAGCGCAGGTCGCGGTTCGTGAGGATGCCGACGAGGCGGCCGTTCTCGTCGGTGACGGGAACGCCGGAGATCTTGTACTTCTCCATCACCTGCAGCGCTTCGGAGATCCGCTGCCAGGGGCGCATCGTCACCGGGTCGACGATCATGCCGGCCTCGGAGCGCTTCACCTTGTCGACCTCTTCCGCCTGCTGGTCGACCGTCATGTTCTTGTGGATGACGCCGAGGCCCCCCTGCTGCGCCATCGCGATCGCGAGCCGAGCCTCGGTGACGGTGTCCATCGCCGAGGAGAGGATGGGGATGTTCAGACGGATGTCGCGCGTCAGGCGCGTCGACACGTCGACGAAGTTCGGATGGACGTCCGACTTGCCCGGGACGAGTAGCACGTCGTCGAAGGTGAGCGCCATCGGCGGCTCCGCGAAGCGGTCGGCGCCGAGCGGCCGCGACGCCGCGTCCTCAGGCTCCACGCGGTTGATGATGGATAGATCTTCCCTGACGTCGCTCATGGCGTCCCCCGTAAGTTGCCGCATTCTAGAACAGGAGGGGCGTTCGCGGAGATTTCGATCGGGGCATCGGCCCAACGACCCCAACGGTGCGCGTCGCATTCGCTGGCCGCTCCAGGGCCGCGCCGTCACGACCCCTGCTGCCTGCTTTGACCTCTGGCCTTTGGCCTTTGGCCTGTCTTGTCAATTTCCTGTCGCGCGACCGGAACAAACGCGATTGTCATTCGTCTTATAGGTGCGGTTGCCCCGGTGAACGTGTGCACGATCTCCTAGACTACGTAGAGGACAAACCCAGAAGAGGCGACCTGTCTCTCGGCGTCCTCATCTCCATCGCCGTTCACCTCACAGTTCTCTCGTTCCTCTTCGTCTACAGCCTGCGGTCGCCGGAACAGGAGACCCAGGTGCCGGCGCGCTTCGTCGAGCTGGTTCCGCAGCTTCCTCAGTCGCAGCGCGAGCAGCAGCAGCCTCCCGTCACCGAAGCTCCGGGGCCGAAGCGCGACAACCCGAGGCCCGACGCGCCGCTCTCCAACGCCGACCGCAAGGCGAGCAGGCCGAACCCGATCGACGCCCCGCCGACGCTCACGCCGGGCGACAGGCGGCCGTTGATGCAGGAGATCCCGAAGAAAGGGACGCAATCGCAGACCGACGGGCCGTCGCTCGATCCGCAGCAGCAGCGCGCCATGACCCAGCCTGAGACTGGCGGATCGCCGGCCGACGCCGCGCCGGGGTCCGATTCGATGCCGGCGTTCCGCGGCTCGCAATCGCCGCAGGTCGACTGGAAAGAGGCGATCAAGGACGCGGCCTCGCAGCCGAACTCGCGCCGCGGGACACCGACAGGAGATTGGCGCGCGATGCCGGGTGGCGCAGGCGAGGACCTCGGGAAAGCCGAGACCGGGCCGATGTCGTTCGAGACCCAGTGGTTCGAGTGGGGCGACTACGCGACCGGCATGGTCGCGCGCATCCGCTACCACTGGTACAGCAACATGCCGCAGATCATCCGCACCGGCCTTCGCGGCATCGTCACGATCCGCTTCACGATCCAGCGCGACGGCACGATCACCGACGTCGAGATCATCTCCAGCTCCGGCGTCCCCCCGTACGACAACGCCGCGAAGCGAGCGATCGAGCTCGCTTCGCCGCTCGCTCCCCTACCGGCGAATTTCCCAAAGCCGAACGAGCGGGTGACGGCGCGGTTTTTCTATAACTCGCGGTCGTAGAAGCGACGATCCTCCCGGAGACTAGCCAGCAGGCAGATTCGAGGCCCGGGGAGCGGTTCGGCGATCTGCTCCGGCCGAGCGTGGGCGGGACCGGCCCCGCGACAGCGTCGTATACGCTCCTCGGCGGTCCCGCTCCGAAGGGTGACCTTACGGCCCCACACATTGCTCCGGCCACCGGGCCGTGGTCAGCACCGAGTCGCGCAGTAGCACGGATCGGGAAGGGATTTGCGGTGCTCCCCCGCGATTCAGGGCATCGAGCGCAGTGTTCGTCGAGCTCGCTCTTGCGGGGTTACGCGCCTTGGTGGATTCGGTCATCAACGGGTCGGACACTAATGGAACACGTACCCGAATCGGGGCGTCACGCCATTGCCAGATCGCTCTCCTCCCATTGGATGGAAGCAGCAGTTGTCGGTCAGGCGTAACATTTCAACTGGGTGAGCGCCCCCCTCCCCCTGGGATTGCTGTACCCAGAACGTGCGAGGAGAGTCCGATGAATCTGAAGCGAAGGTCGACGATCGTCTATGTGATCTCGCTCCTTTCGATCGCGATGGTGGTCGGGGCGGGGAATTCCGGTACGGCAGACCTCATGTATCCGACGGGCTCGGGCGCGAGCATTGCGTTTGGCGACTGGGTTTCGACGAATGCCGGCGCAGCACTCGACACGCATTACTCATTCTTCGTCGAAGTGCCGCCGAACCAGTCGCAGCTCACGATCGATATCTTCGATCCTGACGTTCTTGCCGGCGGAGCCGCGGCCGAAGCAGCTGCTGGCCGCGACCGCGCGCGAACGGGTGCGATGACCGTGGGCTACTCGGTGAGAAATCCGAGTGGCACGGTCATAGCGACCAACTTCACGACTGGCAGCGCCACAACGCCAACGGGTGGCGACAACGCGTGGGTCACCCTTCTCAACTACACAGGGGACTTCGTACTCGACCAGATCAATGCCACTGCCTTCACAGGAAACAACGGCACGATCAACTGGTCGTCGAACTGGACGGAGGTCGGCGACAACGGCAATGCCGGCACAGGAAACGTGGTGTTCACCGGAGGTGACCTCAACGTCAACCCGCCGACAGGCACAGCTCTCGTCGGCGCGCAGCGCACCGTGAATCTCTCCACGTTCACGAATGCGACCCTGACGTTCGACGCCGCGTCGAACAACACCGAGGGCGCGGATCAGTTCCAGGTGCAGTACTCGACGAACGGGGGAGTGAGCTTCACACCTCTCGACACGTTCAGTGGCGCGTTCACCTACGCCGCCCAGGGGCCCTACACCATCCCTGTCGGCGCCAGCACGATCATTCGATTCGTGCGAACGGCCTCCTTCACACAGGCTGGCGAGACGTTCGAGATCGACAATGTCAGGGTTTCAGACTCAGATGGCGCTCCCATCCCGAACGGCCACTGGGAAGTCCGAGTCGATCAGTCGAGCGCTTTCACCACCTCCGATGATCTGAACGGCTTCGGCATTCGAGCACACGACGGCGACCCGAGCTCAGCGGGAATCGAGTACAACGTCTACGCCGACAACATGGTGTCTGTCGGAGCACACCCCGGTCAGCTGAATATCTACGAGTACTTCCCGTGGGTCACGAGCGGCTGCCAGTGCGGCATCAACGACTTCGACGTCGACAGCAACAACACGACGACGGCGGCGATGGCCCTTGCGAATCGTACAGGCTCGTTCACGCAGGCGTTCCCCGACTCCACGCTCTCCGTCGACAACACGTGGAACCGCGATCTCACGTCGGTGTTTACGTCGCCCGACAACGCGATCGGCTACGGCATCTGGACCTGGGGCGTCAACGTGCCCGACTACCCGGGTAACGGCAACTACGCGACGGTCTATCTCTCGTCCGAGCTGACACCAGCAAACCCGCCCACCGCAAATCCGGTCGCGAGCAGCTTCCGGACCTATTTCGCGACCGACGTCGGAGCGGCTCCGCTCAAACCGTATCTCGAACAGCTTCTGACCTTCAAGAACGTCGGAGGGGCGTCGAACCCGCCGACCGCGGGGCAGACTCCGCAGTACCAGGTGACCGTCAGACTCGTCAATCCGACGGCCTGGCCGATTACGTTTTCCGCATCGAACCTCGTGACGGCGAACGTCCCGGGAGGTGTGGTGACGTACGTCGGTTCCTCTGCGCAGGTCAGCCAGGGATCGATCGTCAGCGTGCCTGGCGGCGGTGGCAGCGGCAACATCACCTGGAACCCCGGCAGCGTGTCGGCAGGAGCCACCGCGCTTCTCTCGTACACGATCCAGGTCGCCTACGCCGGCGGCACAGTGAACGTCACCGCAACGCCCGCATCGGGGAACGGCACCCGCGCCCAATACCTCGACGAGACCGCGAATACGACGCAGGGGCGAGCCACGAATCTCGTCGGGCCGATCTGCCAGCTCTCGATCGGAACGCTCGCGACCGATGCCATCGTCGCCTCGCTCGACGCATCGAAAGACCAGGGTCGCGTGAGCGTGATCTGGACGACCTCGTCCGAGCTCGGTGCCGCTTCGTTCGACTTGCTCCGACAGGAGAAGTCTGACTGGGTGAAAGTCAACAGCGTCCCGATACCCGCGCTGTACACGAACGGTGCCGGTGGATCGTACGCGGTCGACGACCCTGGAGCGAACGGAGGCCGACAGACGTGGGCGATCCGGGAGACGACGATCGACGGCCGCACGATCACGCACGGCTCGTTCAGCGTGGTACCACGCCCGCCGCAGGCGTCCGATCCAAAAGCAGACGGCGCGTTCGGATCGAAGCCTAACAAAGCGACGCAATCCAAGCCGAAGCCGCAGGCCGCGGCAAACAAGTCGACTTCCACGGCACTGATCGCCGAGACAACCACGCGCGGGATTCACTCGATCTCCGCGAGCGACGTCTCCGCGATTCTCGGAATTCCGCTCGGCTCGGTCCGCGCGAAGTTCGCGAACGCCGGTTTCCGCCTTACCCGCGGCGGTGCCGACGTCGCGTGGACGCCGAGCCCCACCGGCGACTCGCTTCTCTTCTTCGCCGAAGCGCTCGACTCTCCCTACACGACACGCAACGCATACCAGCTCACCGACGGCCACGGCCTCACAATGCAGGCGTCGCCCGCCTCCCCGATCTTCGGAGGCACGACGACCTACGCCGACACGAAGTGGTTCGAGACCGACGCATTCGCAGCGACCGCCGTTCCGCTCGACCCCGAGGGAGACTACTGGTTCCAGGCAAGCTTCGTTCCCGGCTACGCCGGCTACACCACGAGGAACTTCGATATCGGCGTCGACGGGCTCGCGTCGAGTTCGGGCGCCTCCATCGCCGTGAAGCTGCAGGGAGCCACCTCGGCGCAGCACGGGGCAAAGCTCCAGATCAACGGGGTCGAAGTTGCCACGAGCTCGTGGGATGCCATCACGCCGAAGACGATTACCGCCGCGGTGCCGCAACAACTGCTGCACGAAGGCGCGAACAGCGTCACGGTCGAAGGAGTCAGCAACGGCAGCGGCCCGCTGAGCGTGTTCTACGTCGACTCGATCGGCGTCACCTACCAGCGCGCAACAGTTCCGCGCAACGGCCAGCTGGAGCTCGAGGCGACCGGTCCGACTACCGTGTCGGGGCTCTCGTCACTCTCCCTGCTCCTCGATTCCACCAGCGCTTCCCGTCCGATCGCGATCACGGGCGTGACGCCCGACGCGTCGGGCAACGTCTCCTGGAACGCGACGCCGGGACGGCGATACGCGCTCTCCACGCTTGGCGGCGTCACTCCCGCCAGCGCGCGCGGCTCGAGGGCGAATGACCTCGAAGGAATCCGCGCAGCCGACCTTCTCATCATCACGTCGGCGGGACTACACGACGCTGCCGAAGCGTACGCGCAGGGCCGCCGTTCGACGGGGCTTCTCGTCGCCGTAGCCGACGTCGAGGCGATCTATGACGCGATGTCCCGAGGCGTCGAGACGCCTCACGCCATCCGAGCGTACCTGCGCGAGGCGTCGCGATGGGCCGTCGCGCCGCGCTACGTGCTGCTCGCGGGACGAGGCAGCTACGACTACAAAGGCATCGCGGGTGAAGAGCCGATCGTTCCGCCGCTCATGGTGCGGTCTGCGGACGGGATCTTCGCGAGCGACGCGCGCCTCGCCGACGTCGATGGCGATCGAGCTCCCGACATGGCCATCGGCCGCCTGCCGATCTCCGACGTGGGCGAGTTGCTCGCCTACTCGTCGAAGATCGAGCGACTCGAAGGGACGCAGGCAAGGTTCCCCGCGCTCTTCGCCTCCGACGATCCCGACCGAGGCGTCGTCTTCTCCGCCGCATCGGATCGGATGCAGAGCGCTCTGCCGTTCGGAAGCCCGCTGCGCATCAGTCTGGGTGATACGCCTCTCGCTTCCGCGCGCGCGCAGCTCTTCGCGTCGTGGGCCAGCGGAATCTCGATCGTGAACTGGACGGGTCACGGCGGGCTCGACCGGCTCGCGTCGGAAGGGCTCCTCACGTCGGCCGACGTCGCATCCCTCGCGTCCGACACCCCCCCCGTACTCGTTGCGCTGAGCTGCATCATCAACCGATTCGAGATTCCGAACTACCCCGCTCTCGGCGAGACCCTCGTACTGGCCGAATCGGGAGGCGCTGCGGCGACCTTCGCTCCAACCGGTCTCGCCTATCACGATGCATCGACCGCGCTCGGCGATGAGCTCTACCATGCATTCTCGAGCGACACGACGCGCTTGGGAGACCTCGTTCGTGCCGCCGCCGCGAAACACCCAGGGGATGCGTCGCAGCTTTACGTCCTTCTCGGCGACCCGACATTACAGCTGCGGATGCCCACGACGATTCAAGGCTCCCGAGACGGAGAGTAGGAGTGCCTCGGAACGGCAAACGACTCCTCCGCCAACAAAAGTTGGAGTGAACGAGTCGAGGCTCACGTTAGAATCACTGAAGCAGCCGCGAGCAGGCGGGCCGGAAAGCTTGAATGACTGACAGATTGGAAACATCCGCGGGAGAATCGCGAACGAAGAAGCCCTGGGATTCCCCGAGGATACTGTCTCGGGAGATCATCGAGGCGGTGGCCGCGGTGTGCTCGCCCGCACCGCCGGCGAAAACCAACCCCGGCGTCTGCCCCTCGGGACCGATCAGCTCCTGAGCGAGTTCAGTCGTCCCCTGCGACCCGAGTAACCACTGTGGAGTACTCGCTCATGACATCGAGCAGCGTCTGGCCACGCTCGCGCATGTCGGGAGTGACTTCGTCGGGGCGTCCCGTTCGTCTCGAGGCGAGGCCGGGGCAGAAACTCATCAGATTTCCGACCGGGCCCTCCTTCTCCAGCGCCGAACGCACTCCGACGACCTGCGCCCGGACGGCGTCCAACTCCACCGAACTGCTCCAGATCGCACCAAGCGATTGTTCGTGCACATTCCCAACGGGCACTCTCCAGGCTACGCACGGATAGACATTGCCGAACGGGTCGATCGCGACAGCGGCAGAGCCGGCACCACAGTGCTTGCCGTCGACTTCGACGAGATCTGCATCTTCCGCCGACCGCCGCGGATCGAGAATGCGCTCGCCGAGCTTGCGTGATCGCTCGAACTGAGTCGTGTACAGGGCGCGCACTCCTCCGGCCGTGGGCGCGACATTCAGCGGCGTTTCGTCGCCGTCGTCGCGTGGAGTGACGGCAGGATCGAATTTCAGCGGCATTCCGAGCGAGTCGGCGATCGTGTACATCCGTTCGACCTCTGTCTCGTTCCAGAGCGTCAACGTCGAGTTGATCTTGACGCGGAGGCCGAGCTGTTTCAGTTCGGCGAGATTCGCGAGCAATCGATCGAACGAGCCGGGCACGCGCGTCTGTCTGTCGTGAGTCGACGCGCACGCGCCGTGAAGGCTGACTTCGACGACGAAGGGGTCGACCTCATCGCGAAGGCGGCGGGCGACTTCGCCACGCAATGCATGACCGTTCGACTTCAGGCGGATGACGAAGCCGCGCTCCTTCGCCGCCGCTCCGATCGCGAAGAAGTCGGGATGGGCGAGCGGCTCGCCGCCGCTCAGAGTCACGTCGAGCACTTGCAGCTCGGCCAACTCGTCGAGAATGCGAAGGTAGTCGTCGAGCCGGAGTGCCTTCCCTCGCGCTGCGAGATCGTTGTAGCAGAAAAAGCAATCGAGGTTGCAGCGGTACGTTAGCTCGATGAGCACCGAGAACAGCAGGTTGTCGCGCCAGGTACGCGACACCACGTCCCTCAGCGTCACGGCCCCGACTCCGGCAGCGACTCGATCAGACCCGCCTGCTCCAGCTCGCGGGCGAAGCGCTCGACGTCGACCGCGATCACGTCGCGCGCGGCGTCGAACTCCGCTTCGAGACGATCGACCATACGCGGGATGTCGACGGTTCCGTCCGCCAGTTCGAGCACGCGGCCGCCGATGCCGTTCAGGACGAACACCTCGCCCGCGCTCTGCTTCACGACCACCGACTCGTCTCCAAGCCGCCTGAATCGGACGTCGGGACATCGTTTGAGCAGAGAATTCATCGCAGGATTGCCCGTTCCTCGATTATAGGCCAGAAGCCCGGGTCGAGGCTGAAGGTGAGGCGGCTGCAGGGGACGTCCCGAACCACCGCGGAGATCGATTCTTCGAGTCGCGAAACCCGGTAGGGATCGCCGTTCACGTAGGGTGCGCAGCGTAGCAGTGCCGCGAACGACGCGGCGGGAGTGGTCGGAGAGAGAGCGTGTGTCGCACCCTTCTCCAACTCGTAGATCGCCGCGACGGGCACGGTCTCGCCTCTGCCGTGATCGGGATACTCACCCGCGAACGGAAGGCGTGCGACGTTCCAGCCCGAACCGGCGGGACTGAGCACGTTCAGGTCGTCACTCAGGATCGCGTGTCCCCGCTCCAGCGCGAGACGTGCCACCGTCGACTTGCCTGCGCCCGATCGGCCGACGAACACATACGCCCCCCCGTCGAGGACGACCGCGGACGAATGCAACACGAGCGCTCCGCGCTCCGCCACACGATAGGCAAGCAGCGGCCGGAAGAAGTTCTCCACGACGCCGATCACGTATTCTTCTCGATCCTCCGACGTCCACACCGCGCCGGCCTGCCGCGCCTGGAGCTCGAGTCGCGCCATGAGATTCATGCCTGCAATCAGGATCGCGCCGGCCTCGTGCTCAACGTCGAGTGAGTACTCCCATCCACGAGTGTCAACCTCGAGGAAGTCACTCTGCTGAGCCCTGAAGACCCGAGTCGCGACGAAGTCCGGCGCCGGCTCGCGAAGATAGTCGCCATAACGGGCGCGCATCGCGAGTTCCTGTCTCTCCGACAGACCAGTGAATGCGTACGGCCCGCCAGGGAGGTCGATCCAGACTTCCCGTTCTCCCCAGACCTCGCCTCCGATGCGAGCAGGGAACAGATCCGGATAGCGGAGAAACTGGCTCCCGAACGTCACGTCCTGCGGCCCACCCTGGACACGATCAGGCGGAGGTAGGCGCCAACCGACCGCAGCCGCGTCGGAATGCTCACGCTGGTGCCGATACGCCCGAGGAGTCGGTCGAGCTCGATCACGCCGTCGTGCCTGTCGCAGTGGTCACCCTTCGTCACAAGCGCGAGCTTCCAGGACCGAATCCAATAACCGAGGACGCGGTGCGCGGTGAGGTCGTTCGATGTACGAAAGACGACAATGTCGCCAGGAAGCACGATACTCGCACGCCCGACTGAAGCGCGCGTGCCGTCGACGAGCGTCGGCGCCATGCACTCACCGCGGATGCGGAGCGTCGCGTGAGAGTCGGCCGCCCCCTCCGCGAGGAGTTCGGCGATCGCGTTGACTTTGGCAGTACGGTTCACAATCGGGCGCTCGACCGGTACGAACAACGAGGACGAGCGGAACCATCCCCGATCGACTTTCCCTATCTAAAGTGGGCAATCCACCGAAATCGTCGTTCCCGCTATAGTGTTCACAGTCACAACGACATGCGCCCCCTCGTGTCGAAGGGTGAGATTTTATCTTTGACTCGAGTGCCCCCGGTAATGGAGATGCTGATGGTTCGTAGATTCGCGATACTGATTGCCCTCACGCTTGCCGCGACGGTTCCGACGGAGGCGCAGTCGTGCAAACCGTCGTCGACGACGCTCTGCATCGATCCGATCAGCTGGAACATCATCGGCCTCGACAGCAACAAATTTTTGACTGACGGCCCCGACACGTTCATGGTTGGTGCACGGGCATGCAACTACACGGCGGGCACGCTCGCCGACGTGACGGCAACCTACAACACCGTCGGCGCAGTCAATCCCCACATCACCCTCGCCGACAATTCGTTGATCTCGATACCGAAACTCGATCCGGGACGCTGCGAAGACTTCTACTTCAACGGCAGGATTGCCCGCCTGGACGCAGCCTTCTACACCTCACAGGGATACACCATATCAGCCGCAAGTTTGACGCCTCCGCTGAGCGCGATCACGCCGGCGAACCGCGCGCTTTATATCGAGAAGCTCAACTCCCAGAACAGAAACACCGTCGGCGGACTCATTGGACCGACCGACCTGCAGACCGGCGGCATTTACACGTTCAAGGTGAATTGGGCGACAGCACCGGGTGGGTACGAGCAGCTGGAGCATTTCGTCAACCTCGAGAACACCAGCTTTCAACTTCTCTCGTCGTATTCGGTCTACGACACGCCCGCGCTCGCGATCAACTCGACGATCTATGCCGACGGTTGCGGGTGGGACAACGACACGACTTCCCCAACCTACCGCTCATGCATCGGCCCCCCGAACTACCTGGGAGGAAAGGTCGGCGGAAACGTCCTTACGTATTTCACCGTCAAGATCCTCGGTGCGACGCCCTCGACCGGCTCGCGCTTGAAAGCGTTGATCTACGACTTCTCGGGCTCGAGCTATCACTACAACACCGACTACAACTCCGGTACCGCCGGCTTGGTCGTGACCGCGTCCGCAGCCGCCGATCTGCGTGTGACGATCACGGACTCGCCCGACCCGGTGAAACCGGGTGACACGATCAACTACAGCGCCGTTGCGTACAACGACGGGCTGAGCCCGGTGACCGGCACCGACGGCATGACCGTGAAGTTCGCGATCCCGGCCGGCACAACATTCGACACGATGACGTCGACTCCGGCGGGGTGGAGTTGCCCGGCGCCGAGCGGGAACGTTCTGACGTGCTCGTACTCGGGTACCCCCTTCGTGAGTGGCAGCTTCTCGACACCGTTCGCCTTTTCCCTCACGGTCGACCCGCTCGCCACGCCGGGTACGATCGTCCCTGCCGTTGCCACGATCTCGAGCGAAATCCAGGACCCGACTCCGTTCAACAATCTTGCTATCGCGAACACGCTCGTCGCGTCGGGAACGCAGGCTGATCTCGTCGTGACGAACACGACGCTGGATCCGGTCTACGAGATCAACTCGCCGTTCACGTACATCCAGACCGTTAAGAACCAGGGATTCGCAGTGGCCACGTCGCCCACGTTCGTCACCCAGGTCCCCCCGGGCGCGATTTTTGGCAGCATCACCACGCCCGATCCGACCTGGACTTGCGGTACTCCCGTATCAGGCACGATCACCTGCACGAAGAGCACGCCGCTCGGTCTTGGAGAGACCACTACGTTCAGCCTGAACGTGACGACCCCAGCGACTTCGAACGTCACGCTCAGCAGCACGGCGTACGCAACGACGACCACCTCCGAAGCGACGACCGCAAACAATGTGGCGACCGCGAGTGTCGGCGTGGTGGGAACGAACGAAGTCGACGTTGCAATCACGGTTGCCGACTTCCCCGATCCCGTCGTGCCAGGCGAAAGCATCCGGTACGCCCAGCTCGTCGAAAATCGAGGCGTCGTCCCGGCCTTGAACGTATCGGTCTCATTCCCCACACCTCCCAACACGACCTACTCCTGGATCGACTTCCCGGCCGGCTGGACTTGCAGCACCTATCCCCTCCCGGGATCACCCACCCCAGGCTCTGCCGGCACCATCACGTGCACGAAACCATCGATGGCGGTAGGCGAAACAGCGAACTTCCCCCTGACGGTGAGCGTCAACGCGGCGACACCGCTCGGCACCACGATCCAATATACGGGCACTGTGTCGACCACGACGACAGACTCGATTCCGACGAACAACACGGCCACCGTACCCACCCTGGTGGGCGGCGCGAACACAGCAGATCTTTCCGTCGTGAAGACCGATCTCGCCGATCCCGTGACCACCGGAAGCATCCTCACCTACAACATCGTCGTCACGAACAATGGACCCGCCGCGGCGACGAACATCACCGTGAGCGACACGCTCCCCGCAAACACGACCTACCAGAGCGTCGTCAGCACGCGCGGAGTCTGTTCGCACAACGGATTGATCCCGGGAGCCGTCAACTGCACGATCGCTGGTCTTGGAGTGGGCGGGACAGCCACGATCACCCTCCAGGTCAACGTGCTCGCGTCGGCATCAGGCCAGCCGCCACTCTCGAACACCGTGAACGTCTCGTCCACAACCCCTGAGCCGACGGGCGCCACGACGAACAACAGCTCAACCGCATCGACCGTCGTTCTCGCATCGACCGCGGCGTCGATGCTCGAAGCAGACGCCGTGCTGAACGGCTCGACCGTCGACCTGACCTGGAGCACGTCGTACGAGGTCAATAACATCGGCTTCAACGTTTACCGTGCAGACGGGTCGACGCGCACGCGAGTCAATCCTTCTCTCGTCGCCGGCTCGGTGATCGTCGCCGGCCCAGGCATCACGCTTCCCGCAGGCTTCAGCTATCGGTGGATCGACCGTACCCCTGTCGAAGGGGCCGTTTATTGGATCGAGGACGTCGATCTCGATGGAAGCACGTCGCTCTTCGGACCGATCGTTCCACGAAGCGCGGCGCTTTCGCGGAAGGCCGAGGCTCTCGAATCCACGAGGCCGGTCTCCCTCACGTTCGACGCAATTGCGTCGCGTTCGGCCGACGCTCCTGCGCGCGCGATACTGCCGAGTTCGACGCCGGAGAGCGCGCCCGCAAGCGAGGCGATGCCTGCAGACGTCGTGCTCGCCCGCCAGTTCGACATCGCCGGTAATCCGGCAGCCCGCATCCGTGTCGCGACCGAAGGCTATTACCGCGTCACGCGCCAGCAGTTGATCGAAGCGGGGTTCGATCCCGGCTCCGATCCGTGGGCGCTCGCACTCTTCGTCGACGGCGGAGAGACTCCGATCGCGGTCTCTGACGGCGGTGACGGACGGTGGGACGCGACCGACTATTTCGAGTTCTACGCGACGGGCATCGACACGACCTACGCTGGCGCGCGAGCGTATTGGCTGATCGACTCGACCAACGGTCTCCGCTTCAGACCGAAGAGCAAGACGAAGGCGACTGCATACAACTCGAGCGGCTTCCCGTACACGCTCGAGCGGAAGGAGCGGACCGTCTTCTTCGGGGCGCAGACCAACGGAACCGACAACGACAGCTTCTACGGGCCGCCAGTCTACTCGGCCGAGCTCACCCGTAGCTTCCAGGTCACGAACATCGACTCTGCGGGATCGGGTGCCACGCTCGAGATCGCACTGCAAGGTGCGACGATTCTTCCCCACCGCGTGCGCGTCAGCTTGAACGGCAACGCTCTCGGGACGGTCGACTTCTACGGTCAGAGCACTGGTCGCTCGAGCTTCGCACTCCCGCAGTCCGCACTTCGCACCGGCACGAACAACGTGACACTCGTCGCGATCGGTGGCTCGTCGGATGTCTCGTTCCTCGATTACATCCGGCTGAGCTATCCGCACACCTTCAAGGCGGATGGCGACGTTCTGCGGTTCCCCATGCCCGGCGCGACGACCGCGACGATCGGCGGCTTCACGACGTCCGAACTTCGCGTGCTCGACGTGACCGATCCGGCACAGCCGACGGAGGTCGAAGCATCCGTCGTCAGGGCCGGAGCCGGATACTCGCTCGTCGTTTCGCCTCACGAGAAGGGAAACCGGATCCTCTACGCGACGTCCATTGCGCGCGCTGCCGCTCCTGCCGCGATCGAGGCAAACGCCCCCAGCGAGCTCTCGTCGCAACACAACGGCGCTGACTTCGTCATCATCTCCCACCCGAGATTCCTTCCCGCGCTCGGGACGCTGGCAGATCGCCGCGCATCGGAAGGCCTGTCGACTTCGGTCGTCAGCGTCGAAGACGTCTTCGACGAGTTCGGCTTCGGAGCGAAGTCGCCCGACGCGATCCGTGATTTCCTCGGCTACACGCAGACGCGCTGGAAAGTCGCGCCTCGCTACGTGCTGTTCGTCGGCGACGCGACGTTCGATCCGCGCAACTACGTCGGTTACGGCGACCGCGATCTCGTTCCGACGCGTTTCCGTCCGACGAAGTACATGAAGGCCGCGTCGGACGACTGGCTCGCCGATTTCGACGGTGACGGTTCGGCCGACATGTACCTCGGCCGCATCTCGGTCACGACCCTGGCCGAAGCGCAGGCAGTGGTGGCGAAGATCACGGGCTACACGAGGCCGTCGCCGGCCCGTGTGCTGCTGGTCGTCGACCAGAACGACAGGACGTTCAGTTTCGCACAGGCCTCCGCCACGATCCGTAACACGATTCCCGCGGGGATCGCGACCGAGCAGTTCTCGATCACCTCGGCATCGGACCGGCCGCGTCTGCTCGCGGCCCTGCGGTCCAGTCCGTTGATCGTCAACTACGTCGGCCACGGCTCGATCGAGGGATGGAGCAACACCTCGATCCTCCGATCGCAGGACGTCGCCTCTCTCGCCGGCTCCGGCTCCGTGCCGTTCTTCGTGATGATGGACTGCCTGAACGCATACTTCGCGGACGTTTACTCGAACAGCCTCGGCGAGGCGCTGCTGAAGGCTCCGAACGGTGGCGCGATCGCGGTCTGGGCATCCACTGCGCTATCCGACCCGCCGCCGCAGGTCGAGATCAACATGGCGCTCTATCGCCTGCTCGCCGCGAACCCGTCGATCACGATCGGTGAGCTCGTGTCGCGCGCCAAGGCCGCAACGACGGATCACGAAGTCCGCACGACGTGGATGCTCCTGGGTGACCCGACGATGAAACTGAGCGACTAGACGACCAACCCCACGATGACCGAACCGCGGCGGCCGAAAGGCCGCCGCGATTGTTTTCGATCCCGAATCGTTCGGGGCCTCAGCGCTGCCGGATCCAAGCGATCGTCCTGGAGAGCCCGATCTCGAGCCCCATTGGTTCCGGCAGAGCCGCGAGAGCACGCAACTTCGTCCCATCGAGCACGCTTCGCGCCTGCTCCCCCGCCTTCGCTGGTGCATGCACCGAAGGGAACGACCCGCCAAGCGCACGACTCAACGCTTCGAACAGCTCGACCACGCTCGTCTCGACTCCGGTCCCGACGTTGAACGATCCTGACAGCTCCCCTTCGGAGACAGCCATGTTCGCCCTAACTACGTCGTCGACGCAGACGTAGTCGCGTGTCTGCTCCCCGGTTCCGTTGATCGTCACGGTCTCCCCCGCGAGCATCTTTCCCGCAAAGATCGCGACGACGCCAGCCTCGCCATGCTTCTTCTGCCGCGGGCCGTAGACGTTGCCGTAGCGCAACGCGACCGCGCGCAGACCGTGCACCTGGCGGTAATAGCCGAGGTAGTGCTCGACGGAGAGCTTCGCGCAGCCGTAGGGCGACATCGGTGCGAAGGGATGCTCCTCGGTTTGCGGTACGAAAACCGGCTCGCCGTAGGCAGCGCCGCCGCTCGAGCTGAAGATCACCGACTTCACTCCCGATTTCACCGCCGCCTCGAAGAGCCGGAGCGACCCGACGACGTTCTGCTCCGCATCGAAAACCGGGTCAGCCACCGACTTCCGGACATCCATCTGCGCCGCGTGATGGTTGAGCAGGTCGACCCCCGGGCGAACGACCTCCGCGACGACAGCGGGATCGGTGACGCTTCCCACCACGAGCCGTGCCTTCGGATTCACGTTCGAGCGCTCGCCCGTCGAGAGGTCATCGAGCACGGTGACATCCCATCCGCGCTCGACGTAGGCATCGACGATGTGTGACGCGATGAAGCCAGCTCCGCCGGTGACGACTACCCGCATGCGTTTCTTTCCTCCATTGGCGCCGACATAGTAACGGAGAACAAACGACAACGATCGCCTGCACGGCGTGCGCAACGCTTCATGAACGGCTCAGCGCCCCATCGACGACAGTTCCCACCTCGTGGACCGCACGATGAAGAGTGCCCGACGTTCGATTCGCAGGCGCGCGGCGAAGGGTCGCCTTCCCCTGATTGAACGCTCATTCAGCGGATGGTACATTGCTCGCACGCGCGCTCCGAAAACGCTCGCGATCCAAACAAACTGCTGACCGGCACGAGGTTCATGATGACCTGGCAGTACAACCCCAGAGTCGCGATCGTTCGCGGCCTTCGCACGCCCTTCGCGAAGGCCGGAACGATGTACGCCAAGCTCGACGCGCTCGAGCTCGGAAAGATCGTCGTGTCGGAGCTGCTTCAACGCTCTGAGATCGACCCGAAGGACGTGAACGAGGTCATCTACGGCACGGTCATCCCGTCGGTCAAGGCCGCGAACATCGCGCGCGAGATCGTCCTCGGTACGGGCCTCCCCCGCTCGATCCCCGGCTTCACCGTGTCGCGCGCCTGCGCCTCGTCGAATACTGCCCTGACGTCGGGCGCAGACATGATCGCGCGCGGTTACGCCGACACGGTCGTGATCGGCGGCGCCGAGTCGCTCTCGACCGTGCCGATCCTCTTCTCACGACGCTTCGCGGAGGTGCTCGTCGCGGCGAGCAGGCAGAAGACGATGAGCGGAAAGCTCGGGATGTTCCGGAAGCTCCGCCCGAAGGATCTCGCGCCCGACACGCCGGCACTCGCCGAGTCGGTCACCGGTCTCACGATGGGCGAGTCGTGCGAGATCATGGCGAAGGAGAACGGGATCACGCGCGAGGCTCAGGACAAGCTCGCGCTGCAGAGCCACGCCAGGGCGGCGAACGCGATCGCCCAGGGATGGTTCAAGGACGAGGTGATGTCGTTCCCGATCCCGCCCGACTACGAAAACGTCGCCGACACCGACAATCTCGTGCGCGCCGACACGACGTACGAGGCGCTCGCGCAGCTCAAACCGGTCTTCGACCGCAAGTTCGGGACGATCACCGCAGGCAACGCCTCCGGCCTGACTGATGGAGCCTCAGCCATTCTGCTGATGTCGGAGGAGAAGGCGAAAGCGCTCGGGCTCAATCCGATCGGATACCTGAAGAGCTACGCCTACGCTGCGCTCGATCCGTTCGACCAGCTCCTGCAGGGCCCCGTCTTCGCGATTCCGCTTGCGCTCGATCGCGCGAAGCTGACGCTCAAGGAGATCGACGTCGTCGAGATGCACGAGGCATTCGCGGCGCAGGTGCTGTCGAACATTGCGTGGTTAGGCTCGAAAACGATCGCGGAGACGAAGCTCGGACGCTCCGAGCCGGTCGGCGAGCTCGATCCGGAGGCGATCAACCCTACGGGAGGCTCGATCGCGATCGGGCACCCGTTCGGCGCCACGGGCGCGCGCATCGTCACCTCGGTTTGCAATCACCTGCAGCGCACCGGCAAGCAGTACGGCCTGATCTCGGTCTGCGCGGCGGGAGGCCAGGGCTCGGCGATCGTCGTCGAGAGGGAGTAACCCGATGCTGCCACTCGAAGGAATCCGCGTGCTCGATTTCACGCGGCACCTTCCCGGCCCGTACGCGACCGACATCCTCCGCCGTCTCGGCGCCGAGGTGCTGAAGATCGAACCGCCCGACGGCGATCCGACGCGCTGGCTCCCGCCGATCGTCGGCGACGCGGGCTCGCTCTTCCATCTCGTGAATTCAGGGAAGGAGAGCGTCGTCGTCGATCTGAAATCCGAGGTGGGGCGCACGTTCGCGCAGCGGCTCGCCGCGGTTTCCGACATCGTCACGGAGAGCTATCGCCCCGAGGTGACCGTGGAGCTCGGCATCGACGCAGGCACGCTAATGTCGATCAACCCGCGGCTGGTCTACTGCTCGGTGAGCGGCTACGGCGACAGCGATCCGCGGAGCGGGCACGATCTGAACTTCGTCGCCCTCGCGGGGCTCCTCGACCTGCAGCGCGATCGCGAAGGGCGTCCCGTGCTCCCATCCACGCAGTTAGGCGACATGGCGGGAGCGCTCTTCGCGGCGCTGTCGATCCTCGCCGCCCTCTTCGAGCGCGGCAACACCGGGCTCGGAAAGAGAATCGACATCTCGATGTCGGATGCAACGCGCGCCGTGATGCCGACCGCCGAGGCGCTCTATCGAGGGACGCATACGTCTCCCGCGTCGTTCTTCCTGACGGGGGCGCTCCCCGAATACAACGTCTACCGGACCTCCGACGGCAAGTACCTGGCGGTGGCGCCGCTCGAGCCGAAGTTCTGGGAAGCCTTCTGCCAGGCAATCGGCGCGCCGCAGCTGGCCACGAAGCATTACGACCTCGACGCGCGCGTCCAGGTGCTCGAGACGATCAACGGGACCATCGCGACGAAGACGCGAGACGAGTGGGAGGCGGTCTTCGCACGGCTCGACGCCTGCGTGACTCCGCTGCTCACGATCGAGGAGTCGCATCAGCGCTTCGGCGACCCCGCCGCGAGGAATCCGCTGCAGTCGAATTTCCCCGCGACGCGCGGCGAGACGCCGAAGCTGGGAGAGCACTTCGGCAGAGCGGCGGATGCGCTCGGGCTCGACCAGGCCGAACGCGACCGGCTGCGCAGGAGCGGGCACTTCGAGGCGAAGCGAAAGCTCCAGAAGCTCGTCGCCACGTCGCTGCTGAAACTGCGGCAGAAGAGCTTCCTGAAGGGGAAGTAGTGTGGAGTGCGCAAGCGAAGCTTGCGCTCTTCCTCGCGGAAGCGTCAGCTTCCGCTCGCATTACGCGACGCGGTAACAACGGTCGATCCGACCACCGAAGCTTCGCTTCGGTGAGGACGAGCGGAAGCTTCGCTTCCGCACTCCAACATCAGCCGTTGTTCACGAGCTCCTTGAGCATCTCGTCCTGGAGGCGGTACATCTCCCAGACGCCGGAGCGGTAGTCGTTGAAGAGGAACGAGAAGGCGTAGACCTTCCCGCTCCTGCCGCGCACGTAGCCGGAGAGGCCGACGACGCCCGAGATGTAGCCGGTCTTCGCGTAGACCTGCCGCGCGTAGGGAGCCTCGTTGAGCCGGTGCTTGAGGCGCGAGTCCTCCTCGCCCGAGTACGGCATCGAGCTGAGGAAGTCACGCAGGTAAGGTCGCGTCCACGCGTAGCGAAGCAGCGCCACGAACGCTTCGGCGGAGGCGCGGTTGTAGCGCGACATTCCCGAGCCGTCGACCATCGCGAACTGCCCCGCCTTCACGCCCACCTTCGCCTGCAGCCACTCGTCGACGGCGTGCGCGCCCGCCTCCCAGGAGCCGACCCCTTTCACTTCGGCGCCGATCGTCTTGAGCAGCTGTTCCGCGTAGTGGTTCTGGCTCTTCTTGTTGACGACGAACAGCACGACGGCGAGCGGGGTCCGGTACTCCGCGACCTGCGTCCAGTCGCTGCGCCCGTCTTCCGCGACGAAGCGGGGAGCTCCAGTGACGGTCACGCCTTTCTTTGCGAGGGTCTCCGTCATCACCGTCGCGAAGTAACGCACCGGATCGATGACGGTCACGAAGACCTCGGTCTGACCGGTGTTGCGGCCGACGTTGCCGTCGACGACGATCGTGTTCGAGCCGGAGCGCCGCGTGACCAGCAGGCCGTGCCTGCTCCTGGTGACCGCGCTGTTCTCGATGCGAAGGTAATTCGTCGGAGGATCGAGCGAGACGATCGGCCGGCCACCCGGCTTCCCGGGCCTAACGCGCACGGCGACGCATCCTTCCTGGAGGGAGAGGGCCCCGACCGGCGCCTCGTACCAGTGCATCAGCTGGTTCGCGGGCCAGGTGGGGTGGACGTACTCGGTGTCGAAGTAGCCGTGCTCGAAGACGATGCTGCCGTCGACCGCGCGGATTCCGGCGCGTTTGAGCTCGTCGGCCCACTGCTCGAAGACGGCGACCGAGTTCCCGTCGTGAAAGCGGCCTCCGATCGTCGGATCGCCGCGCCCGGTGACCTTGAGCTCGCCGCGCAGCGTCCCGCCGGCGTCGATGCGCCCACGATACGAGAGGGTCGTCCGGTACTCGAAGTCGTCGCCGAGCAGATCGAGCGCGGCGAGGGAGGTGAAAAGCTTCATGTTCGACGCCGGGGCGATCGGCGCAGTCGAGCCGCGCTCCGCGACGAGCGCGCCGGTGCGAACCTCTCGCACCTCCACGCTCGCCGTCGAGTTGACCGCGAGGGTGTGATTCGCGAGCGATCCGACCCGCTCCTCGAGCGTCACGCCGCGGGCAGCCGGCGGTGCGGGGCGCGCCGCCTTCGGAGCCTTCTTCCGCTTCTTCGTCGCGGCCTCGGCTCCGAACGGAGAGACCAGGAGCAACACGATCGCGATCGCGACGACGCGGAATGCCGCGTGACGCCACTCCCTCACAGCCCCCTCACGCGTCGTCGTGTCGATCAAGTCGATGGTCCTCCCCTTTCGTGCTGCCGCGGAACCAGGCGGCGCCGGTCTCATTCTGCATCGAAAACGCCCGTCGCGCAGTGCAACAGAACGTCAAAGCATGAAGCGAACCCGCTCCATGAGCGAGACGGGGAGCCTCGCCCTGACCTCCCGCTCGATCTCCTCGCGGGAGTCGCGCAGGCTGAAGTGCGTGAGCACGATCAGCTTGTTCTCGAAGCGGCCGGCGACATCGGCGATGTCGTCGATGTGGATGTGCGAGTACTTCCGCGCACGCTCGCGATCGTCGTCCCAGGTGAACGAGCATTCGATGAGCAGCACCTCCGAACGGAAGATCGCATCGCAGGTCTCGAAGATCTTCCGGTCGGTGTCGCCGGTGTAGAAGAGGATCGACGCCTCTCCCGGGTCGGCCACCTGTTCGCCCAGGGCGCGGCGCCGCTCGATCTCTTCGGGCTGGAGGCCGCGAAGCTCGGGCCGAAGGCGATTGCGCCGCTCGAGAAACTCGTAGGCGTTCGACGGGATCGGATGGCTCGCGGCGTGCGCGCGCAGGACGAGGTCCTTGCGCAGCTCGATCTCTTCGCCCGGCGCGATGCCGACGAGGTTGATCTGGTAGGTCGTGCTCTCGAGGCGCTCGTGCGCCGCGATCAGCGCGCGGAAGCCCTCGAGGCTGGCCGCGGGGACGTAGACGGTACCCGCGTCGAGCCCCTGGAGCTTCCGCTGCGCGGCGTAGTAGGGAACGCCTGCCGCATGGTCGACGTGAGCGTGCGTGAGAACGATGCGCGCGACGCCGACGAGGTTGTCGGGGCAGCGCCCCAGGTCGAGCGCGACGCCGAGCTCCTTCACCCGGTACCAGCTCTCCACGCCTGCGCGCGAGCTTCCCTGGATCGTGAAACGCGGCGTCTCGATCTTCACCGTCCCGGAGCGGCTCACGATGCGTCCCTCCGGAGCAGCGGCACGAGATCGTGGAGTCTCGCCACCGTGGCATGCGGACGCAGCTCCCACTCCGCGTGCGTCGGCTCGCCGACCGCGTTTCCACGCGACGGCGGAGCGAAGTGGACGGCATCCATCCCGCACTGCTGCGCCCCCCATACGTCAGCGAAGAGGTTGTCGCCGACGAACATGATCTCGTCGAACTCGCAGCCGAGCTCGCCCCGCAGCTTCTCGAAGATCGACCGGAGCGGTTTGCACTCTCCGTGCTCGTTCGAGAAGATCATCGCGTCAATTTTCGCGCCGATTCCGAGCTCGTGCATCAGTCGGCGGAGGGCCCAGCCCGGAGTGCGCCCGGTATTGGAGATGACCCCGACCGAGAGCCCCATCGCCCTTGCCGCTTCTACGACGTGGAGCGCACCGTCGACGAGCGCCGGCGGGTGATCGAGCGCGGGCCTCGCGTACGCCTCTTCGAACTCCTGGAGGTCGGTTTCGCCGAAGGTTCCGGCATCGACGCCGGCGACTTCGAGAAAGTGGCAGATCTGACCCCGCGATGACACGTCGCGATCGTTCGACCAGTAGAGGCTCCAGCAGCGATGCCACGTGTCGCGATGCGCCTGAGTCACGTGCTCGCGTTCCGCGGGGAGCCCGCGGGCGGCGAGCAGCGCGGAGAGACCGTCGATCCTCGCCGATTCCTGCCGGCGCGCGATCTCCGGCAGATCGGTGATCAGCGTTTCCCAGAGGTCGAAGGCGATGGCTTTCAGCATTCGTCACCTAATGCTGAATTGAAAATTGAAAATTGAAAATTGAAAAAACGCCCGCTCGGAACGGGCTGGGGGTGTCGTGCGGGCGTCGCCCGGTGCGATCTTTCAATTTTCAATTTTCAATTCGTCAGTTCAGCTTCACCCGCCCGCCAAACCCCTCGTCATACCCGTGAAAGTGGTCGAGCGCCTCTTCGGGATAGCGCCAGCAGTAGTAGCCGCTGCCGCTGTCGAAATCGACGAGCCAGAGCCCTTTGACTTCGAGTCCGCGGTCCGTCATCGCCTCGGTCCACTCGGCGACGACCGCGTTGTACTCGGCGATCAGCTCGTCGGGAACCTCGGCGACGCTCTCGAACGTCTTGCCGTCGAGCGCTGCGGTCACGCGGGCAACGGCCGCGCCGGTAAGCTCGCGGATCTCGGGGAAGAGCTCGAGCGCCTGCTCGTAGGTGAATGTTTTATTTGCCAATCGTGTCTCCATATCAGTCGCGGCTCACGCGGGCGACCCAGTCGTCGAACTCGCGGCGAAGCTTGTCGGCATCGGCGTTCCGGCTCGCGGAGCGAAGGCTGCGCTCGAGCTCGTCGACCTTCCTCTTCATGTCGCCGACGTTCTCGTCGAACGTCTCCCTGCCAGACTTCTTCCACTCCGGCGCCTTCGCCTTCCAGTCGTCGAACTGCCTCTGGAAGCTGCCGTTGTCGAAGTCGGCGATCCACTCCTCCGCCTTGCGCCGCGCGTCGTCGATGTGCGGCTGCAGCTTCTCGCCTCCGTGCGCCAGGAACTTCGTCATCCTGTCGCGCTCGGCGATGATCACGGCGCCGTCGTTGATCGGCGCGCCCACCGCGATCGAGTTGACCACGCGAATGTAGGCCGGATCGCCGGTGATCTCGAAGATCGAGTCGGTCAGGAAGTCGCCGCGATGATGCTTCTTGACGTGCACGCTGATGGCGGACTTGCTGCCCACCGGATGCACCTCGCGGACGGCGCCGATCACGTCGTCCCGGGAGCGAAGCTCCGAGCCCTTGCGAAGCCCTTCGGCCTTGTCGAATACGATGGTGGCGACGACGTCGTCGAGCCCCGCGAAGTAGCGGAGCCCCCACCAGATCCCGGCGATCACGGCGAGAAAGAGAAGAAATTTCAAAAGTGCTCGAAACATTGAACTTTTGACCCCAGGATCGAGCGCCGTCGACCGGCACCTCGATTGCGAAGGGGTAAGGATAGACGATCCGCGCCTCTTGTGCTAAAAGGACGGGGCAAATTCGTACCAAACTCGGAGGTCAGGCGATGTCGGTTGAACAGAAGGTGAAGGACATTATTGTCGAGCAGCTCGGCGTAGAAGCTGATGAGGTCAAAGCGGAAGCTTCGTTCGTCGAGGATCTCGGCGCCGATTCGCTCGATACCGTCGAGCTCATCATGGCGTTTGAAGAGGAGTTCGGCATCGAGATCTCGGACGAAGACGCGGAGAAGATCAAGCGCGTCAAGGACGCGGTCGAATACATCGAGAAGAACAAGGCTTCCTGAGGTCGTCCTCAGGCCGCGCTTCACGAAGGGAAGCCCGCGCAGGCGGCGCTTCCCTTTTTGTCAAAAGGAGCCCCCTGTTTGAGCAAGAGACGCGTCGTCGTTACCGGCATTGGAATGGTCTCCCCTCTCGGCATCGGGAATGACGAGACCTGGCAGGGCATCCTCGCCGGCCGTTCGGGCGTGGGCTTGATCACGCGGTTCGACACTTCGGCATATCCCGCGAAGATCGCCGCGGAAGTCAAGGACTTCAACCCCGGCAACTGGATCGAGAAGAAGGAAATCAAGAAGTCCGACACGTTCATTCACTATGCGATCGCCGCGGCGCAGATCTGCGTGGATGACGCCGGCCTGAAGCCCGACCCCGCTGAAGCCGAGCGGTTCGGCGTCATCATCGGCGCGGGCATCGGCGGGCTTCCTCTCATCGAGGAGACGCACAAGATCGTGCTCGAGCGCGGTCCGTCGCGCATCTCGCCCTTCTTCATCCCCGGCCTCATCGCGAACCTCGCGGCGGGACACGTGTCGATCCGCTTCGGCGCCAAGGGGCCGAACTCGGCGACCTGCACCGCCTGCGCCACCGGCGCACACGCCATCGGCGACGCGATGAAGGTGATCCAGCGCGAGGAAGCCGACATCATGATCGCGGGCGGAACCGAGTCGGTCATCTCCCCTCTCGCCGTCGGCGGCTTCGCGGCGATGCGCGCCCTCTCGACGCGCAACGACGCTCCGGAGCGCGCATCACGTCCCTGGGACAAGGATCGCGATGGGTTCGTGATGGGCGAAGGAGCGGGAATCGTCCTTCTCGAAGAGCGCGAGCACGCGCTTGCGCGTGACGCTCGCATCTACTGCGAGCTGTCGGGCTACGGAATGTCGGGCGACGCGTACCACATCTCGGCTCCCTGCGCCGACGGCGAAGGCTCCGCGCGCGTCATGCGCAACGCCCTCCGCGACGCGGGACTGAAGCCGGAAGACATCGACTACATCAACGCGCACGGAACGTCGACGCCGGCGGGCGACCTCGCCGAGACGATCGCCGTCAAGAGCATGTTCGGCGACCACGCCTACAAGCTCGCGATGAGCTCGACGAAGTCGATGACCGGGCATCTGCTCGGCGCCGCCGGCGGGCTCGAGGCCGCGATCTGCGCCCGCGCCGTGCACGACGGAGTCGCCCCGCCGACGATCAACTACGAGACGCCCGATCCGGAATGCGATCTCGACTACGTTCCGAACACCGCGCGCGAGATGAATATCCGTCACGCGATGTCGAACTCGTTCGGTTTCGGCGGCACCAACGCGTGCCTGGTGTTTTCGAGACACGAGTAACCTATCAGTATCGAGGCGAGAGGCGAGAAGGCGAGAGGCGATAAGTAGGCGCCCTCCACCTCTCGCCTCTCGCCTCTCTTGCCCTTCGCCTCCCCTCGGCCGGCTCCTCGCCTCTCGCCTTTCGCCTACAATCTCCTATCCTCACCTGCCATGACTGACACGAACGTACGCACCATCGCCACGACCATGCACGGGCGCTACCTACTCGAGCGGGGCGGCGAGGCAGCTTCCCGGCTTCTCCTCGTCGGCTTCCACGGCTACGCGCAGAATGCGCAGGCGATTCTCGAGCCGATGCGCGCCTTCGCGCCCGCGGAATCGACTCTCGTCGCCGTGCAGGCGCTCCACCGCTTCTACAGCCGCAGACAGCAGCAGGTCGTGGCGAGCTGGATGACGCGGGAGGACCGCGAGCTGATGCTCGCCGACAACATCGAGTATGTCGGCCGCGTGATCGCCGCGGCCCGCGAGGAGGCGGCGGCGCACGATACGCCGATGCTCATCGTCGGCTTCTCGCAGGGAACGGCGATGGCCTGGCGCGCGGCCGTCGCGCATCGCGCCCCGGTCATCGCACTCGGTGGCGACATCCCCCCCGAGATCGCGCCCGCGGCGCTCGCCGGCGTCGCTTCCGCGCTCGTCGGCCGTCCTTCGCTCGACGAGTGGTACACCGCTGAAAAGCACGAATCCGACATCGCCCGCCTCGCCGCGGCCGGCTGTGCCGCCGAGAGTTGCAACTTCGAAGGGGGACACGACTGGGAGGCCCCGTTCGTCGAAGCCTGTCAGGGCTTTGTGACTCGTTTGGCGCGGCCGGAACAAGTCTGAATTTCTTTCGTATAGTTCGGAAGGCCGGAATCGCGGCCCCGAAACGACGGATCACGGAGAGCCGATGAAACGATTCCTGCTGCCAATCGCATGCATCGCGGGCCTCGTGGCGATCTACGTGCTGCTTCCGCTGTTCGATCCTCCGCTTCCCCGCGGAATCTCGGTGACGAAGGCCGAGGCCGGTGTCGCCGCCGACAAGGCCGCGCGCGAATTCGGGATCGATGTCGACAAGGCCTACCGCATCCTCGTCTGGCAGGCGGCGACCAACCTCGAAGGCCAGTTCAAGGCCGACCCCGAGCTTCGCCGGAAGGCCGATGCCGATCCGGTGGTCGGTCCCCGCTTCGGCAACTGGTTCGCCATTTACCACCGGAAGGGACAGCCGAAGTTCCCGGCCTATGGCTGGGTCGCACTCGACCGCCACGGCCGTGTCATGGGCATTCGCCGCACTCCGGGAAACGAAGAAGCGGCGCCGGCCGCATCGGCGGAGGCCCTTCGCGTCCGCGCCGACGAGTTCGTCCGCTCGCGCGCGCTGATCGGCGCGCCGGACCCGGTCTTCGAGAGCGACCGGCCTAACGTCCTGCTCAAGCGCACCGACCATACGTTCCGCTACAGCGTCCCGACCGCGATTCCGAGCGGCACGATCGTTTACCTCGTCGGCGTCCACTTCGTCGGCGACAAGCTCTCGGGTTGGAGCCTGATCGAGGAGAACCGCGACGGCAGCCCGCTCGCCTTCGAGCGGGAGTTCGTCGGCAGCTTCATGGCGAGGATCGTGCTGCTCTTCGGCATGCTGCTCGTGCTTCTCGTGATCTTCCTGAAGAAGTACCACGAGGGTGAAGTCGGGATCGGCGTCGCCGGTTTCCTCTTCGCGCTGATGATCGTGCTGGCGATCCTGGCAGGCGCCGCGACGGCCCGGGAGTCGTCGTTCGGAACGCAGCTCGGCTCGCTCGACGCGCCGGGAACGACCTGGGCGAACTTCGGCTTCGCGCTGCTCTTCGTACAGCTTCCGCTCGCAGTTCTCGTCTTCCTGGCCTGGTCGGTCGGCGAGAGCTACACGCGCGAGCGGTGGGGCGAGCGTCTCGCCTCGTTCGACGCAATCCTGCGGCGCGATCCGATCAACGCGTCGGTCGGCCGCAGCCTGCTCGCGGGAGCGCTCAACGCGCCTGCGGCCGCGGGGCTCGCCCTCGCAATCTCGGCGATACCGGTCGTCACCGGTCTCGCCACGCCAGGTATTTCAGTGATGCCCGCAGCCTTCGCATTCGGCGGAAGTCCCTGGCTCTCGATCATCGGCTCGCTCTCGACGGCGATCACCATCGCGGTGGGATCGTTCCTCTTCGTGATCGGCGCGCTGCGCCGCAGGGCCTCGCGCCCTCTCGCGCTCGTCATTGCGATCGGCCTCGGCACCGTCGTCTCCGTGACGACCCCGCTGACGCCGGAGATCTGGTCGTACGTTTTCGGCTTCGGCCTCGTTACCGCGGCGGCGGCGGTCTTCGTCTTCTGGGATCTTCTCGCGGCGACGGTGACGCTCTTCGGCGCGACGCTGATGCTCGAGCTGCTGCCGTATGCACGCGTGGCCGAGGGGAAGGCGCAACTGCTTCCCCTCGTCGCCGCCGCGATCCCTCTCGGACTGGTTCTCATCGTCGCCGGGGCGGGGCTCCTGACGCGGCGCGAGATCGAATACCGCTACGACGACCTCGCGCCGCACGTGCGCCGCATCGTGGAGCGCGAGCGCGTGAAGGCGGAGATCGACGCCGCAAACAGGATTCAGGCGGCGCTCCTCCCGTCGTGTGATCCAACGATCGACGGAGTGACCGTCTCGTCGCACTACCGCGCCGCGACGGAGATCGGCGGCGACTACTTCGACTTCCTCGAGCTCGGCAACGAGCGGATCGGCGTGGCGTTCGGCGACGTTGCAGGCCACGGCCTCACCAGCGGCATCGTGATGGCGATGGCGAAGGCGGCGCTCCTCGTGCAGGTCGAGCACGACCCATCGCCCGTCCGCGTGATGGAAGTGCTCAACAACAACGTGATGAAGACCGCGCCGCCGCGGATGATGATGACCTTCTTCTTCGGCATCCTCGATCCGTCGCGCCAGACGCTCCGCTGCTCGTCTGCGGGGCATCTCGACCCGTATCTCTACCGTGTCGCCACCGGCAAACTCGAGTGTCTCTCCTCCTGGGGATTCCCGCTCGGCGTCAAGCGTCGCGAGCCGTTCCGCGAGTTGACCGTGCAGTTCGAGCCGGGCGACAGGCTCGTCCTCTACTCTGACGGTCTGATCGAAGCGGTCGACGACCGCGGCGAGCCGTTCGGCTTCGATCGCTTCGAGCGCGTTCTCGAAAACAGCGCGACGCAGTCGGCGGAAGAGATCAAGAAGGCGGTGCTGTCCTCCGTGAAGAAGTTCACGAACAATCGCCCCCCCGAGGATGACCAGACGCTCGTCGTCTTCTCATTCGAGGAAGTGGCGGCGGAGCGGAAGCTGGCGTAGCTCTGTAGCGAAGGCGTCTCGCCTTCGCCGCCGACTGCAACTCCGGCGGTCGTGGCACGGGCAGGCAAGGCGGGACGCCTTGCCTACACACGTGACGCCCGCTATTGACTCCCCCGCGCCAGCCAACCTACGCTCCCTCCCCGAGAACCGCTGTACGCCGGAGGAGGCACCATGCGCCGCACGCTGCTCACCATCACACTGCTCGCGATCATCGCCGTACTGCCCGCCGTCGCCGCCGAGACGCATCCGTTCGGCGCTGCCGACATCTGGGCGATGAAGCGGGTTTCCGACCCGCAGGTCTCGCCTGACGGCAAGTGGGTGCTTTTCAATCTGCGCACGAACGACATGGCGGCGAACAAGGGACTCTTCGACCTCTGGCTCGTTGGCGCGGACGGCGCAGGGCTCCGACGGCTGACGAGCCATCCGGCGGCGGACAGCGGCGGCCGCTGGTCACCCGACGGCAAGTGGATCTGGTTCACGTCGACCCGCTCCGGCTCGTCGCAGGTCTGGAAGATGCCGGTCGACGGCGGCGAGGCGACGCAGGTCACGAGCCTCGCGCTGGACGCGTCGAACGTCGTCGTCTCGCCCGACGGGAAATCGATCGCCTTCTCCGCGGAAGTTTTTCCGGGCAGCTCGATCGACGAGAGCGCGAAGCGAGTCGCCGACAAGGAGGCGAGCAAGGCGACCGGTAAGGTCTTCGACTCGCTTTTCATCCGCCACTGGGACACGTGGGCCGACGGCCGCCGCTCGCACATCTTCGTGATGCCGGCAGCGGGCGGCGCGCCGGTCGACGTCATGAAGGCAATGGACGCCGACGCGCCGTCGAAACCGTTCGGCGGCAGCGAGGAGTTCACCTTCACGCCCGACGGGAAGTCGATCGTCTTCTCTGCACGCGACGTCGGCCGCGAAGAAGCGTGGTCGACGAACTTCGACCTCTTCGTCGCGCCGATCGACGGCAGCGCCGCACCGAGGAGCCTGACGGCGGAGAACAAGGCGTGGGACACGCGCCCCGTCTTCTCGCGTGACGGCAAGCAACTTGCCTACACCGCGATGGCCCGTCCCGGCTTCGAAGCCGACCGCTTCGCTCTGATGGTCCGCGCATGGCCGGACGGCAAGGCGCGCGAGATCGCGCCTGCGTGGGACCGGTCCACCGAGTCGTTCGCCTGGTCGGCCGACGGAAAGACGATCTACGCCGTCGCAACGAACCTCGGCCACCAGTCGCTCTTCGCGATCGACGTCGCGAGCGGCAAGGCGACGACGATCGTGAAGGAAGGGACGATCGCGTCGATCGCGGGGCTCTCCGGAAACCGCGCGATCTTCGACATGGACAGCATCAAGTCGCCTGCCGAGATCTGGTCGGCGACGCTCGACGGCAAGACGGTCAAGCAGTTGACGAACGTTAACGCGGCCGAGATCGCGGCGGCGCGCTGGGGCGAGCCGGAGCAGTTCAGCTTCAAGGGCGCGCACGGCGACACCGTCTACGGGTGGATCGTGAAGCCGGTCGATTTCGACCCGGCGAAGAAATACCCGATGGCATTCCTCATCCACGGCGGCCCGCAGGGCTCGATGGGCAACCATTTCCACTACCGCTGGAACCCGCAGTTCTACGCGGGAGCCGGTTACGCGGCGGTCATGATCGACTTCCACGGCTCGACCGGCTACGGCCAGTCGTTCACCGACGCGATTCGCGGCGACTGGGGCGGCGGGCCGCTCGAGGACCTGCAGAAGGGCTTCGACGCGGCGGTGACGAAGTATCCCTTCATCGACGCCGACCGCGCCGTCGCGCTCGGCGCGTCGTACGGCGGCTACATGATCAACTGGATCGCCGGTAACTGGCCCGACCGCTTCAAGGCGCTCGTCTGCCACGACGGCAACCTCGACGAGCGCTTCGCCTACTTCGACACCGAAGAGCTCTGGTTCCCCGAGTGGGAGCATCACGGCACGCCGTGGGAGAGTCCCGAGTCGTACACGAAGCACAACCCGATCGACCACGTCGCCAAGTGGAAGACGCCGATGCTTGTCATCCATGGCGGCAAGGATTACCGCGTCGTCGAGACGCACGGCTTTGCGACGTTCAACACCCTCCAGCGCCGCGGCATCCCGAGCCGCTTCCTCTACTTCCCCGACGAGAACCACTGGGTCCTCAAGCCCGCGAACTCGATGCTCTGGCACAAGGAAGTGCTGGCATGGATTGATAAGTACGCGAAGTGAGGCGAAAGGCGAGAGGCGAGAGGCGATGAGCAGGCAAAGGGCCAGAGGCCAAAGGCCATAGGCCAGAGGCCAGAGCAGGCTGGCGGTCATCGAAGACTGAACGGGGCACGGCACACGCCGTGCCCTTTTTCGTTCCCGGTCGGCATCCCACTCGACCGCCCATTGATCAAGTCCCACAGCACCAGATTCCTGCCTGCTCTGGCCTATGACCTATGGCCCCCGGCCTGCTCATCGCCTCTCGCCTCTCGCCTTCCTGTATTCTTCGGGCATGCGCGCATTCGTGACCGGTGCGACCGGCTTCGTCGGCCACAATCTCGTGAACGAGCTGCGTGCGGATGGCTGGGATGTCGTGGCGCTGGTGCGGCGCGACTCCGACGTCCGGCATCTGGTCGCGCTCGGCGTCGAGTTAGGCGAAGGCAGCGTGACCGACGCCGATTCGGTGCTCGCGGCGATGCCCGAGGGAGTCGATGCAGTCTTTCACGTCGCCGGGAACACGAGCATGTGGAAGCGCGGCGACGCGCAGCAGACGCTCGTCAACGTCGGAGGAACCGCGAACGTCGTCCGCGCGGCACTCGCGCGACGCGCGCGCAAGCTCGTTCACACCTCGAGCGTAGGCGCCTTCGGCCACCATCACGAGCGCGTCGTCGAGACGACGCCGTCGAACGCGGCGTCGTCATGGATCAACTACATCCGGACGAAGCACGCCGCGGAGCTCGAGGTGCTCGACGGCGTCGCGAAGGGTCTCGACGCCGTGATCATCAATCCGCCTCACATCGTCGGCCCCTGGGACCGGCACAACTGGTCGCGCCTCTTCCGTCTCGTTCGCGACGGCAAGCTGCCGGGCATCCCGCCTGGCGCCGGCTCCTGGTGCCACGTTCGCGAAGTGGCGCGCGCGCACATCTCCGCCGTCTCCCGCGGGCGCACCGGCGAGCGCTACCTCCTCGGCGGGGTCGACGCGACCTTCCTCGAGGCGCTACAAGCGATCGGCAGGCTCGTTGGAAAGCCGGTACCCGCGAAGCCGCTTCCCGCGTTCGTGCTCAAATCGGTCGCGTTCGTGAACGAGTTGGTCTCCCACCTGACGCGGCGCGAACCCGACATCACCCCCGAGGGCGCCGCCCTCGTCTGCGAACGGATCCTGACGGACTGCGGCAAGGCAGTCAGGGAGCTCGGGTACAAGCCGGTGCCGCTCGAAACGATGCTGGAGGACTGCTGGGAGTGGATGCAGGGGGAAGAGAGCAGCGCCCGTTGAGCGCCAGTCTTCGTAGACGGGCAAAGACCGGGCTTGGGATCGAGAGTCAACGAACGGCGAAGAGTCAAAAGACGGGATCGGGCTCGGGATCGGAGGGGTCCGACGGGAGGTAGTGCCGAGCATCGCAAGCCTCCGGTGCTTCTCCCGAGCCCGATCCCGAGCCCGAGCCCGATCCCGTCTTTTCATCTTTCCGCCAACTCCCGCGGCAATTTCCCCGCCTCCTTCCATTGCCGTTTTTCCCCCGAACGTTGCACAATGCCAAAGGCAGAGTGGAAATGGGTAAGCTCAAGCGGGTCAAACGCCGGCTTGTGAGCGGGGCGGTGTCGGACAACCTCGATACGATTCGAGGTTTCGGTCCGTGGACGCTCCGCCGCAGGCACCCCTCACGCGCGTGGATGCGGCGCACCTACATGGTGCTGCTCCCCGTGAGCCTGCTTGCGTCGACGCTTCTCGTCTCCGCGGTCACGGGCGAGTTCCCGTTCGACAACAGACACGCGGTCGCAGCCGTCGCGACAACGCCCGCAGTAACCGTCGCGTCGGCGCGACCGGTTGCGCCACACCCCTCCCGGACGGCGCCCGCTGCGATGCCCGCCGACAGAGTCTTCACCGACCTGCCGGTTCCGATCGACGTCGCAGCGCTGAACCTCAGCGTACGGCGCGTGATCCTCGACGCGGGGCATGGCGGCAGCGATCCCGGCACGGTGTCGGGCGAGCTCCTCGAGAAAGACATCACGCTCGACATCAACACGCGGCTCGAGAAGATGCTGCGCCAGGCCGGGTTCGACGTCGAAGTCACGCGCGCGGAGGACCGCACCGTGCCGCTGCGGGCCCGCGCGAACATCGCGAACCAGTCGTCGGGAGACATCTTCGTCTCGATCCACGTGAACTCGATCCGCGGGAGCCACGCGATCCGCGGCATCGAAACGTACTACCTCGGTCCCACGGACGACCCGATGCTGAACGAGCTCGCCGCGTCGGAGAACCGCGGCTCGGGCTACACCCTCGCCGACTACCGGCGCCTCCTCGAAGGGATCTACGCCGACGTAAGGCAAGACGAGTCTCGCGCGCTCGCCGAGTCGATCCAGAAGAGCCTTCACGGCGACCTCGTGTCGGTCAATCCGTACCTGGAGAACTGGGGGGTGCGCAAGGCTCCCTTCGTGGTGCTCGTCGCGACCGAGATGCCCGCGATCCTCGCGGAAGTCGCATGCCTCTCGAACAAGGACGAGGCAAAGCTGCTCGAGACCGACACGTACCGTCAGCGGATCGCTGACGCACTCTTCAAAGGGATTGTGGCCTACGCCCGGGTCAGGGGTGGTGAGGCGGAGAAAGGAATCTGAGGCATGGGTAAGGAAGCGCAACACGTTTTGAACGTGGGCATCGACCTCGGGACGTCGCGCAGCGCGATTTCTGCGTCGAACGGCGAGAAGTTCGTCGTCGAGAGTTTCGTCGGCTGGCCGGTCGACATGGTCGCGAAGAAGGTGCTCAAGCGCACGGTGCTCATCGGGCACGAGGCGCTCTCCAACAGGTCGATGCTCGACTTGCACCGCCCGCTCGAGCGCGGCCTTCTGAAGGAAGGATCGGAGAAGGACGTCGAGGCGGTCCGCGAGCTGCTGCGCCACCTGCTGACGCTCGTCGGCGCGAAGGTCGACGGCACGGGCACCACGCGCGCCGTCGTCGGCGTGCCGGCTGCTTCGCTGCGGACCAACAAGCAGTACCTCCGCAACGCGCTCAAGGGAATCGTCGACAACCTGATGATCGTCTCCGAGCCGTTCGCCGTCGCGTACGGGCTCGAGGCGCTCCTCCACTCGATGGTGGTCGACATCGGCGCGGGAACGACCGACTTCGTCGTCATGCGCGGCCGCTATCCGACGGAGGAAGACCAGCGGACGCTCACGACCGCGGGCGACTTCGTCGACGATCAGCTGGCAAAGCTGATCCAGGCGCGCTACCCCGACGCGGTCTTCACCGTCTACATGGTCCGCGAGTGGAAGGAGAAGTTCTCGTTCGTCGGCAATCCGAAGTCACCAGTGATCGTTCAGGCGCCGATCCGCGGGGTGCCGACCGATCTCGACATCACGATCGAGATGCGCACCGCGTGCGAGTCGCTCGTCGCGCCGTCGGTCGAGACGATGATCGACCTCATCTCGCGCGTGGAACCGGAGTTCCAGGAGAAGGTGCGGAACAACGTGATCCTCTCGGGCGGCGGGGGCCTGATCCCCGGACTCGCCGAGGCGCTGCAGAAGGGGCTCGATCAGATCGGCGGAGGAAAAGTGAAGGCGCTCGAAGACCCGGTCTTCATCGGCTCCGACGGCGGCCTCCTCCTCGCGCAGGACGCGCCGGACTCGGACTGGGAGAAGCTGACCGCCTAGTAAGGCGGAATTGAAAATTGAAAATTAGAAATTGAAAAAGAAAAGCCTCCGCTTAAACATCAGGCGCCCGAAAGGGCGCCTCTTTTTCCAATTTTCAATTTTCAATTTTCAATTCCACGTCAGTGCGTCGTTTTTCCCTTCCGCAGCACCTCGGTCGCGCCCTCACCCCAGCGCGACTTCTCGAGCCACTTCATCAGCTCGTCGGCCGGCAGCGGCGGAGTGAGGTAGTAGCCCTGCGCGAGATCGCAGCCGAGCTCGGAGAGAATCTTGAACGTCTCCTCGTCGTCGACGCCTTCGGCGACGACCTCGTGGCCGAGCGAATGCGCGAGCGAGATGATCGTGCGGACGATCGCCCCGTCGCTCTCGTTGTGGCGCATCCCCATGATGAACGACTTGTCGATCTTGATCTCGTCGACCGGAAGGTGGCGCATGTGGACGAGTGACGAATAGCCGGTGCCGAAGTCGTCGAGCGAGAGGCGGACGCCGAGCGTCCGGAGGAGGTGAAGGATTGCGAGCACGTGCGGGGGATCGGCCATGATCCCGCTCTCGGTGATCTCCAGCTTGAGCACGCGCGGGTCGAGCCCCCACTTGTCGAGGAGACGCGACACGCGCTGCGGAAGGAACGGCTCGAGCAGGCTCTGCGTCGGAAGGTTGACCGCGACGTGAAGCGGGAACCCCGCCTCCTGCCAGGCCCTGCACTGCGCGAGCGCCCCGTCGAGCACCCAGTCGGTCAGCTGCTTGATCAGCGCCGAGCGCTCGGCAAGAGGAATGAACTGGTCGGGCTGCATCAGCCCGCGCTCGGGATGGAGCCAGCGGACGAGAGCCTCCACCCGGGTGACGAGGCCGCTCCGCAGGTGGATCTTCGGCTGGTAGTAGAGGACCAGCTGGTTGTGCTCGATCGCCTCCCGGAGGTCGACGCGCAGCGCGAGGCTCGTGATCGTTGCCGTTTCCTGGTCGGGCGCGTACGGAAGGTAGCCGTTGCGCGAGTTCTTGGCGGCGTACATCGCCACCTCCGCGCAACGCATCAGCCCGACCGCGTCGTTCGAGTGTGTCGGCGACACGGCGACGCCGACGCTCGCGCCGACCTCGAAGGTCTGCCCCTCGATGTCGAACGGCACGAGGAAGGCCTCGTACACGGCGAGCGCGATCTTCATCGCGTCGCGCGTGTCGACGATGTTCGGCAGCAGGATCGCGAACTCGTCGCCCCCGAGCCTCGACACGGTGTCGACAGGCCGGAGCGCCGGCTGCACTCGCGCAGCGACCTGCCGCAGGACCGCGTCGCCAAAGTGGTGGCCTAACGTGTCGTTCACCTCGCGGAAGTCGTCGAGGTCGAAGAAGACCAGCCCGACGCTCATCCTGTCGGCCTCGGCCGCGAGCATCGCCTGCTGCAGGCGGTCCTCCAGCAGCGCGCGGTTCGGAAGGTCGGTCAGGACGTCGTGGAGCACCTGGTGCTCGAGCGCCGCGAGCTGCGCCTTCTTCTCGCTCACGTCGTGCATGTAGGCGATCCAGTAAATGAGCGCGCCATCGGCGTCGTGCGCCGGGACGACAGTCAGGTCGAGGATGTAACGCGCGCCGTTCGCGCGCGTCGCGAGCGCCTCGCCGCTGAACCCGCGCCGCTGGCAGAGCGGGTGGAGCAGCGCGTCGGCCATCGCCTTGTCGCTTTCGGGGCTCGCGAAGATCGCCGGTCCCTGGCCGATGATCTCCTCGCGCGGCCGGCCGCTCATGCGACAGTAGCCGTCGTTCACGAAGACGACCTTGGGCGATCCATCCTCGCGCGGCGCCATCACGACGATCCCCTCGGGGGCGTACTGAACCGCCGAGTCGAGGAAGCGGATCTGCTCGACCGAGAACCCCGACGCGACTAGCTTCTCCGTGTACTCCTGGTCGATCGCGGGGAGGCGCTGGACGACGGGCGGAGGCGCAGCCTCGATGAAGCGCGAGATCTGCGTTCGAATCGTAAGATCGCCGAAGCTGTCGTCTTCTCTCGTCATCGCGCCGACCGGGTTGGGAGATTCTACAGCCCCGCGAGCAGCGGCGCGACCAATCGTTGGGAGGGGTTGTTCGAACGGGACGGACCAGTCTCCCGCTACCGCGGGTCTTGCGCGAGGTCCCGGGGAAATTGTGGATCCTCCCCCATTCCCGGTTCGTCGCTCTTCATTCGCCACCAGGGTGTCCGATCACCCGGGAGCCGAACTGTCGATCGAAGAACGAAAGTCAACAATCGAGATCCCGCCGGTTCGTGCTAAAAACGCTCGTCGATGCGAAATCCGCGAACCGAGTACGAGCTGCGCCTGAGGGCGCGCAAGAACGAAGGCGAGAGGCTCGGCGCGCAGGACCGCGCGATCTCGAACATGCGGCTCGCGATCTTCGCGATCGCGGTCGCCGCAGCGTGGATCGCCTGGGTCAACCGGAGCGCTCCCATCTGGGTGCCGATCGCTCCTCTCGCGGTGTTCGCGGTGCTCGTGGCGATCCAGCAGAAGGTGCGCGATTCGATCGCCGCCAACACGCGCATCGTCTCGCTCTACCAGTGGGGAATCGCCCGGCTGACCGACGCCTGGGCGGGCAAAGGAAACGGAGGCGAGCGCTTCGCCGATCCCGCGCATCCCTACGCCGACGACCTCGACCTTTTCGGACCGGCGTCGCTCTTCGAGCGGATCTCGGTCGCGAGAACCCCGGCCGGCGAGGCGCGACTCGCAGCGTGGCTGAAGTCGCCCGCGAGCGCCGGAGAGGCGCGCGCGCGACAGGCGGCGATCGCCGAGCTGACCGAGGATCTCGACCTGCGTGAGCAGATCGCGCTCGCCGGAGATGACGTGAAGACCGCGGTCGACGCGGCGCAGCTTTCGGCCTGGGCGTCGGAGGGAGGCGCCTCGTTCTCTCCGGTGATCCGCCGGATCGCGCTCGCGCTCGGAATCGCGGGGGCCCCGGCGCTCGCGCTCGCGCTGCCGTCGTTCTTCGTGTCGCTCGTGGGACTGAGCGAGCCGGCGATGTCGTCGTCGCTCGTCGCCCGTTGGCCGGTGCTCGGATGGGGCCATCTTCCGCTGCTCGTACTGATGATCTTCCAGGCCGCGCTCGCCTTCCCGCTCCGCGCGCGTGTCGCCTCGTCGCTCGCCGGCGTCGAGCGGGCCGGAGCCGACCTCCGCGTGCTCGCCGAGCTGCTGACCATCGTCGAGTCGCGTTCGTTCGTTGCGCCGCGGCTCGAGGCGCTGCGCGCCGCTCTCGTCACGGGAGACGTCAGCGCATCGCGCGCGATCGCGGGGCTCGAGCGTCTCATCGAGCTCTTCGACTCGGCGAGGAATCCGTTCTTCGCGGCGATCGCGCCGATTCTGCTCTGGAGAACGAACATCGCGATCCGGCTCGCCGCGTGGCGCGAGCGTCACGGCCGCAACGTCCCGCGCTGGATCGATACCTCGGCAGACCTTGAGGCGATGCTCTCGCTCGCCTCCTTCGCGTTCGAGCGGCCGGAGCAGGTTTACCCGACGATCGAGGACGGCGATCCGATCGTCGAGGCGACGGCGCTCGGCCATCCACTCATCCCTGACGACCGTCGAATCGACAACGACGTCGCGATCGGAGAGCCGTCACGGTTGCTGATCGTCAGCGGATCGAACATGTCGGGCAAGAGCACGATGATGCGCGCCGTCGGCGTGAACAGCGTCCTCGCGCTGACCGGGGCACCGGTCTGCGCCGCGTCAATGCGCCTCACGCCGATCCGAATCGGCGCGTCGATCAGGATCAACGACTCGCTTGCCGCCGGCCAGTCGAAGTTCTACGCGGAGATCCTCCGTCTGCGCCAGATCGTCGACCTCGCCTCCGAGGGGCCCGGAGTGCTCTTCCTGCTCGACGAAATCCTCCATGGGACGAATTCGCACGACCGTCTGATCGGCGCGCGCGCCGTGATCCGGACGCTCGTGGGGCGAGGCGCGATCGGCCTCGTGTCGACGCACGACCTTGCGCTGGCGAAAATGGCCGACGAGTTAGGCGACCGGGCCCGCAACGTCCATTTCGAGGATCACATGGAAGGCGACCGGATGGTCTTCGACTACCGGATGCGCGACGGCGTCGTCGCGCGAAGCAACGCCCTCGCATTGATGAAGGCGGTCGGACTGTCGATCGAAGAGGCGTCCACCGCCTAACTCATCACCGCGACCGACAGGTTCCGTCCCGCCGCCGCGCCGTCGCGGCGGAACGAGTGGAAGATCGAGCCGTCGCAGCGCGTGCAGAGGCCGGAGTCGTCGATCACAGCGGCATCGAGCCCCGACTCGAGCAGGATGCGACGAGTGAGGCCGGGCAGATCGACGTACGGCTTCGCGCCTCGCGTGCGGTCGACGTGACCGTCGACGGAGCCGAACGCGCCGGTGAGCGCATCGATCACCTCCTCGCCCACTTCGAAGCAGCAAACTCGGATCGAGGGACCGAGGTACGCCACGGAGCGGGCAGGATCGAAGGAGTCTTCACGCACGAGGCGCTCGATCGTCCGGGAAACGATCCGCGCGGCCGCGCCGCGCCATCCCGAATGGATTCCGGCGACGACGCCCGCAGTGCCGTCGAAGAGCGTCACGGGAAGACAGTCGGCGATCTTCACGCCGAGGGCGATGCCTCGCTTGCGCGTTGCGAGCGCGTCACACGACGTGTCCTCGCGCCAGCCTCCTGCCTGCGGGCTTTCGATCCGCGCGAGATCCGCGCCGTGAACCTGCATTCCCGTCGCGAGACCCGCTTCGACACCAAAGCGCGCGCGCACGACACCGAGGAGCGCGCGCGCACGCTCGTCGTCGAGCCTGCCTGGAAAGTCGCTGGTGGTGGTGAAGAATGCGAGCCCCGCGGGGAGCGCGGGTGGGATCGCGATGCGCCCGATTGCGCTCTGCTCGAACCTCCAGCGGCTTCGATTCATCGGAAACGGTGCGCGCGGCAGCAGCGCGGCACGAGGCGCGTCAGCGCGAGAGGCGGCTGACTTCCTGGCGGAACTGCTCGCTCATCGCGAGCCCCCGCAGGAGCGACGTCGCCTTCTCGAACTCCGCGACCATCTGCCGGAGGCCGAGCTCTCCCTTGCCGGAGCGGATCGCGTCGACGGCGAGATGGTAGTGCTTGTCGACGGTCTTCGAGCCCGATTCACCGATGTACTTGTCGGCGATCACGCGAATCTGATCGGCGAGGGCGATCAGGTGACCGCCGCCTCCATCACCCGCGGGAGCGGAAGCTCCGGCTGGCTCGGGTTTTTTTTTTAAGTCGACCAGCTCGGAGGTGATGAGCCCGTAGAGCAGCTTTGCGACGTCGAAGCCCGACATTCGAAGCGCCTTGCCGATGTCCGCGATCGAGCGCCGGGTATCGATCTGCGTGATCACGAGCCACTCCTGGGGGTTCAGCGTGATCTGCTCGTGGCGGTTCTGTCGCGGCACGAGCGTCGGAACGAGGTCGACCGACGGGATTTTCTTCGAGAGCACCCGCCACTCGTCGAGCCGGCGGGCAGCTTCCATCAGCAGGTTGGTGTTCGACTTCGTGATCGTCTGCTGCGGCGCTTCTTCGTTGGGCGTGAACTGAAAGTCACCCTGGTTCCAGATCGCGAGCGCGTAAATCGCCTCTTCGCCGATCAGGTCGAGAACGGTCGCATGGATCATCTGCCCGTTCTTCAGGTAGATGTACCCCGTCGCACTCTCCTGGGAGAGAGTGAACTTACCGGTCTTTCCGGAGACACTCACCAACTGGATGATGTCGGGAAGTGGTAGTTCTTTTAGCGATCCTTGAAAGGCCATTTCACCCGAGCGGCACGAGACGCAGAATGGCGCGTCTATGCCTCACAAAACAAAAGATTTCGCAATCTGCTACCGCGCGAGCAAGCGTAACCCACGCCGATAACTGCGTCAAGGAGTGCAGGGCCGCCCGCCGGCGCCTCCGGATCACGCCCGCGTCAGCGCGCGCCAACAGCTTTCGACGACGCGTTGTACATCTGCTCGAGCGCCACCGCCGACGCAGGGTTGCCCACGGCGAGATCGCCCAGGATCTGTTCCTTGCGCGAAACGATCATCTGCAGCTCGCGCTCGTCGGCACTTCCTGCCACGAGTCCCTGGAGCTTCTCGGCCGCCGCGAAGAGCGCCTCGGCCTCGCTGCGAGCATTGCCGTAGTTGAGCCTGTTCGCCTCGATCGCCGCACGCCCGATCTGCAGCCGGAGCTCCATCATTTTCGTCGTCCGCGCGAGAGTGTCGCGCTCGGTGCGCATGGCGGTCGTCGCGGCGTCCACCGCTTTCGCGTTCGCGCGCGCATCGAGCTGATGCATTCCCCATGCGCCGAGCGCCCCGCCGATCACGATCATCACAGCGCACAGAATGAGTGTCTTCTTCATTGTCCCTGCCGTCCCTTTCCCTGATTCGCAAGCTGCTCGATCTTCGCGGCCATCACAAAGTCACTTTCCGTCAATCCGTCGATGGCGTGCGTGAAGATCTTCACACCGACGCGTCCCCATCCGAGCTCGAGGTCCGGATGATGTCCTTCCGTCTCCGCGACTTCGCCGATCCGGTTCACGAGCGCGAGCGCACCCGCGAAATTCTCGAATCGGTACTCGCGGACGAGATGGTGCTCGCCCTCGACCGTCCAGCCGTCACCGAGCGCCTCGTGGAGAACCTTCAACTCATCGCCTCTCAACGGTGCGACTCCACCGCGACACTGCACGCAACTGCGGCTCGCAAGATCGGTCATCGTGACATCTCCCTTCGCCGCTGCGGCAGCGAGCCGTTCGAACGCCTCGGGATCGAATCGATGACGAAAGGCTTCCCTACCGCCGATCGTCGCTACCGGAATGTGCAGCCAGTAGCGCTCGTGCGCGCCTTCGTCTTCGTCGATGTTAACCTCGGTGAGCTCGATCGAAAAGCCGCGGTGAGTCACCCACAGCAGCATGGCCTCCTTCGCGTCGTGGCAAAGATGGCACCCCGGCCGCGTATAGAAGGTGACGCCGACTGTCCGCATCGTGCGATCCGCCAGGTTCCGTCGCCGGTTCGCAGAGGCCCGGCTACTGTGCGAGAGCCTTGTCGAGCGCTTCGGTGAGTGCCGGATTGTTCGACTGCACGATGCCGACGGAGTACCAGACGACCTGGCCGCTCTTGTCGAGAAGCACGGTCGTCGGCACGGTGGAGGTCTCGAGCAGCAAAAGGATCCTGCCTTCCGGATCGAGCACGACGGGGTATTGGATCGCCTTCTCCGCGACGAACGCCTTCACGTCGCGCTCGTTGTCAGGCTTCTCGTCGACGGCGATGCCGACGACCTCGAGCCCTTTCGGCCCGAGCTCCGCCTGCATCGCCTTCAGCTCGGGAATCTCGTACCGGCACGGACCGCACCAGGTCGCCCAGACGTTGAGAAGGAGCGCCTTCCCCTTCTGCTCGCCGATAACGTAAGGCGAGCCGTCGAGACGGGTGGCGGAGTAGCCGGCGAGCTTCGCAGCCATCTGCGCGTCCTTCGAGTCGGTGTCCGGCGCGGCCGTGGCGGTCGTGTCGACCGTCTCCGTCAGCGCTGCGGTGGCGTCGGTCTGCGTCGGCGGCGGAGCCTCGACCGCCGGGGTCTCCTTCTTCGAGCACCCCGAAAGAACGGCGACGACGACCAGGGTCAATGCAAGACGCTTCATGCGGATTCTCCTCCTACGGCTCGGTTCATTGCGCAACCGCCGCCCTGGCAAGATGAATTCTCGGCGAATCGCCCTTCTCGTTCCAGACGACGAAGATCGACGTTCCCGACATGGCAAGCCGCGGGAATCCCGTCCGCCCCCGCGTGGTCGTCGCGACCGTGGTCACTGGAAGCATCGTACCGTCCGCGGTGATCTCGCGCATTCGCAGGTGTCCCTTCGCCCCGTCGTCTTCGAGCCAGGTCACGGCGACGCGATCGTTCGCGATGAAGACACAGTCGACGTAGCCCGACGCCGGCGCCTCCGCGATGTCGAGCGGCGTGCCGAACGACGATCCCGCATCGTGTGAGAACGCGAGCCTCACGCGAGGCCGATCGTTCGCGATCGTGAACCAGGCGACTGCAACCGCGTCGCCGCGCGCGTCGGCCTGCGGGCCGTTCACGGGACAGCCATGAATCTTCCAGCCGTCGGCGCTGAGCGGCTCCGCTTTCCATTCACCCGATGCGAGCCTCGCAACACCGATATCTCGAACCTCGTCGGCCGAGCGGTCGCGGTAGGCCGCGATCGGTCCCGCGGTCGTCATCGCGATCGTCGTCGTGCAGCATTCGCAGGTGCGTGCGTCGAGCTCAGCAGCGTCGCTCACCGCGAGCGACGCGTCGACCTCCGCGTAGCGCAGCATCATGTCGCCCTGGCCCTCGTGATCGTGCCCTTCGCCCTCGCCCGTCATGTTCCGTCCGTCGAGCCAGACGATTCCGACGGCATCCCGCTTCGCGAGCGGAACGAGGGACGCGAAACCGTGCTCGGCGGGCACTCCGTCGTCGTGAACGACGATCGAGTCGCTCCAGGTCGCGCCGGCGTCGCGCGAGGCCGCGAGCCGCACGTCATAGGCGTAGGTTCCCTTGCCGCTCTTCTGCAGCCAGTGCGCGAAGAGGACCCCGTTCGCGTCGACGATCGACGGGAAGTCGGCGAAGTTCACGAAGAAGTCGTCGCGCGTGGCGATCGCCTTCGCAGCGCTCGCCCCGTCCGCACCGATCCTCGCAAACTTCAGCGTGTGCTTTCCCTCGCCTGCCGGCTCGATCCAGGAGACGAGCACACCCGAATCTCCTGACGCGGAAACGAACGGCTGTCCCGCTCCCGCCGCCGCAGGGAGCGGAATGTCATCGAAAGCCCCGACGACCGCTTTGAGAGCGGCAGGCCCGGCAGCAACTGCGGAGGGCTCGGACCTGTCGGCAGGCGCCTTCTCGTAGCGACAGGCAACGAGCAGCGCCAGCGCTCCCGCCGTGAAAACGCAGCGGACGAAAAAAGACCTCGCCGTTCGGCGAGGTCTTTCTCGATTCGATGGTGCGAGTATCAGGACTCGGTCTCCGTCTTGCCCTTCTTGACGACTTCGGGCTCGGCGGCCACCTGCTCCGTGCTGACGGCGACTTCTTCTTCGGCCTTGTGTCCGTGCACCGAAGCGAGGACGCGCTCGAGGTCGTCGAGGATGCGAACGCCTTCGGGGGCGTTGAGGTCGCCGATCCGGACGAAGTGATTGAACTCGACGCCCGACACGTCCATCTCGATCGTGTCGGGGATCAGGCCCGGAAGACACTCGATGTGCACTTCGCGCACCTGCCAGTCGAGGAGGCCGCCTTCCTTGACGCCCTTGGGCGTGCCGTTGAGGCGGACCGGAACGACGGTCTTGATCTTCTCATCCATCATGACGCGGACGAAGTCGATGTGGATCATCTTCCGGCTGATCGGATTGATCGTGATGTCCTTGATCATCGCGTGGCGCTTCTGATCCGAGCCTGCCATTTCGAGCAGGAAGATCGAGCGCACACCGTGCTCGCTCTTCTTCACGAGCTCGGACACGGTCTTCAGATCGACGGTGACGGGAACCGGGTCACGGTGTCCGCCGTAGACGATCGCGGGGATCTTGCCCATAGCGCGAAGTTTCTTCGCGATTTCCTTGCCGGTCTTCTCGCGGCGCGATACTTCGAGGGTGAGTTCTGCCATGACTGAAAAACTCCTTCAAATTGCTCAACCGCCGAGCCTTAAACCGTCACGGCGGCACAAAATTCCTCGATCGGCTGTCCGGGCGCTCGCGCCAGGCGGGTGGCAGGATCGGCTAGACGGGAACTCCAGCCCGTTCCTGCTCTCCTAGAGGTCGAAAAGAGAGCTGACCGAGTCTTCCATGTGAATCCGCCGGATCGCCTCGGCCAGCAGTTCGGCGATCGACAGAGCCTTGATCCGGCTGCACTCCGCTTCCTTGTCGCCCAGCGGCATGGTGTTCGTCACGACCACCTGCGTCATCGCCGAGTTGTTGATCCGTTCGACGGCGGGGCCGGAAAGGACGCCGTGGGAGGCCGACGCGGAAACCGACTTCGCCCCCGCCTTCAGGAGCGCTTCCATCGTATGGATCAGCGTTCCCGCGGTGTCGATGATGTCGTCGACGATGAAGACGTTGCGTCCCTCGACCTCACCGATGATGTGCAGCACTTCGGTCTGGTTCGCCGCGAAACGGCGTTTGTCGATGATCGCGAGGGCCGCGCCGAGACGCTTTGCGTAGGCCCGGGCGCGCTCGACGCCGCCGGCGTCGGGCGAAACGATCGTCAAGTCTTCCATTTCCAGCGACTTGATGTGCTTGATGATCACCGGCGCGGCGAAGAGATGGTCGACCGGGATGTTGAAGAAGCCCTGGATCTGCGGCGCGTGGAGGTCCATGGTGAGGACCCGATCAGCGCCCGCCTTGGAGATCAGGTCGGCGACGAGCTTCGAGGTGATCGGGACGCGCGGCTTGTCCTTGCGATCCTGACGCGCGTAGCCGTAGTAGGGAACGACGGCGGTGACGCGACTCGCCGAGGAGCGCTTGAACGCGTCGAGCATGATGAGCAGCTCGAGCAGGTTGTCGTTCACCGGGGGGCAGGTCGGCTGGATGATGAAGACGTCCGCTCCGCGCACGTTCTCATTGATCTGCGTGTAGTTCTCTCCGTCGGAAAAGTTGTACAGGAGAACGTGACCCGGCTCGACACCGAGAATTTTGCAAATCTCGTGGCCGAGGGTCGGATGGGCGCGACCCGTGAAGATCTTCAATGCTCCGTGCATGAGTCAGCCCCGTGTGAAGTTCGGTTAGCGAAAGCCGGGCGAACTGTAGCAAACGAAGTGGTGTTTGAAAAGGAGAGATGACCGCGCCGGAGTGACAATGCGTTCATTCCTCGAGACAAGGTTGGAGTCGGCGCGAAGACGGGGGAAAGGCGACCGCGACAAAAACGGAAGAGACGGAAGTCTCCGCGCGGTTGTTCACGCTCGGAAGGCAGCGATTGCGGGGCATTGCGGGCCTCGCCCCCATCCCGTAGAATGCGCCTCCCACAGTGTGCGCCCGTAGCTCAGCTGGATAGAGCGTCGGCCTCCGGAGCCGAAGGTCGTAGGTTCGAATCCTACCGGGCGCACCACTTTCGCAGCCTCCCCCCGAAATACTGAAGCGAACTAGATGTGGAGTGCGAACGCGCAGCTTTCGCTCTTCCTCGGCGGAAGCCGCAGCTTCCGCTCTCCGCTCGAACTGCAAACGACAAACGGGCGACGCACGGCTTCGCCCGAATCTCTCGCGAACTGCTTCCGGATGCCGAAGCTTCGCTTCAGCAAGGAGAGGCGAAAGCTTCGCTTTCGCACTCCACATGAAACGCGGCGCCCCCCGAAGGAAGCGCCGCGCTCGTGGCCTGGCTGGCTCGCCGTCAGCTAGTTGACGATGACGTCCTTCGATGCCGGCATGAAACCGCCGGTGCGCCCCTTGCAGCCCATGATGTGCGCACCCTTCGGGGTCTCACCCGAGTCACCCTTGTGGAAGCTGCCGTCGGTCAGGTTGACCCAATCGGTGCCTCCCGCGCAGAGCTTTCCGCTTCCCTCGAGCTTCGACACCGGGACGAAGCCCTGGTTCGTGAGGTAGCCCTTCACGTGAAGATCGCTCAGCGGGCGTCCCCAGTCGATTTCGCGGATCGGGAGCGGATCCGACACGAGCCGGTAATACGTGGGCGACTTGCCCTTCAATTCGGACACACCCGTGGCGCTCTCCGTGTTCGACATCGAGGTCGAGCTGCAGCCGACCGCAAGCAATGTTGCAAACAGGATTCCGGTCATCTTCTTCATCGCGTTTCTCCTTTTCGACTTGCGACTTCCGCGACGGGTGAACGGAAGCCCAAGGAGAAGGTTGCGTCGTGCAAGGCTGGCGAGATTGCAGTTTGCCGAACGTTCACGAATTGCGTTGTTAGGCTGGCGTTTCGTACAAACTTGAGCACGAAAAGTACAAAACGAACCGGTCCCCGGCGCGCAGCGCCGACACATCGGTAGCCCCCGCCTTCAGGCGGGGGATGTCTGACGCGACATTGATCGGCGCCGCTTCAGCGGCACGACCAGGCGTGTGCTGTCGCGCCGCTGAAGCGGCGCCGTCGAAATCGTCATCGAATCGTTCCCCCTGAAGCCGGGGGCTACCGATGTCTCGCCGCGTTGCGGCGAGACCACGCCTCACGACACTCTACCCGGGGAAGTGGCAGGCGACCTTATGTCCGGGCGCCGCATCGATCAGCGCCGGCGATTCGACGCGACAGCGCTCCTGGGCGATCGGGCAGCGAGTCTGGAAGACGCAGCCGGGCGGCGGCGCGGCAGGCGACGGGATGTCGCCGTGCAGCTCGACGCGCGACTTCTTCGCGCCGGGCTCGGGAACGGGAACGGCGCTGAGCAGCGACTTCGTGTAGGGATGCAGCGGCCGCGCGTAGATGTCGTCGCGCGACGCCTCTTCCATGATCTTCCCGAGGTACATCACGACGACGCGCTGCGAGATGTGCTCGACGACCGCGAGGTCGTGCGCGATGAAGAGGTACGTTAGGCCGAGGTCGCGCTGCAGGTCCTGGAGGAGATTGATCACCTGCGCCTGGACCGAGACGTCGAGCGCCGAGACCGGCTCGTCGAGCACCAGGAACTTCGGGCTCGTCGCGAGGGCGCGCGCGATGCCGATTCGTTGCCGCTGCCCGCCGGAGAACTCGTGCGGGTAGCGACGCATCAGGTCGGGACTCAATCCCACCCGCTCCATCAGCGACGCGACGCTTGCGCGGCGCGCGGCGCGGTTCATCGATGGCTCGTGGATCTCGAGCGGCTCGCCGATCAGCGTCTCGACGCGCATCCGCGGGTTGAGCGAGCCGTATGGGTCCTGGAAGACGATCTGCATGTGACGCCGCATCAGCCGCATCGATTCCGCGTCGAGCGCGCGGAGATCGGCGCCGTCGAAGCGGATCGCCCCTTCGCTCGGCTCGACGAGGCGGAGCACGCAGCGCCCCGTCGTGGTCTTGCCCGAGCCCGACTCACCGACGAGGCCGAGCGTCTCCCCTTTCGCGATCGAGAAGCTGACGCCGTCGACGGCGCGCACCGCGCCGACCGTCCGCGCAAGGAGCCCGCGCCGGATCGGGAAGTGCTTCCGCAGATTGCGCACCTCGAGGAGCATCTCGCTCACGCGCCGCGCTCCTTCTCGTCGCCGTAGAGGAAGCAGCGCGCGCGGCTCCCCTCCCCGGTCGTCATCAGCGCGGGCACGGCACCGCGGCAGACCGCCATCACGTCACCGCAGCGCGGATTGAAGGTGCATCCCTGTGGCAGCTTCCGGATGTCGGGAACCGTGCCCGGGATCGTCGACAGCCGCGTTGCACCGGACGAGAGCCGCGGAAGCGATGCGAGAAGGCCTCGCGTGTAGGGATGTTTCGGTTCCTTGAACAGGCTCGCGACGGAAGCGTCCTCGACGATGCGCCCGGTGTACATCACGACGGCACGCTCGCAGAATTCGGCGACGATACCGAGGTTGTGAGTGATCAGGAGAATCGAGAGCCCGAGGCGCTCGCGGAGCGACGCGAGGAGCTCGAGGATCCCCGCCTGAATCGTGACGTCGAGCGCGGTGGTCGGCTCGTCGGCGATCAGCAGCTCCGGCTCGCACGCAAGCGCCATCGCGATCATCGCGCGCTGCCGCATTCCGCCGGAGAGCTGGTGCGGATAGTCGTCGACGCGGCTCTTCGCGTCGGGAATCTGGACGAGGTCGAGAAGCTCGATGGCGCGCGCTCGCGCTTCCGCCCGACTCGCATTGCGATGAATGCGGAGCGGCTCGCCAACCTGGTCGCCGATCGTCATCACCGGATTCAGCGACGTCATCGGCTCCTGGAAAATCATCGCGATCCGGTCGCCGCGGTAGCGCCGCATCTCGCTCTCCTCGAGCGCAGTCAGGCTCTTTCCGCGGTAACGCACCTCACCGCCGGCGATGCGTGCGGAGCGGGGCAACAGGCGCAGGATCGAAAGCGCGGTGACGCTCTTGCCGCAGCCCGACTCGCCGACGAGCGCGAGCGCCTCGCCCTTGCCGATCGAGAACGACACGCCGTCGACGGCCGTAACGCGCCCGTCGTCGGTGTCGAAGTCGACGCGCAGGTCGCGAAGCTCGAGAACCGGCGCCGCCGCGTCCTCGCCTTCACGCGCGCCTCGCGCCACCGCTGCCCTGTCGATCATCGCGCCGGAATGTTAGCAGAGGGGGACGGGAGCGGCTGGTGTGGCGCAGGCACTCCTGCCTGCGCGCCACCGAAGGCGGCCTGTCGAGGTGCGTCGCTTGAACACGGGGGCGGCGCTTCGCGCCGCGCGCAGGCAGGAGTGCCTGCGCCCATAACTTAGCCTCTGCGCCTCAGCCTTCGCATCAGCCCGCCAACCTCTTCCACACGCAGCGCGCCGGCTACGCCGAGATAGACGACTCCGAACACTCCTGCCGCGAATACCGCGCCTCCGATCCGATGCAGACCGAACCGCGACGGCAGAAGCTCGACGAACGGTCCGGCGACATACGCCACGAACAGCGCACCCGCGATGCCCGCCGCAATCGCAGCGCCCCAGAGCCTCGAGAGGAACGAGCCCGGCATCGGCGTCGCGCCGATTTTCGTCGCGAGCGCGCGTCGAAGAAGCATCAGTTCGATCCACGACGCGACTCCGCCGGCGACCGCTAGCCCCACCGCGCCGACGGCGAGCTCCGCATTGTCGACCGCCGGAAGCTTCACTCCCGCGCCGATGGCGAGCGACACGAGCCACGACCGGAGAGGCATCGCGAGAGAGAGCCCCAGCGTGAGCGCCACGGCCACGCGAATCAGAGCGAAGCGGAGCGGAGTCTTCGTGTCGCGCAGCGCGTAGAACGCCGACGAGTAGACCCGCGACACCGTCACAGCGAGCAACCCGACCGCGTAGCCACCAAGAATCCAGCTGACGTAGATCGTGTCCTCGTGCCCGAACCTTCCGGTCTCGAAGAGGCCGCTCACGAGAGAGATTCCGATCGTCAGAAACGCGACCATCGACGGCACCACGAGAAACGCGACCTGTCGCTGCGCCGCGGCGATGCGCGCGCGCAGCTTCTCCGCGATCTCCGAGTGCGTGCCGACCGCGCCCGACATCTCGGGCAGCTCCGCCGCCGCGATCGACATCGCGAAGAGGCTGACCGGAAGCATGTAGAGCGTCTGCGCGTAGGCGATTCCGGCGACCGCGGCCCCGCCGAGAAAGCTGCCGATCATCGTGTCGACGAAAGCGCTGACCTGTACGACGCCCCGTCCGACGATCACCGGCCCCGCATTGCGAAAGACGGTCCGGACCGGCTCGAGGGTCCGGTCGAGTCCGAAGTGGAGATCTCTCGCCAGCCTGAAGACATGCGGTAGCTGTACTCCGAACTGCAGTGCCGAGCCGGCCACCGTTCCCCACGCCAGAATGATCGCGAGGCGCTCCTGACCGACTTTTCCACCGAAACCGATCATCGCAGCGATCATCGCCGCGCTCCAGAGCACCGGCGCCGTGTACGAGATGAAGAACCGGCGGTGGGTATTGAGAATCCCGAGGCACCAGGCAGACATCACGAGCAGGCCGATGCCGGGGAAGAGAATCCGGACGAGTGTCACTGCGAGCTCGTGCGCCTCGCCCTTGAAGCCCCCCGCGATCACGAACACGATCGACCGGCTGAAAATCATCCCGAGCGCAACGACGATTGCGAGGAAGAGCGCGAGGAACGACCCGACGACTCCCGCGACGCGATCGGCGAGTTCTTCTTTTCCTTCCGCGCGCAGCTTTGCGTAGACCGGGATGAACGACGCCGAGAGCACGCCTTCGCCGAAGAGGTTCTGCAGCGCGTTCGGAATCCGGAGCGCCGCCTTGAACACACCACCGGCGAGCGAATTGCCGAAGTAGTGGGCGAAGACCCGCTCGCGCACGAGCCCTGCGATGCGGCTCAGGAAGATGCCAAGGGCGACGAGAGTCGCGCCTCCCCGTCCGCGTTGCGCAGCGGGAGCCGGCGCCCCCTCCTCATCCATTCGTGTCTCGTCGTCGCCCAATCGCCACTCGTCCGTCGCCGATTGTCTCTTATTATGGTCGCCTTTGGATGCCCTCCCCGCGCGCGGCGCGGTGCGAGACGCGAGGACGCGACCACTTGAGCAACGACGACGAGATCATCCGTATCGCCGGCGCAGGCCCTTCGGGCCTTGCGGCGGCGATCACCCTCGCCCGCGGTGGCCGCAAAGTCGAAGTCCACGAATCGAAGTCTGACGTCGGCGCCCGCTTCATCGGCGACCTCCAGGTCATCGAGAATGCGTCCGATCCCGAGCCGGTCCCCGACTTCCTCGCGCGCATCGGCATCGAGACGAACTTCTACGTCCGGCCCGGCGTTCGCGCGACCTTCTACGACGCCTCGGGGCGCGCGCGAACCGTCTCGAGTGAAGAGCCCTACTGCTACTTCATCCGGCGCGGGCCGATCGAGACGTCGCTCGACCGCGGCCTCCTTGCTCAGGCAGTCGCTCTCGGCGTCGACGTGAAGTTCAAGAGCAGGCTCGACCCGGGCGAGGCGACGATCGTCGCGACCGGACCCGCATCGCCCGACGGCATCGCGAAAGAGATCACCTTCGCGACCGATCCGTCGGTCGAGATCGTCGACGTCTGGTTCAATCACGATCTGTCGCCGGGCGGCTATTCGTATCTCTTCGCGCTCGACGGTCGCGCGACCTTCGGCTGCGCGATCGTCTCCGACTTCAAGAACATCGAGGACTACTTCGATCACTCGCTCGCCGTCGCGAAACGATTCCGCCCGATCGACATGTCGCGCGAGCTCCGCACCGGCTACTCCTACATGAATTTCTGCATCAAGGAGTCGGCGAAGCTCGACGGCCATCCCTGCGTCGGCGAGGCGGGCGGATTTCAGGACTATCTCTTCGGCCTCGGCATCCGCTACGCGCTGACGACGGGCAACCTCGCGGCGCGCAGCATCCTCGAGGGGCGCGATTTCGACGACCTCTGGAAGGAGCAGTGGCCGCGTAAGGCCGAAACGAGCCTCGCGAACCGCGTGCTCTACGAGATCGCGGGAAACCTCGGGCTCCGCAGTTTCGTCAGCCAGGCCTCGAATGCGCGCGACTTCCACGCCTACCTCGCCTCGTGGCACAAGCCGACCTGGTGGAAGTCGGCGATCGCGAGCGTCGTCCGACCGCTCTGGCGGAACGAGGGGCGCTGCCTGCACAAGCCGGCGGTACACTGGTGCCGCTCGAAGGACAGTCACGTGAAAGTGCCGCCACTCGGCCCGGTGGAGAACGGATGAGCGCGATCGCGACGCCCGCGGGGCAGCAGCAGGCGCCCGAGGTTTCGAGCGCCGCCGAAGGCTACGCTTTCTGCCGCGCCGTGGCGCACAAGCACGGCGCGAACTTCTCGGTCGGCTTCCGATTTCTCCCCGAGAAGAAGCGGAACGCGGTCTACGCCGCATACGCGGCATGCCGCTGGGCCGACGACATCGCCGACGATCCGGGAGAGAACATCGGGCCGCGACTCGACGCATGGGAAGCGGAGATCGAAGCCTGCTACGCGGGGCGTCCCTCGCATGCCATCACGATTGCGCTCGCCGACGCGCTGCAGCACTTCGCGATCCCGAAAAAGGAAGGCTTCCTCGCGCTGATCGACGGCTGCAGGCAGGACATGGTGAAGACGCGTTACGCGACCTTCGAAGAGCTCCTTCACTACTGCGATCTCGTCGCCACATCGATCTCGGAGATCTCGCTCTCGATCTTCGGCACGAAAACACCGAACGCGCACGTGCTGGGGCGCAATCTCTCGACGGCGCTGCAGCTGACGAACATCACGCGCGACATCGGAGACGACCTGCGGCGCGACCGCGTCTACATCCCCGCGGAAGAGCTCGAGCGCTTCGGCGTCACGGAGACGGATCTATTCGAGAAGAAGCACTCCGAGAACGTGCGGGCTCTCGTCGAGTTCGAGGCGCGGCGCGCGCTCGACTACTTCGCGCGCGCCCTGCCGTTGCTCGACGAGCTCGACCCCGACTCGCGCTTTCCGACGCTGATGATGGGATCGATCTACTCCGAGGTGCTGCGCAAGGTGCTCGCCGACCCGTTTGCGACGCTTCACCGGCGCGTAGCGCTGTCTCTGCCTCACAAGGTCTACGTCGTGCTCCGCGGCCTCGCGCGCCCGCGTTTCGCCTGAAACCTCGGAGGGGCCGAAGACGTCTCCGTTGTGGGGATGAACGATCTTCGAGCGACAGCCGTGCGGCACTCCGCGCGCGTGGCGCCACGGGCCAGACTGTACAATCGTCCGTCGATGTCGCTCCGTTGGTTCCCGGTCGCCGTAATCCTCGGCCTCTCTCTCGGCGCCGCCGCGCAGGAGCTGACGGTATCCGAGGCGATCGTTCCGGTCGCGGGATCGATCCAGGGGCTGGGAGGCGTCGTCTGGAGCACCGACGTCGCACTGCACAACTTCCTGCCCTACGACGTGGACGTCGTGGTGAGCCTCGTCGGCGGCCCGGACGATCCGTTCATCATGTCGACGATTCCCGCGGGCGGCACGTTGACCTTTCCCGATCTCCCGCGGCAGACCTTCGGAGTCTTCGGGCGCCTCTCGCCGCTTCGTGTCCAGACGCTTGCCGCGTCGTCCGTCACGGTGGCCGCGGTGGTTCACGGCCTCACGGAGAACGGCGCAACCGAGCCTGAAGTGCTCACGGTTCAGTACGGCAGGCTCCGGCCGATGCTGCAGACGATCCCCTCGCTGATGGTCGGCGACCAGTTCCGGACGAACGTGGGGATCGTGAACCCGAGCGAGACGGAGGCAACGGTCGTGCTCGCGCTCCAGACCGTGCCCGGGCGCAGCATTGCAGTCGTGACGCGAACGATTCCCCCACTCACTCACATTCAGCTGCCACTGGACACGATCTTCCCGCTTCTCACGAAGGGAGAGAACGTATCTCTCGTCGTCGAGCACACGAACCCCGAGGCGTACGTCTACGCATCGGTGATCGCGAACGCGACGCACAACGCGCGCTACTACGGGCCGCGGTGAAATGGGCGAACCCCGTTGTTGAAACTGCGGGGCGGGGCATGCAGTGCCCCTCCAGCGGCCGGGCACGAGGCCGCAGACACACTCCTCCATTCCCGTTGCCAGCGCGCGCCGGTCTGATATTCTTGCCCCGATGGGAAGTGAACCGGAGTTCCTTATCTGCCTGAACTGCGAGACTCCAACCTACTCGTTCGAGTGGGAGGAGGGGAAAATCACATCCGCGCTTTGCACCGCCTGCGGGAACGACGATCCGACCGAGTTCATGACTGAGAGCGACATGGACGAGATGCGGAGCTGAGCAGACGATGACGACAAGTCCCGTAATCATCGGGATCGCGGGAGGCACAGGTTCAGGAAAGACGACGATCGCTCGGCGGGTGTACGAGCAGATCGGACGCGACCGGATCGAGTGGATCTCCCACGACTCCTACTACCGCAACTTCGGCGATCTTCCTCTCGAAGAGCGCCATCGCGTCAACTACGACCACCCCGACTCGCTCGAGACGACGCTCATGGTCGAGCAACTCGACCAGCTTCTCGGCGGAAATCCGATCGAGATTCCGGTCTACGACTTCTCAACGCATCTCCGCTCGGTGCACACGCGCAGGGTCGATCCGAAGCCGGCCGTCATCGTCGAGGGGATCCTCGTTCTCGCCGAGCCCGAAATCCGGAAACGGATCGACATCAAGCTCTTCGTCGACACACCGGCGGACATCCGGTTCCTCAGGAGACTCCGGCGCGACATCGAATCGCGGGGCCGGACGGTCGAATCGGTCATCGACCAGTACCTGGCGACGGTCCGGCCGATGCACGAGGAGTTCGTCGAGCCGTCGAAGCGGTTTGCCGACCTGATCATCCCCGAGGGGGGAGAAAATCGGGTGGCCCTCGACGCGATCATTTCGCGAGTCACGGAAATCATTGGTAATCAATAACTTACCTAAATTCTACAATTCGTAGAGTTCGCTCCGCGTCTCCCCGGAAAAAATTCACCCGAATGGCGGAATAGAGTCCCGACAGGGGTTCGTTGCAGGACCCGTCGGCAAGGGGATTGGCAATTGACCGCCTCCCTGCGCAGGCCTAAAATTTTCAGAATCTGCAGGCTCCAACGGGAGCGCGAGAAGGGGGGGATATCCAGTGCCTCTGGTACACGTCAAAGAGGACGAGTCGTTCGAAAATGCACTCCGCCGATTCAAGCGGAAGTGTGAGAAGTCGGGCATTCTGTCCGAGCTCAAAAAGCGACAGCACTACGAGAAGCCTAGCGAGAAGCGTAAGCGTAAAGCGATCGCAGCCCGCAAGAAGGTCCTCCGCAAGCTCGCTGAGGAGCGCCGCGCCAGTTACTAGGTCGACGCGAGTCGAAATCGTTTTGAAAGGGGCTCGTTGAGCCCCTTTTTATTTTCCCTTCGATCTGATTCCGGAGCCAAATTGACCCGAGGATTCCTCAACGCCAGCAACTTCGACTCCGCGCTCGAAGCGCTCGAGTTTCCTTCGATCCTCGCCATCATCGCCCTCGAGGCGCGAAGCGATCCCGGGCGCGACGCGGTGCTCGGCCGCCGGCCGGGCAGCGACCTCGCGGAGTGCGAGCTCCTCCAGTCGCACCTCGCGGAGATGGTCCGCCACATCGCCACCGACGGGCTGCTTCCCCTCTCCGGCCTTTCGGCGGTCGGCATGCTCTTCGACCGCGAGACCGTTCCCGAGCTCGACGAATCGTGGCGCGTGCTGCGCGCCTGCCAGTCGGCGCAGGTGGTGCGCGAGACGTTCCTGCGCGACGAGCGCTACCCGCGCCTGCGCCAGCTCGCGGAGACGATCGACGACCTCTCGGCCGTGATCGAAGCGGTCGGGCGCTTCTTCACTCGCGACGGGAAGCTCCGCGAGGACGCGTCGCCCGAGCTTCGCGCGCTTCGCTCGAAGATCATCGCGAAGCGCGCGGCGATCCAGAAGACGCTCCAGGGGCTGATGAACGCCCATCCCGACGCGATTCAGGACGACATCATCACGATCCGCGGCGACCGCTACTGCATCCCGGTCCGCGCCGACCGTCGCAGCGACGTCCAGGGGATCCTCCACGAGCGCTCCGGCTCCGGCGCCTCCTTCTTCGTCGAGCCGCTCTCCATCGTCGAGCCTAACAACGAGCTCGCCGACCTCCTGATCCACGAGCGCGAGGAGATCGCCCGCATCATGCGGATGATCGGGCAGAAGATCTTCGACGCAGCGCTGCAGATCCGCGGGGCAGTGGATGTCGCGGGCGAGTTCGACGCGATTCAGGCGTGCGCCGTCGTCTTCTCTGCCCTCGACGCATCGCGCCCCGAATTCTCCACCTCCGGCGAGCTCCACCTCGTCGACGCCCGCCATCCTCTCCTCGACGAACGCATCGCCGCCCTTCGCGAGTCGGCCTTCGGCGAGCGCTCGGGCGGCACCGCGATCGTCCCCACCTCCTTCACCCTCGGAAGCGGGCGCTCCGCACTCCTCATCTCCGGCCCGAACGCCGGCGGCAAGACCGTCGCCCTCAAGACCGCGGGCCTCGCCGTCGCGATGGCGATGTCGGGCCTCCCCGTACCCGCCGCGGAAGGGACGATCATCCCGATCGTCGACCGGCTCCTCGTCCTCATCGGCGACGAGCAGGACGTCATGGAGCACCGCTCGACCTTTTCGGCGTATCTCACACGCCTGAAGTCGATCATGAAGGGGGCGACGAAGCGCTCGCTCGCTCTCATCGACGAGCTCGGCTCCGGCACCGACCCCGAGGAAGGGGCAGCGCTCTCGGCGGCGGTCATCGAGCACTTCCTCGAAACGGGTTGCCCGATCGTCGTCACCACCCACATCGGCGCGCTCAAGAGCTTCGCCCTCTCCGACCCTCGCGTCGAGAACGCCGCGATGGAGTTCGACGTCGAGTCGGGCCTGCCCACGTTCCGACTCATCCCCGGCGTTCCGGGCCGCAGCCGCGCGATCGAGACCGCGGAGCGCATCGGCCTCCCCGCTTCGATCATCGCCTCGGCGCGCGAGAAGCTCGGCGGCCGCTACGGAGATATGGACCGCCTCATCAAGGAGCTGCAGCAGCGCACCGACGAAATGCTCGCCTCGCGCAACGACCTCCGCGTGAAGAACGAATCGCTCGACGCACAGCTCGCCGAATTGCAGCAGAAGCTCGAGGATACGAAGCGCGAGCGCGCGAAGCTCGCGGAGACCTACCGCGACGAGATCGAGGTGCTCAAGCGCGAGATCCGCACGAAGCTCGCCGACGAGCTGAAGGCGCTGCGGTCGATGGACGCGAAAGCGAGAGAGAAGCTGCGACCGGACGGCCTCTCCGAGCAGCTTAACCGCGCTCTCGAAGAGCGGAGCGGCGCCCTGCCGGCATCCAACCGGGTTCTCGCGATCGGCGACAAGGTCAAGCATCGCACCCTCGGCGTCGACGGCGAAGTCCGCGAGATCTCCGGCAACAAGGTGACGATTCGCGTCGGCTCGAAGAAGATGCAGGTCGCCGCGTCAGACCTGAACCTGGTCGAAGGAGTGCGCCGCGATGCGGCTGCCAGCGAGCGGCCCCGCTCGCGCGACGACAACAGCTCGACGGAGGCCGAGGTCGAAGCGGAGCTCAATCTCGTCGGCTTCCGGGTCGAGGACGCGATCGAGGAGGCCGACAGGTTCATCGACAAGGCGTTGCTCGCGGGACGGAAGGCGGTCAGGCTGATCCACGGCTTCGGAACGGGAACGCTGCGCCGGGCACTGCGCGATCACCTGCGCCAGCACCCGGGAGTTCGCGCGCAGCGGCCCGGTGGCGAGCGCGAAGGGGGCGACGGCGCTACGATCGCAACGCTGGATGTGTAGTGGCGGAGGCCTCCGGCCTCCGCTGCAACGGCCAGAGGCCGTTGCCACGATGACGGCGCATCGGTCATCCCGAGCGAAGCGAGGGATCTGCAAAACGAATAGCTCGAAGGACTCGACAGCAGCAAATCGCGCCTGGTGGATACGATGCCTTCCGAGGAATTGGTCAGGTCTGCGTTGAGCAGATTCCTCGCTTCGCTCGGAATGACGGCTGCGTGACGGTACGATTGCACGTGCATCGAGACAGGTAGCTCTTAGTTCGGCTGAACCCATGTCCTTCCTCGACCTCAACGACACGATCATCGCGCAGGTGCGCGAGGCCGCCGACATCGTCGACGTGATCTCGCAGGTCACGCCGCTCAAGCCGGCGGGGCGCTCGCACAAGGGGCTCTGCCCGTTCCACCGCGAGAAGACGCCGTCGTTCAACGTCGACCGCTCGCGCGGCTTCTTCCACTGCTTCGGCTGCGGCGTGGGCGGCGACGTCTTCAAGTTCGTGATGCTCACCGAGCGCTTCACCTTCCCGGAGGCGGTCGAGTACGTCGCGAACCGCGTCGGCATGACGTTGCCTCGTCGCTCGACCACGAAGACGCGCGACTCCGACAAGGAAGAGCTCTTCGAGCTCCTCGAAGAGGCAAGCGCCGCATTTCATCAATCGCTCGGCTGGGTGCCGAATGCCGCGCAGAGCTATCTCGACGAGCGGGGCGTCAGCGCCGAGGTCCGCAACAATTACGGCCTCGGGTACGCCCCTGACGCATGGGACTACCTCCTCACGCGCCTCGGGAGGAAGTATGCGGCGGAGAAGCTCGAGAAGGCTGGGCTCGCCGTCCCGCGCAAGACCGGATCGGGCTTCTACGATCGGTTCCGCAACCGCCTGATGATTCCGATTCACTCGGAAGCGGGGACGGTCATCGGCTTCGGAGGACGGACGCTCGACGGGAGCGATCCGAAATACCTCAATTCGCCCGAGTCGACCGTTTTCAACAAGTCGCAGCTGCTCTACAACCTCCACCGCTCCAAGCAGAACATCCGGAGACTCGACCGGGCGATCCTCGTCGAAGGTTACTTCGACTGCATCTCGCTCGACGATGCGGGGGTGCCGGGCGTCGTCGCCTCCATGGGAACGTCGCTCACGCCGGGACAGGCGTCGCTCATCGCGCGCTATACGAAGCGAGTCGTCGTCTGCTACGACGGCGACGACGCGGGCAGGAATGCGACGCTGAAGGCCGCGCCCGTCTTCCTCGCCGCGGGGCTGCACGTCGAAGTATTCAACGTCGGTCGCGGGCACGATCCCGACACCTTCATTCGCGAGTTCGGCGTCGACCGCTTCATCGAGGAGATCTCGAACTCGCGCCCCCTGATCGAGTTCGCGCTGGAGACCTGGGCGCCCGACGTCGCGACGATGTCGACGGCGGCGAAGGAACAGAAGCTCACCGCGCTCGTGCCGATCCTCTCGGCGATGAGCGGCGTCTCGCGCAACGACGCGGCACAGAAGACCGCCGACTGGCTGCGGCTCCGCTTCGAGACGATCTGGGATCGCGTGAAGGGCCCGTCCTTCGGAGTGGCTCCTGCCCGACAGGGGGCATCGTCGTCGAGGAACACGAGCGGCGAAAAGCATCTTCTCGCAGCGATCCTCCGCGAATCGGCGCCCGCGCCGCTGGTCGAGAGTCTTCGCGAGGAGTACTTCGGCGATCCGCTATGCCGCGCCGTCTTCCACGCCTGGATGGAGATGCGTCGCGAAGGGGAGATCAATTTCAACGAGCTCGGCACCCGGCTCCGCGGCGAAGACGAGAACGCCCTGGTCGCGGAGCTCGTCCACTGGCCCGAAGTCATGCCCGATCAGCTCGAGCAGATCGTGGGGCCGATGGAGCGGAGCTGGATCGAGAGCCGCCTCGACGAGCTTCAGCGTCGAATCCAGGCCGACGATGAGCCAATCGACCCGCTTCTCGCGGAAAAAATGGCGCTCACCCTCAGGATGAAGGCGCTGGCGCGGCGGTAGATCGTTGATTCTCGGCGACACGGCATGTCGCGCCCCGGGTTGCTGTTCAACACTGACAGTGACCACTTCTCTCCTCTGCCCCTTGAATTCGCGCCCCTCCGGACCCACCTTGAATGCGATCGTTTCCCCGGCTGCCGACAGCCATGGGGGAAAGGGGGGGCGAGGGAAATGGTCGAGGGATGGGTGTGTCGCCACTGAACCGTGAACACTGCCGCCACCTTGGAACTCCCCGCCGGAACTAACGTACATCCCTCTTGCGTTGAAATATTTGCCCGTAACGGGCGATTACTTGTGTGACCTTCGCGAGCGACCTGATCTGTGAAATTTTGCCACCCAGAAATCAGTAACTTCCGCTCGAAATTGGTCTCCGGCGATGCCGGGAAGGTCCCCGCGGTTTCCGCTGCCCTGAAACCGTGCAGCCTCTCAAATACGGAGGAACGATAAGCACGATGGCTCGATCACGACAGTCTGACCTTGAGTTGGAAATCCTCGAAGAGAACACCGGAGACCTCGCCATCGAGGAAAAGCACCCCGAGGTAAAGCAGCTGGTATCCCTCGGCAAGGACAAGGGCTTTCTCCTCTACGACGAGATCTACGAGATTCTCCCTGAAGAGCTGACGAGCGTTCCCGAGGAGCTCGACGAGATCTACATCCGACTCGCCGACCTCGGAATCGAGGTCGTCGACGACGCCGAGCGCCCCATCGCCGTCGCGAAGGAAGAGTCGGACGAAAAAGAGCCTGCGGCTCACGAAGAAGAGCAGCCGGCAGTCGTCACCCCGGCGGCGACGGTCATCGACAAGACCAACGACCCGGTGCGCATGTATCTGCGCGAGATGGGCACGGTCAAGCTCCTCGACCGCGAGGGCGAGGTCGAGATCGCGAAGAGGATCGAGCACGGCGAGCGCCGCGTGTTCAAGGCCCTCTCGCAGAACCGGATCATCCTCGACGAGATCGTCAAGATCTACGAGGCGGCGAAGAAGGACCCGAAGGTCATCAAGGAGATGATCGACCTGGCGACGCCGGACGAGATCGACATCATCGATCCGAACGACGCGAAGACGATCAACAAGATCGGCGAGATCATGAAGATCTTCGAGCAGATCGCCAAGCTCGACAAGAAGATGAAGGAAGGCCACGCGAAGCACGCGGAGGCCAAGACGAAGAAGGCGCAGGCGCTCGTCGAGAAGAGCCTCGAGAAGTGGGGCCGCGAGCTCGCCGACAACCTTCGCCTCGTCGACTTCACTCCCGCCACGCGCAACCGGATGATCAACAAGCTTCGCGACCTCGACTCCGAGTTCGCGCAGATCGCGTCGGTCATCCGCAAGGACGAGGCGGTCCTCAAGCGCGAAAAGGAACGCTCGCGTCGCGACTTCTACCGCAAGCGCATCACGAAGTACCAGGAGAAGCTCGGCGAAGTCGAGACGCTCTACAGCTGCAACCACGAAGAGATTCGCCGCACGGTCCGCGAGATCGCGGGAGGCGAAGTCGAAGCCGAGGGTGCGAAGCAGGAGCTGATCGTTGCCAACCTCCGCCTCGTCGTCTCGATCGCGAAGAAGTACACGAACCGCGGCCTGCAGTTCCTCGACCTCATCCAGGAAGGCAACATCGGCCTGATGAAGGCGGTCGAGAAGTTCGAGTACCGTCGCGGCTACAAGTTCTCGACCTACGCCACATGGTGGATCCGCCAGGCGATCACACGTGCGATCGCCGACCAGGCGCGCACGATCCGCATCCCGGTCCACATGATCGAGACGATCAACAAGCTGACGCGCACCTCGCGTGCGCTCGTCCAGGAGCTCGGTCGCGAGCCGACAGCCGAGGAGATCGCCGACCGGATGGACATGCCGGTCTCGAAGGTCCGCAAGATCATGAAGATCGCGCAGGAGCCGATCTCCCTCGAGACGCCGATCGGCGAAGAGGAAGATTCGCATCTGGGGGACTTTATCGAGGACCGCAGCGCGGTCTCTCCGATCGACCACGTCATCGTGGCAAACCTGAAGGACCAGACGGCGCGGGTTCTGCGCACGCTGACCCCCCGCGAGGAGCAGGTGCTCAAGATGCGCTTCGGCGTCGGCGACGGCTCCGAGCACACGCTCGAGGAAGTTGGCCGCTCGTTCAACGTAACGCGTGAGCGAATCCGCCAGATCGAGTCGAAGGCGCTCCGGAAGCTGCGCCACCCGTCGCGGTCGAAGAAGCTTCGCCCGTTCCTCGACGCGACGTTCTAGAACTCAACTCTCATCGAAGACATACGGGCGGCCGAAAGGCCGCCCGTTTCGGTTCGAGCAAGAGGTGAGGGCGCAGGGGTGACTCCGAGGTTTCCCGAAACTTGAACCTCCGCGGCCTCCGCCGCGCGCAGGAGATGTGTCCCCCGCCACCGTCTCTTCGCCCGGGGTAACGGTAGACTACCCGGGATGTGGAGCGTGAACTCGGTCGCGATCTGTCGGCACGAGACTCGTCTGATCGTGCTCAACCTGACCGTGCTCGCAGGGATTGCGACGGTGCACGTTCTCTTCGCTCCGATTCTCGGACAGCCCTCTCGCCTCTTCTTCGTCCTTCTACTCTCGCGATTCGTCATGCAGACGGCGGAGCTTACATGGCTCCAGGCGCGTGCTCCGAAGGCAAGGCCGGAGATGCTGCTCCGCTACGCGCGCGCATCGATATGGCTGAACCTGCTGTTCGCGTTCGTGCTATCCCGCGTGAGCGGCATCGAAGACAGCCACTACGTCGTCCTGATGGTGATCCCCGTGATCGCCGCAGCGTTTCGATACGGAGCGGTCGGCCTTACGCTCGTCGGGGCCAGCGCGGCTTTCGCGACCTTCGTCGAGGTCCGGCTTTACGACGGCGTGGTCACCGCCGGTCGGGGGCTGGAGTACTTCGAGGCCGCCAGCGTGATCCTCATCTATGCAGTCGTCGCGGTCGTGGTCTGGCTCCTCGTGCGACAGGTGCGCGAAGAGCAGGCACAGCTGGCGAGCAATCTCGCAGAGCTGCAACTGGCAAAAGACAGGCTCGTTCGGGAGGAGAAGCTCGCGGCGATCGGACGCTTCGCGAGCGGTATCGCGCACGAGATCCGGAACCCTGTCGCAGTGATCCTCAGTTCGGCGGAAATGGCGGCGTCGGGTCGGAGCGGCATCTCGCGCGAAGAGCTCGACGCGATCGTGCTCGAAGAGTCGCGACGTCTCTCGCGCCTGACGACCGATTTTCTCGAGTACGCGCGCGGCCGGTCGCCAGAAATGAGATCAACGGAGCTCTCCTCCCTGCTTGGATACGTGGCCGACGCTACCCGCGCAGTAGGCAGCGAGGCCGGTGTCGCCGTCGAACTCGCTCCGATCCGGGAGCTCGTCGTCATGGTCGATCCGTTCCAGATCCATCAGGCTCTCGTCAACCTCACCATGAACGGCATCTCGGCGTCCTCCTCGGGCGGCCGGGTCACGATCGGCGCCGAGGAGAATGAAACCGATCTGTCGATCTGGGTCGAGAACGACGGGGATGCGATCCCGCCTGAGACCATACCCAAGCTCTTCGAGCCGTTCTTCACGACGCGCGAGCGCGGAACCGGCCTCGGGCTTCCGATTGCGAAAGCGATCGCGGAGGCTCACGGAGGAGACCTTCAATTGTCGAGGAACGAGCCGGGGTACGTGCGCTTCTCGATCGACATCCCCCGCTGCATCGTTCCCAGGGAGAACCCATGTCTCGAATCCTGATCGTCGACGACGAGCCGAATCTGAGGCGCCTCCTCACGTCGATGCTGCGCGAGGACGGTCACGAAATCGAAGAGGCTCGGAGCGTCGACTCGGCACTCGAGCTGATTCGCAGCGGAATCTTCGATCTCGTGATCACCGACCAGAAGATGCCCGGTGGTGAAGGGACGTCTCTCGTCGCGAGCTGCCGGGAGCACGACCCGACGCTGCCCGTCGTCGTGCTGACCGCGTTCTCCACCGTCGAGCTGGCCGTCGAAGCGATGCGTCGCGGCGCGTTCGATTTCCTCACGAAGCCGTTCGTGCCCGATCAGGTCCGGGCCGTCGTCAGGCGCGCGACCGAGAGGACCGATCTGCTGCGGGAGAACGAGGGGCTCAGGCGGGAGATCGGATCGATCGCGGGCGAATGGCAGATCGTCGGCTCCAGCGACGCGATCGGCAAGGTCCGCGAGCAGATCACGATGGTCGGTCCGACGAACGCCTCAGTGCTGATCACCGGAGAGACGGGCACCGGCAAAGAGCTCGTCGCGCGAGGGATTCACGCGTCGAGCTCGCGAGTCGATCGACCGTTCGTCGCCGTGAATTGCGCCGCGTTCACCGAGTCGCTGCTCGAGAGCGAGCTCTGGGGGCACGAGCGCGGTGCCTTCACCGGCGCCGATCGCACACGCAAGGGAGTGTTCGAAGCTGCGCATCGGGGAACGCTCTTCCTCGACGAAGTCGGCGACATGTCGCCCGCGCTTCAGGCGAGGATGCTGCGGATCCTGACGACCGGGGAACTGGTGCGCGTCGGCTCGACGACCGTCCGACAGGTCGACGTGAGGATCATCGCCGCGACACATCGGGATCTTCTCGAGCGAGTGAAGGATGGCACGTTCCGCGAAGATCTCTACTACAGGCTCGCGGTGTTTCCGGTGCATGTTCCGCCTCTGCGCGAGCGGCTCGCCGATCTGGACGAGCTCGTGCTGCACTTCGTCCGGATCGCCACGCGAAATCTGTCGGTCGCGCCGCGCCGCGTCTCCCCCGAGGCGCTCGCCAGCCTTCGCAGGTACGCGTTCCCCGGCAACATCCGCGAGCTGCGCAATCTGATCGAACGGGCGCTGATCATTTCCCGCTCCGACATGATCGGTCGCGACGATCTTCCTCTGCCGTCGTCGTCCACGCCTGTAAGCAGTGATCCAATTGCCATGCTCGCGAGCTCGCTGCCGGAGGAGATCGATCTCCGGGCCGTCATCGGCGCGATCGAAACGGCCCTGGTCGAGCGCGCGCTCGAGCGCGCGAACGGAGTGCAGGCGGAGGCGGCGCGAATGCTCGGCCTCTCGCGCAGCGACGTCAACTACCGGTTGCGTCACCGGTCCCACGAGCGATAGGCCGTACGAAGATTCCGACACGGCGCCGGCCGGCGTCCGAATGTTCGCACGCAACCGATCCAGGCTCGATGCGAAATCCCTGCAAAACCGCCATTCCGGTCGCTGGCATCGGAGTTGCTCTTGGGTGAAAGCGTGACGGGCATGCTGCCCGCGCGAATACGACTCGAGGAGAACCGCATTGAAGAAAATCGCAATCACGATCGCTGTAGCCGCACTGTTCGTCATTCTCATGCCCGGCGCCGGCTCGACCGCCCAGGCCGCAACCCCGAAGTCACTCGACAATCTACAGGCCGCCTTCAACGGTGAGAGCAACGCTCATGCGCGTTACCTCGAGTTCGCGAAGAAGGCCGACGCCGAGGGCTACGGCCCGGTGGCAAGCCTGTTCCTGGCGGCGGCGCGCGCCGAGGAGATTCATGCCGCGAATCACGCGGTCGTGATCAAGTCGCTCGGTGGCGTTCCGAAGGCGACGATCGAAAAGGTCGTCGTGAACTCGACCAAGGAGAATCTCGAGGCCTCGATCAAGGGAGAATCCTACGAGCGCGACACGATGTATCCCGAATTCATCGCGACCGCGAAAAAGGAAGGCCAGCGCGACGCCCTGAAGAGCTTCAACTACGCAAAGACGGCCGAAGCCGAGCACGCGAAGCTCTACTCCGAGTCGGTGAAGAACCTCGCAACCCTGAAAGGCGCGAAGGTCACCTACTACGTCTGCACGGTCTGCGGATACACCACGAAGGACCTCAACTTCGCAAAATGCCTGTCGTGCTTCAACCCGAAAGACAAGTACGTCGCTGTGAGCTAGAGAGAGAGACGAGAGCGCCATGACGAACCTTCCACCGATCCCGCCGTGGGACAGCCTGCATCCGCTGGTGATTCACTTCCCGATCGCGTTGCTCCTGATCGCGCCCCTGTTCATCCTGATCGGTGCGATTCTCAAACCCGAATCGGGACGCCCGTACCTGCTGGTAGCCCTCGTGCTGATGACGTTAGGGACGGCGGGAACGTGGGTCGCGGTGTCGACCGGCGAGGCCGCCGGAGAGCTCGCGGAGAGGAGTCAGGAGATCAACGCAGCCATCGAGAGGCACGAGCACCTCGCGGAGCTCACGCGCACGGTATTCACTGCGCTGACGGCGACCTTCGCGGTGATCCTGCTGATTCCGAAATTTGCGAAGACGACGGCAACGAGGGTCTTCACAACTGCGCTTCCTGTCGTCTTGCTGGTGGCCTATGGCGCGGGCTCCGCGTTGCTCGCCAACACGGCACACCAGGGAGGGCGCCTCGTTCATCAGCTTGGGGTCACCGCCCTGATGGCGCCCGCACCGGGAACGGCTGCCGCAGTGCCGACAGATCCTGCCGCCGCCAGCAGGACCGACGACGACTGAGGCTCACCGTCGATCGATGGCGACTGCGGTCTCCGCATCGCATTACTGAAGTACAAAAAGGCCCCGGGTCTCCCGGGGCCTTTCTCTGTCTCACCTCGAGCAAACGAGCACGAATTTCAGAATCTACGCACCGCCACGAACGCGAGGAGCATCCCCATTGCCAACAGCCCCCAGAGCCCCATCGACGGGATCGGCTGGCTGCTCGCAAGGGCGAACGTCGTCGGCGCGTTGTCGTTCGAGGGATCGCCGTCGTTCCCGGGATCGGGGTCGCAGCCGTCCTGAGAAACATCGGTCACCACGGTCGACGAGGGGCTCGTTCCCAGGGCGATCGCCGACAGCGTGAACTGCGTCGGCCCCAAGGTCGCGGTAACCCGGACGACGATCCGTACTGTGCCGCTCGCACCAAGCGCGAGCGAGACTCCCGGCCCGAGCAGGTTCGGGTTCGCGTCACCGTCGTAACCGGCGTCCAGTGCGAAGTCGGCGCTCGTCACCGACACGATGCTGTACGTGGTGGGGGAGGCGAAAACCGTCGCCAACGGCAGCTGCGCAGCAACACTCGAGAGCGGCACATCTCCGAAATTCTCAACGCGGACATCGAAGGTCACGTCTCCCCTTCCCGGCATCGCGGGATCAGGAGTCTGCGACACGAAGCACATGCCGATGCCGATCGACGGATTCTCGGCTGCAATCGTCGTCGCGTGATCCTCGACTTCTCCGTCCGCGGCCTCTCCAGTGACAGCCAGGCCTCCGATCGAAGCGATCCTGCATCGGGCGTACGTCGTGCCGGGCGACGCGCCTGCAGGCACGGTGAACGCCTCATTCGTCGAAGCGCTCCCCGCGAGCGCGAGGTCGGTCACTACCTGCTCGCCGACGTCGCCCCACGAGCCGTTGCGATTGAAATCGATCCAGCAGCTTACGACTCCGCCTGTCGCACCCGCGCTCAGGCCGATTGCGCTCGACGTTCCTACGATCAATGTGCCGGGCAACGTCACGCCATCTTCATCATCAGATCCCGTCGTGTCGTCTCCCGTCGCCGACGCGCCCTGCGTCGCGTCGTTCTCGGCGTCGGCCGAAGCACCGAGCGTCGGGTTGCTCGACTGCAGCACGTGATGGCGCGCGCCGGCGAAGGCGAGCAGCGTCGGGTACGACGGGTCGGGCGCGTCGCCGTAGTCGAGCGGAGTGAAGCCGGGAGGCACCAGCCCGAAGTCGACGGAATCGTCGGTCGCGTTCGCCGCGATCGCGACGACGTGCGACGCGCTCGTCGCCGGATCGGCATCGGAGTCGATCGCATCTCCCGTCGCATCGCGCGTTGTGATCGTGTAACCCGACGGCGTGGCGATCGTCACAAAGTAGATTCCCGCGGGAAGTCCCGGAAACCGGTACCAGCCGGGATCGCCCCCGGGTCCGTCCGCCGTGATCGTGACCGCCACGACGCCGTCGTCGCCTCCGCCTGGCAGGCCGTCGCCGCCGGGAGTGAGGAGCTCCACCGGAACGCCGTTCAGTCCCGTGGCTCCGTCGTTCTGCGCGCCGTCCGCGTTCATGTCTGACCAGACGAGGTCGCCGAGAGACGCTCCCGCGCAGGCACCGAGGGACACGCCGACCTTCTGCAGCTCGGCGGCGAGCGTCCCCAGCCCGTCGCTCCGCTCCGCCTGGTAGGCGAGCGAGTTGTAGGCGAAGGTCCCGGCCGCCATGGAAGCCGGCGCGGTCAGGGTGTAGGAAAGCGTGACGACACCGAGTGGATCGAGCGTCGCGCCGCCGAGCTCGAGCTTGAACGAGCGCGTCAGCGAGATCGGGTCGGGGGGCGTCGTCGTCCAGTTAGGCGGGCTGCAGCCGACCGCCGGTCCTCCGACCTCCCCTCGGCACGGATTCCCCTCGGTCGAGTAGTAGATCGTTCCGCCCGCGGACGACGTCACCGGCGTAGCGAGCAGCGGCGTCCATTGCGAGCCGCGCGGGTTCGTGTCGCGCACGTTCGTGTCTCCCGTGAACGGGAGAATGTCGACGAGGACGAAGTTGCTCATCGGCACCGTACCGGCGTTCGTCACGTCGACCGACGATTCGATCGCGCCGCCCGCCAGAACCCCGGCGGAGTTCGTCGTCAGCGTCGCGTCACACGTCGCCCTGACTCGCTTCGTCGCGACCAGCTGCGCGATCGGCGCGACCGTCAGCGTTCCGGTCGCAGTGCAGAGCGTGTCGGACGTCGACGAGTCTCCGTCGAGATCGGAGGCGTCGAGGGTCGACGAGCCGCTGCAGCGCTGCGAAAGCCCCGCGCCGTTCGCGCTCATCGATACGGTGTTCGAGAGGGGGCCGAACACCACGCCGTTCTGGATCGTCGTGGAGACGAGGACCCAGACCTGCTGGTTGACGCCGAGGTTGCCGCTCCCCGCGTTCCAGTTCCAGCGGAGAAGCGTCCGCCCCAAACCGCCATAGTTCGGGATCTGGGAGAAGCTCTGCGGTGCGGGGAGCCCCGTCCCCTGGTCGTCGAACGTCCACGACGAGAATGCGAGCCCTGCCGGCAAAAGGTCTGCGACGACGATGTCCTGAAGCGCCGCCGGATCGCTCGACTGCGGCGCGCTGCGGACGCGCAACCTCCAGCTCACCGTCTGGCCAGGATTGAACGGCCCTCCCCCGGAGAGGTTCTCCTTCGCCGGATTGAGCTGGACGAACGGGCCGCTCAACGTGAACGTCTCGCAGTCGTTGCGGTTCACGTTCGTCGGTCCCGCGGTGTAGACGGCGGAGAAGTCGGCGCAATTCTGGATCGAGTCTCCGATTGCGACCGGCCCTCCGGCATTGTCGGGGTTCACGATCCTCCCCGTGATCACCGGCCTCGTCGACGCGGCCATCCCCGCCTGCGACTGGCCGTACTCCCAGCGGATGCGCGTGACGTACTCGCCCGCGCCAAGACCGGGAGGAGGGGCCGTAAGCGTCGTATTCGTCGACGTGTTAGGCGAGCTGCCCCAGAGGGTGAAGACTCCGAGAGCCGTGTTCTTCTCGTAGCTCACGCGGACGCCCTCGCCCGCCGCGAAGTCGCTGAGCCCCGAATAGTTGCCCGTCGTGACCGAAAGGAGCTGCATCTCGACTGGCAGCGTGTCGATCACCACCATGTTGTCGAGCGAAACGTTGCCGTTGTTCGAGATCGCGAGGTCGTAGCTGAAGGTCTGATCGAGTGTCGGCGGATTCGGTGTCGCGCCCGCCATGCTCTTCGTGAATAACGCATTCGGCGAAGGCACGAAGGTCGTGACGCTATGCGTGACCTGTCCGACACCGAGGTTCGCGGGCGACTCACCGAGCGCGGCGGCATCCGCGGTGAACGAGTTGGTCACGTTCGTTCCGCTCGGGAACGTCGCCGAAGGGAACGTGACGTTCACCTGGACGTCGCAGTTGCTCCCCGGAGTGAGAGGCAATCCGCAGGGGCTGGTCCACACGAGCGTGGCCGGCGTCGTGCCGACGCAGCCGGGCTGACAGTCGGCCGCGGGAGTCGCACCATTGAAGACCGTCCCAGGAGGCAGCGTGTCGGTGACGGGGCCGATCGATGTCAGGTTCAGGGTGCCCGCGTTCGACGGATTCGCGATGCGAAGCCGGTAACTCTCGGGCATGTCGAGGTTCGCAGGCGACGTCGTCAGCGTCTTCGAGAGCGTCGCCTGAAGGGTCGCGACCGCGGTTACGCTGACCGGAGGCGTCGTGAAGGTACCCGGGCTCGTCCCAAGGTTGATGCCGTCCGCGGTGTTCGTCGCGACGGTGCCGTCGGGGGTCGAGCCGTTGGGGAAACGGACGTTGATCAGGAGATCGCCGCTGTTCCCCGCAGGGAGCGGACTGATCATCACGAACTGCACTCTCGTCCGCCCGGAGCCGCCGAAGTTGGGCGTCACGTTGATCGCGGCGACATCCACCGTCGGCGATGCCGGCACCGTCGAAACGGACTGAACCTCGGGTGGGAGCAGGTCGACCACCTCGGCATTCAGGCACGGACCCGACGTGCTGCTGCAGTCATACGTCAGCCGATACGCGAACGTCTGTCCCGCCTGTTTCGTGTTTCCCGGGTCAACCTGGATCGCCGACTTGACGAGAGGCTGCGCCTCGAGGATGGACACGGGGACTATCAGGGCGAAGAGGCAGGCGAGTGCGGCTCGATGCATCACGGAATCTCCTCGGATTGTGCTTGGAGTCAGAAACAGGCTGCGCGCTAGTGAATGCAGCGCACGCGAATTCCGTTTCGCCCGGGAACTTCGGGGTCACACCCCATGGCCTTAAGTTAAGGCCATTGAGTGTGACCCCGAAGTTCCGCTAGGCCGCGGCCGCGGCGATCGTGTCGAGAGCTTCGAGGAGCGCACCTGCACTCGCGTAGCGCTTGTCGGTCGACTTCTCGAGACAGCGCAGGACGACGGCGTTGAGCTCCGCCCCGATCTCGGGACGTCGCGCGATCGGAGGCTTCGGCGTTTCGGTGATGTGCGCCGTGAGGACGCCCGTCAGCGACGACGCGTTGAACGGCCTCACGCCGCATAGCATCTCGTAGATCATCACGCCCATCGCGTAGACGTCGCTCCGCGGGTCGAGAGTCATCCCCTGCACCTGCTCGGGGCTCATGTAGTGCGGCGTCCCGACGATCATTCCCTGCTGCGTCATAGCTTCGGCTTCCTGCGCCCGCGCGATGCCGAAATCCATCAGCTTGACCTCGCCCTTGTGGTCGATCAGGACGTTCTGCGGCTTGATGTCGCGGTGGATGATTCCCTGCTCGTGCGCAGCCTCGAGCCCGCGGCAGATCTGCCGCGCGACACCGACCGCCACGCGCGGAGAGAGCTGGCCGTTCTCCTCCAGCATGTCCGCGAGTGCATAGCCCTTCACGAACTCCATGCTGATGAAGTAGAAACCTTCGGCTTCGCCATAGTCGAACGTGCGGAGGACGTTGCGATGCGTGATCTTGCGGGCGAGGCGGATCTCGCGCTTGAAGCGCTCGACGTCGTCGTTCGAGGTGTTCATCGCGGAGGTCGGAAGCGTCTTGATCGCCACGACCTCGTCGAGAGTGATGTCGGTCGCCCGGTAGACGACCCCCATTCCCCCTCTGCCTAACAGACCTTCGATGCGGTAGCGCGACGCAAACGTCTGCCCCGCCTCGAGATCCCTGGGGACGCCGACGGGTCGCTGCGTCGCCGCGAGCGCGTCCATGCGAAGCGTCGATTCGGTCGTCCCCCCTGCGAGAGCCTGCATCATCCCGGTCGACATCGCGCTGAGCGGCAGCTGGACGACCGCGACGGTCTTCTGAATCCGGCGGAGCTGCAGGGATTCGATCGTCGCGCCGCTGCTGAACTCCTTCCCTGCCTTCTCGGCCGCGTCGGCCGTCGCGAGGACCGAACCGGTCGTCGCCTCGTGAGAGAGCTGTGTGGCAAGGACAGGGGCCTCTCCCGAGATCGCGAGCGCGTCATCGTCGCCGATCCTCACCGCCCCGGCGACGAACGTGCCTGACGCCATTCCACCCGCGAACCCGATCGGCGTCGCATCACTCCGGTCGGCGACCGCCTCGCCGATGGCACGCGCGGCGCGGAGAGCCCGCACCGCGCCTCGCTCACCCGCAAAGTGCGCGATCAACTGGTGGCCGTAGAGCTCGAGCACTTCGCCGTTCTGCCGCGTGATCTCCGCCCCCTGCATCGCCATCAGCTCGTCGAGCAGCGCGACGGTGTCGGCGGGAGCCTCGGAGGAGGCGGGAAGGCCTCGCAGGTCAGTCACGAGGACGATCCCGTCGCGCGAGCCCGTTTCGGGGAGCTTGCGGCGTGCAGGCATCGTGTCGCTGTCGCTGCGGGCGGCCATCTGCTCGTAGAGCTCTTCGAGCTCGTGCTTGTCGCGGAGGGCGGCGATCAGCTCGGCGAACGTCCCGGCGAGCACGCCGACTTCGTCGCTGCCGCCGAGCTTCGGCTGCGCCGACAGGTCGCCGTCGGTGACGCGCTCGGCGATCGCGGCGAGCTCCTCGATCGGCCGCGTGATGCGCCGCGCGATCAGGAAGGAAACGAGAAACGCGACGAGGAGCGCGGCGATGCCGGCGTAGATCAGCGTCTGCTCGATCTCGCGAAACGGAGCGAGCTCCGCGTCGAGCGAACGGACGAAGACGGCGGCGCCGAGGGTCTGGCTTCCCGCGGACAGCGGCTCTGCCGTAAGAATGTATTCGCTCGAGTCGATCGTCGACGAGTGTGCGGGGCTCATCATTCCCGAAGCGATCACCTGCTTGAGCTCGGACATCGATCCGAGGCTCGCCGTCGCCGGGGCGTTGCTCGATCGAGGCGCACTGCCCGCCGCTTCGTTCGACGCGGGGAGGAAGGCAACTCCTGTTTGCGTCGTACTCGCAACCTGGTTGGCGAACTTCTCATCGATCGCCTTTGCGTTGATGAACCACCCCGTAATGGCTCTGGCTGCGCCGACGTCGATTGGCACGACCGCGGCGTGAAAGAGCTTTCCTCTGGTTTCGATGACACCCGAGAGAGGTTGTCCCTCGCCGGAGTCAATCGCCTGCTTGACGAGAGGGATGGCGTTGTACACATCCTCTTTCACGCCCGCCGCTGCTGACGCACCGACGTCCGTGCGAGCGAGCAGCATGCCCTGGTCGTCCGTGACCATCACCAGGTCGCTGCCCAGCGCCGCCCGGTGCTGTTCCGCTTGATCGAGAATCGACGTCAGGTCGTTCTCGGCAGGAAGCGGCTCCCCTCCGGCCGGCTGCGTGGCAGGAGCTCTTCCCTCCGGCGGCGTCGCCACGGCTTGCGTCGCCCCATCTTCTGCTTCGCCGCTGGCCAGTTCGGCCTGCTCCGCCTCCGCGATTGATGCCTGGATATACCCGGCAAAGTTCGGATTACGGGCCACTGTGATCGCGCCGAGACTCAGCAGCTTGAGCCGGTCCGCTTCGATGGCTTTGTAGAGAACTCCAGCGCTCGAGATCGCCTTGTCGACGGTCGTGAGGGCAACGTGCTGCGAGCGGCGTATCGTGAATCCCACCGCGATTGCGACGACGAGCGCGATCACGAGGCCGGTCGCGAGAAAGAAACGGAGCACGAGCGGGAACTTCGCCCTGCTCCCAGCCTTGCGTCGTTTCGTCTCAGCGGGTCGCTTCGGCGCAGTGCCCATCGATCAGTACTCTCCCGTCCGCACCGGGTACGGCTTGCCCAGCTTGTTGAGGTGCTGTGTCTTCCTGTGCTGCCGCGTGTCGATCGTCAGGTTCAGCTGGCCGACGACGCCGGTCTTCGAGACCTCGACGTCAGCGATCACGCTCCCGCCGATCTCGTTCCAGGCGTTGAGGCGGTAGGTTCCCGGCACGACACCGGCGATCACCCACGCGCCCTGCGCGTTCGCCTTCGCGAAGTAGGGCGTCGACATCACGTGGACGACCGCCGACATGTCGGGGTGGACGTTGCAATAGACGTTCACGATCCCCGGGCTGTCGAACTTCTTCGTCATCGACGTGCCGCGCTTGTAGAAGCCGAGATCGAAGTCGTTAGGCTTCGAGACGGAGAAGAGATTGTGGGTGATCGTGTCTTCGTTGGGGAACGACACGCTCGATCCCGCCGGCACCACGACGATGTGAGGCAACAGCGTCTTCGAGCGCGACGCCACGGTGAACGCTCCAGGGGTCAGCTTCGGGAGCCCGGACGCCTTGACCGGCTCGAGCCACACGACCGAGTCGTCGACTCTCGGCTTCTGGCCCCGTTTCGTGAGAAACGTGACCGAGCCGGTGACATCGACCGCGTGCAGCGCTAGCGCAGGAATGACCAGCAAAGTGGTCAGAACGAAGAACTTACGCATTGTCGCCCTCGTGCGGCGGATTCTAGCACAGCGCTCGAGGCGCCCCATGGGACGAGAGCGAAAAAAAGGTTGCGATATTCGTCATGAAAACGTATGATCTAAGCGACCCGGAAAATATTCTCCCAAACCACAACCGAGGCAAGCGGAGCGATCAACAACGACATCGCAGGAACGCGCGAACGCAGCGACTGCATGCCGTCGGTCTTTGACAAGGTAAGCAGGGTTCCCGCCCCTCCCTCCCACCCGGGGTGAGAAGGGGCGGCCGATCCGGTCTGCGGTGTTGCTGGGTGGATCGCGCATTCTTGGCGCGCGCTGCTAGCCGCGGGTCCGCCGGAAATACGACGGGGAGGAGGTACACAGTTATATGGACAGTTCGCACAGGTTGATGAGTTTCACCGGGGGGTGCGTCTCGTAGTCCCCTACCCCATACCCGGAAGGGCGCCGACGGAGGCGCCCTTCACCGTTTTATGCCCATTCTTTTCCGCTCGCGCTGCGCGCCGTTCATTTCTCAATTCTTCATTCCTCATTTGACATTCTTCATTTCGGTTTCGGTACGACAACGTAAACCGAAATGAAGAATGTCGAATGAGGAGTGAAGAATGAAGAGGCGCTCCTCGGCGACCTCCTCGTTCCAGTCCCACGAGGCTGAGTTCCAATCAATGAAAACGGGCGGCCTCCCGGCCGCCCGTTTCGTTTCCCGCGTTGTCCGTGATCAGAGTCGCTCGGTCAGAATGATCTTCGCGATCGTCGACAACTGCATGTTCGACGTTCCCTCGTAGATCTTCCCCACCTTCGAGTCGCGCCAGAATTTCTCGACCGGGTACTCCTTGGTGTAGCCATTGCCGCCGAAGATCTCGACGCAGAGTGACGTCACTCTCTCGGTCACCTGCGACGAGAAGAGCTTCGCCATCGCCGCTTCCTTGACGAACGGCAGCCCCGCGTCCTTCATTCGCGCGGCGTTGTAGACGAGCAGCTTCGCCGCCTCGAGGTCGGTGGCCGCCTGGGCGATCTGGAATTGGATCCCCTGGAAATCGGCGATCGCCTTTCCGAACTGACGCCGCTCCTTCGCATATGCGATCGCATGCTCCAGCGCGCCGCGCGCGACGCCGATCATCTGCGCTCCGATGCCGATGCGCCCCTCGTTCAGCGACTCGATCGCGATCTTGTAACCGCGGCCAGCCTCACCGAGCACGTTCTCCTTCGGCACGATGCAATCCTCGAGGATCAGCTCGCAGGTCGACGAGGCGCGGATACCGCACTTGTCTTCCTTCTTGCCCACCTTGAAGCCCGGGAAATCGCGCTCCACGATGAACGCGGTGATTCCCCTGTAGCCGGCGTCAGGATTGATGTTGGCGAAGACGATGAAGATCCCCGCCTCCGCCGCGCTCGTGATCCAGAGCTTCTGACCGTTCAGAACGTAGTGGTCGCCCTTGTCCTGCGCCTTGCACGCCAGCGCGAACGCGTCGGAGCCGGAGCCCGCCTCGGAGAGCGCGTAGGCGCCGACAGTGTCTTTCGCCAGCATCGACAGGTACTTCTTCTTCTGGGCCTCGTTGCCGTATCGAATCAGCGCGTTGTTGACGAGCGTGTTGTGGACGTCGACGATGACGCCGCAGGCCGCGTCGACGTGCGACAGCTCCTCGACGATGACGACCGCGGTGAAGAAGGTCGACCCGACGCCGCCGTACACCTCCGGGATTTCCACCCCCATCAGGCCGAGCTCGAAGTAACTGTCGATCAGCTCCTTCGACATCTTCGCGTCACGATCCATGTCGTGGACCAGCGGACGGATCTTCTCGATCGCGAACTCGCGAACGCTCTCCTGGAACATCTTCTCTTCCTCGGAGAGCACCGTGAGCGGTGCGCCGGGAACGATCGTCTCTGCAGCCATCAGAAGCCTCCCTGAATTGCACCGGGATTCTGTTTGTTTCGATAAGGCAGGTCAACGGCCATCGCCACCCTCGACGGCGGCGCCCGTCACGCTCGAAACCGCCCAGCCGGCAGGTCGATGACAGCCGCTCCAGGCGGGAGAACGATTGCGGCGACGCGCAGAGTTCGCGTCAGGACCGCTCCGACGCGCTCAGCGCATTACCGCCGATATTCGTCCCTCAATTCTCAATTCCCAATTCGAACTTCTGGTGCCCCGGGAGGGACTCGAACCCTCACGCCCTTACGGACTCGGGATTTTAAGTCCCGTGCGTCTGCCGGTTCCGCCACCGGGGCATTCATCGGTCGCGGCTCAATCGTCCGCGGCTTCGTCTTTTTCGTCCTCGTCCCACTCGGCGCGATCGCGCTGCGTCTCGACGATCTTCTTCAGGAGGTTGGCCGCCACACCCGCGCCGCTGCGTCGCAGCGTCAGCAACCATGCGCCGACCGCGAGCACCGCGCCGACTCCAGCCGCGGGTGCGAGGCTCGGGAAGAAGGGCCAGAGGATGACGGCGAGAGAGCCGACCACTCCGGCGACGAGCAACGCAATCTGCTGCGGTCCCGGGCCGTCGACATCCTCTCCGGTGACGAGCCGCAGCCGCCCCATGCCGTCGGCCGACTCGCTCCACTCGAGGAAGCACTTCACCGCACCGCTCGCGGCGACGCCGCGCCGGCTCGGAAGCGTAAAGTCGATCCGCCCCGCGGTCGTCGCCTGCACTTTCCCCGCGAAGAGCTCGATCCAGTCGGTCGCCGTCTCCGCGATGCCCTGGAGAGGAACGTCGTCCTCCCCCATGTCGAGCCCCTGCCCAGCCTCGGCCATCATTCTCCTTCGCGTCAGACGCGCCTCGCGTCCGCGCCTCGTTCGTTCGCACTGCGAAACCGCATCTCCTCGCGCCTTGCTTCCACCTCGAACGGAATCGCCTCGTACGCCTCGACCGCGCTCAGACCCCGGCGCCTGTTTCGCACGTAATCGCGCAGGTAGCGCCAGGTGAACCTCGCCGGTCCCACCCGGGCGAACTGCCGCACGTGCTCGAGCTCGTGCGCCACGATCGCCGCGATCTCGCTCTCCCCCGCTCGAAGAAGCTCGCTGCCGAGGTAGATGCGCCGGCCGAGGGTGATGGCGACCGTGCCGCGAACGAGAAGAGGCTCGAGCCACGTCGGGAACCCTGCACGCAACATTCCCCCCGCGGCGTCGACCTCGGATTTCAGCGCGTCCAGTCTCTCTCGCGGAATCACGAACCGATCTTCCTTCTGCCGATACTTTACGCCACCCGGAGCGAGCAGAGCCCCGTGCCGGGCACACGCAACGTGCTCCCGAAAATGCGAGACCGCGGGTCACCCCGCGGCCTCGCGACTCCATCGGATTCGAACCGGATTACTTCGCGCGAGCGTCCGCGGCGGCCCAGTCGATGTTCGCCAGGAACGACTCGATGTACTTCGGGCGGTCGGCCGGCTTGTAGTCGAGGATGAACGCATGCTCCCAGACGTCCATGACGAGCACCGGGTGGTAGCCCGCGACGTTGCCGTACTCGTGATCGCTGATCCAGTGGTTCGACAGGTTGCCGTTCGAAGGATCCTGGAAGCAGATCGCCCAGCCGACTCCCCGCATTTTGCCGACCGCGACGAAGTCGGTCTTCCAGAGGTCGAACGAGCCGAAGCTCTTTTCGGCCGCGGCGCGGAAGGAACCGGCTCCCGCCTCACCGCCGCCGTTCTTCTTCATGTTGCCGAAGTAGTACTCGTGCAGAACCATGCCGTTGTACTCGAAGCCGAGACGGCGCTTGAGCTCGGAGTAGACAGGCATCTTCTCCGGAGTGATTCCCGCCTTGAGCATCTCGGCGAGCTGCTCGTTGAGGACGTTGGTGTTCGTGACGTAACCGGCGTAGAGCTTGAAGTGCACCTCGAGAGTCTGATCCGAGATGCCCTGAAGCCCGCTGAGATCGAAGGTTTTAGGGCTGTAGGTAACCATTGCTGCTCCTTTCAAGAGTGGGTTGCCGGCTCGCATTGTACCCGACCACGGCGGCGTGGGCGGAAGCGTCCGTCGCGCCGGTTTGACTGCGAGTCAGTGTGCCGGTTTCCCGGTGGCCAGCCAGCTGGACAGCTCGCCGCGATGCCGCCCTCGGAGCGCGATGCAGGCGTCGATCGACGCGAGACTCGAAGCGAGGGCGCGCGGCGCGGCGGGTGCGTCGGGAGACGAAAAAAAGCGGTCGACCTCGGCGCGCTTCGTCGTGTCGCAGAACGACCCGGCGGCGCGGACGATCCTGTCGCTGGTAAAGCCGGGAGGGAGTGTCTCCTTTACCTTCGGCCACTCGTCACGGACGAAGTTCCACGCCTGTTCCGACGTCTCGCGACGCGAGAGCAGACGCGCGATCATGGTGGCCGCGTCCTGGCTCCGCACCGTGCCGTCGATCGTCATCCGGAGCGTCCGGCCCACGAGCGCCGGATCGCGAAAAAATCCGACCGCCCAGGCGAGCCGATTGCGCTCCTGCTCGCTGCGCGTCTTCCGCAGTCTCGTCGAGAACGCGTCGTAAAGCGCTGCGTCTCCCCCTCGCGCCGCAATCGCAAGCATGACGTCGGGGTTCGCGTTCCGATCCTTCCAGGGGTCGCGAAGGTAGTCCTTCGCAAACGCGACCCCGCGCGCGCGGATGTCGGGATCGTCGCCGATGACGCCGCCGATCCATGCGAGCTCGTTCGCCAGCTTTCGCTGAGCCTCGTCCGAGCCGCGGTCACCGGCACGCGCGCCGCCGGCCCGCGCCGCATCGGCGACCCATCGGCGGTACGGCCCGATGTCCCCTTCGTCCGCGATCGATTCCTGGATGGACGACAGCTGCATCGCGACCTGGGAGAGCACCGCGGCCGAGTCGTCACGCGCAAGCAGCGACTCCGCGCTCGCGAGCACTTCGCCCACTGCCCTGTCACCCGCACGGAATGACGACCATTCCGCATCGAGCAGCATGATCCGCTCGCCGGGCGTGAGCGCGGCATGCTGGCGGTCGAGGATTCCGCCGACCACGCCTCGCTCGTACGCCGTCCGATAGAACGCTCCTAAGCCTGGATTCACGATGACGTCGCTGCCGCACTCGCCCGCGTCGACCTCCATCGTCGCTCCGCGCAGCGTCGCGCAGCTCACCGCGCCGCCCGGCAATTGCCTCACGCAGATCGGAAGCGTCCACGGGCCAGCGTCCTTCAGCGAGTCGCGCACCGGCCGCTGGGTGACGGCGATGAGCTGCCGGCCGTTTCGGCATCGCGACGCGACGTCGATCTTCGGGTGGCCCGGGCGGGAGACGAAATCGCGGATCGTGGCGACGGCGTCGCCGCCGACCTGCGGCTCGAGGCTCGCGAGGAAATCGTCGGTCGTCGCCGCCCCCCACGACCAGGTGACGAGGTAGGAGCGGAGCGCGCTGCGCATCGCGTTCTCACCGCCGATCGATTCCGCCATCGCCATCGCCGACGCCGGCTTGTCGTTGGTGATCCCGTCGAAGAGCTCGAACACGTCGGACGGGTCGTCGACCGGAGAGCGCGTCGAGCGCGACCCCTCGAGTCCGTCGAGCTCGAGCGCCTTCAAGGTCGACCAGGCGATTCCGACGCCCGGCTCGAGCTCCGGCTGCGTCGCCATCAGCGCCTTGCGCGACAACCAGGTGGCGAGACCTTCGTTCAGCCAGAGGTCGTCCCACCATCGTGCAGTCACGAGGTCGCCTACCCACAGGTGCGACATTTCGTGAGAGACGAGCGTCGAGACCCAGCGCCGCGTCTCGAGCGGCGCCTTGTCGGGGTCGACGAGAACCGCCGATTCGCGCAGGAAAATCGCCCCGGGATTCTCCATCCCGCCCGGGGAGAAATCGGGGACCGCGACCAGGTCGAGCTTGTCGAACGGGTAGTCGACTCCAGTGTAGTCCTCGAAGAACTCGAACGACTTCTTCGCCGAGGCGAGGGCGTACCGGCCGAGCGCCACCTTCTCAGGCTGCGCGCAGAGACGGATCTGTACGCCGCCCGAGCGATCGTTCAGGCAGTCGAACTCGCCGATGGCGAGCGCGAGCATGTAGGTCGAGATCGGAGGCGTCTTGTCGAAACGGATGCGCTTCGTCCCAGGAACGAGGCCGGGGGCGATCGACACGATCCTTCCATTCGAGATCGCGCTCACGTGGGCATCGACCACCGCGATCACGTCGAACTGCGCCTTGATCGCCGGCTCGTCGAAACAGGCGAAGAATCGCCGCGCGTCCGCAGGCTGCAGCTGCGTCAGCGCGTACCGCCTCCCACCCGATTCGCTCACGTACAGGCCACGGAGCGAGCGTTCCATCTTTCCCCTGACCGAAAGCCTGATCTCCGCCTCGCCCGGAGCGAGCGGCCGTCCCAGGTGGAGCGTCAGCGTCTGCGCCTCCGCATCGAGCTCGACGCGAGGCCGCTCTCTCCCCTCGCTGCTGCGAATCGATGCGCTTTCGACTTCGAGGCCGGCGGCGTGCAGGGTAATCGACGAAACGGGCTCGCCCACGCGAATGCGGATGATCTCGTCGACGGCGAAGGTCCCGCGCCGGAGATCGGGGCGCACCTCGAGGCGGTATTCGTACGGAGCGACCTCGCTTCCGAGACGCGGCACCGCCGCCGCGATCGTCGGGACGATCGCTACGGCGAGAAGGATGGCTAAGCGGTTCATCTTCGGGGCCATGGGCGCTGCTGCTGCGACTGTACGAAATCAGGGGCGCGAGCAGTGTCACGCCTCCGTGAAAAGGCGCGAATCCGCTCGAATGGAGCTCGGGCGATGGGTCGACTGCCCGACGCAACCCCGCTAGACTCCAGCCCGCGTGCCTCGCCTCTCCCTTCTCCTCGCGCTCGCCCTCACGACCGTTCTCGGCCCGACCCTATCGGCTCTCGAGGGCAGAGTCGTCCGTGCCGACGCATCGCCCGCGGCGGGAGTCGTCGTGTCGATCGCAGGAGAGCGTCGCGGCGTACGGACCGACGCAGACGGCCGATTCACGATCACGCCCGAACCGCGCTACCCGGCGAGGGTCGTCGTCACCGAGTACGACGGAACCGCCAGCGTGATCGACGTCGCCTCGCCTCCCGCGGCGCCTCTCGAGGTCGTCCTCGGCGTCGCGGCGTCCGAGTCGATCACCGTCAGCGCCGCGGCGGCGACTCACATCGATGCTCCGCCCGGCGCCGCCACCGACACGCTCTCATCGGGCGAGCTCGTTGCGCTCGCGCCGGTCCAGGTGGCCGACGCCGTCGCCTCCATCCCCGGCGTCTCCGCCTCCGACGGCGGCCCGTCGAGCGTCCCCTCGATCCGCGGTCTGGCGCGGGGAAGAACGCTGATGCTGCTCGACGGCGCGCGCGTGGCAACCGAGCGCCGCGCCGGATCGGCAGCAGGCTTCGTGAATCCATTCACCCTCGCCTCCATCGAAGTCGCCCGCGGCCCCGGCTCGGTCGCCTACGGCTCCGACGCCCTGGGCGGGGTCATCCATCTCCGCTCGCGCGAGCCGTCTCCGTCCGAGCCGGCGCTCCGCTTCGAGGCGAGCACGACCACCGGCGGCGAGGAGATCGATGCGTTAGGCGCAGAGGTCACCTTCGACGCCGCGTCGACCGCGCTGCTCGTCTCCGCACAGGGACGCTCGGGAGACGACGGGGAGGACGGCGACGGGAACCCGATCGAGAACTCGTCGTTCCGCGACTATGGCTTCGCCGGGCGCGCCTCGCGCGTCGGAGCGTTCGGCGCGCTCGTCACCGGCATCGCCATCGACCGCGGCCGAGACCTGGAGCGTCCTGCGGCGCCCGGCGATCCCTCGCGCACCATCTATCCCGTCGAAGAGTCCGACCGCCTCACCCTCTCACTCGACAAGCCGGGCGCCGGAGGATGGTCGTCATTCCGAATCAGCGGCTTCGCCGGCCGCTACCGTCAGGCTCTCGATCGCACGACTCCGACGGCGACGGGAGGAGAGTCGGTCTCCTCGAGCGACAGCGAATCGTGGGACGCAGCCTTCCGCGCGACCGGCGATCGCATGCTCGGTATCGGGCGGATCGAGACCGGCATCGACGTGAGCGCGCGGCTCGGGCTCGAATCGCTTCTCGAGGACAGCGTCAGCGACTCCGGCGGCAACCTCGTTTCTTCGACGGAGTCGATCGCGATCGAACGTGCGGACCGGATCGACACCGGCGCCTTCTTCACGGGAGAGCTTCCGCTGGGCGCGAGGTCATGGCTCTCCGCGGGGCTCCGCGCCGACACGATCTCGGCAAAGAACGAGGGCGGCTGGTTCGGCGATCGGTCGGATCGCGACTCGGCGGTCAGCGGTCACGCAGCCCTCTCCGTCCGCGCGAGCGACTCTCTCGTCACTACGTTGCAGGTCGCGCGAGGCTTCCGCGCGCCGACGCTGTCGGACCGCTACTACCGCGGCCCTTCGGGGCGCGGGTTCGTCACCGGCAACCCGCTTCTCGAGCCGGAGACGACGCTGCAATTCGACGGATCGGCACGGTGGCAGAGCGGCCGCACGTCCGCTTCGTTCTTTGCCTACCTCTATCGCATCGACGACCTGATCGAGCGCTACCGCCAGGGGATCGACTTCTACTTCCGCAACCGCGGTCAAGCGGAAATCCGCGGCCTCGAGCTCGAGATCGAAGGGGCAATCAGCGCGCAGCTCTCGGCGAGGCTCTCGGCAGCCTGGTCGCGCGGTGAATCCAACGACGCTTCCAAAACGCCGCTCGATGACATCGCGCCTCCGAACGCGCGCGCCGAGCTGCGCTGGCGGAACCGCGGCACGTCGCTGACCGGCGCGCTTTCCTGGTTCGACGACGACTCCCGCCCGGGCCCGTCCGAAGTCGATCGCAACGGATGGACGAGGCTCGACCTTCACGTCTCGCGCGAGCTGACCCGGGCGCTCGAGCTTCGATTCGTCGCGTCGAACCTCACGGGCGCGACGTACTACGCCTCCGCCGACTCGATCTCCGCGCTCGCCGCCGGACGCAGCTTTGGCATCACGCTCGCGGGACGCTTCGCTCGATGACCCTTTGGCAGTTGGCCTCGTCCTGAAATCCGGTCCACAATAGGCACAACTCTCGAAGCGAAGGCACCATGCCTTCCCGGGTCCCGGAACGCGCGCGAAGGACACGAGGAATGTCGATCGTCACCTGCAGCCAGTGCGGTCACGCGGCGCCGCCTGATTTGCGGCAGTGCCCGAAGTGCGGGGCGACGCTCGGATCGCGCCCTCGCGCGGCCGTGTCGACGCGATTCCAGGCGGGCGACGTGATCGACGGGCGCTACGAGGTCGTCGAGCGTCTCCCCGGCGGCGGGATGGGAGAGCTCTACAAGGTCCGCCACATCCACCTCGGCGAGTTCCGCGTCATCAAGCTGCTGCGCGCCGATCAGCTCAGCGACGAAACGCAGCGGAGGCGCTTCTTCCAGGAGGCGAAGATCGCGTCGTCGATCAAGAACGCGAACGTCGGGCTGATGCACGACTTCGCGTCGCTCTCCGACGGCACGTACTACATGGTCGAGGAGTTCATTGACGGCCTCACGATCTCGCGCAGCCTCCGCGCGGGGCGCCGCTTCACGTTAGGCGAGATCGTTGACATCGCCAGGCAGGTCCTCTCCGGCCTCGCCGCCATCCACGAGAAGGGGATCATCCACCGCGACATCTCCCCCGACAACATCATGCTCTGCCAGCACGACGGAGCGCTGCAGGCTCGCATCATCGACCTCGGCATCGCCAAGTCCGCGGTCGCGGTCGACGGGCAGGCGCTCACCTCCGCGGGCCTCTTCCTCGGCAAGCCTCACTACGCATCTCCCGAGCAGATGCGGATGATGGAAACCACCGAGACGGTCGACCCCCGCACCGACCTCTACTCGCTCGGTGTCGTGATCTACGAAATGATCGTCGGCAAGGTGCCGTTCGAGGCGGCCACCCCGCTCGCCTACCTGCTCAAGCAGATCTCCGACGAGGTCACCAGCGTGAATCGCGACGTGTCGGGAGTGGTCCCGCCCGAGCTCGACGCCTTCATCGTCCGCCTGCTGAAGACGAAGCGCGACGAGCGCTTCGCGTCGGCACGCGAGGCGCTCCGCGCCCTCGACGAGGTCGTCGGCGCGATCCCGCAGCTCCTCTACCGGACGGAGTTCGGCCCCGGCCGCGCGGAGGACTCGTTCCCGCGAACGACGCCGAAACCGCGCAAGCGCGGGACCGACGAGATTCCGTTCGCGCAGCTCGCGGCGATGGTCGAGCGCGACAGGACGGAGCCCGGCTTCGGCACCGCCACTCCCGTCGGGCTGTTGACGCCCGACGACGACGACGGGATGCCAACCGAAGTGCAGAGCCTCCACGGGCTGATGACCGTCACGCAATCGCACGAGCGGACCGACGAATCGACCTCCGCGGGCGCGCCGACGCTTTCGACGGGCGAAGTGCCTATCGGGCCGACGCTTCCGTCGCGCACCCTGCCCTCGTCGGTCGCGGTCGCCCAGCCTAACCACGTCCCGGCACCCGCGGCGATGCCGCTGCCGCCACTGCCGGCCGCGCCGGCGGCTCCACGCAAGTCGAACCGCGGACTCGTGATCGCGCTTGGCTCGATCGCGTTCGTTCTCGTGGTCGCGGTCGGCGGCTGGCTCCTCTTCCTGCTGCTTCAGAAGTTCGGAGGAGGAGCCGCGAACGACGGGGCGACCAGCACGGCGCACACGGCGACGACCGACACGGTCGTCACCTCGGCGCCTCCGGTGACGACGATCGCTCCGGCACCGGCGCAGGCTCCGGTCTCGACGTCCGTCGCCCCGACGACGACGGTGGCCGCCATTCCGGAACCGCCGAAACCTGCAGTGACGGAGCGCCCGGCGAAAGCGCCGCGAACGGCGAAGGCTTCACCACCGACCGCGACGGTCGCGCCGACGGCCACCGTCGAGGAACCCGCGCCCCCGCCGCCACCCGAGGAACCGGTCGTGCCGGCGGTGCGAGAGGGTGAGATCGTCGCTCCGGGGGGAGGGGTGGTCGACGCGCAGCTCCTGAAGAAGGTCGAGCCGCTCGCGCCGCCGAGCTCGGCGGTGATGGGTAATCGCGGCTTTGTGATGTTCAGCGTCCTCGTCGGTGTCGACGGAACGGTGGAGCAGGCGCGCATCATCCGTCCCAGTGGAAGCGCCGTGTTCGACGAGCTGGCCACGGCAGCCGCGAAGCGCGCTACGTTTTCGCCCGCGACGAAGAATGGCATCCGCGTGAAGATGTGGCGGACGCTGCGCTACGACGTGAAGCTGCGATGAACGGGGTGAGCCTGTAGCAAAGGCCTGTAGCAAAGGCCTCCGGCCTTTGCCCCCCGTGCCACTTCACCGCTCGAACAGACTTTGCCAAGGCCAGAGGCCTTGGCTACAGGCAAAGGCCTCTGGCCTTTGCCCCCCGTGCCACTTCACCGCTCGAACAGACTTTGCCATGGCCAGAGGCCTTGGCTACAGGCAAAGGCCTCCGGCCTTTGCCCTCCGTGCCACTTCACCGCTCGAACAAGCTCAGCCAAGGCCGGAGGCCTTGGCTACAGGGCCTTGGCTACAAGGACCTCACTTCGCCTTCGGCAGCCTAACCTCGAACCTCGCGCCACCTTCCGCGCGGTTCGTGACCACGATCGTCCCGCCGTAGCCGTCGACGATCGTCTTCACGATCGACAGCCCGAGCCCGACGTGCCGTCCGGTCCCTCGCTGCTGGCCCGGCCTGTAGCTGAAGAAGCGCTCGAAGATCCGCTCCATGTGCTCTGCCGGAATCCCCGGTCCGGCGTCGGAGACCGTGACGACGACCGACGGCTCCTCGACGGAAACCGCGACCTCGACGACCCCGCCGACAGGAGAGAAGCTCGAGGCATTGTCGAGGAGATTCTCGAGAACCTGTGCAAAGCGGTCGCGCGCGACGCGGATGCGCGGATCGGGGTCAGGTCGTTGATATTCGATCGTGACCCGGCTGCCGGCGCGCAGGCGGACTCCGTCGACCACCTGCCCCGCGACTTCACCGACCGCGACCTCCTCTCGCGCCTCACCCGGGAGCTCCGCGTCGAGCTGCGTCACCTCGCGGATGCCGGAGAGGAGGCTCTCCATCCTCGCGACTTCCTGCTGGATGACCCGGAGGAAGCGCTCGCGCGACGCGTCGTCGTCGACGATCGAGAGCATTTCGGTCGCGGTCCGGATCGACGCGAGCGGATTCTTGAATTCGTGGGACACGTCGGCCGAAAAGCTCTCGATGAACCGGATGTGCTTCTCGAGCGAGGCGGTCAGCGTCTCGAGCGCGCGCGAGAGGTCACCGAGCTCGTCGAGCCTGTCGGAGCCTGTGAACTTCCCGCGCAGCCGTCCGCGCCCGTCGACGATCTCCCCCGCCTCGCGTCGCAGCTTCGAGATCGGACGAACCATCGTCGCCGCGATCCAGAGGCTCAGCACCGCGGCCACGGCAAGCGAGACGACCGTCACTCGGGCGATCCCGAGCCGCACGACGTAGAGGTCTCGCAGCATCCGCTGCGTCGTCTGCGTGGCGAGCACGACGCCGACGACCTCGCTGCCGCCGCGTATCGGCGCCGCGCGGTAGAGCGTCACCGATCGCTCGCCCCCTGCCGTCGTCCTGTTCTGCTTTCCGAGCTCCCCGCGGAACGCCGCCTGCACCTCGGGGCCCTGCAGCCGCGTCGAGGCCTCGTAGTAATCGGCGGGCTGGAGCAACAGCTCCGTCGTGCCGAACATCGTTCGCGGTATCCAGGTAAGCGCGGCGCCTAACTTATAGAGGAAATCACCGCGGGTGCCTCCCTCCCGATGCCTCACGGCCGTCGTCGCGGCAGGAGCCGGCCGGGAATCGGCGACGACGACGCGATGCGCGTCGAGAACCCTCAGCCGCGACAGGCGTCCCTGCCCGAATCGCTCGACCACGTGCCGCGCCTCCTCGACGTCGAGCTTCGCGTTCCCCGAAAGCGCGGCGGCCAGCACCTCCGCCTCGCCGAGGAGCGAACGATCGAGCGAATCCTCGAGACGCCGCTCGTACTCGTCGAGAAAGAAGACGCCGAAGAGAGGGAGGAAGACGAGAAGGACGTTGAAGGCGAGCAGCCTTACCGAGATCCGCGAGACGAATTGCCGCAGCGCCATCGGCGGCTCCTCAGGCGAAGCGGCGGCGGCGCGTCACTTCTCTTCCCCGCTGCCGTAGCGATAGCCGAGCCCGTAGACCGTCTCGATCGCGTCGAACTGCGGGTCGGCCGCCTCGAACTTCCTCCGCAGACGCTTCACGTGGCTGTCGACCGTCCGGTCGCTGACGTAGGTGTCGTACGGATACCCTTCGCGCATCAACTGCTCGCGCGTCTTCACGTGCCCGGGGTGGCGCACGAGCGCGCGCAGCATCATGAACTCCGTCACGGTCAGCCCGACATGCTTCCCTTTCCAGGTCGCCTCGTAGCGTTGCAGGTCGAGCTCGAGCAGTCCCGCGCGAATTTTGTCACCCGGCTCGGTCTCGCGCTTCGCCCTGGTCGCGGTGACGCGGCGGAAGAGCACCTTCACCCGCGCGACGAGCTCGCGCATCGAGAACGGCTTGCAGAGGTAATCGTCTGCGCCGAGCTCGAGCCCGAGAACCCGGTCGAACTCCTCGTCGCGGGAGGTGAGGAAGATGATCGGCAGCGAGTCGGAGGTCTGCCTGATACGGCGGCATAGCTCGAGCCCGTCGACACGCGGCATGATGATGTCGAGGATGACGAGATCGGGCGGCGACGTCTGAAACGCCTCCCAGGCATCGAAGCCGTCGGCGAAGAGCTCCACCGTCCAACCCTCACGTTTCAGCGCGAACGCCACCGTCTCGCGGATGTTCTCCTCGTCGTCGACTACGGCGATCCGGCCCATGGTGGGAGATTCTACAGGCAGCGAGCCCTTCGTGGCGGAGGCGTCCCGCCTCCGCGCGACGGCCGGAGGCCGTCGCCACAATCCCGCCGCAATGAAGCACCACGATTTCCTTCAGTTCTCCCGCATTGCGCCGCGAACCAGGCGCTTCATGGAATTCACACGGAGGCAAACCCCATGGACATGAAGCAGCCCTGCACCGACTACACCCTCGAACGCTGGCTCGCGATCTTCCTCGGCCTTCTCTTCCTCCTCCCCTGGGTCGCCAGGGCGCAGGAGCCATGCGGCGCGACGAATCAGTTCCCGCTTCAGAGGATCGACGACGTCGAGCTTGAGCCGATGCTCGTCCGGCTCCCCGTCGACGACGCGTCCGCCGACGCGCTCTCCGAGCAGATCGCCCTCCGCGCCGAGGAGCACGACGCGCGGTTGCGACGCGGCCGCTACGGGCTCCGGGAGGCGAGCGAGACCCGCTTCGCCAGCGTCGTCGCCATCGACCCGCTTGACCCCGGCGCCGCCAGCCCGCAGGGCATTCCCGCCAGCTTCACTGTCGACATCCCCGAGAGCTACACCGCGAGCCCCGAGCCGGAGCTTCCGAACGATCGAACCCCGAGATCACTCATCGGAGTGGCCGGGCTCCTCGCGATGCTCGGCGTCACGCTGGTGGCGATTTCGCCGCGGGTGGGGTGAGGGGCGGGAGTTGTTAGTTGTTAGTTGTTAGTTGTTAGGCATGAAGGAACAAGCCTGGATGGTCTCGCGAAAAGGCCGGGCGCGGGCGCGGGCGCGTTCACGGGGTTCCACTCTGGATGGCGATGGGTGTCCGGAGCACGTGACCAAATCCCGGCCACCGCTCCCCGTGCACGTGAACGCTCCCGCGCCCGCGCCCGGCTGTTTCGCACATCCACGCCAGGCCGTGCCGACGAACAGGACTCCGCGAGCCCTCGCTCAGTAGAAGATCGGGTGCTTCCGCGGATCGACCTCGTTCATCAGCCCGTACACCGCTTCGAAAATCTCCTCGCGGTTAGGCTTGGAGAAGTAATCGCCGTCGGAGCCGTACGCGGCGCGATGCGCCTTCGCTGCGACGGTGCGCGGCTGCGAATCGAGCAGCTCGTAACCCTTCTGCCGCTCCAGCACTTCCTGCAGCATGTAGGCGGTACCGCCGCCGGGGACGTCCTCGTCGACGAACACCACGCGGCTCGTCTTCCGAAGCGATTCCGCGATCCGCCCATGAATGTCGAACGGCAGCAGCGTCTGCACGTCGATTACCTCGGCGTCGATCCCGACGCGCGCCAGCATCTCCGCCGACTCCATCACGATCTTCGTCGTGGCGCCGTACGTCACGAGCGTCACGTCGCTCCCCTCGCGAAGGATTTCGGGGACGCCCAGCGGAAGGGTGAAGTCGCCGATGTTGTCAGGGAGCTTCTCCTTCACGCGATAGCCGTTGAGCACTTCGATCACGACTGCCGGGTCGTTCGACCGCAGCAGCGTGTTGTAGAAGCCGGCCGCCTGAACCATGTTCCGCGGAACGCAGAGGTAGAGCCCGCGGATCAGGTTGAGCACGCCCGCCATCGGCGAGCCCGAGTGCCACGTGCCCTCGAGCCGGTGCCCGCGCGTCCGGAGGATCACGGGCGCCATCTGCCCCCCCTTCGTCCTCCATCGCAGAGTCGCGAGGTCGTCGGAAACGAGTTGGAGCCCGTAAAGGATGTAGTCGAGATACTGGATGTCGGCGATCGGCCGGATGCCGCGGAGCGCGAGCCCGATCGCCTGCCCCACGATCGTGCACTCGCGGATGCCGGTGTCGCTCACGCGCAGAGCGCCGTACTTCTCCTGCATCCCGGCGAAACCCTGGTTGACGTCACCGAGCTTGCCGACGTCCTCGCCGAAGGCGACCAGGTTCGGGTAGCGCTCGAGCGCCTTGTCGAAACAGTGGTTGAGAATCCGGAACCCGTCCATCGTCTGCGACGCGTCGCTGTACACGGGAGGCACGGCCGGCACGTTGAGCGCCGAGAGCTCGTCGTCGCAGTAAAGGTCTGAGCCGTAGCGCTCGAGGTTCGTCTCGATCGCCGAACGCCGCCACGACGCCAGCGCCGCGATCGACGGATTCGACTCGCCGCGCGAAAGGAGCAGCAGATCCGAGGCAGCGCGAACCATGTCGCGGCGAAGCGCGACCGAAGTGCGATCGAGTGTTGCGACCACCTGCTCGATCTCGACCCGCGACACAGAGCCGGCTGCGATGTCACGCGCGATCGCGATCAGCGCGCGCTTCTCGTCTTCCATCGGCGCGCGCACCGCATCCCACGCGTCGCGCTGCGCCTTGCGCACCGCTTCGAGATCCTGCTCCTCGAAGCTGTCGAGCTCCGCCGCCGTCGCGATTCCCTGCGCGATCATCCATAGCCGCATCTGGACGTTGCAGCAGTACTCCGTCTCCCAGTCGAGCCGCTCTTTCGACTTGTAGCGCTCGTGGCTCCCCGAGGTCGAGTGGCCCTGCGGCTGGGTGACGTCGACGACGTGGATGATTGCCGGCACGTGCTCCATCCGGACGATCGAGGCCGCGTTGAGGTAGGTCTCGCAGAGCGCCGGGTAGTCCCAGCCGCGGACACGGTAGATGTCGTAGCCGCGCTTCTCGCCCGACTTCCGCTGGAAACCGCTGAGGAGGTCCGACAGATCGCCCGTGTGCTGGAACTCGTTCGGCACGGAGATGCCGTAGCCGTCGTCCCAGATCGAGAGGAGCACAGGCGCCTGGAGGACGCCGATCGCGTCGACCGACTCCCAGAACATCCCTTCGGCGCAGCTCGCGTTGCCGATCGTTCCGAAAGCGATCTCGTCACCGTTGCGGGAGAACGACGTCAGCTGTGCGAGTTCCGGGAGCTCGCGGTAGAGGCGCGAGGCGAGTCCAAGTCCGACGAGGCGCGGCATCTGCGACGCGGTCGGCGACATGTCGGAGGAGGAGTTCGGCATCTCGGCGATCGATCGCCAGGTGCCGTCGGGATTGAGCGTCCGCGAGCCGAAGTGGCAATTCATCGAGCGTCCCGCCGACGACGGGTCGTGGCTTACGTCCGGGTCGGCGTAAAGCTGGGCAAAGAACTCCTCGAGAGAAACCATCCCCGTCGCGAACATGAACGTCTGGTCGCGGTAGTAGCCGGAACGGAAGTCACCCGGTCGGAAGGCGCGCGCCATCGCGAGCTGCGCCACCTCTTTGCCGTCGCCGAAAATGCCGAACTTGGCCTTGCCTGTCAGCACCTCGCGGCGGCCGATGAGGCTGGCCTGCCGGCTCCTGTAGGCGAGTCGGTAGTCCGCGATGATGCTCTCGCGGGTGAACTGCTGGCTCGTCGCTTGATGGCTGACGTCGGTCATCGACACGAATCCTCTCGAACCCAGGGGGTTGAAGCTCTTCAGATACCACAAATTGGGCGGGGAGGCGAGGCACGAACTCGATTTTCGGGTTCGCATTCGGCGGAGCTTCCCGGTGCGGTGTCGCCGGAAAAGCCGGAAGCGGGCGCGGGCTCGGGCGCGGTCACGGAAACCCATTCCCAATCGGGTCCTGCGGCGCTCCAACCGGGCACGTTCATCCATCGAAACCCGAGCGACCTTGCTCACCCGTGAACGCGCCCGCTCCCGCGCCCGTGAACGGCCTCCACGGCACCCAGTCCGCATGCCCGTCTCTCACCCCCGCCCCGTACCCCTCATCACACATCCCCCTCCCCGAGTCCACGATAGAATCCGGCCGCACGCTTCATCGCATCAGAGACCATGAGCTGGCTGATCGGAATCCAGGCCTCGCACGAAGTTGCCTACTCGGTGACTGTGCTCTCGCTCGTCGCGATCCTCGGCCTGGCGATCGGGAACCTCCGCGTGCGCGGCGTTTCGCTCGGGGTCGCGGGCGTCCTCTTCGCCGGGATCTTCTTCGGCCATCTCGGCCTCCACCTCGACCAGGCGATCCTCGAGTTCGTCCGTGAGTTCGGCCTCATCCTCTTCGTCTACACGATCGGCATGCAGGTCGGCCGCGGCTTCTTCGCATCGCTGCGCGCGCAGGGGCTTCCGATGAACCTGCTCGCGGCGGGGATCATCGCCGTCGGTTCGCTCACCGCGATCACCCTCGCCCTCGTGCTGAAGATCCCGATGCCCGCGATTCTCGGGGTGCTCGCCGGCGCGACTACGAACACTCCGGCGCTCGGCGCGATGCAGGACACGCTCAAGTCGATTCCAGGGATCACGCCCGACCTCCTCTCGATGCCGGGGCTCGGCTATGCCGTCGCCTACCCGGGCGCGATCGCCGGCCTGATCCTGTCGCTCGTCATGCTGCGGACGATCTTCCGGATCGACGTCGATCGCGAGCAGGAAGAGCGCGCGCGGCGGCAGGCCGAGGCGACGCAGCCGCCCGAGCGGGCGAGCATCCGCGTCGAGAACGAGAACCTCGTCGGGCTGAAGCTCGCAGCGATTCCCGGGATGTCGGAGCTCGAGATCACGATCACGCGCGTGAAACCCGCGGGATCAGACGAAGTCGTGCTCGCGCGCGACGACATGCAGCTCGCGAAAGGCGACGTCCTTCTCGCCGTCGGCACGCGCGCGGACCTCGACAGCTTCCGCATCATCGTAGGAAGCGAGATCGCCGAGGATCTCGTGCAGCTGCCGAGCGCGGTGTCGAGCCGCCGCGTCGTCGTCACGCACCAGGCGGTGTTAGGCAAGACGCTCACCGAGCTCGCGCTGCGCCAGAAGTACGGCGTGACCGTCACCCGCGTGACCCGAGCCGACCTCGAGATGACCGCGGTCGCGGATCTGCGACTGCTGTTCGGCGACATGCTCCAGCTCGTCGGGCGCGAGGAAGACGTCGCGCGCGCCGCGGAGCTGCTCGGCAATTCCGCCCGCGCCCTCAACCAGACGAATATCCTCGCCATCTTCGTCGGCATCGCCCTCGGCGTCTTCGCAGGACTGCTCCCGTTCGAGATCTCCGGGCTTCCCGTTCCGCTCCGGCTCGGCCTCGCCGGCGGGCCGCTCATCGTCGCGATCCTGATCAGCCGGCTTGGCCACATCGGGCCGATCATCTGGCACATGCCGCTCAACGCGAACATCGCGTTCCGAGAGCTCGGCCTGACTCTCTTCCTCGCCTGCGTCGGACTGAAGTCTGGAGAAAAGTTCGTTGCGACGCTCGCCACGGGCGATGGCTTTCTCTGGATGGGCTGTGGCGTCGCGATCACGATGATCCCGACGCTGCTCGGAGGGATCGTGGGCCGGCTCGTGCTCAAGCTCGACTTCGCCAGCCTCTCCGGCATCATCGCCGGCAGCCACACCGATCCCCCCGCCCTCGCCTTCGCCACCGACCTCAACAAGTCGGATACGCCTAACGTGTCGTACGCGACCGTCTATCCGGCGACGATGCTCCTCCGCATCCTCGTCGCGCAGGTTCTGACGATCGTGTTCTGTGCGACGTAGCGAGTGTGGCGCAGGCACTCCTGCCTGCGCGTCGCCGAAGGCGACAGGGATCCAGCTGAATGCAAAACGGAGCACGGTAATCCGTGCTCCTGCATTTCACTCCTGCTCCACGAGTGCGGCGCGTTGCGCCGCCGCGAAAGCTTTGCTTTCGCACTCCACATCCGCCGGCTCTCGCCTATGACCTTTGACCTCCAACCTGCCTCTCGCCTGTCGCCTCGATCGCCACGATCTTCGCGCCGTTCAAGCCGAGGCGCGGGTTGGAGACGACGGAGACGGGGATCTCCATCAGCAGGCCGCGCATCCTCCCCTTGTCGGAGTACGCCTCCATGAAGCGGCCGTCGCGGAACCAGCCGAGATTCTTCGCGGCGATGCCGCCCGCGATGAAGAGGCCTCCGCGCGGAAGTGTCTTCAGCGCGAGGTTGCCAGCCTCGGCGCCGTAGATGTCGACGAAGATCTCCACCGTCTTCTTCGCGACCTCGAGGCCCTGCGCGGCGAACGCGGCGACCTGGCCGGCGACATGCCCGCGCGCGCTCTCGACGCCGATCTCTTCCGGGCTCACGTGGTAGACCCGCTCGCAGAGGAACGAGAAGATGTTGACGATCCCGGGACCCGACAGGAGGCGCTCGTAGCTGACGTGGCCTCCGTACTTCTCCGCAAGGTAGAGCAGCAGCTTCCCCTGAAGCTCGGTGCGTGGCGCAAAGCTCGCGTGTCCACCTTCGGAGGAGATCACGTGCAGCTTCGTCCCTTCGCCGCGAACGAGGATCGCTTCACCCAGCCCCGTTCCGGCGCCGAGCACCGCGACGGTTCCCCGCGGGTCGCGCTGCCGCGGGTTGAGGACCGCGAGGTCGTGGTCGTCGACGACCGCGATCGCCGCCGCCACGGCATGGAAGTCGTTGATCAGGCGGACGCGGCCGATTCCGAGCTCGCGCTCGAGCTCCTCGGCGCTGATCGACCAGCCAAGGTTGGTCATGAGGGCCTGGCGATCGTCCGCCGGCCCTGCGATTGCGAAGCAGGCGCCGTCGACCGGAGCGTCGCCGTCGCTGATGAACGCCCGCACCAGGCTGGTGAAGGTCTCGTAGTTGCCGCTCACGAGCCGTTCCTCCCGGATCACCCGGGCCTGTCCATTTGAGACTTCGAAGAGCTCGAGGAGCGTCTTCGTCCCGCCAACGTCCGCTGCAATGAGTCTCATGCGATCAGGAAGGCTCCACCGGGTATGCGTCGCGATCGACGAACCACCACGCATTCTCCCCGCCTCGCATCGCATCGGCAACAGGGAAACTCGCGCCGTCACGAAGCTCTGTCAGGATCGGCTTCTTCTTCGCCCCGTTCGCGATGACGATCCTCATGCGGGAGGCGCGCAGCGCCGGCATCGTCAGCGTGACGCGCCAGCTGTTCATCTTCTCGACCCAGACTTCTTTCGCAATGCAGTCTTCGACCGTGAGCACGTCGGTCCCCGGAAAGAGCGACGCCGTGTGGCCATCCTCGCCGACGCCGAGCAGCGCGATGTCGAGCCGCTCGACACCGAGGGTCTTCCATCGATCCTCGAAGTCGCGCGCGATCGCCGCGGGATCGTCGAGCTCGGTCCGGAAGCGGAGGAACTCGTGCTCCTCGGGAAGGCCTGCCGCGAAGAGCGAGCGCGAGACCATCCGCGAATTCGACATGTCGTGATCGGGAGGAACGCAGCGCTCGTCCCCCATCACCCAGAGCACGCGCCGCTTCGCGAGCCGCTCGAGCGTCGCGCCACTTCCGAGGCGCCGGTAGACGACCTCGGGCGTCGAGCCGCCCGACAGAGCGATCACCGCGCGCTCGCTCGACTCCGCCGCCGCGACGATCGTCGCGACGACCCCGGAGACGACGTCCTCGACACTGTCGAAAACACGGAAGTTCATCGTGTCACCTCCGAGTGCGAACGAGCCCACAACGAATGCTCTCGCGCGTAAGACCGTCGTTCTTCGTCATCGTGTGCCTGCGCTCGTTCCGCGATTCCGGTCGCAGATCCGGTTTCGCTCAAGCCTTGACTCCCGGGTCGAGGCCGCCGAGGAGAGGTTCGATCCGGCCGCGGGGATGCTCGCGGACCGGGATGAGCTCTTCGCCGGCGTGCCCGGTGAGCTGGAGAAACCGTTCCCGAAGGCTCGCTTCAAGGCTCTCGAGCGACAGGTCGGTCGTGGTGAGATCGATATTTCCGCCGCCGCGCATCCCGTGGCCGCCTCCCCGCCCGAGACCGTCGAGGAGAGCCTGCATCAGCTCGCCCGAGTTGGCGTCGACGGCATTGCTGCGGATCGAGAGGTGGAGCCGGTGGGCGTACTGTCCCGTGACGAGACTCCACTCGATGCCGGCGAAGCGCACCGCGAGGTCGGCCATCTCGGGAACGAAATCGGGATCCATCACGTGATCGAGCTGGCAGACCGAGACGTGCTCGCCGACCGTCAGCGAGTCGAGCGCAGTCGCGAGCTGCGTGAAGTAGCGCGGGTCGAGCGCAGGGAGCGAGATCGCAGACAGCTTTCGTGTGTCGGCGAGATGGAACAGGAAGATATAGGCGTCGAAGTCGTCGTCGGACGCTTCGCGGCCGAGGTCCTGCGTCTCGGAGCGGATGCCATAGAGCAGCGCGGTCGCGAGATCGCGCGGAATCGAAACGATTGCATCGCGGAGGTAGCCCGTCACGATCGTCGCCGACGCACCGAGCGCCTCGCGCACGTCAAAGAAGGGCGAGCGGCGCGTCGCTTCGCGGAGCGGGTGATGGTCGATCACGATGTCGGGGATCCGCCCCTCGGGGATGACGCTGTTGCCGGTATTCGGCTGCGCGTCGATCAGGGCGAAATGCTGGTAGCCGGCGAGGTCGAGCTCGCTGATGTGCCGGACCGGCAGCGCGAGCATCTCGACCATCGCGCGATTCTCCGCGCGGCCGATGATCCCGCTGTAGCCGACCGTCGCGTCGATTCCGCGCGTCTTCTCGAGTAGAAGAGCCAGCCCCGCGGCGCTCGCGATCGAGTCGGGATCGGGATTGTCGTGCGTCAGCACGAGCAGAGGCCCCTTCCCGAGATCCAGCTCCAGAAGCCGCCGGAGAGGCTCGTTCATGAAAAGCGAGTCTACCATTCGCGGGAACTTCCGGAAGTTCGAGGTCACACCTGGAAACCTGAACTTAGCGGCTCCGCAGGAACGACCCACTCCAGCTCTCACACCGCCTGAAGTTCAGGTTTCCAGGTGTGACCCCGAACTTGCCAACTCAGGATGTCATCCCGAGCGGAGCGAGGGATCTGCAAACAGATCAACTGACCACCTTCGTCAAGGCAGCTCGCGATTCGGGCACGAACCCACATGAGCGGAGGAGTTGATCAGTCGATTCGCTGGCAGATCCCTCGCTTCGCTCGGGATGACAACCCGCGCTATCCTCTTCTCCCATGAAAGTCGCCACCTGGAACGTGAACGGAATCCGTGCGCGCGAAGCGCAGTTCGTCGAGTTCGCGACGACGGTCGCACCCGACGTCATCTGCCTGCAGGAGCTCAAGGCGGCTCCGGAGCAGATCCCCGCGTCGGTGAAGGTCGAGGGCTACGAGACGTACTGGCACGGCCGGAAAGGCTATTCGGGAGTCTCCCTTCACCTGAAGAAAGGTGCGCACGCGGGCGAGCCGCTGTTCGCTCACCCCGAGTTCGACATGGAGAGCCGCATCGTGTCGGGGCAGGTCGGCGACACACTCTTCGTGTCGGTCTACGTGCCTAACGGTGGCAAGGACTACGCGGCAAAGATCGACTTCTTCACGAAGCTCTGCGCCTGGGTACGCGAGGTTCACGCCCGCGGCCAGAATCTCGTCCTCTGCGGCGACATGAACATCACCCGCTCGGACGTCGACGTCCATCCGAAGGAACGGAAGGCTGACGTCATTGGCCAGCGTCCCGAGGAGCGGGAGCTTTTCGCCACGCTCCTCGGCGACGACCTCGTCGACGTGGGACGTCAGGTCGACCCGTCCAACGAAATGCTCTTCACCTGGTGGGCACCGTGGCGCCAGATGCGTCAGCGCAACATCGGCTGGCGCATCGACTACATCCTCGCATCGAAGGCGATCGCCTCCCGCGCCACGTCGTGCATCGTCATGCCCGCATTCGGCACGAGCGACCATGCGCCGGTGATCATGGAGTATTAGAGGCAGGTCAGAGGTCATAGGTCATAGGTCAAAGCAAGCGAGAGGCAGGCCAAAGGCCATGGGCCAGAGACCAAAGCAGGCAATCAGGCGGGCCAAAGAACTTCGCCACGAAACAGAAGAGGCCGTCGCCCGGAAGACGACGGCCCCTGAATCACCACAACTCGCTGCTTGCTCTGGCCTTTGGCCTCTCCGTTGACCGGCCGTTCGCCTGCTTTGACCTATGACCTTTGACCTCTGACCAGCCCTCCCTACTTCTTCTCCGCCAGGATCTTCTCCATCTCGTCGATCACGCGGTTCATCTTCTTCATCGTGAGCGTCAGCGGTTCGGCGGTCGTCATGTCGACGCCGGCGTCCTTGAGGAGCTCGATCGGGTATTTCGATCCGCCCGCGGCGAGGAAATCGCGGTACTTCTTCGTCGCGACCTTGTCGCCCGCCATCACCTTCTCGGAGAGGGCCGCCGACGCGGTGAACGACGTCGCGTACTGGTACACGTAGTAGTTGTAATAGAAGTGCGGGATGTACGACCACTCGCTCGCGACGTAGTCTTCGACGATGCAGACCCCCTTGTCGTGGCCGTAGTACTTCCGGACGATGTCGAGATAGGTCTTGTCGAGCGTCTCGCCGGTCAGAGGCTCACCCTTCTCCGCCATCTCGTGGATCTTCAGCTCGAACTCGGCGAACTGCGTCTGGCGGAAGACGGTGAGGCGGAGCCCCTCGAGGTAATTGCCGAGGATCGCGAGGCGCGTCGCCTTGTCCTTCGTCGTCTTCAGCATGTAGTCGACCAGCAGCGCCTCGTTGAACGTCGACGCCACCTCGGCGACGAAGATCGGGTAGTTCGCCTTCACGAACGGCTGCGATTTGTTCGAGTAGTAGCTCTGCATCGTGTGGCCGAGCTCGTGCGTCAGGGTCGTCATGTCCTCCCAGTTGTCGTTGTAGTTGAGGAGCATGTACGGATGCGTGTCGTAGGCGCTCTCGGAGTAGGCGCCCGAGCGTTTCCCGGCGGACGGGTAGAGATCGATCCAGCGGTTGTCGAGCGCCTGGTTGATGACACCGACGTAGTCGTCACCGAGCGGCTTGAGCGAGCCGGTGACGTTTTTCCGCGCGACGTCGATCGGATATTTCGTGTCGACCTCGCCCACGAGCGGCGCATAGAGATCGTAGTAGTGAAGCTGGTCGACGCCCATCATCGTCTTGCGCAGCGTCAGGTAGCGCTGCAGCGTCGCGGTGTTCGCGTTCACACCGTCGAGAAGCGCTTTGTAGACCGCGGTCGGAATGTTGAAGCTGTCGAGCGACTGCTCGAGCGTCGTCGGGTACTTCTGCGCGCGCATGTAGAAGACGTCGTTCTGCACCTTCGCGTTCAGCATCGCGCCGTAGGTTCCCTTGTACTTTCCGAGCGCGCCGAAGAAGTTCGAGAAGACCTTCTCGCGATCGGCGCGGTTCGCGCTCGCACGGTGGTTGGTGAAGGCGGCGGCGTCGATGACGACGTCCGTCCCGTCGGCGAGCTTGATCGTCGGGTACGGGAAGTCGGCGTTCGCGAAGACGTTCCGGATACTCCCGGCGCCCGCGGTGGCGAGCCCGGCATCGGCAAGAATCTTCTCTTCACCCGGCGTGCCGGTGTGCGCGGCGCGACGGACGATGTCGTCGAGCACGAGCCGGTAGAGCTCGAGCTTCGGCTCCGCCTTGATCATCGCGTCGACCTTCGCCTTGCCGAGCGAGAGCACCTCGGGCTGCATCCAGGCGATCGTCGCCGAGAGCTTCGCCCCGAGACCGGTCATCTGCTGGCGCATCCCCTCCTTCGCGGAGTCGCGCGTGTCGACGTCGGCCGCCATCGAGGCGTAGACGTAGAGTTTGTAGAAGTCCTTCTGCGCGACGAAGATCGCGTCGAGCGCCTCGAGCATCGCCGCGGGCGACTTGCCGAGCGTCCCCTGGTAGGTCGCAAGCTTCGGCAGGCCTTCCTCGAGCTTGCCCTTTTCCGCGCGCCACACGTCGTCCGACGCGTAGAGATCGGCGAGATTCCACTTGAACTTGTCGGGGATCGACGCACGATCGCGGGGCTGCGCGAACATGGCGGTCACGGTCAGCAGGCAGATCAATCCAAACATCAGGGCTCGTCTTTTCATCGTTTCCTCGTGAGCGGTAAGTTGTCCGCGCCATTCAATCAGATCCGGCGGCGGCGGAACCCGTGCGTGGCGCACAGGCGGGAGTGAGGCGGCGCACCGGGAGGGGGTAGAATCGCTCCTCGACGGCCGAAGCTGACCGAGAAACCATGATCCGGACGATCACAGCCACGGAATACGTCACGCCACTGCGCGAAGGGGGATCGCTCCCCGCGATCGTCGCGGGCGACGACAGCGGAACCTACGTTCTGAAGTTCCGCGGCGCCGGACAGGGGCCAAAGGCGCTGATCGCAGAGCTCGTCGCCGGCGAGATCGCACGCATCCTCGGCCTTCCCGTTCCCGAGATCGTCTTCGTCGATTTCGACCCGCGGATGGCGATGACCGAGCGCGATCCGGAAATCCAGGATCTTCTGCGCAAGAGTGAAGGGCTCAACATCGCGCTCGACTATCTTCCCGGGTCGATCACGTTCGATCCTCTCATCGACGCGAAGATCGGAGGCGACGCCCGACTCGCCTCCGCGATCGTCTGGTTCGACGCGCTCGTGACGAACGTCGACCGAACGGTGAAGAACACGAACCTGCTCGTCTGGCACAAAAAGCTCTGGATGATCGACCATGGCGCGAGCCTCATCTTTCATCACAACTGGGACGGCGCGGCCGAGCGGAGCCGTCTGCCGTTCCGGCAGATCGGAGACCACGTGCTGCTGCGGTGGGCCAACGAGCTCCCCGAGGTCGATGCGGAGTTTGCCGGGCTGCTCACCCCCGAGGCCGTGGCGGGAGTGGTCGAGATGATCCCTGACTCGTGGCTTGGCGACGAGCCGCGATTCGCGAGCGCCGACGAGCATCGGGCCGCGTACCGCGACTACCTGACGCAGCGGCTCGAGTCTCCCCGGGACTGGATGGAGGACGCAGTCCGTGCGCGATCGCCACGTATTTGACTACGCCGTCGTCCGCGTCGTCCCGCGCGTCGATCGAGGCGAGTTCGTCAACGCGGGTGTGATCCTCTTCTGCCCGACGCTCGGCTTCCTCGACGCTCGAATCGAACTCGACTGCGCGCGACTCAAGGCGCTGGCACCGGCGATCGACACCGACTTCATCGACAGGCATCTGTCGGCGATCCCGAAGATCTGTGCGGGAGGCAGCGCCGCGGGCGACATCGGCGACCTTCCGCAGCGCGCCCGCTTCCACTGGCTCGTCGCTCCCCGCAGCACGATCATCCAGACGTCGGAAGTGCACTCCGGGATCCACGACGATCCGCGGAAAGCGCTCGACTGCCTTTTCGAGAAGCTCGTTTCCAGAGAAGAGACCTCGTGACTCTCCCGCCGCGGTCCCCTGCTCGCAGCCGGGCATTTGTGTCCAGCGGGCCGCGGCCGACTCCTTTGTTCACTCCTTGTTTGAAACTCCGCTGGTCACGGCGCGTTTATCGTTCCGTAGGGAACTTGTAGTAGAAGTGTGCGCTGGTGAAATCCCAATGACTCGAACCAGGAGGAATTCATGCAGGATCGCAACGGAATCGATCGCCGGGCCTTCGTCCAGGCGACCGCAACGACCGCGGCGGCGCTCGCGGTGACCGACCTGTTTGGCCTCGGCAATGCGTTTGCCGGCACAGGGCCCAGGGACGGGATCGGCTACTTCTCGCGCTTCGGCGTGACCGAAACGCTGATCAAGGAGACGCTCGGCGTCGCGCTGTCGAAAGGCGGCGATTACGCAGACCTCTTCTTCCAGCACCGCCTAACCAACACGATGGCGCTCGAGGACGGAGCCGTGAACCGCGCCAGCGCGAACGCGGCGCTCGGCGTCGGCGTCCGCGTCGTCAAGGGCGACCAGACCGGCTACGGATTCACCGAAGAGCTCACCGCCGACGCGATGAAGCGCGCCGCCATGACGGCTGCTGCGATCGCCGACGGCCCCGCGAAGAAGGCTCCCGCCCGGATGAAGATCGTCACCGAGAAGGCGAATCGCTATCCCATCAAGGTCAAATGGGAAGACGTTCGCCCCGACCGCAAGCTTGCGATCCTCAACGGCGTCAACGCGAAGACCTTCGCGGCCGACAAGCGCGTCCAGAAGGTCCAGATGGGCTTCATGGACCAGAGCGGCGTGGTCCTCATCGCCGACTCGAACGGACGCATCGTCGAGGATTACCAGCCGATGACGACGCTCTCCCTTGCGATCGTCGCCGAACAGAACGGCCGCAAGGAAAACAACTCGGTCAATCTAGCCGGGCGCAGCGACATCGATTTCTACGATGCGGCAAGGCTCGACAACCTCGTCGCGAAGGCCGTCTCGAAGACGATGATTCTCTTCGACGCGGTGCAGCCGCCGGCGGGTGAGATGCCCGTCGTCCTTGGCGCGGGGTCGTCGGGCATCCTCCTTCACGAGGCGATCGGCCACGGCATGGAGGCCGACTTCAACCGCAAGAACACCTCGATCTTCTCCGACAAGATCGGCAAGCCGGTCGCGAAGGACTTCGTCAGCATCATCGACGAGGGAACGCAGCAGGCCGCGCGCGGCGCGATCAACGTCGACGACGAGGGCAACCCGGTCGGCAAGACGATGCTCGTCGACAAGGGCATCCTCTCGACCTACCTCCACGACTCGATCTCCGCGAAGCACTACGGCGTCAAGCCGACCGGCAACGGTCGCCGCCAGGGCTACGAGTTCGCACCGATCCCGCGCATGCGCTCGACCTACATGCTCCCCGGCCCGCACAAGAAGGACGAGATCATCGCGTCGGTCAAGAAGGGGATCTACTGCGATCACTTCTCGAACGGACAGGTCAACATCGGCGCCGGCGACTTCACCTTCTACGTCAAGAACGGCTATCTCATCGAGGACGGCAAGCTCACCTCGCCGATCAAGGACGTCAACATCATCGGCAACGGCCCGAAAGTCCTCGAGCTCATCGACATGGTCGGCGACGATCTGAAGATCGACGAAGGCGGCTGGACCTGCGGCAAGGACGGACAGGGTGTCCCGGTCTCGCAGGGCATGCCGACCGTTCGCGTCGCCTCGATCACCGTCGGCGGGCGCGCGCAGACGAAGAAGGGTTGAGGAGACGACGATGACCCAGACAATTGCACCGACCACCGACATGCTCTCGATCGCGCAGGGCTGCATCGAGATCGCGAAGAAGCAGGGCGCACAGGATGCGGCCGCCCGCGCGTACAAGTCGCGCGAAGTCTCGCTCGACTGGCGCGACGGAAAAGTCGAGAGAATCCAGGAATCGACCACCCGCGGCGTCGGCCTTCAGCTCTTCGTCGACGGGCGCTACTCCACCGTCTCGACGAGCGACCTCCGTCCCGACGCACTCGCGGCATTCATCGGCGACGCCGTCGTCCTCGCGCGCAGCCTCGCGAAGGACGAGTTCCGCAAGCTCCCCGACCCCGAGCTCTACAAGGGCCGGACCGAGATCGACCTCAAGCTCGAGGACCCGAAGTACGACACCGTCACGCCTGACGACCGTCGCCGCTTCGCGAAGGTAGCAGAAGACGCCGCCCGCGCGGTGAAGGGGAGCGAGGCGATCCTCTCCGTTTCGACCGGCTTCGGCGACACGCTGACCGAGACGTTCCTCGTCACGTCGAACGGCTTCTCCGGCAAGCGGCGCGACACGGTCTTCAGCATCTCGGCGAGCGTCAGCGCGAAAGACGCCGACGGCCGCCGCCCCGAGGATTACGCGTATGCCGTCTCGCGCTTCTACGGCGAGCTCGCGAAGGGCTCCGCCGTCGGCACCGAGGCCGCGTCTCGCGCGCTCTCGCGCCTCGGCGCGAAGAAGGGTGAATCCGCCGCGATGACGATGGTCCTCGACAACCGCGCCTCGTCGCGGCTGTTAGGCTATCTCATCGGAGGGATGGGCCCGATGACCGGCTCCGCGCTCCAGCAGAAGCGCTCATGCCTCGAAGGCAAGCTCGGCACGCAGGTCTTCAGCGAGAAACTGACGATCGTCGACGACCCGCTCATCCCGAAGGGGCTCGGCTCGCGGCATTTCGACATGGAAGGCATCTCCGCGAAGATGCGTCCGATCATCGAGGCTGGCGTCCTCCGCAGCTACTTCATCGACAACTACTACGGCCGCAAGCTCGGCGTCGCGCCGACCTCCGGCAACATGTCGAACCTGACCTGGAAGTACGGCGACACGAACCGCGCCGGAATCGTCGCGGAGCTGCAGGACGCGATCCTCGTCACCGACTTCATCGGCGGCAATTCCAACGCGCTGACCGGAGATTTCTCTCTCGGCGTGCAGGGTTACCGGATCCGCGGCGGCAAGCTCGCCGAGCCCGTCGCGGAGATGAACATCTCCGGCAACCATCTCGAGTTCTGGAAGCGGATCGCCGCCGTCGGCAACGATCCCTTCCCCTACTCCGCGATGAACGCCCCGACCCTCGTCTTCGAAGGCGTCAGCTTCGCGGGGGTCTAGCCGCGCGCTCGGAATTTCTCGATTCACAGAAAGGCCCGCGGAGACGCGGGCCTTTCTGCGTTCGCGCGATCCTGCCCGCGCGGAATTGAGAATTGAAGAACTGAGAATTGAGAGATCGAGGCGGCGCGGGCTTCGCCCGTCGGCTACTGGGGGACTTCGGGGTGTGACCCTAATGACCTTAAGTTAAGCGACGCGCGCACCGGAAGCTTGTCATCCCGAGCGCAGCGAGGGATCTGCGGACGACCATCTGACCGATTCCTTAGCGGATTTCCAGCAGTATCGGGGTGATTGTCGCTGAGGAAGCGATCAGACGATGTCTTCGCAGATCCCTCGCTGCGCTCGGGATGACTGGTCTGCGGGGTGTTGATTTCTTAACTTAAGGCCATTGGGTGTGACCCCGAACCTGCTGTCTCTCGCATCTCTCAATTCTCAATTCCTCAATTCTCAATTCCGCGCCTATGGCGCGGCCAGCACTCCCACCAACTCGATAATGGGCCGTGTCCCTTCTTCGAGATCGGCAGGGCGCGAGAGCAGCGAGACGACGAGATAGCCGTCGCGGTCGAAGTCGAAGAAATAACCGGGATGGACGAGCACGCCGAAATACTCGACGAGCGCAACGGCGAGCTCCTCGTCCGCGACGATTCGCGGCACGCGGACCACCGCGGACCAGCCGCCTTCGACCGGCAGCACCTCGATCGAGCGGTCCGCGGAGAGCGACTCGCGCAGCACGCGCAGGTTCAGGCTCGTCCGCGCGATGATCTGCTCGCGTATCGATGCGCCGATCTCGAGCAGCCGCGACAGTGCCACCTGAACGGGGGTCGCGACCGAAAGATAATCGTCGGCGATCGCCTCGAGACCGCGGAGCGCCTCCCGCCGCAGCCGCTCCGGGCCGGCGACCCGAACCCAGCCCAGCTTCAACTGCGGCATTCCCGCGCTCTTCGAGAGGCCGCCCATCGAGAAGCTCAGACAGGGAAGATCGCACTCGGCAGCCGATGGTGCGCAATCGCGCGGAGCTTCGACCGGATAGTCGTGAAAGACTTCGTCCGAGATCAGCGCGATGCTCCGCGCGGCGCAGAACTGCGCGACGGCATCGAGCTCGGCACGCGTCAGGTATGAACCGGTCGGATTGTTCGGATGCACGAGCGCAACCGCGCGCGTCCGCGGGCCGACTGCATGCTCGAGCTCGTGCAGATCGAGCTGCCACCTCCCGTCACGGAGGAGTGGGAACTGCAGGAGCTCGATCGTCTCCGACGAGGCGAGATGCTCGAGGAGCGGATAGGCAGGGCGGGCGGTGACGACCGCGTCGCCCGGATCCGCCAGCAGCTTGAAGAGGTAGCCATACGCCTCGCTCGTCGAGGCGGTGATCATCACGTCCCGCGCGGCGACCGTCTCGCCTCTCTGGCGGAGATGCGCCGCAACCGTCTCGCGCGCGATTGCGATGCCGAGCGCCTCCGGGTGATACGACGAGCGAGCCCCCTCGGCGAGCGCAGCTCCGATCTCGCGGTGCGGGTAGTCGAGCCCGCAGCTCGTCGGATTGCTCGCCGTCAGGTCGATCAGTCGCGCGCCGCTGGCACGGCGGTGCGCGATGATCTCCGCAATCCGGTTAGGCAGCGCGTCGAGGCGTGCGCGGGCGCTGAACACAGGGGAAGCGTATCAGGTGATGGGCGCGCGTAAGCGAATTGAAAATTGAAAATTGAAAATTGAAAAAAGAGCACTTGTAGGGGGAAGCGCTTCCAGGCCCGGGATTCGCGGGGTTCTCATCTACTTCAATTCTCAATTCTCAATTTTCAATTTTCAATTTCTCTCGCCCGCCCACCGCCTCACCATCCCCAGCCCCAGCCGCGCGAGCAGCGGCTCCAGGCGGCCGCGGTCGGGCTCGCGCACGCGCAGCGCGTCGGCGTCGACGTCGACCGGCGCCGATGTCGACACCGTCGCGAGCTGCCGCGAAAGCAGCGCGATCTCCCGCGACGCCGCGAGCTTATCGGCGATTCCCTTCGCACCGCGGATCGGCAACGCCGCCACCCGGTCGAGCCCCGACAGCAGCGCATCGAGCGAGCCGAACGCCTCGAGCAGCGCAACCGCGCTCTTTGGCCCGATCCCCTTCACGCCCGGAATGTTGTCGACCGCGTCGCCCATCAGACCAAGCAGATCCGCGATCTGCGACGGCGCGACGCCGAACTTCGTCCTGACCTCCGCCGGCCCGTAGCGAAGCTCCTTCGCGAAGTCGAACAGCGTGACCGACTCCGACACGAGCTGCGCGAGATCCTTGTCGGGGCTGACGACGACGAACGAGCTCCCCTCGCCCCGGAACCGATGCTCGAGCGTCGCGATGAAATCGTCGGCCTCGTAGCGCTCGTGGGCGAAGGTCGTCATTCCCATCGCCTCGGTGAGCGCGCGACAGCCGTCGAACTGCGCCTCGAGGTCGGCCGGCGGAAGCTCGCGCTGCGCCTTGTACGCCGGATAGTCGTCGTTCCGGAAGCTCGTGTTGAGACTCTCGTCGAACGCGACGGCGACATGCGTCGGCCTCTCCGTTTCGAGATAGCGCAGCAGAAAGCCGGCGTAGCCATGAACCGCGTTCGACGGGCGGCCGGAGCTGTCGACCATCGTGGTCGGAAGCGAAAAGTAAGCGCGGAAGACGTAGGGACTCGCGTCGATCAGGTGAAAGGTGCGCATCGTTGGCACGATCGTAGCAACTCCACCGGGTTGGACGGAACGACGAATGGTCAACCGTCGGGCACGGCTTCTCGAGCGTGATCGGCGGGGACGGGAGGATTCGGCACGAATATGGGCCATATTTCGCGCGGTTTCGCGTATCCAGTCAGAAGAGCGGCAAGGGCCCGCACGACTCTTCGAGTCCGGGAGGGCCTCCCTGTTTTACAATTCGCGTTCCACGATTGGGGTATGCGGATACCCGTGTGGCAAAATCGAGATGATGATTCGCGCAGCATCGATCGCACTCCTCACGACGCTTCTCGCCGGCATGCTGACGGCGCAGTCGACGTCGACCCAGGCGCCGCCCTCTCCGTCGGGCGGAGTGAAAGTGCTGTCTCCCCCGCCACCTCCTCCGCCGAAGCTCCCCCCGCTGAAGAAGGACAACCCGCCGCCGGAAGCGAAACCGGCGGCGCCGACCAGCAAGGCAGCGGCGCCTGCGCGCCCGACCGCCGCGACGAAACCGCCAGCGCCAGCGCCGACCACGTCGCCTGCTACACCGCGACCTTCCGCTCCGCAGGCTGTCGCGCCCCCGCTGGCTGCGCCGAAGCTCCCCGACGCTCCGGCGACGTTCTCGGACACGATCTCGGTCGGCTACGTGATGATCCCGTTCGCAGTCGCCGATCGGAAAGGTCGCGCCGTGTCCACGCTGAAGGCCAGGGACGTATCCCTGCTGGTCGACGCGAGGCCGGTGAAAGCCGACATGTTCGAGAGGGTGGAAAACGCGCCGATCTCGTTCACGATCCTGCTCGACGGGTCGGGATCGATGGGGCTCGCGGGGAAGATGGACGGCGCCCGCCTCGCCGTGGCGACCCTGCTCGGGCTGCGGAGGAAGGGGGACGACTTCGCGCTCTACGTCTTCGCGAACCACGAAGTCTCGGAAGTCGTTCCGTTCACGAAAGATACGAGAAAGATTGTCGATGCGATGCAGGCCGTCGAGCCCTGGGGAAAGACAGCCTTCTTCGACGCCCTCGCCGTGATGCCGGACAAGACGCTTCTGGGCGAGAATGGGGCAAAGACGATCATCCTGATCACCGACGGGCTCGACAACGCCTCGACGATGTCGCGCGAAGAGCTGGCGAAGTCGCTCGAGGGGGTCACAGTTCCGATCTACCCGCTCACAATCCGCTTCCCCGTCGAGAAGGAACTGCCAGCCAACGACGAGCAAGGGCTCGATCTCCAACTGCTTCAGCAGATTGCGGATGCTTCGGGCGGGCGTCTCGCGGTCGAAACCGAGGTGGAAGCGCTCAAAGCGGCCGTCGTGGCGATCCACGGCGACCTGCGGTCGCAGTACCTCATCGGGTTCACGCCGACGGGCAAAGGTGGTGTAAAGTACCGCAGATTTTCGATCCGGCTGGCCAAATCGTCCTGGAAGGTCCGCGCGCGTGCCGGCTACTCGGGTACCGAGCCGCCGTACACGCAGTCCACGAGGAAGCGATGAGGCAGGTCGAAACAATCACGAACGAAACGAAAGGGACATCCAATGAAACGTACCATCAGCATCCTCTCCACGCTCGTTCTCAGCTCAGTCGTGGCCGCCGGTTGCGCCACGCAGAAGCAGGTCGACGAGAAGATCGCGGCCGCCACCGCCAAAACTGACACGAAGATCGAGTCGGTCGCCGGTCAGGTGGAAGACCTCCAGGAAAAACAGAAGCAGACCGACGTCAAGCTCGAGGAGCTCAGCAAGAGCTCGGCCGACGCTCTCAAGCGCGCTGAAGAAGCCGGAATGCTCGCCAAGGGCAAGGTCGTCTTCGAGCAGACCTTCAACGAAGACCGCATCCGCTTCAACGTCGGCTCGTGGGAGCTCGATGACGCCGCCAAGGTCGCGCTCGACGAGCTCGCCGGCAAGGTGAAGGCGCTCGACCGCGCCGTCTACGTCGAGATTCAGGGCTACACCGACAACCGTGGCGCCGAGGGTTCGAACGAGATGCTCGGCCAGCAGCGCGCCGAGTCGGTCCGCCGCTACCTCAACAAGCAGCATTCACTTCCGCTCGGCCGCATGTCGACGATCTCGTACGGCGAGACCGCGCCGGTCGCCGACAACAAGACGAAGGACGGCCGCGCGCAGAACCGCCGCGTCGTGATCGTCGTCCTCGAGTAGTCAGCCCGACACGGCATTTGATTCGAAGAGCGGCCGATCGGCCGCTCTTCGTTTTTGGGGAAGGGTGCTTGCACGGCTGTCCCGTGTATGCATACTGCTCCCGGTAATCCTGACGACGATGGACGATCGAATCGAATCCCGGCGCACGTACCTCGAGATCGCTGCGATCTCGTTCGTGATCCTCTTTCAGGAGCTCGCGCTGATCCGCTGGCTGCCGACGCAGGTGCGGGTCATCTCGTACTTTCCCAACGTGGTGCTGATCAGCGCGTTTCTCGGGCTCGGCATCGGCTGCCTGCTCGCGTCGCGCCGGACCCTGGTCGAGTTGTGGCCCGTCGGCCTGGTCGCGACCGGGATCGCCACCTGGGTGATGAGCGGGATCGCCTTCACGCAGGAGTCGGTGAACGAGCATCTATGGCTTCTCTACCACGACCTCGCAGCGCGCGGCGCCCCGGTGGTCAACGACGTCAAGCTGCCGATCGTCGCCTGCTTCGTCCTCTCGGCGCTCTGTTTCGTGCCGCTCGGGCAGATGCTGGCGAGCAGAATCGCCCTGATGGCGCGCGACGGTCGATCGCTCCCCGCCTATTCGTTCGACCTGCTCGGCTCGCTCGCCGGCACGGCGGCGTTCACCCTCTTCTCGTTCCTTCGGACGCCGCCGGTCGCCTGGTTCGCGATGGTCTTCGCCGCGGGACTCGTTTTCATGGCGCGCACGGGGCTGCGACGCATCGCGATCTACGCGACCTGCGCCGCCGCGATGCTCTTCATCGCCCACACGACGAATCACGCGCTGGTCTTCAGTCCCTATTACGCGCTCAGCCTCGACACCTTCAAAGGCCACAACGGCCACCTGATCCTCACGAACGGCTCGATTCACCAGTACGCATCGCCGATGAGGCCGGGACCGGGACAGTCTCGCGAGGACGCGAAGCTCGCGGCGGCGTACATCTCGCCGTACGGCAACCTTCGCAAGCCTCCGGAGAAGGTGCTCGTGCTCGGCGCAGGATCGGGCAACGACGTGATCACCGCTCTGCTCGCCGGCGCGAAGAAGGTCGACGCCGTGGAGATCGATCCCGAGATCATCAAGCTCGGCAGGACGATCCATCCCGACAGGCCTTACTCCGATCCGCGCGTGACCGTCATCAACGACGATGCCCGCTCCTACCTCAACCGCACGCCGGAGAAATACGATCTCGTCGTCTTCGGCACCCTCGACTCGATGACGCGCCTGTCGGCCCTTTCCAGCGTGCGGCTCGACACGTTCGTCTACACGCGTGAATGCCTGCTGTCGGTCAAGAAGGTTCTCCGTCCGGGCGGCGGCGTGATGATGTACTTCATGGTCGGATCGCCGTTCATCTTCGATCGGATCGTGAAGTTGCACGACGAGGCGTTCGGCGCCCCCCCGATCGCGCTGAACGCGCCGAACCGTCTCTTCAACTGGGTCTTTCTGAGCGGCGACGCGTTTTCGCATCTCCGCACGACCGATCAGACGGTATGGGAGCCGATCCGCCGGGCACTCAAATCGACCGACGCTTCGACGGACGACTGGCCCTTCCTCTACCTACGCACCCGGGGCATCAGTAACTTCTACGCCACGATGATCTTCATTCTCGGAGCGATCTCGGCGGCCTCGGTCCTCGGCGTCTCGAAGGAGCTTCGCGATTCGGTGCGCGAGGGGCGTGCCGACATCGAGATGCTCTGCCTAGGCGCGGCCTTCCTCCTGCTCGAGACGAAGTCGGTCACCGAGATGAACCTCGCATGGGGCGCGACCTGGCTGACGAATGCCGTCGTCTTCGCGGCGATCCTCACGATGCTGCTCGCCTCGACGCTGCTCATGCAGTGGAAGCCGATTCCGGCGGGAGCGAGCGTCGCCGGAATCGTGATCTCGCTGCTGGCCGCCTACGCGGCGCCGACAGGGCTGCTGCCCGGGCTCGACACACCGGTCAAGCTCGCCCTCTCGCTGCTCGTCGTCGGCCTGCCGATCTTCTTCGCCGCGTCGCTCTTTGCCGTTCGCTTCCGGACGCGCGCCGCTGCCGACCTGGCTCTCGGCTGGAACCTCCTCGGCGCCGTTCTCGGCGGCCTTCTCGAGTTCCTGTCGATGGCAATCGGCATCCGCAACCTCGCGCTTCTCGCGCTGGCGCTCTACCTGGTATCGGCGCTCGCACGGCAGAGAGCGGAGCGGGCGGCGGCGCGGGCGGCGTAGGAGTTGTTAGTTGTTAGTTGTCAGTTGTTAGGCAATCACCCGTCGGATGCATTCATTCCTGGCTGCGCGCCGCCGACGACGGCAGCCTCAACGAGCAAGACAAGCAGGGGCACGGCATGCCGTGCCCCATACAGCTTGACGCCGACTGAACGAGCGCGGCACTTCGCGTCGCCGCGAAACCTCCGCCCCACCTCGCGGGACACCCCGCATGCCTGCTTTGGCCTCTGGCCCTTGGCCTTTGGCCTCCTTCTCGCTCCTCGCCTCTCGCCCGCCTTACTTCGACTCGTCCGGCGGGACCGGGATCACGACCGGCTTCTTCGGGCTCTTCGCGAGCTCGTCGAGGAGCACTTCGATCGCCTTCTGGAGTGAAGGGTCCTCGCCCTTCGCCACGAGCTCCGGACGGTCGACAACCTCGATGTCGGGTGCGACTCCGACGTTCTCCACGGCCCACATCCCCTCGGTGTCGAAGAAGCGGAACTGCGGCACGCTGATGCCGCCGCCATCGGCGAAGTCAGGATTGCCGGAGAGGCCGATCAGCCCGCCCCACGTCCGCGTACCGATCACCTTGCCGAGTCCGCGCTTGCGGAAGAAGTAGGGAAAGGCGTCGCCGCCCGACGACGAGTAACCGTTCGTCAGCACGACCTTCGGCCCCTGGTGCGCGAAGCCTGGCGTCTGGTCGGGCTGCACGCCGCGTCGCGCCCAGTAGCTGAGCACCGGCCGGTCGAGCAACTCGATCATCCGGTCGGGGATGAAGCCGCCGCCGTTGTAGCGGTCGTCGATGATGAGCGCTTCCTTCCCCGCCTGCGGATAGAAGTACTTGAAGAGCTCGCGATTGCCCTCCACCGCGGTGTTAGGCAGATGGATGTAGCCGATCCGGCCTCCCGACGCCTTCTCGACCATCTCGCGCCGCGAGCGGGTCCAGTCGAGATATCGCAGGTTCCCTTCCCTCGTGATCGTGCGGACTTTCTCCTCATGCGCCCCCGCGGGATCAGGTTTGCCATTGACGAGGAGCGACACCACCTGCCCGCCCTTGTTCTCCAGGAGGCGGTAGAAGTTGTCGACTCCCTTCGTCGGGACGCCGTCGACCGCGAGGATGTAGTCGCCGCTGCTCACGGTGACTCCGGGCTCGGTGAGCGGCGAGCGGAATGCCTCGTGCCAGTTCTCCCCCGGGAAGATCTTCGAGATGCGAAAGTACCCCGAGGCGTCTGCGACGATCTCCGCTCCGAGGAGCCCGCCATCGCGGCGCTTCGGCTTGGGGAAGTCGCCCCAGTCGACGTAGACATGCCCGGCGTTGAGCTCGCCGCCGAGCTCGCCGAAGATGAAGTCGAGGTCGGCGCGGTGCGACACGTACGGCACGAGCGCGCCGTAGCGCACCTTCATCAGCTTCCAGTCGAGCCCGTGCATCTTCGGGTCGTAGAACCAGTCGCGCAGCATGCGCCAGCAGTCGTTGAAGATCCCGGCCCACTCCTCGCGCGGGACGATCCTCATCTCGAGCCGCTCGAGTGCGAGCTTCGTCCCCGTCTGCCCACCCTTCGCATCGGCGATTCCGTACTCGCTGCCTCGGCGATACGCGAGCTTCTCTCCCTTCGCCGACAAGGCGTACCCGTTGACGCCGTCGATGACGGTCTCTTCTTTGCGCTGCTCGAAGTTGTAGAGAACGAGCTTCTTCGAGCCGTCGGAACCGGAGAGGTAGATCGGGCCATCGGCCGTCGCCGCGAGCTGGGAGTAGTTCCCCGAGGCTCCCGGCACCGCGCGGACGCGCGACTCGAATCCGTCGACGTCGATCGACACCGTCACGCCGGCGGCAGGCTTCTCCTTCGAGTCGCCTTTCTTCGCATCGTCCTTCCCGGGCGCGTCCTTCTTCGCCTCAGCTGCCGCGACCGACTCCTCGTCGCTCTTCGGGAGCAGCGGCGCCGCCGTCTTCTTCGTCAGGAGCGCGAGGTAGACGCGGGTCGAATCGGCGTACTGATACGTGAACTCGTAGCTGCTGAACTTCAGGTTGAAGTCGCGATCCGACAGGAAGTAGAGGTACCGCCCCTTCGGGTCGAAGACAGGCTCGCGGTCGTTCGTCGTCCCCGAGGTTAGGCGCGTCGACTTCGCCGAGGCGAGCTCGTAGACGAAGATCGCGCTGAGGCGCGTCTCGACTTCCTTCGAGTAGGTCAGCCATCGGCTGTCGGGCGACCAGCGGTAGTGCGTGATGTCGCCGTACGCGCCGCGATCGACGTCGACGCTCTTCCCGGTCGCGACGTCGGCGATGCGCAGACGGAGGTCCTTGTCGGCGTAGGCGAGCTTCGCGCCGTCGGGCGACCAGCGCGGCTCGAAGCGCCAGACGCTCCCGTCGGTCGTCACGCGCCTCTCGCTGCCGCTTCCGTCGGCCGGTCGCACGTAGATCTCATACTCTCCCGACCTGTCGCTGAGGTAGGAGATCCACTTCCCGTCGACCGACCACGAGGCGTCGCGTTCGCGGACACCCGAGGACTGCGTGAGGTTGCGAATGTTTCCGTCCTTTGCGGGAACGGTGAAGACGTCGCCGCGGGCGACGAGCAGCGCGCGCGCGCCGCTGGGAGAGAGCTCGAACGACTCGACGTTGTCGGTGACGTTCTTGAAGTACGGGAGCGTCCCCTCGAAGTCGCCATAGACGCGGATCGGCACCCTCGTCGACGTTCCCTTCGCGGGATCGAACCGGTAGATGTAACCGCCGCACTCGTAGACGAGCGCGTTCGATCCTCCGCTCGGCCAGAGGACGTCGTAGTCGTCATGGTTCGTCAGCTTCTTCGTCTGCTTCGTCTTCGTGTCGTAGCCATAGAGATTGAGCTTGTGCTCGCGATCCGAGGCGAAGTAGATCGTGTCTCCGACCCACTGCGGGAGGTTGTCGGTACCGATCCAGTCGGTGATCTTCTCCGACGAGTGGTTCGCGAGGTCGTAGATCCAGACGTCCTGCGCACGCCCGCCGCGGTAGCGCTTCCACGTGCGGAACTCGCGCTCGATCGGCGTGTAGACGAACTTCGTTCCGTCGGGCGAGAGCGATCCGCTTCCCGACTCGGGGATCTCGAGCGGCGTTTCCATGCCGCCCGCGACCGGAACGATGTAGGGACGGCCCATCCGTTCTCCCCAGGGAGTGCGATTCGCGCGGAAAAGCACGTTCTTCCCGTCAGGAGTCCATCCCAGGATCACGTAGTCGTAGCCGCCGCGCGGGGGCATCGCGCCGACATCGTTGTAAAACGTGAGCTGTCGCGGCGCGCCGCCGTCGACGCTGATCACGTAGACCTGTCTCGTTCCGCTGTATTCGGCGGAGAAGGCGATCCATCGGCCGTCGCGCGAGAACTTCGGGAAGAGCTCCATCCCCTCGTGCGAGGTGAGCCGCTTCGCGTCGCCACCCGTCGCGTCGACGACCCAGATGTCGCCGGCGTAGACGAACGCGATCCGATTGCCTTCGATGTCGGGGAAGCGCAACAGCCGCGACAGCGGCTCGTCGGCCGTGACGGTCGCGGCGGTCAGGAGCAGGGCAAGACAGAGAACGAGCGAGCGAAGACGCATCGGGAAAGCCTCCGGCGCGAGATTGTACGCGAGCCAGCGATTCCGGGCATGTAAGGGATGGGCAACGTCGCCTATGATCGGCTCATGACATCCTGGCTCATCTACGGAGCGAACGGCTACACAGGGCAGCTCATCGCACGCGAGGCGGTGCGGCGCGGCATGCGCCCGGTTCTCGCGGGGCGTTCAGCCGAGGCGATCGCGCCGCTCGCCCGCGAGCTCTCGCTCGAGGCGACGGCCTTCCCGCTCGACGACCCGACCGTCGTATCCCGCGCGCTGGAAGGGAAAAGCGTCGTACTCCATTGCGCCGGACCGTTCGTACACACGAGCGCGCCGATGGTCGACGCCTGCCTCGGGCGCGGGGCGAGCTATCTCGACATCACCGGCGAGATATCCGTCTTCGAAGCGATCCTCCGGCGTGCCGCTGAGGCGAAGAGCGCGGCCGTCGCGCTCGTTCCGGGAGTCGGCTTCGACGTCGTCCCGTCGGACTGTCTTGCGGCCCTGCTCGCCGCGAAGATGCCTGATGCAACGCATCTCGAGCTCGCCTTCTATTCGAAGGGAGGCGGACTCAGCCGTGGAACGCTTCTCACGATGATCGAAGGCATCCACGAAGGGGGCGCGGTCCGCGAGGGCGGCAGGATCGTGCGAGTCCCCGCGGCGTGGGACGCGAAGGACATCGCGTTCGACTGCGGCTCGCGCCACGCCATGACGATACCCTGGGGCGACGTTTCGACGGCGTGGCACAGCACCGGCATTCCGAACATCCGCGTCTACGTCGCGACATCTCCCCGATCGGTCGCCCGAATGCGCCGGATGCGCCCCTTCCTGCCGATCTTCGCCTTCACTCCGCTCCGACGACTGATGCAGAAGGTCGCCAGCAGCAAGCAGGGCCCCGACGCGGAGACGCGCGAGCGCGCGAGCGTCCATCTGTGGGGTCAGGTCTCGAAACCGGGCGCGGAGCCGATCACGACGACGATGCGGACCGCCGAGGGGTACCGCTTCACCGCGGAGGCCGCCGTCGCGAGCGTCGAGCGGATACTCGCGGGAAGCGTCGCTCCCGGCGCATGGACGCCGTCGAAGGCGTTCGGCGCGGGATTTGCCGAAGCAGTGGGCGCGACCGTGACGGGCTGAACGCGGTCGCATCGATGAGGCACCCGACTGTTCGCCATTGGCGCAACCTCCAGAGCCTGTCATCCCGACGAGCCCGCGAAGCGGGTGAGGAGGGATCTCTCAGGCTGGTACTCACGCGCAACGGGCCTGGCGGGCTTATGGGCTGAAGAGTGAGTCTGTACCAGCCTGCGAGATCCCTCCTCGCTTCGCTCGTCGGGATGACAAACCGAACGGGCGTCGCCCAAGGTGGCATCTGTCGTCGGCCGGCGGGCTGTCACCTAACACAAAGGGCGCGATCCTTACCGACCGCGCCCCTTGAGAATTCCATCAACTGGCGTGCGTCAGGCAGCCCCTACTTCCCCCCGATGAACGCCACGATGTCGTTCGACAGCGCCTCGAGCGAGGGCTGGTGGAGGTACATCATGTGGCCGCCGTCGTAGACCTTGATCGTGAGGCGCTTCGGGTCGATGCCGCTGTGATGAAGCATGTACTGCGTCGCGTAGTACGACGTCGCGAGGTCGTTGTAACCTCCCGCGGCGAAGACGCGCAGTGCTTCGTTGTCCTTCGTTCCCTGCGCGAGGCTCGCGGTAACGTCGACGTAGCCGGCGAAGGCGTTGTTCTTCGGCGCCGGGCGCTTCCATGCCTGACCCGCCTTGTTGTTCCCCGCGACGTACGGCTTGGTGAAGTCGACCTTCAGGTCGCTGCGCAGGTAGCTCTGGAACGTCGCGAGGTACGCCGAGCCGGTCTTGGCGTCGAACGGATCGCTCTCGGTCGCCTCACCGACCTTGTCGAGCTCCTCCTGCGCGTAGCGCGAGTCGAGGCGGCCGATCGCCTTCCCTTCGTCGCGCAGCAGCTCCTTGAGGAATCGACCGGTGTAGATCCGGAGATCGCTCCTCAGGATGTAATCCGTGGCGAGGCCCGTGTAGCGGTGCAGCGACTCCGCGATCCGCCGCTTCTCGGCAGCGTCGATCGTGTCGCCCTTGAAGAGCGCCGCGGCGTATTCGGTCGACGCGAACTTCTCGACCTCCGCGAGCAGCGCGGCCTGGCTCGCCCATTTGTCGGGAAGCTTCCCGTGGTACCAGGCCGCGGCGGCGTAGGCCGGCAGCATCGTCACGTACGGCAGATCGTTTCCCGCGATGTCGTACGGGAGCATGCCCATGTTGATCGCGGGCGAGATGAGGATGACGCCATTGAGCCCGATGTTGAGCCGCTGCTGGAGTCTCGGCACGAGCATCGAACCCCGGATTCCGCCGTAGCTCTCCCCGAGAATGTACTTCGGCGAGTTCCATCGGTTCTTCATCGTGATGAAGGTGCGGATGAACTCGGCGACCGAGTCGGCATCCTCGTCGTAGCCCCAGAAGTCCTCGTCCTTCTTCTCGCCGAGAGCGCGGCTGAAACCGGTGCCGACGGGATCGACGAAGACGAGGTCGGTCGCGCGAAGGATGCTCCAGGGGTTGTCGCGCAGCTTGTACGGCGGCGCTCCCGGGTCGGACGCGTCGCTCGGAAGGTCGACGATCTTCGGCCCGACGAGGCCGAAGTGGAGCCAGACCGACGCCGAGCCGGGCCCGCCGTTGAACACGAACGTCAGCGGCCTCTCCTCGGGTCTCGTGACTCCGTCCTTCAGGTAGGAAATCGTGAAGAAGCGCGCGGTCTGCTTGCCGTCGCCATCGCGAAGGTCGATCTCCTCGGCCGTCGCGGTGTAGGCGATGTCGATCGCGCCGCTCCTCAGCCGGTGCTGCGAGACGAACTTCACCGGGTCGGGGATCGGCTCCGGCTTCTTCGCCTCCTCGACTGGCGGCTTCTTGACGTCCTCCGCGCCAGCCGGCGCGGACGCCATCGTGACGCCCAGGAGAATCGCGAGGGCTACTGCGGGTCGTGTCGTCTTCAAAGGGGACTCCTCCTTCAGACTGCTGTCAGCTGTACCACGGTTCGAATTGCCCTAACTTTCGCGCAAGGCCACAGAGACGGGCAGGCGCGCAGCACGGATCGCAGGGAAGAGCCCGCCGACGAGCCCGATGACGAGCGCGCAGACGATCCCCTCGACGAGCAGCGGCCCGTTGACGTCGAACGCGAAGGTCACCTGGCTGAAGCTCTGCCAGTTGAGCGTCGCCGCGCGATATCCGTCGAATGCCACCCACGCGAGCAGCGCTCCCGCGGTCCCGCCGACCGTCGCGAGCAGGAGCGACTCGGTGATGATCGAGATCACGACCGGCGAGCTCCCGAAGCCGAGCGCCTTGAGCGTGGCGATCTCTCTTCCTCGCGACGCCACCGCCGTGTACATCGTGTTGAGCGCGCCGAAGAGCGCACCGATCCCCATGAGCCCCGCGACGAGCGACCCGAGCCCCGTGATCAGCAGGTTGAGCGTCCGCGACTGCTCCGCGTAGTAGTCGGTCATCCGCAGAACCTTCACGTTGAGCCGCGGGTCGGTCGTGAGCGCGTCCTTGAACTTGTCGAAGCTGCCGGCCGAGGCGAGGCGCACGAGCGCGGCCTGGTAGGAGGAGCCGCGGTGATACGCGGGCTGCAGCACCGCGGCATCGGTCCAGATCTCCGACTCCTCGATCCCGCCTTTCGACTCGAAGATGCCGACGATACTCCAGTCGTTCTGCCCGATCCTGATCGTCTTGCCGCGCTCGAGGCCCGCGAACTCGATCAGGGCGCCGCGGCCGACGATGACCTCGTTCCTCCCCCACTCGAACATTCGCCCGTCGACGATCTTCACGTTCGTCCGTACGCCTAACACGGGCCTCTCGACGCCGCGGAACGGGATGTTCACGTCGGTTCCGGTGGAGCGCTTCGGAAGGTTGATGATGACGAAGAGCTCCGGAGAGACGAGCGCGACGCCGTCGGCGCGCGCGACTCCCGGCGCATCGCCGATCAGATTCGTCTCCTCGCGAAGAAGGAGGCTCGTCATCTCGCTGTCGGCGCCGGAGCGCAGGACGAGCGCGATATCGGCCGCGCCCGTCTGCTTCATCGTCCTCGAGATTCCCTGGCCGATCGAGAGCACGCCGACGAAGACCGCGACGACGCCCGCGATGCCGACCATGAACGAGAGCGACGACCCCTTCCGCTGCGGAATCGTGCGGAGGTTGAACGCCGTCAGAGCAACGACCTGTGAGATCCACTTCAGCATCGTTACTCCTTCCTCAACGCGTCGACCGGGTTGAGCCGCATCGCCTGGATCGCCGGGATCGCGCCCGCGGCGAGGCCGAGCAGCAGCACGAAGATTGCGCCGGTGACGAGGTCACCCGGCGGGAAGAAAAAGACTGGGAGCGCTCCGCCGGTGGGATCGCCCGCGGCAACCAGCTTCCACGCGAGCGCGAGCCCGATCGCGCCTCCCACGCTCGAAATGAGGCACGATTCGAAGAGGACGAGGCCGAGAACCTGCACGTCCGTGAAGCCGACGGCCTTGAGCACGCCGAGCTCCTGCGTCCGCTCACGCACCGCCTGCGCCATCGTGTTGCCCGCGACGAGGAGGATCGTGAAGAAGACGGCCGTGAGGATCGCCATGATGATCTTGCCGATGTTCCCGGCCTGCTCCGCGAATCCCTTCACGAAGGCTCCCTCGGTTTCCGTCTTCGTCTCGTACGGAGAATTCGCGAAGGTCTCGTCGATCTTCTTCACGATCTCCGCGGCGCGCTCGGGGTTCGCGATCCGGATGTAGTACCAGCCGACCGTTCCCTGCCCGAAGACGCGGGTCTCGTCGAAGTAGTCGTGACGGAACATGAACATCGTCGTGTCGGTCTCCTTCTGCGCCCCGTCGTAGATGCCGACGAGGTCGAAGGTCCAGGTGTTGCCGCCTCCCTTCGGGCGCCAGATCGTCGCCTGGATCGGGATCTTGTCGCCGACCTTCCACCCGAACCTGTCGGCGATCTTGCGCCCCGCCACGGCGCCGGTGCGCGTCTTCAGCCACGCATCCATCTGCGCCGGCGGAAGGACGAACTCCGGATACATCGCCATGAACTCCGCCGGCTTCACAGGCATCTGCGCGAAGAAGTTCTTCGGATCCTGGTAGATGCCGCCGAACCACGTCGCGTGCGTCGCGTCCTTGACTCCGTCGATCCGCTCGATCTCCGCCTCGTAGCTCTGCGGCAGCGACTGAATGATCGAGACCTTGTGCCTGACGACGAGGCGGTCCTTGCCCGCGACGTCGACTCCCATCTCGAACGCCTTCCTGATCGCCGCGAGGTATCCGAAGAGGACGAACGCGACGAGGATCGAGAGAACGGTCAGCGTGGTGCGCAGCCGATGCCGCTTGAAATTCGCGACGACGAGCCCGGCGAGCTTCATGCCTCCATCTCCCCCGAGAGCTTCCCGTCGAGCAGGAAGAGAGTCCGGCTCGCGCGCTTCGCGGCATGCGGATCGTGCGTGACCATGACGATTGTCTTGCCGTGCTCGCGGTTGAGCGCCTGGAGAAGGTCGAGAATGCCGTCGCCCGTCTTGCGGTCGAGGTCGCCCGTCGGCTCGTCCGCGAGGATGAGCGTCGAATCGGCGACGATCGCGCGCGCGATGCCGACGCGCTGCTGCTCGCCACCCGATAGCGTGCGCGGTGTGTGCTTCGCGCGATGCGTAAGACCGACGATCTCGAGCGCCGTCGCTACGTGTTTCTTCCGTTCGTCGCTCGAGAGCGACGTGAGGAGCAGCGGAAGCTCGACGTTCTTCTCGGCGGAGAGCACCGGAAGAAGGTTGTAGAACTGGAAGACGAGGCCGATGTGGCGCGCCCGCCAGCCGGCGAGAGCGCGCCCCGACATCGTGTCGATCCGCTCGCCGCCGATGTCGATCGAGCCGCGAGTCGGGCGATCGAGACCCGCGATGAGGTTGAGCAGCGTGCTCTTGCCCGACCCCGACGGCCCCATCAGCGCGAGAAACTCGCCCGTGGGAATCTCGAGACTCAACTCGTGAAGGACGTGGATCTCCTCGCTCCCCCGCTTGAAGGTCTTCTCCACGTTTCCGAGACGAACCAGGCTCCCGTTGGCGCTCATGCTTTCTCCTTCGTATTGATCCGCACCCGATCACCACCCTTGAGCTCCGCGGGCCCCGCCACGACGACCGTCTCGCCAGCCGCGAGGCCGCTGACGATCTGCGCCTGCGAGCCCTCGGCGCCTCCCACCTTCACCGCGCGCCGCTCGATGGTGTCGTCCTTCACCACGAAGACGACATCCTGCTCACCGTCGCGGCGCAGCGCCGTCTTCGGGATCAGAACGATCGACGCCTTCACGACCGCCCCTGCCGCTTCTGCGGCGATGAACGCGACCTTCACCCCCATGTCGGGGAGGACGCGCGGGTCGCGCGTGTCGAAGCCGATTCGCACCTTCACCGTCGCCTTCTGGCGATCGGCGGTCGGGATGATCGTGATCACGTGCGCCGGGATCTTCCAGTCGGGATAGGCGTCGAGCACCGCCTCGACCTTCTGTTTCGGCGTCACGCGGTTGATGTATGCCTCGCCTACGTCGACTTCGATCTCCAGCGACTCCATGTCGACGACCGTGCAGATTCCGGTCCGCGTGAAGCCGCCTCCCGCGGAGTTAGGCGAGATCATCTCCCCCGGCTGCGCGTTTTTCGAAACGACGATACCGGCGAACGGCGCGCGGATCTCCGTGTCGTCGAGCTCCTGCCTGCTCATCGCGACTTCGCTCTGCGCCACGTCGAGCTCCTGCTGTTGCACGACGAGCCGCGCTTCGAGCGAGTCGAGCTGCGCCTTCGCCCGATCGAGGTCCGATTTGCTCGACACGCCGCCTTCGGCGAGCTTCGCAACACGGTCGTAGTCGAGCTGCGCCTCGATGATCCGCACGCGCGTCTCCTCGAGCGACTTCCGCGCGGCATCGGCCCGCGATTCGCCGAGATGAAGGCTCTTGCGCGTCATCGAGTCGTCGAGCCTGGCGAGCAGCTGACCCTCGCGCACTTCCATCCCCTCCTCGATCAGCACTTCGGTCACCTTGCCGGTGACCTTCGAGGAGACCGTCGCCTGGCGGCGCGCGGTCACGTAGCCGCTCGCGTTGAGCAGGGTCAGGTTGCCTTCGCCTTTGGCTTCCTCTGAGGTGGCGACATCGACCGCCGCGCGCGCGGGCCGGCCGAAAAACGAGAACGCCGCCAGCCCGATCAGCACGACCGCAACGAGCGCTGCGACCCACAGCCCGCGAGAACTTCTGCCGCCGACGTCACCACGATCGATCTTCAGCCCATCGAGTTTTGACTTGTCGAGATTCATCGAACCAGAGTGCTCCCATACCAGAACTGTCGATTTCAGCGTTTGGAGAGCCGAAATATTACCGTGGAACCCGCGCGACTTCTCGCAGTGTCTGGAAACAACCCGATTGTGTTGCTTTTCGGACAGGCGGTGCCCAGGGTGGGCCGGCCACGGCCTCGACGACGGGGAGCTCGCGCCGAATGCGCTGTCAGTCGTACCGCGAGAACGACAACTCGGGGCCGGACGGCGCGGAGCACCGCAGGATCGGTAGCCGCCGACTTCAGTCGCGGGCCGATGGCGCAGGTCGAACACGGCGCCGCGCAGCGCCGCCGGAATCCGGGATTCCCGCTCGTCGTGCTGCGACGAAAACCTGCGGGGCTAGGTCGGGCAGCCGCCGCCGCAGCTCATCTCGCCGTCGTCCTCGGCCGGTTCCCCTTCGACACGGGCGTCGACCTCGCCGAGCCTCTCGCGCATGAGCCGGGCGGCTCGCGCCACGTAGAGCGAATCGTCATCCTCGAACCTCTTGCAGAGGCCAACCGCCACCGGCGCGAGATGCGCGCCGACGAACATGTCGACCGCGTCTGCCGCGATTTTCTCGGCCTCGGCGTCGCCGACGATTCGCGCGAACGCCTGCTTCATCCTGAGGTAGCCGACGAATCCCGCCTCGACCGAGACGTGATCGGGGCACTCCTCGGTTTTCGGCTCGTAGGCAAATGCAGAGTAGATTGCCTCGAGCTCCGACAGGAGGTGTCCCGGGTCGGCGTAGCCGCGATAGGCCACTTCCCTGGGCGACACGGCGCCGCCGGGACCGAAGATGTCGAGGAAGAGCTCCTCGCTCGCCTGCTCGTTCGCGAGCTGCGCGACCGTGCGAACGCTCTCGTCGTGGCTGTCGTTCGCGATCGACGCCATGTGGTCGCGCCAGCCGCTGCGCGGGCGCTCGAACGCAAGCCCGAACATCCGCCACGCCACCGCATCTTCGATCAGCTGCCGCACGTCGTCGGAAATCGTGGTCGTGATCATGATTTCTTCTGCTCCCGCACGACCGGCACCCAGCCGGTGCGCATCTTTCTCGAGCCGACTTCCCTGTGACTGCCTTCCCAGACGGCGAACGCCGCCTGCGAACGGGGCGCCGCGCGGAGCACTTCCGGCAACGGCCGCGAGATCACGACGGCCCACTTCCCCTTCTCGTACTTCCCTTTGCCGTTTGCCTGCAGCGTGAGGTCAGGTGTCAGCGTTCCAGGCCCGCCGGCGATGAGGCACTCGACCGGCCGCTCGCGCGGGCCGGCCATCGTGTTCCCCGTCGCGCGCGCGGGCGAGTAGCGCTGCTGCATCTCCTTCTGCTCCGGCGAACCGGGCTGCAGCGACTGCGCCTCGAACGGATAGTGGTCGACCGAGGCGTTAGGCTGAAGGTCCTTGATCGTGTCGCCGCGGCCGTCGACGACCGCCTGCCAGTTCGCGCGCCAGAAAGCGATCTCGACCTGGCGTCCCATCTCTCCCATCTGCGGCGCGGGGAGGTCGGGCGCGGCCTTCTGCGGGAACTGCACCGCGCAGGCGTCGGTGAACTTCGCCGGCCCCGGCATGTCGTTCATCGTCGCGTCGTCCCAGCTGAGGCGGAAGGCAATGTCCTTGCCGTCGGTCATCGCCTGCACGTGGACGACCGCGGTCGACGGCTCCATGAGGCGCGGGTCGACCATGTCCTGGAGGAGCAACTGCGCAACATGTTCCGGGATGTCGTTCCAGGCGCGATCGTTGGGATCGAGAGTGAGCGCGGGCCGGTCGACGACGACGACGTCGGGAGTGGGTTTGGGGGTGCGGGAACAGGCGAAGGACACGAGGGCAATAAAGATTGAGAGAATCGCGAACTTGAGGTTCGAACCTGGCTTCAATGCACGCCGGAGGCGTGCCAGAAGGTAGCCCCGGGTCGCCAAGCGAAGCGCAGGCGACCCGGGGTTGCCGTCCAAATGAATGTTCGCATCCCGGCAGGGGTGCCAGATCGATTCTGCGGCGTGATGCCACTGGCACCCCTCCGGGGTGCATCGATCCTTCGGCGTCGTTTCCGGGGGTCGCCCGCGCTTCGCTTGGCGACCCCCGGCTACCTTCTGGCACGCCTCCGGCGTGCTCGCAGTCGATCGCGCAACTCCGCCACGCGACGATGTCTTGATCAACTCGACCGGCAAATAGTTCTCGCGCGACATCGCATCCTCCTCAGGGGCAGTTCGTCCGCTGGACGTCGTACTTCGTGTCGAACGCGTCGCGCACGTGCATTGGCTCGCGCAGGGGGACACGGACGATCTCCTTGCCGCTCTCGTCCATGCCGATCACCGAGTCGTTCATCCGCTTCCAGCGCGGCATCACCTGCTCGCTGCAGCCGAAGAGACCCAGCAGCCCCGCGAGATCGGCGTCGTCCTTCGCCGATTCGTACGTCTTGATCGCGTCGAAGACTCCCGGGCCGAACAGTTGCAACAGATAGCTCTTCGGCGCATGAACCGGCGGGATGTAATAGACGTTCGGCTCGAGCCCGAACTGCGGGAAGAGCGGAAGCGCCACCTTCCTGACGTGCACCAGGTAGTCGATCGGGTTCTCCGGGCTCGCCTTGTCGGGCGTCGAGATGTATCCCGCCATCCGGATCTTGCCGATGCAGTTGACGAAGCACTGTGGCTGCAGCCCCTGCTCCATCTTTGGGAAGCAGGCGATGCACTTCTCCGACGTGCCCGTCATCGGGTTGTAGAAGACTTTCTTGTAAGGGCAGGCGCGCACGCATTCCTGATATCCGCGGCACCTCCCCTGGTCGACGAGAACGATGCCATCCTCGGGGCGTTTGTAGATCGACCCGCGCGGGCACGACGCGAGGCACGCCGGGTAGGTGCAGTGATTGCAGATGCGCGCAAGATAGTAGAACCACGACATGTGCGGCACGGCCAATGACGCGCCGTTCTCGATCCTCGCTCCCGCGCAATCGTCCTCGCCGACGTTCGGATGGGCGTAGTCGATCTCCTCGGGGCGCCAGCCTAACACCCGCTCGCCGGCGGGGGCCGACTCGAAGATCGTCTGCCCTTCGTACTTGTTGCCGTTCCAGGTCTGAGGCCCGAGCTTCGAGAGGATGTTCACGTCCCAGGCGAGCGGGTAGAAGCCGTACGGCTTCGACTCGACGTTGTTCCAGAGCATGTATTCCTGCCCCTTACCCGAGGTCCACGTCGTCTTGCAGGCGAGCGTGCAGGTCTGACAGGCGATGCACTTGTTGACGTCGAAGATCGCCGCGAACTGCTTCTGCGGGCGCGACTCCGGGTACCAGTACGACATCTCGCGGCCGATCTGCCAGTTGTTTACGCGTGCCATCGCCTAACTCACTTTCTTCCCGGCATCCGCTCCCGAGCCCGATCCCGAGCCCGAGCCCGCGCCCGGCTTTTGGTTGTCGTTGCTACCCAGTCCCGATCCCGCGCCCGGCTTCCCATCGACAAACTCCCCCGCCAGATACGCCTTCATTTCCTTCGATTCGTAGCTCGGCCGCACGCCCAACGCGGCCGGGCGCCACAACCCCTGCGCGCCGATCCCGCCCGGTTCCGCCTTCGTGATCTTCACGATCGACTCGCGCGGAGAACCCGTCGGGCAGTGGACGTCGGGCATGAAACCCTTCTTCATCTCCTGGCCGAACATCTCCTTGCGGACGAGCGAGTCGGTCATCAGCGTCGGCTTCAGCCAGCCGCGCGTCGCCGACTGGTGCGAGCCGGAGCGGAACATCGCCTGGTAGTTCGTGCGGGGGTTCTTCGCCAGGCCATCGGCGCGCGTCTTGCGCCCTTCGACCGAGCCCGGCGTCGCGCCGTACATGTTGAACCACATCCGCGTGACGCCGCGCGGCGTCCCCGGGTAGTAGCGCGCGCGGCAGATGAGGCGCGCAAACTCGTAGTCCTTCTTGTTCTTCTGCCACCCCTTGAACGGGCGGTCGGAGGGATCGGAGTCGATCCAGACGTAGTCGCCGTCCTCGACCCCGAGCTCCTTCGCATCGTCGGGGTTGATGTCGACGTAGCCCTCGGCGACGAACGGCGAGCGCTTGTCGTGCCGGTAGACGTCGCCGAACGGCCCGAAGAGGATCGCGACCATGTCGGTGTCGATCGGCATCGTGTGCGCGCCGTGCCGGTACTTCGGCGTGTGGAAGACGAATTTGTAGCCGTCCTTCGCGAGCGGGTGATGCGTGATCTTCGTCTCCGCCCAGGTCTTCACGACGTTGCGTCCCTGCCGCGTGTCGCACGACAGGTCGTCGCGCGAGACGCCGTACTTCTCGGGGCCATGCTCGCGGAAGACCTCCATCTTCGGCGCCACGATGACGTTAGGCTCGTAAAAGGTCGAGTCGATCGGCTCGCGATGGACCGGGAGGTTCTCTCCCGCCTCGATGAATTCGTCTTCCTCGCGGTAGAACTCGAGCCGCCCGCTCTTGGTGTACCAGGGTCGCGAGTCGGTCACCTGCTCGTAGCCGACCGATTTCGGGTTCGTCCGGTTCTCCATGATCGCCGGAATGCCCTCCGCGGCCTTCGCCTCGAGCTCCTCGATCTTGTAGCCTTTCGCGTTCGCGGAGTTGTCGAGGATCCGCTGGATGTAGACGCTCGTCTTGTTCTCGCGGACGAACTTCCACATGTCGGCGAAACGCTTGTCGCCCGTCTTCTTCGCGAGCGCCTCGCCGACGGTCGCAAAGACCTCGATGTCGCCGATCGTCTCGAAGATCCGCTTGAGCGGCGTCCGCGGGAAGGTACAGAGGAAGGGATTCGTAACGCTCGCCGTGATGTCGGGGTGCTTGAGCTCGGCCCACGAGTCGACGGCGAACACGACGTCGGCCCACTCGCACGAGGTCGACCACCACCACTCGTTGACGGCGATCATCTCGATCTTCGGCAAGACGTTGACGACGGTGTTGTAGTGCCATTTGACGTTGCCGAGGATCGAGTTCGCGTTCGCGAACCACATGCTCTTGGTCGGGCAGGGCATGTGCGACTTGCCGGTCAGCATCCTGTTGCCGACCTTGAGCGGATGGTCCTCGTGGTTGTAGTAGTGGGCCGACTCGGCTTTCCAGTACTGCTTCGGCCGCGACATCTTCGTCTCGTCGAGCTCAATGTCGAACGGGTTCTCGTTGATGTAGAAGGGCGCGCCGTTGAACATCGCCGTGCGGTAGTTGCCGGCGTAGGAGCCGACGTTTCCGGTAAGGCGGCCGACGTTGCCCGTGAGCGACGCGAGGAGGAAGATCCCGCGGTCCTTGTTGTCGTTGTTGAAGAACTGGTTCGGCCCCATGCCGATTCCGAAGAGCGTCGTGCCGGGAACCTGCGCGATCCAGCGCGCGAGATCCTCGACCGCCTTCGCCGGCGCCCAGGTCAGTTCCTCGGTCGTCTTCGGATCGAAGTGGTCGGTGTACTCGCGCATCAGATCGAACGACGGGCGGCAGCGGACCTTCTGACCGTTCGCGAGTGTCACTTCGACCGCACCGTCGAGCTTCGGGTTCTTCACCGGTGACTTCTCGCCGACCTGGTCGCGCGAGATCGGGCGCGGCACGTTCGCCGTCGCATCCCACCAGACGAAGTCGCCCCACTCCTTGCGCAGGACGTCGGTCATCATCATGTTCTTGTGCTTGCCCGCCGGGCCCGGCTTGTCGTCCTTGCCGAGCACCGTCGTCTGGTTCGTGAGCGTCGCCAGCTCGCCGCCGAAGACGTCCTTCGCGCGGAGCATCTTCAGGTTGTCCATCCGGACGAGCAGTGGCATGTCGGTCCAGCGCTCGACGTATTCGCGATCCCAGAGCTTCTCCTTGAAGATCACGTGACTCAGGCCTAATGCAAGCGCCGGCGTCGTCCCGGGCCTGACGATGATCGCGTTGTCGGCCTTCGTCGACGTCGCCGAGTATTCGCAGGCGATGACGACGACCTTCGTCCCCTTGAGCCGCGCCTCGGTCAGCCAGTGCGCGTCGGGCATCTTCGTCGTGATCCAGTTCATCCCCCAGATCACCACCGTGCGCGCGTGCTCGACGGCGTGGAGGTCGAACTCGACCGTCTGCTGGCCCGTCACCATCGGGTGGCCGGGCGGCAGATCGGTGTGCCACGAGTAGTTGTCGAAGCCGCGGCCGCCGACCGCCTTGTCGGGCCCGACGCCGCGGATCTTCGCGTCGAGCAGCGCGATCGAGTTCGCGAGGCGGTACATGCCGAAGACGCGCGTCATGCCGAGCAGCGGCATGCCGCCGCGGAACTTCATCACCTGCGTGCCGACGCCGCCGGTCGCCTCGATCGTCTCGGGGTCGTAACCCTGCGCCGTGAGCTTCGCCTTACCCTTCTCTCCGGTATACGTCGTCGCGATGTTCGTCAGCGCCGACGCGACGAGCGCCGCGGCCTCGGTGTGCGTCACCCTGATCCATTCGTCACGGCCGCGGTTGAAGTATTCGATCGGCGGCTTGCCGTGCTCGTCGCGCGGGAAGCCGGCGTCGACCCACTTCTTCCATCCCGCGCGCACCATGCAGTGGCGCAGGCGGCGGTCGCCGTAGAAGCGGCGCGTCAGCGCGAGCCCCTTCTGGCAGACGCGGGGATCCCAACGATGGGTCGCCTTGTTCCCGTGAAGCCCTTCGGCTTCGCCGTACTTCATCGACGGGCCGATGCGGGTAACTACGCCGGAGCGGACGTAGGCATTGAGGATGCAGTTGTGAGTGTCGTTAGGCGCACAGGTGAAACAGAACTTCGAGTCGTACTTCCAGAGGTCGCGGTAGACCTTCTCCCACCCGCGATCGGGATAGACCGCGAGCGGGTTCGATACGGAGTCGAGGCTCCATCCGTTGCTCGCCGAGAGCACGAACGCGCCGAAGCCGGCCGCGCTCAGAGCCTCGAGAAACTGCCGGCGATTCAGTTCGGGGGTCTTCATCGGGTCTCCTCCCAGCTGCGGATGTGGGCGACGATCGACGCGATCTCGTCGGGTGCGAGCGCCGGCCTCACGGTCGACGCCATTCCGAACGTCGGCATCGACGTGCCGGGCCGCCCGAGCCGGATCGTCTCCGCCATGTACCTGTCAGTTGCAGAAGCGAGCAGCACCTTGTTGCCGAGCGCCGGCCCCTCGCCTCCCTCGCCCGTCTTGCCATGACATACCGAGCAGTGCTCGGTGTAGAGCGCCGAACCCCTGGACTTGTCACCGCCGAACCTCGCGGCGAGATCGTCCGGCTCCGTCGGCGCGATGCCGTTGCCAAGGCCGCGGATGTACGCGACGACTTTCCCGATCTCGTCGTCGTTCATGCCGTTCGCGTGACCCCACGCCGCCATGCGTCGTCCCGGCCGCCCTTTGCGGATCGTCTCCGCGATGAAGCGGTCCGACGCGAGCGAGAGGAAGCCTTCCGACGAAATGGCGGGGAACGCCGTCATCCCCGCAAAACGCATCCCCTGCCCCTCGGGGCCGTGGCACGACGAGCAGAAGGTGCCGTATAGCGTCTCGCCGTCACGAGAGAACTCGCTCGCTCCGAATCGCACGACTCGGATTCGGTCCTTCGGCCAGTACGCCTCCGGAAGATCGCTGCGCCGCAGCGAGAACATGTAGAGCGTCAGGAGGTCGATCTGTTCTTCGGTGAGGCTGAACTCCGGCATCTTCGAGCCGGGAACGACCGACGCCGGCGCGCGGAAGTGCTCCTTGAACCAGCTCTCGAGCGTGCGCGGCCCGGGAACGTGCGTGAAGTCCGCAAGACCCGGATCCTTTTCTCCCTCGCGCGTCAGCTCGGGCCCGTCCTCGCCGCCGACGCCTCCGATCTTGTGACAGCCTCGGCAGCCTAACGTGTGAAAGAGCGCCTTACCCTCCACCAGCCGCGGCGTGCCGACTCGGGAGTCGAGCAGCACGCGCAGCGCCTCGCGATCGGCGTCGGGAATCTCGCCGAACGACGCGTGCCACGGGCCGTCCGCGGCCCCCGCGCGCTTCGCGACGTGTTTGTCGTACCAGCCCTTGTCGTACCCTCGGATTCCGACGTACGTCAGGTCGGGCGAGACGACCGTCGCGGCGCCTAACGGACGCAGCGTCCCGCCGCGGGCATCGAGCGCATGACACGACAGGCAGTCGTACCGCTCGACGAGCCGCGCGCCGCGCTTCACGAGCTCGAGATTCGGCACCTCGATGTTCGTGTGGCAGGTGCCGCAGCCCGCTTCGGCATACTTCGCCGGGATCATCGGCTCGGGCCAGAAGCGCGCGTCGCCGTGCGCGTCGGCGCGGTCGGTCGCGCGGCCCTGCCCGCCGTGGCAGACGGTGCAGCCGAACTCCGCCGGATCGTGGACGACCGGCTTGTGCGCTCCGAGGACCTCGTCACCTTTGATTCCCGCCTCGCCCGGCGCCATGCCGACGTGACACGACACGCAGCGGTCCATCACGTTGAGGCTCGGGACGACCACCTGCCGCAGCTTGACGTCGAGCCCTCCCTCGGCCTGCGCCGCCACGCGCAGCTGAAGCCGCCGCCATTCCTTGAAGAAGTTCTCCTCGATCGCGGCAAACGCGAGCAAGGCGAGGACGCCGAGACTCGACCAGAGCAGAAGATGTTTGTTCTTCTTCATCTCAGTGCCCCGGCCATTCGGACGGCGACCAGTAGAAGACCCAGTTAGGACCGCGGAAGTGCTCGCCGATGATCGTGAGGAGGATGAAGCCGCAGAGGAAGCAGGTGAACAGGGCGAGCGCCCCCGCGCGCGTCGAGCCCCACTTCTTCACGGCCCAGATCGAGAATCCCGCGTAGAGCGCGGTGAGTACGGTGCCGGGATTGATCGCCGTGATCACCAGCTGCGGCACGCCCGGCCACCATTGTCGTATCCAGCCGTAGCGTATCGCGAACGCTTCCAGCGCGAACGCCGTGCCGAAGCCGTAGACGGTCGAGAGCATCACGAGCGGAACCCCGCCCGGTCCGCCGAACCAGAGCCCCGTCCCTTCCTTCTCGCGATCGAGATACGGAATGAGCCCGAGGCCGATGAGCACGATCGACGGGATGCCGATCCCGCCCATGAACGCGGAGTGAGAGACGAGCTCCTGCAGCCCGAGGAAGTACCAGGGAGCCTTCGCCGGATTCTCGGGAACGTTCGGGTTCGCGAGCTCCTTGAGCGGCGCGTCGGAGACGAGCGCGAGCGCGGTGCAGATCAGCACCGTCAGCATGAAGACGCCCATCTCCGCGTAGAAGAGATGCGGCATCGACGGGACCGTGTTCTCCGGCCCCTTCCCGACCGCCGGCGTCTTCCCCTTCACGATCGCCGCGATCTGGTACGTCTTCTGCGGCGCCTCGGTGAATACCGGGTACGTGTCGGCAGGAGGCGGGCCTAGCCGCGCGTCAGCGTCGTCGGGACGCGCGATGCCGCCGTCCTTCCGGACGCGCCACATGTGCACGCCGAGCAGCGCGACGAGCGCGAGCGGCAGGATCATCACGTGCAGGAGGAAGAAGCGGATCAGCGCTTCCTCGCCGACGTCGCTCGAGCCTAACAGGAGCAGCTTCTGCAGACCGCCCGGATCGAAGTACTCGGTGATCTTCAGCGCGTCGGTGACCTCGCGCGGCGACTGCGCGATGTTCGCACCGATCGTGATCGCCCAGTAGGCGAGCTGGTCCCACGGAAGGAGGTAGCCGGTGAACGACAGCCCCAGCGTGATGGCGAGAAGCCCCATCCCGACGAGCCAGTTGAACTCGCGCGGCTTTCGGTAGGCGCCGGTGAAGAAGACGCGCGCCATGTGGAGGAGCACCGCGACGACCATCACGTTCGCGGCCCAGCGATGGATGTTGCGGATGAAGCGCCCCGTCGGAACGACGAAGTGGATGTCCTTGATCGAGAGGTACGCCGCGTCGGGATACGGCTTGTAATAGAACATCAGCAGCACGCCGGTGATCAGCGTGATCAGGAACGCCGCGACCGACATGATCCCGAGCCCCGCGGTGGTCGACCAGCGGAGGCTCCAGCGGTGCGTGCGCACGGCGTGCAGGTGAAGGAAGACGTTGCCGAAGACGAAGCTCGAGCGGGTCCGGTCGCTCGTCGGCGCGCCGCCGCGGACGAACGACTCGCGAAACGACTTCGGAAGCTCGCGCAGGTTCGCGACGAACCGGCCCATCGCGGTGACGCCGGTCGCTTCGCTCATGTGAGCCTCGTCCCGGGCTCGACCGTCTTCCCTTCGTCGACCACGAAGGCGCCGCCGTCCTTCGACACGGCTATCCAGGGAAGAGCCTTCGGAGCTGGACCCTTCTTCACCGTGCCGTCCTTGTTGAACTCCGAGCCGTGGCACGGGCAGGCAAAGCCGTCGGCGCTCTGCTTGACGATGCAACCGAGGTGCGTGCAGACGGTCGAAACGGCGTAGACCCCCTGCTTGTCCTTGAAGAGCGCGACCGAGCGGCCGGGCGGGACGAACGGCTCGCCGTCGGCGAGCGACTCGGGAAGCGCGACCTTGAACTTCTTCGACGGCGCGGGAAGCACGGCGGCGCGAGGCAGGCGAAGCATGCCTAACAGCGCGAACGCCGCCGAGGCGCCCATCGCCCACATCGCCGCGAGACCGAGAAAGTCGCGGCGAGGCATCGGCTCGGGGTCAAGTCTTGAAGATTTTGACGTCGTCGTCATCGGCTCACCTCGATGTCTGAATGGCGGCGTTCGGGGTCGACCAGGAAGCGGTGAAGCAGACGCGCTCCATCCCGATCGCGTCGACCGGGCAGCGCATCACGCAGAGTGCGCAGCGGATGCAGCGGTCCTCGTCCTTGAGGATCGCGGAGTTCTCGGAGAGGTCGGCGCCCTCGCCGAGGGCGGCGGCGACCGCGGCGTCGACACTGCCCGTTCGCTCGAGCACGTCGAGCGAGACGAGTTTCAGCGTCTGCGTCGGACAGACGTCGGCGCAACCGCCACAGAGGACGCAGCGCGTGCCGTCGAACACGGGAGTCACGCCGCAGTCGAGGCAGCGCGACGCTTCGCGCATCGCGAGCGACGCGTCGAAGCCAGCCTCGACGACCTTGTCGGGATGGTGCAGCCGCTCTTCGGGCTCGATGGTCGGGACGGGAATCCGCTGGATCCGTTCGAAGCCTTCTTCGCGGCGGTAGCGCTCGAGAAGCTCGTGGGAGGTGGTGATCTCCGACTCGAGCGCTCGGCCCGTGAGGTGGCGATAGATGGAGCGCGCCGCGGCCTTGCCAGACGCCACCGCGTCGATGATGAGGCGCGTGCCGTGCGCGAGGTCGCCCGCGACGAAGACGCCCGGGGCGGTCGTCATCAGCGTGTCGCGATCGACCTTCGGCCAGCCTGGGCGCATCTCCTCGATGTCGTCGCCGCCGCTCGCGCGGAACGAGCTATCGGGCGACTGCCCTACCGCCATGAGCACCGTGTTCGCCGCGACGATCTGCACGTCGTTGACGTCGTAGACGGGAGAGAAGCGTTTCTGCTCGTCGTAGACGCGGACGCAGCGACGGAACTTCACGCCGGTGACGCGCCCATCGTCGTTGCGAACGACTTCGAGCGGGCCCCAGCCGTTAAGGCGGCGGATGCCTTCCTCGTCACCCTCCATGATCTCGACCGTGTCTGCCGGCATCTCCTCGAGCGTCTCGAGCGACACGAGGGTGACGGCGTGCGTCGTCTCGAGGCGCGCCGCGGTTCGCGCCGCGTCGTACGCGATCTGGCGCAGCACGGTTCGCGCGACGTCGTAGGCGACGTTGCCGCCGCCGATGACCACGACCTTGTCGCCGAGATCGAGCGGCTCGCCGAGGTTCACCGAGCGGAGAAGATCGACGCCGCCGAGGACGCCCGGCCCGTTTTCTCCCGGGAGGCCGAGCGCGCGGGAGCTCTTCGCGCCGACGGCGATGAGGACGGCAGCGTGATCGCGGCGCAGATCGGCGAGCGTCACGTCGCGGCCGACCGCGACGCCGCATCGGATCTCGACGCCGAGCGCCTTGATCACTTCGACTTCGCCGCGGATGACTTCGCGAGGAAGCCGGTACGCGGGAACGCCGTACGCGAGCATCCCTGCCGGCTCCGGCTCCATCTCGAAGACGACGGGGCGGAAGCCTAACAGCGCGAGATCGTGGGCGGCCGAAAGGCCGGCGGGGCCGGCGCCGATGACGGCGACTTTCTCCCCGTTCGCCCGAACGATCTTCCTGTCGACGGTCGACCGGACGAGCTCGGCGATCTCGTTGACGTCGGCGCAGATTCCCTCGTACGACTCGATGTCGCGCACGACGTCGGACGCGTCGCGCGACTCGGGACCGAACATCTCGCAGACGAAGCGCTTGAGGGCGCGGATCGAGATCGGCTTGTCGTTCGCAACGAACGTGCCGTCGTCGTCGACGCGCGGGATCTTCCCGCGCCGGCAGGCCGCCTCACACGGTGCGCCGCAGACCCGCCCGCAGATCGACGCGAACGGGTTAGGCCCGCGCGCGATCAGGTAAGCCTCTTCGAATCTCCCCTCCGCGATCGCGCGCACGTAGCCGCGCGCGTCGGTGTGCACGGGACACGCCGCCTGGCAGGAGATGAGATTCCTGTGGTAATCGGCGCCGGGAACCTCGATTCGAATCGTCTCCGCCAGGGTCATCGTTGCCTCGGGCATTCTTGACTTGTTGATAGACAAATGTATAAATCAAGAACCGACGAACGTCAACGAAAATCGATCCGGAGGTAGACAAACCGAAATAAACCGTCGGTTTGCAGCGATTTAGGGAGGCGCGAGCTTGTCGATGCTATCGAATACCGCCGAATACGCGCTCCGTGCGATGGTCTTCCTGGCCCAGTCCGAGCCGGGAAAAGTGATGCCCGGTCGCGATCTGTCCGCTGCGAGCGGGGTTCCCGCCAAGTACCTCTCGAAGATCCTGCTCGACCTCAACCGCGCCGGGATGGTCAGCGCCATGCGAGGCCAGGGAGGAGGCTATCGCCTTTCGCGCCACGCGAAAGACATCCGCCTCATCGAGGTCGTCGAGATCTTCGATCGGGAGCGCGCCCATCCGCGCTGCCTCCTCTCGTTCGACAAGGAGTGCTCGGACGCAACGGGATGCTCCGCGCATGACCGCTGGAAGATGGTGCGCACCGCGTATCTTAACTTTCTCGACAGCACGTCGCTCGCGGACATCGCCGACACGGTGCCGAGCGGCGGCACGGTGCTCAACCTTCCGGCGCAGGCCGGATCGACGTCAGCGCCCGCCAGCCTTCGCGGCGGGCGGTAGCAACTCGCGCGGAAGCTCCACTCGTTCGATCGCGCGAGGATCGTTCATCGACCGTCTCGCGAACACCGCAGCGGCCCGATCGATCGCGACGAGCGCCCACTGGTCGCGCGGGAAGTAGACGTCCCATCTCCTGAGCGGTCGCCACTCCTCCGTCGCCGCGTCCCTGATCCAGACCGGCCCCTCGTCCATCCCGACCCACGCGAGGCCGACGGCGTAGTCGTCGAAGAAGCGCGCGAGCGACGCCGAGCTCTGTCGCGCCTCCTGCCACCGCTGCTGATAGTCGAGATGCAGCTCGTTGCGCCCGTCGTTGAGCACCCGGCGCTCTCGATCGAACGACCAGGTGAGAAACCCTCCGAGCCCGTAACTGCTGAGGACATTGCCGTGAAGTTGCGCCGCCTGCACGCGAGCGGTCGCCTCCACCGGGAACTTCTCCGTATCGATCCCGCCGGCGAACGGCGACGCCATGACGATGGCGATCGCGGTGATCGCGAGCGGTATCGCGAGCAGTTTCACCATCCCTTCGCGCGGAAGACGGAGATGGGGAATCAGGAGGAGCGGCGCAGTCACGAAGAAGATCGTCTGGCTTCGCGCGAGCCGGATCGCCAGCGCGCCGATCGCGACGAGAAGCGCGGCCGAGGAGAGCCAGCCCGGGCGCCTCGCGCTCGTCAGCAGCACTGCAGCGGCAGCCACCAGCGCGACGGCGAAGAATCGGAACTCGCCTAACCGCGACGGCCCCCATTCCTCGTTCGCGAAGACGGGGAGCTGCGCGATCGTCGCGACGTGAAGCGGGTTGAGCGCGCCGGCGAGCCCCCAGGGATTCACGAGCAGCGCCACCGTCGCGAGGCCAGTCAGCAGCAGGAGCTCCAGTATCCGCGAGCGCGAGAAGGAGCGCTCCTCGAGCATCGAGGAGACCCTGTCGATGCCGACGATCGCGGGAGCGAGCAGCGCCGAGGGATGGACGTTCATCCAGAGCACGCCAAGCAGGAATACGAGTACGGCGCGGACGCGGAGCGAGCGGAGACCGAGAATGACGATCAGGAGAAGCGCGAACGCGGCGCCGGGCGCGGACGGGCGCTCTCGAAGCCACGGGAGCGCTCCGTACCACGAGAAGAAGGCGACCGAAAGTGCCAGCGTGCGCGAGCCCGCCGCGAGCAGTCGCACAAACAGGAACGTGAAGAGCGCCGCGATCGCCGCGGCGCGCAGCAGCGCGACCGCCGCGTCTCCTCCGACACGGTGGACGCCGAACAATGCCAGCTGGAAGAGCCACTCGCCGTCGATCCACGGCTCGCGGCTGCTCGCGACCGTGAGCGGGTCACTCGCCGGCAGCGCACGATTCTCGACGATCCATCGCCCGGCGGAGAGATGCCAGAAATAGTCGCTGCTCCAGATCGGCGCGTACGACGCCGCGGCAAGGACTGCGAAGAACGCGAATGCGATCGCGCGGTCGCGCCACGATCGCGAGCGCCCCGTCTCGAGCGCGGCCTCGCGCGACTCCGCCGCCGCGGAAACCGTCTCTCCCGTCGAAGTCTCGTGCATGCGGATCGTCGAACGGAGTTTACGACGAATCGCCCGGCCTCTCGAACAGGCGATGCGGCTCCCCGCTCCCGGCCGTTCCATTCGGCCGGAGCTCGGCCGGGCCATCGTTGCCGCGCACCCGCCGAACACGGGAACGGCGAGAGCTGCCGTCGTACCGTGCGCCTAACGTGGTTCGAGTCGAACGCGACCCGCCGCCCTCCGGGCGCTGTCTCGATAAAGCCGTCACGGCAGGTTGACAGATACGACCGGCCTGAACGTGACGCGCGTCATACGAACCCATGACACCCGCTTCGCTCCGTTGCGTTTTGCCGCACATCGAGCCACCTGTGACCAAAGTCATAGTCGCGCCATGTCTTGGAGTCGTCGCGACCGTCGCCAGACGGCACGCCGTCTCTGCTGAACTTTGAACGGCACGCAACGGCCCCATCTCCTGCGTGCCGGGGTCGGAAACCGCAATATCGACTGGAGGGTCAGATAGTGAAGAGCAATTCGAAGCATGCAACAGCAAGGTTCACCGCGCTCGTCGCGGTCGTTTTGCTTGCTGCGATCGCGGGCTCCGCGTTCGCAGCGACGCCCGTCACGGTCGCAGTGACCGTGACCGGAGATCCGGTGCCGGGCGCCACGGTCACGGCGAAGGCAACCGTCACGATCACCGACGGCTCGACGCTGCAGTCGATCAAGTGGACGCAGAACAGCGGCGTTCCCGCCACTCTGTCGAACACGACGACCGACACCGTCACGGCCGTTCTCGGCAGCCGCAAGGCCTATCGTGAGCACCTGACGGAAATCCTCGAAGAGCCGCCGGCGACTGCCTCCGGTCTGCCTTCGTACATCCCGCTGCCCGATCCTTACGAGGCCGGTCTGCAGAATGTGTTCGCGGTCGTCGGCTCCGCTCCCCTCTCCGTAGAGGAAGCAGGGCACGTAGGTTTCGAGATCGCCGTCACGACGACCTCGGGCACTTACAAGCTGCCGGGCGCCATCGCCAGCAAGCTCCCCTGGCTCCCCGCCCTCGGCATCCAGAACGTTCCGCTCAACCTCCCCGTGATGCTTCACGGGAAGAGCCAGGCGACCTACAACTGGACGATCAGCGGGCCGACCGGTACGACCCCCACCCTCACCGACGCGACGACGCAGAATCCCGAGTTCACGCCGACCGTCGCCGGCACCTACAACATCACCGTCACCGACCTCGCCACGGCCAAGCCGGTCACCTTCAAGGTGATCGCCGGAACGTGGAAGGGCGTCATCGTCGGCAAGGACGCCTCCGGCCGGCCGCAGCCTGATTTCGCGTGCCGCGAGTGCCATGGCGTCGGAACGCCGATCGACATGTTCACGCCGTGGGCGAAGTCCGGCCACGCCGAGATCCTCACCGACAACATCAACAACCCCGCCGGCCACTACAGCGAAGCCTGCGTCTCGTGCCACTCCGTCGGCTACGCCCCTGGCGTGACCAACGGCGGCTTCGACGACGCGGTCGACTACGCGGCCCTGCTCGCCTCGGGCATCCTGACGCATGGCGACGCTGGCAACTGGAACAAGATGCTTTCGACGTACCCCGCCTCGGCGCGTCTCGCCAACATCCAGTGCGAGAACTGCCACGGCCCGAACACCTCCGAAGCGCACTTCAACGGCGTCAAGAGCGACCGCAACTCGCTCTCGTCCGACGTCTGCGGCACCTGCCACGGCGAGCCTGCCCGTCACGGCCGCTTCCAGCAGTGGCAGCTCTCGCGCCACGGCAACTACGAGACGGCTCGCGCCGAAGGCACGAACCCGGGTTGCGCGAAGTGCCACAGCGCCCAGGGCTTCATTCAGTGGGAGTCGAAGGGCTTCAGCCCCACCGCGACGATCACCGTCGACTGGACCTTGGATCAGGTTCATCCGCAGACCTGCGCCACCTGCCACGATCCGCACGCGGTCGGCACGACCTCGGGCGGCCCGACGACGAATGCGACCGTCCGCATTTCCGGCAGCACCCCGATGCTCGACGCCGGCTTCAAGGCTGAGAACGTCGGCACCGCCGCGATCTGCATCACCTGCCACAACGGCCGCCGCGGGCTCAAGGACGACCAGCACCCCGTCACCGATTTCTCGCGCGCGCCGCACGTCGGCCCGCAGGGCGACGTCGTGATGGGCTACAACATGTATTTCACCCAGGTCGGTACGCGCGGCGAGCACGGCAAGATCGCCGACTCCTGCGTCACCTGCCACATGGAGAAGACCAAGCCGCCCGCCGATCTCTCCTACAACTACGGCGGCACGAACCACACCTTCTACGCGAGCACCGAAATCTGTTCGACCTGCCACACGCAGATCAACGGGCCTGCGTTCCAGAGCGAAGTCGAAGAGCTGCTCGAAGAGCTCAAGGCCCAGATCGAGCTCGCGCTCCTGAACGGCATGCAGACGGCGCTCCGCGCCGGCAACTACGTCGACCTCGGCACGACGCGCATCAAGAGCGCCTCGGAGATCACCGCGGTCGAGTTCATCGAGAGCCACGGCCGCCAGGGCGTGAACGTCACGCTCTCGACCGGCGCCACGGTCAATGACCTCGCGCTCAACAGCGTCAAGGTCGTGCCTCCGGTCGGCACCGCCGTCGAGCTTCTCGCGACGATGGACGTCAACGTCGCGAAGGCAGGCTGGAACTATTGGCAGGTCCACAGCGACAAGTCGAAGGGCATCCACAACCCGCCGTTCGTCAAGGCCGGCCTCGAAGTCGCGACCTTCGCGACCAAGAGCGTCAACACCGTCTACTCCACCGGCGGCAGCGCGACCAACCCCGCCTACATCGGCGGCGGCCTTGGCAACGGCGCCGGCGCAGTAACCTGCACCACCCCGTACGTCTACTGGGCGGAGATCGCCGGCCACATGCCCGGCAACGCCGACAGCCAGTGGCGCACTGACCTCGTGACGCGCAACCTGTCGTCGGGCGACGCAGCCCTGAAGTTCGTGCTGCATGAGTCGGCCGGCAACCTCGAGGGAACCGGCACTGTGCCGGCCTCCTCGCAGAAAGCGTTCGAGGACGTCGTCGCGCTGATGGGCGGATCCAACAACATGGGTGCGCTCGAGATCTGCTCCAACAAGCCGCTCCTCGTCCGCGCCCGCATCTTCAACCAGGCGACGAACGGCACCTTCGGCCAGGGCTTCGACGGCTACGTCGCCGACCTCGGCTACAAGGCTGGACAGACGGTCAGCCTCATCGGTCTCCGCCAGCTCACCGGCGCCTACCGCACGAACATCGCAATCTCCAACTCGGGCAAGGCCGAGGCGGAAGTTGCGATCTCGCTCTTCAGCGCGAACGGCGCGCTGCTCAAGACCTACAACGTGAAGGTTCCCGCCGGACAGGTGAAGCAGGAAGGCGAGCCCTTCAAGAACCAGGCGAATCAGCCTGACGTCGACTGGGGCTACTCGACCGTCACCGTGATCACGGGGACGAACGTGCACGTCTCGGCATCGCTGGTAGACATGAAGACCAACGATCCGACGACGATTCGCGCCCAGCAGTAAGAATTCATCCCGCAGTCAACGAACGGGCGGCAGCGCAAGCTGCCGCCCGTTTTCGTTTCGGCGCTTCATTGGATCGATGCGCCGTTAGGCTTCATAGGCGGGGCCTTCGCCGCTGCGCGCGGTCTGTCATCCCGACGACCGATCCCGCGAAGCGGGAGAGGAAGGAGGGATCTCGCAGGCTGGTACAGATGAGGTTCATCGCCGAGGCCCGGTCGCGTGGCACGTGAGTGGCGGCGTGAGGCTGTCCGTCCTCCTTCGCAACGGTCTGCCATCGGGACGACGCCCTGCTGGACGCCGCGTCCTCGACAATTGCCCGGGCGCGAAACATCGATTGGTGCTAACGGACGGCCAGCACTTCCAGAGTGGGGCCTCGCGCTCAGCGCCGCTCGCGGGGCCAGCGCTCCACGAGCGCGACGAGCTGCTCGTTCAACGCGGGGGGCGCGAACGGCTTCGTGAGCAGAGTCACCCGGCTCGTCGTGCGCGCGAGGTCGATCGCAACCTGGTCGGCTCGCCCCGTCGCGAGAAGCACGGGAACGTCGGACCAACGGCTGCGCAACGCTGCGAGCGTCGCCTCGCCGCCGATTCCCGGCATGTTCAGGTCAAGGACGACCGCGTCGAACTCGTGGCCATTCTCGAGCAGCTGGAGCGCCTCTTCGCCGTTACTCGCAATCGTCGCCTCGTGACCGAAGGCGTGGAGAACCCGGCCGGTGCTCTTCTGGACGAGCTCGTCGTCGTCGACCACGAGCACCCGCAGCATTCGCGTGCCCGACGGCGAACGCCGGGAGTGCGAATCCGCGCCGGCAGACGGCTGGTACACCGGAAGACGGATCGACACCGTCGTGCCTTCGCCCGGCTCGCTCCTCAGCTCGACCTCTCCCCCGTGCGCCTTAACCGCACCGTAGACGATGGCGAGCCCGAGGCCGGTTCCCTTTCCGGGCGGCTTCGTCGTGAAGAAGGGATCCCACGCCCGCTCCTGCACCTCTTTCGGCATGCCGCGCCCGTCGTCGGCGACTTCGAGCAGCACGTGAGCAGGCCCGTCATTCTCCGTTCGAATCACGAGCCTTCCACCATCGGGCATCGCCTCGACCGCGTTCATGCAGAGGTTCATCAGCGCGTGACTGAGCGCAGCGCCGTCGCCAAGCACCGGGCGGAGCCCTTCGGCGAGCTCAGCATTCACCCTCACCTTGCCCAGAGTCGTTCTCTCGAGAATCGCCGTTTCGTCGCGAACGATCGCGTTGAGATCGACCTTCTTCTCCTGCGCCAGGCCCGCGCGTGCGAAACCCTGCAGGCCTCTGACGAGGGTGCTGCCGCGCTCGCTCGCGCGAATGATCGTGTCCAGGCTCTCGCGCAGCGCCGAGCCGGAGGGCGATTCGTCCCGCTCCACTGCGGCGAGCGACTCGATCGCAGCGAGCACGTTGTTCATGTCGTGCGCGACGCCGCCGGCGAGACTCGCGAGACTCTCGAGCCGTTGCGAGCGCTGCAGCTGGAACTCCACGAAACGACGCTCCTCCTCGAAGTGACGCTGCGCCGAGATGTCCTCGACGATCGACCAGATGTGCCGGTGGCCGGCGCGGTCGGAGACGAGCATTCCATTGAGGCGGATCGGTATCTTCCGACCGTTCTTCTGCACGTACTCTTTTTCGTAGGGGCCGTAGTGCCCCGTCTCCGCGAGTGATTCGAGCTGTTTCTGCTCCTGCTTCTCGTACTCCCTGGGCGTGAGCTTCCAGTAGTCGAGCCGGAGCAGCTCGTCCGACGGGTAGCCGCAGATGCGACGGAAGGCCTCGTTGAACTCGACGTACCGGCCGTCCATGTCGGTCAGAGCGATGCCGAGCGGCGAGAGCTCGTAGAGCCCTCGCAGCTTCTCCTCGCTCTCGCGAAGCGCGTCCTGCACCCGCTTTCTCGCCGTCACGTCGCGCGTCACCGCGAGCAGGCAGCTGATCTGACCCGCTTCGTCCCTGAGGGGACCGGCGTGGGTCTCCATCCAGCGACGAGTCCCCTTGCGCCCGATGATCTCGAATTCGCCGACGACGGACTCGCCGGCGAACACCTTTCTCGCAAGCGCCGCGAAGCCCTCGCGATACTCCTGCACGACCATGGCGATCAGAGGCTTGCCGATCGCGTCCTCCACGCGGTCGACCTCCAGCATCGCGAGCCCGGCGGGGTTCATGTCGAGCAGGATGCCGTCGCGCGAGACGAGCTTCACGCACTCGGGCTCGGCATCGAAGATCGCGCGGAGCCTCGCTTCGCTCGCGCGGAGCGCCTCGTCCTGGCGCACGCGATCGGTCACGTCGCCTAACGAGACGACCGCGCCGCCCCCGGGCAGCACCGCGGCGGAGAACTCGATCCATCGCAGCGTTCCATCCGCGTCGCGGTAACGGAGCGGGATTCGGTGGAGATCTTCCGCGTCGCCGCGGACCGCGAGGCAAAGGATCTCTTCGTGTCCCAGGTGGCCTCCCGCTTCGCTCGCGAATACGAGCGGGGCGACTCCAAGACGGGAGGTGACGAGCGTCTCGAGTGGGAGCGCGAGAGTGCGCGCCGCAGCCTGGTTCGCACCGACCACGCGACCGTCTTCGGCGATCTGCAGCACTCCGCGAGGGAGTGCCTCGAGCAGGCCATCCCAGCCATTCACCTCGAACGTACCGCGATCGGCCACAGCGTCGAACCCTCGGCGAGTCGCGCGCGTGAAACCGGATCCACCGGGTGAAGCGCGGCAGCAAGCCGCGCGCGGAGCTCACTGGAATCATACCGCCGCGCGAGCCATGCCAGCCAGCGGCCCGGCGAACGATTCGCCCGTTCCCGGTCCGCCGCGGGTCAGCCTTTGCGACGCCGATTGCGCGCCGGCTTCGGCTCCTTCTCGGTGTCGTCCAACCTGGCGATCCACCAGATCACGAACGCCGCGGCGTAGATCCCGATGAAACGGTAGAAGTGATCGGCACCGCTCCAGAAGTTGCGCGCGACACTGCCGTAGTTCGCCTGGCTCCAGGCTCCCAGGCGGAGAACGTAGAGCGTCATCACCTTCGCCGTAAGCGCTGCGACGTGCACCGCGAACAGCGCGAAGAGCGCCGTGATCCACCGCCCGCCATACCTCAGCCTCAGCGGCGGACCTGCCGCCGCGAGGAGCGTGAGAAGGAGGATGACGTTGAACGTGAGATCGCGAACGGGGATCTGGGGGCGGGGCGACCGGCTGTCGAAGTCCGTCCGGTTCAGGATCACGTCGTTCCCCGACGGCTGCAACTGCGTGACGTTCGGGTTCTCCGCGAGGCGGAACACCTGCTGTGTCGCCGTCGCGACGATCGAGTGGTACGCCGGTCCCGCGGCGAGCCAGAGCACGAGCCCGAGTGCGAAGCCGACCGAGCCCTTAAGCAGCTGATTTCGGTTCAACGCTCACCCGCTGTCTGGAGCTCCAGACCAGGAAGAAGATGACCGCGGCCACCACGAGGATCGTCTGCCAGACGCTCGTGTGAAGCACCTCGAACAGCGACGGCCTGTACTTCAGGAAAAGGTAGAGCGAGGTGGTCCGGACCAGGTTCAGCAGCTGCAGCCCGATCGAGCCAACGACGAGCGCGGTGAGGCGCGATCTCCAGGGAGCGGGGAACGCGCAGACGGCGGCGGCGAGGACGATGATCGCCTCGAGCCCGTTGCATCCGTTCTCGATTGCGATCGAAGCGCCGGGGCCGCGTACCTCGACGCCACGAACCTCCACCTGCTCCCCCGTCAGCCTGAGCAGGCCCCCCGTCGCCTTCGCGATCAGGCCCGTGAACGGCTCGACCACGCGATCGTTTACCGGCCGGATCGCCACGATCACATAAAGGGAAACGATGATCGCGGCGAACACGACCAGGAACCGCGTGCGGGGCTTCATCTGGAGTCTCCAGTTCATGCGGCGCGAAGGATAACAGCCATCGCCGACGTGTGCTATCCGCAAGAATGTTCCGAGATCCAGCGCTTCCCGCACGAAAACTGGCCTACGACTTGCTTATAAATTCGTCGGAATGCGTCACGAGACACACGGGTTTCCAATCCCGCAGCGGAGAACACATTGAACCGGCGACTCGCGATTTTTGCGTTGGTGCTGTCGCTGGTCGCCCCGATCGCGTTCGCGAACGGTGGCGGCTCCCGGGCACAAAGGCCGGCGTACGCTGCGATAGCCATATCCGGGGCAAGGACGCCTGTAAGGATTCTCCGGTCGAGCGTCGATCCCGCTCCCGCGCGCGTCATCGTCGAGTTCTTCACCCCTCCGCTCGCAGCGCTGCCGCCATCGGCGCGCGTGCTGACGGCGCATCGCGAGCTCGTAGACCGCCTCCGCGACGACCTGGCCGACATCGATTCCAAGGCGGGCGAGTCGAAGTCCGTCGCTTCGACGATCGATCATGACTATTCGCTCGTCTTTTCGGGCGCGGCCGTGACGACGCAAGGCACCTCGGTCGCCGCGCTGCGACTCCTCCCCTACGTGCGGCGAGTCGTGGAGGACAGCAGAGTGCGCGGCACCGTCGAGCCCGGAATCGCCGCAGTCGGCGCAGATCGCGTCTGGTCGGATTACGGCACGCGCGGTGCCGGAGTGACCGTCGCGATCGTCGATTCGGGTGTCGATTACCTTCATCCCGCTCTCGGAGGCGGCATCGGCTCCGGGTTCAAGGTCATCGGCGGTTACGACTTCGTCAATGACGACAACGACCCGATCGACGACAACGGCCACGGAACGCACGTCGCCGGCATCGTCGCCGCGAGCTCGGATGACCGCCTGGGCGTAGCCCCCGACGCGACGCTCGTCGCGTTCAAGGTTCTCGACCGCGAGCTCGATGGCTTCGAGTCGGACGTCGTCGCCGCGATCGAGCGATGTGCCGACCCTGACGGCAACCCCGACACGTCCGACATGGTTCAGGTCGTGAACATGAGCCTCGGCGGTGACGGCAACCCCGACGACCCGCAGTCGCTCGCCGTCGACGCCGCCTCCGGTCTCGGGATCGTCTTCGCAATTGCCGCGGGCAACGGCGGCTCCTGGCAGTCGATCAGCAGCCCGGGAACCGCGGCAAAGGCGATCACCGTCGGCGCGGCGGACGCGACCGGCGCACTGGCCGAGTTTTCGTCGCGCGGTCCCGTGCCTCCCGGCTACGCATTGAAACCCGAGGTCGTCGCTCCTGGCGTCGCGATACTCTCCACATGGCCGGGAGGGACGACCGCCACTCTGAGCGGGACCTCGATGGCCGCGCCCCACGTGGCTGGAATCGCCGCGCTGGTCCGGGCGATTCATCCGCAGTGGACGAGCGCCGAGGTCAAGAGCGCGATCGTCGAAACCGCCCGGCCCCTGGGGACCAGCGTGATGGCGGCCGGTGCCGGTTTCCCGGGCGCGGGCCGGGCGGCTGCCGCCAGCACACTCGTTACTCCATCCACCGTCGACTTCGGCGTCGTCGACACGTCGACGCAGCGATGGGCGTCGACGAGGACGGTGCTCGTCCGCAACGACTCGGGCGCGGCCCGAAGTTACGCGCTTCACACCTCGGGCTCGCTGTTCGGCCTGTCGATTTCGCTCAACGCGTTAGCGTTCACGTTGCAGGCCGGCGAGACGCGCAGCGTGGAAATCACAGGCCGGGCCGACAACGGCAAGCTCGGCTTTCCCGACGACGGCTCGCTTTCGTACGACGGCGACATCACGATCGAAAGCGGAGGCGAGGCCGTCGCACGCATCCCCTGGGTCGCCGTCAAGGGACTTCATTTCCGCGTCAACTGGAGCGGAAACGAGAACGTGCTCGCGATCATGGGAGCCGTCGGAGGCCACAGCTCCTACCTGACGGAAACGACGGAGACGAGCTTCGAGACGCTCATCTCGCCGGGCAACTACAACCTGAGCCTCATCGCGCTGCCGACCGACGGCGGGTCCGCGTCATTCGTCGCATTCGAGAATCTGCGCGCCGACGCCGACCGGCAGATCAACGCGTCACGCGCGAACGCGCCTTACACGCTCACGTACAGGGCGACCGACGAAGCCGGCCGCCCGTTCGATGAGACCCTCGAGGCGCCGGCAGGCTGCACGCTCAGCCGGTCCGTGGTGCTTCCGGGCTCGCCTGCCCCGATCGTCGAGATCCTCGACGGCTCGTCACCGGCCCTGCGAAGCTCGCCGACGAGCGGCCAGATCTCCGTGGTGAGCGGCGAGCTCTGCGTCGACGCGTCGCGGCTGCGCGTCTACAGCATTCCGTACGAGCCGGTTCGCGGGGTGTCGTCGAACGTCACGAAAACCGCGGGTGGACACGACCTGCTCGCGCAACCCGTGGACATCCGCGTGCCGTTAGGCAGCACCGGCGAAGCGTCGATCGTCGTCGAGTCGCTCTTCCGCACCGACGGCCTCCCCCTCCCCGTGGGAAGCGAGCGCGTCTTCCCCTGGAGCGCTCCCCGCTGGGAGGGCAAGCTGTTCCTCGGGTCCAGGCCGAGCACCGTCCTGGATTTCCCGACCAGGATCAGCGCCGTGGCCGGCGGCGCCGGTGACAGGCCCGACAGCATCGTGACGAAGCTCATCCATCGGGGAGATGACGGCGTCGCGTGCTTCGACTCCGCCACTCCGTCCGCCAGCGTCTACACGGCGCGCCCCGGCGAGCCTCTCGTCTTCGGCAGAGGCAGCTTCATCCCGATCGTATCGATCGTCACCGGAGATCGCCCGGTCGCAACCGTGGAGTTCGCCGGCCCGCTTGGAGAGAAGATCGCGTCGTCGACAGGCTCGATCTCTCTCTTCACGCGACAGGGGAGCCTGATCTCGACCGGACGTGACAGCGTCGAGATCGCCGATATGTCGACGAAGCCGCTCATCGTTGCGAGGGCCGACGCCCAGGAGGTGCTCGGCGTCGCCGCCTCGGCCCGCGCGACGCTCACGACCGGTGCGACTCTGGAGGATCCGATCCCACCCTCCCTGACGTCCATGATTCTCCTCGACGGCGCGGGAATGCGCATCATCGACCGCACGACGCGAGGAATGGTTCCCCGCATCCGCTTCGCGGCAAGCGACGCGGCGGACGAAGCGCTGCAGTCGCGCGTCCGCTTCCGACGGCTGGGTGAGATTCCGTGGACGGACGTCCCGACGGTGGTCGCAGCGCGCGACCTGTCGGTCGACGGCCTGGGCGACCCGCCGCGTGGCACGCTCTTCGAGGCCTCTCTCGGCCTGCTGGCGTCGTCCGAAGGGCTTTACGAGCTCGAGATCACCGTCGAAGACCGCGCCGGCAATTCCGCGGTGACGGTTCTCAGCCCGGCAATCGCGGTCCTGGACGTCGAGCGAAGGCGCCCGGTTCGCCCCTGAACCGCGCGAACTCGATCCCGTTTCCTCCTGCTCGCGCCGCATCCCGTGCGATACAATCTCCGCGGTCCCTCAGGAGTCAGCAGAAACGATGACGAGCGCTCGAGGCACGTCCCGGCGGGGCGTTGCGGCGTCCACACGCCGTAGCGGAACTGCTGCGGACGACCACCGGAACGATCGGCGCATCCGCGTCGTCATCGCGGACGGTCGCGCGATGATCGCCGAAGGACTTCACTGCCTGCTCTCGCGAGAGCCGGGCGTCGAAGTCCTCCGGTGCTGCGCGTCCGTCGCGGAAGCGCTCAAGACCATTCCGTCGCTCGAGCCCGACGTCGTGCTCGGAGCGCTCCGGATGAAACAGGGGTCGGGCCTCGATCTCCTGCGCGAGATGCGCAAGCAGAAGCTCGACACGCCGCTGGTGCTCCTCGCTGATTTCATCCGCGACGACGAGATGATGGACGCGCTGAAGCTCGGTGTCGGCGGCATCGTTCTCGAGGACATGCCCCCCGGCCTCCTCGTTCAGTGCCTCCGGAAGGTGGCGCGCAACGAGCAGTGGTTCGAAAAGCTGGCGTTAGGCCGCGCGCTGGAGAAGATGCTCCGTCAGGAGGAGGCGGAGCGCACCGCGCTCGTTATCCTCACGAAACGCGAGCTCGAAGTCGTGAAGCTCGTCTCCGCGGGGCTCCGGAACAAGGACATCGCCGGCAGGATGAGCATCGGCGAAGGAACGGTCAAGCTCTACCTCAACACCATCTATCGCAAGCTCGAAGTGACCGGTCGCGTCGAGCTCGCGCGCCACGCGCAGACCCACGACCTCCTCTGATTGTCCGATTCTCCCCGAGGCGCCTCCCGGATCGACCTCGCCCGAGTCACCTTCGATCGCGAACCGTCCGGCGTCCCTTTCTCCATCGGCGACCTCCGGAAAAGCGAAAGGGTGAGGCCGAAGCCTCACCCTTTCGTCGGTCCTGCGATGGTCAGGACGTTACTGCCACTCACACCCTCCGATCACGCGACCTTCCGCGGCAACGGCGTTGATCCCGTCGATTGCCGAATTCAGGTCGTCGAGCGGCACACCCGCCGACTCTCCGAGTCTCGCCATCTCGGCGAGCCTCGCGAGTCCCTTCAGATCGACCGGCAGGTTCAGGGCGCTGATGCCGTTGAGCACGCTGTCCGCGAACTCGAGGTCGCGCTGTTCGCCGAACCGGTCGAACGTCGCCACTGTGTTGCAGAGCTCGATGGACTGCTCACCGCTGACGAGCTGCATCGCCTGCGGAGAGAGCGTCGAGACCGGCAGGCAGTCGATCTTGATGCGGCAGCCGTCGAATCCGACGTTGATCGCATTCACCGCAGCGTTGAAGTCGGCAACCGTCGCACCGACGTTCACCCCGCCGAGCGCCTTGTTGGCAAGCTCGAAGAGGCCCGCCACCGTCCGCGGCAGACCGGCCGCATCGAGCGCGCTCAGCACCGACTGCGGAATCGTCACGGTGACGACCGGATCGTCCGCCGTGCCGAGAATGCCGTCCGCACCCGGGTTGAGAACGTCGCCGTCCGCGGTCTTGAGGATCGCCTGCGTCCGCATCGTGGCGCAGAGCGCTACCTGGGCCAGCGCGTCGTTGTCCCGCATGTTGAGCGCGAACGCGAGCATCTGGCCGAGGAACACGTTGTTGAGCTTCCCTGTGTTCTTCGCGAGCATCGGCGGATTCGTCGTGCACTTCGACTGTCCGCTCGTGAATATGCCGTTCCCCGCCAGAGCCTTCGGCGAACCGCCCGCCGGGAGGACCTGAACGAGACACGGCGCGTCAACATCCCTCACGGTGAACGTGTTGCCGCCGTAGCCTACCTGCAGCCCGTTCAAGCCGATCAGCAACTGCACCTGCGCCAGCGATCCGGCGCCACCGAGGCTGCCCCACGCACCCTGCGTGAGCGAGCAACCCTCGGTGCACGGCTTGTTCAGCACCTGCGCGTCGTCACTGCGCTTGCACCCTGCAAGGCTGGTCACCGTCACGTTCAGCACCACGTGAGTCGTCGCATCCTCGCCCGCGGTGAACATGATCGTCCGCCCGTACGGGGTGGCCGACGTGATCGTACCGTTGGCGATGGTCCACTCGTAGGCCGCGCCATCGCCCGCGTCGCGGGTACTGGCGCTGTTGTTCATCGAGCCCGCGCAGACCTCGCCGACCACCGTAATCTCGGCAGGTGGCAGCGGGTTGACGATCAGCTCGTGATACGCCTTCGCCTCACACTTGTTCTCGTTGATCACGGTCACCGTATAGGTTCCTGCCACCTTCACCGTGATCGTCTGCTCGGCCGACTTGAACTCGCCAGGACCCGTCCACGAGTAGCTGGCGAAACCGGCTCCAGCGTCGAACGTGTGCTCTTCGCCTTCGCAAACTGTGTACTTACTGCCTTCAGGCTTCGGCAACTCGTAGGTACTCAGTGTGTGCGTCGCCGTCTTCGTGCAGTTCGTATCGTTCGTCACCGTCACCGTGTACGTCCCGGCAACGCCGACCTCGATCGTCTGCGTGTCTGCCGTGAAGCCGTTCGGTCCGGCCCACGCGTAGCTCTTGTACGGGCCACCCGCGGTGAACGTCTGCTTCGTTCCCTCGCAAACCGCAGCCTCACTTCCCTTCGGCTCCGGCAGTGCGTTGACCGTCAGCACGTGGTCGGCTGTCTTCGTGCAGTCCGTGTCGTTCGTCACCGTCACCGTGTACGTCCCGGCAACGCCGACCT
>JBAZBK010000012.1:0-172498 GCA_041671505.1 Thermoanaerobaculia bacterium | reverse complement strand
CTGCCGGAGCTTCTTCACGATCTCTTCCGGGGTGTGCTTTTTCTTCTTCACGACGAGCCCTCCAGCCCCTGTCCGGGGCGTTCAGACTCTCATATCATCTGGATCGGTTTTCGGGGAGCAGGCCAGCCCCTCGAGCGGGCGATTCGTGCTCGTGACGACCGAGTATTGCTGCTCCCCGAGGGTGACGTCCGACTCGATGTGCGCAAGATTCGCGTTGACCGACCAGTGCCGAAGCGCATCCGAGAGTCTGTCGAGACCGCTGCGCAGCTCGAGCTCGACTCCGTACAGCGTCGCCTTGTCTGCGTTGACGAACGACAGGCGGAGGTCGGAAGTCGGCTGAACGATGCGCTCGATCGGCTGGTCGATGTTCTTGTAGAACGCGCTGACCGCGAAGACTTCGCCCGGCCGGGGGAACATCTCCCATCGGAGATCGTAACTGTCGAGAGTTGCCTGCTCCAGATCGGGATTGCCCGAGACTGATCGGCCTCCCGCGACTTCCGTGAACGTGAAGGGGCTCAGCTCACGGAACTCCGGCCGATTGAGTGAGCGGCCGTACGCGAAGCGGAGGTTGGTGAGTGGAGAGGCCTGATAGACCACGTTCAGTGACGGAAGCACGTCGCGGTCGTCGTTCACCGACTCCACTTCGTTCTCGAGATCGAACGGATTGAACGTGATCACCTGCTGGAGCGAGTCCTCGTAACGCGCGCCTCCGATCAGGCGCCATCGTCCGCGGGTCCAGTCCGCCATGAGATACGCCGCGTCGATGTCGTGCGTGGCGTCGTACGCGTCGTTCACGCCGGTAAACTCCCGGAGCTCGAATCCGGTCGGTCTGATGTTCTCCGAGGTATAGATGTCTTCCGGAGCTCCCGTCAGGTCGAACTGCTGCTGGTTCGATGTGACGAATCGAAATCGGCGGGCACCGAATCCGCGCTCCCGCTCGACATGATCGAAGCCGGTCTTGATCAGGCCCGATCCGCCGCCGAGAGCATCGAAGAAGAAGACCGAGTACGCGAGGCCCGCCTGATCAACCGTGTCTTCGAGCGCGAAATACTCGAGTTTTCCCGAATCGGCGTAGCCGGTCTGCAACTCGAAGACGCCGGGGTCGCCCTCGCGATAGATGTTCTCCCGAAGGTCGCTGTCGTTCGTCGCGTCGGAGTGCGCGACATTCCACTCCACGAGACTGCCGATCGCGGGTCCGGAGAAGTTGTGCTCGCCCTGGAGTCTCATCGTGAGAATCTCTTCGAGCTTGTACTGAACGCGGTAGTCGCGGATGTCACCGCCCGAGTTCGTCTGCAGCCCTTCCTGAAAGCGGCTGTCCGACGCCGCGTCGCGGGTGTAGACCGAATTCAGGAAGATGCGATTCTGATCGTTGACCCGGAACGACAGATTGCCGACGACACCGGTGTTCGCGCTCTCATGGTAGGTGGTCAGGTCGTAGTCATTGATCGGCGTGAGCACCCCTCCGGCGTCTACACCGAAGAAGCGCTGCTCTTCGGCGACGGTATCGAACACATGGTTCGATGCCGCAGAGAAGACCACTCCCAGATCGCCGAACGTGTTGCCATAGGTGAGCGCAAAATCGGTCGCTGGGGAGGCGGAGCTCGTCTCCTCACCCGTCCACTGCCCGATGAACTTTTCGCCGATCGCCTCGAGCTCCGCCGGCGTGAAGCCGTCGGGATTCAGGATGCTCTGTCGCTCGAGATACTCGCTTGGCACACCCGCGGGGAGCTGCTGGCCACCGTCTCCGACGCGGCTCAAGCCGCCGGCATAGCGGCGAAACGAGTCCCCCGTCGTGCCGCTGAGGTGGCCCGCGCCGAGGGTGAGCTTCAGAGTCTGCGAAGGTGGAAACTGCGTCGTCTGCATTTCGACGATGCCGCTGCCGAAGTCGCCAGGCCGGTCGGGCGTGTAGGTCTTCACCACATTGACCGAGTCGAGGAGCTTGGCGGGGAAGAGGTCGAGCGGCACGACGCGCTTTTCCGTTTCAGTCGTCGCAAGCGCGGCGCCATTGAGCGTCGTACCGCTGTAGCGCTCTCCGAGACCGCGAATGAAGACGTACTTATCGTCGAGAAGCGTGACGCCCGTGAGTCGTTCGACGACGCCCGCGGCGCTCGAATCGGGGGTCTTGCGAATCTCCTCGGCGGAAATCGAATCACTCACGACCGACGACTCCCGGCGGCTCTCCAGAATTGCGACCTCGCCGGCTGCCTCGGCCTTCGCCACGACCTCCACCGTTTCGCCGAACTCGGGCACGATCGTGAACGCCAACTGAACGCTCTGGCCGGTCACGAGCCTCACGTTCTTCGTGATCGTCTGGAATCCGTCGAGCGCGGCACTGAGCGTGTAATCGCCAGGCGCGAGTCCGGTCACTGCAAACGCGCCATCGAGGTCGGTCACCTCGACTCGGGGAGTGTCGTCGACTCCCGCACGCGCGACAGTTACCGTCACACCGGGAATCGCGGCATCCGAGGAGTCTCGAACGGTTCCGGAAACAGCGGCACGTCCACCGCTCTCGGCGGCGCTCACCGCGATCGAGGGGAGGAGCGCTGCTGCGAGAATCCAAAAGCCTGCTGCGACACTTCGACTGAGTGCAAACTGAATCCGGAACGCTGACACCATGCGGCGCAATTTACATACACAGCGTGTCGCGAGCTTCGCGCACACGGCAATTTGACGTAAAGCGATTGCATCTATTCGATTAACAGCTCGAGATCGGAATCCTGTCTCGGTGCCCGGGATCAGGGGGCACCTGTCCCAGCATGATCGCCTGGAGCGGCGTGTCGGACGCCGGACCGGTTCTTCCGGTGACCGCGGCGGCTCGCGGCGGCTCACGCAATGGATTCACGCCGGGCTTTCCGCATCTTTGCCGCACCCGACGACGGAATCCCTGTGCCTCCCCGAGACTTCAACCATGAACAGGAAAAACATCGCTCTCGTCGCGCACGACAACCGCAAGCGCCAACTGATCGAGTGGGCGGAGTGGAACTCGGCCACGCTGCTTCGGCATCACCTCGTCTGCACCGGGACAACCGGCCGAATGGTGGAGGCCGCGTTACGCGAGCGCGCCGGCGGGGACACAGTTGTCGACGTACAGTGCCTCAAGTCGGGGCCGCTCGGTGGCGATCAGCAGCTCGGCGCGATGATCGCCGAAGAGAAGATCGATCTCGTCATCTTCTTCTGGGACCCGATGGAGCCTCAACCGCACGACGTCGACGTCAAGGCGCTCCTCAGGATCGCCGTCGTCTACAACATTCCCACCGCGTGCAACCGTTCGACCGCGGACTTCATGATCTCCTCGCCGCTTATGTTGCTCAAGTACCAGCCGATCGTCGACGACCTCTCGGGTTACTCCGACCGCGAAGTTTCCATCGCGTCGTCGTGACGGGCGAGTGCCCGATCAGGTCTGGGCGGTGCAACAGCGGCGGGGTCAGGTCGGCACGACGAAAGACGCGTGAGACCGGTGCTTCACACCTTTCCGAACGGCGGGCACACGATTCTGCTCTGGGACGCCGACGAGCTGCGACGCCTGATCCTGAGCGTCATGCGCGGTGAATTCGCAGGCGCTGCTGGCGAGTGAGGCGGTGCCTGATGTACTTCACCGAGCCAGAGCATCCATGATGCGCTGCATGACTCTCGCCGTCGGCATCGGGACGACCGCGTCGATACTCTCGGGCACACCCACGATCGCCGCGGCGCGCCCCTGCGCAGGCGGCGAGCCCGAAAGGGAGTGTCACCAGTGCCGGTATCCCGAGGGCGAACGCCGCGCCAACGGCCGCGAGCCAGGTCGCCGTGGCGATCACCTCGGTCGCAAGAGGCGTCGGCGCGCTACGAAGACTGGCAGTCCAATGCGAAACCGAAGTCTCCCAGCACGCGAGTGAGAGGGATCGTCGTTGCGAACGCGGACGATCCCGACAAATCCGTAACCGGAGGTTTCCTGATCACCGGTGCCATCGAGAACGGCGACAAGGGTGAGGGACAGAGCTCGGCCGTCCATACGATGACCGATATCCCGATCTCGGCCTTCGGGCTGGGCGCCTCGCAGTTCGCTAGGGTCTCCGACAACACTGAGGCGTTCTTCTACATCGTCAACTCGATGCTCGGCCAGTACCCGGTTCCCTCTCAATTCTGATTCTGAAACCATCGGCGCATGGCTCCGGGCGCACTCCCGGAGCCATGCGCATTGGAGTCCGTATGTCACGAATCTCGCTCGCCATCCTTTCGCTGGCTCTCTCGATCCCGCTATCGGCAGCGCCGGCTTCGCCGCGGATCGACTGGCCCGGCTTCTTTCCCAGACAGAGCGCCACCGGCGTGACCTATTCCGAGGAGCTCCGAAAGCTCGAGGGGAAACGCGTCATCCTTCGTGGGTACGCGGTGTCGCTCCCCGCGATTGACGGAGGGATCCTCCTCACGCGCTTCCAGCACGACGATCCGCACGACGTGCAGGAACGGGATCTCCCGTTCGACGCCGTCGCCGTCATCTGGAATGACGCGGTCGATGTCGGTCCGGTACCCGTGCGTCCCACGGTCGTCGGAACGCTCCGCCTCGGCAACACACGCGTCGGAGACGAGACGGTGGTCGTGACGCTCGAAGCCGCCCAGCCCTGGATCGAACCGCTGACCGCTCGATAGACGGGATCGTTTCGAGGCGAGCGAGCACGGCGCCTCTTCGGTACCTCACCGCCTCTGGAGACGCACGTCGAGGGGTAGTGGCAAGCTGGACGGGAAGAAAACGGATGGGCGGCGATGCCGCGAGCTGTCTTTACTCCGAATTTACCGGGAGTTCCGCGGATTCTTCACCGCGGCCGGTAGATTCGCGCCTGTCACTCAGCGATTCCGTCGGCTGTCCGAAATTGCGGAGGTCTGCCGCATACTTAGAGGCACAACGGAACCGAGGGGGCAATCCATCGCAATGCACAGACACTTTGACGACGACATCGGCCAGCTCATGGAGCTTCTTCTCAGGATGGGAGCAGAGGCGGAGGCGGCCGTCGCGAACGCGATCCGCGCGTTCGAGGAGCACGATGTCGCGCTCGCAGAGAAAGTGATCTCCCGTGACGACACCGTCGACAGGCTGGAGCTCGACGTGGATCATCACGCGCTCGAGTTGATCGCCCGGATGCAGCCCGCGGCCAGCGACCTTCGCGTCATCCTGACGATCATGAAAGCCGCACCCGAGATCGAGCGAATCGCCGATCTCGCCGAGGATGTCTGCGAACGTGTGGTCGAGCTCGGAACCGAGCCCGCGTTGAAGAAGCCGGATGTCGAGCCGCTCGCACGCGAGGCGCAGGGGATGCTGCGCGACGCGCTCGAGGCGCTGTCCCAGGGCGATAGTGTGTTGGCGCGCGAGGTGATCGAGCGCGACGACGTCGTCGACCGGCTGATGGAACAGTCGTTCCGGGAGCACCTGACGTTCATGCTCGAGGACCCGAGGATCATCTCGCGCTCGATCCGGGGCACCTTCGTCGCGAAGTACTTCGAGCGAATCGCGGACGGCGCGACCAACATTTGCGAGCTGGTCGTCTGGCTCGTGGAAGGAAACGTAGTCAAGCACGCGGGAGTCTGACGGACGCGGGCGGGAATCGGAAGCTGGATGTGATGAGCAGAATCGCACTGATCGAGGATGACGCGGATCTCGCGTTCACCATCAAACTCAACCTCGAGCGCGAGGGGCACAAGGTCGAGCATTTCGCCAACGGGCAGGAGGGCCTTCTCGAGGTCCAGCGCGCGGCGTTCGATTTTCTCATCCTCGATCTCAATCTTCCCGACCTCGACGGGTTCACGATCTGTCGCGAGCTCCGGCGTGAGCCGGCAACGCGGAGCCTGCCGATTCTCATGTTGACGGCACGCACCTCCGAGCGCGACCGCGTGACCGGACTCGAGCTTGGCGCCGATGACTACCTGACCAAGCCGTTCAGCGTGCGCGAGCTCGTCGCGCGGATTCAGGCGGTGTTGCGCCGGAGCCGCGGTTACGAGGACGCGAGCTCGACCTACGACGACGGCGAGCTCTCGGTCGACGGAAAGACGTTCCGCGTCTTCGTCCTCGGAGAGGAAGTCCGCCTGGCGAAGAAAGAGTTCGAGCTCCTCTGGATGCTCATTCGGAGCCGGCCCGCCGTCGTCTCGCGCGAGAGGATCCTCTCTGAGGTCTGGCAGATGTCGGAGGACGTGGAGACCAGGACGGTCGATGCGCACATCAGGAACCTGCGAAAGAAGATCGGCAAGGACCGGATCACGACCGTGATCGGGACCGGCTACCGTTTCGAGCCGGTGGTTCGCGTCGGCGCCACGGCGTGAGGCGCGGCGACATGCGCTCGGCGGCCTTCCTGCTGAAGTTTCTCTCGTTCGTCGGGCTGCTCTCCCTCATTTTCACGATTGGCGTTGCGCTCTTTCTCCGCCAGGAGACCGCGCTCGATCCGCACCGGCTGGTGGTGGCGGCGATCTTCGTCGTGCTCCTGCTTTTCACCCTGCCATTCGCCGGATTCTTCATGTTCTGGCAAAACCGCGTGCGGCAGATCGATCAGCTGGCGGAGCGGACCCGCGCGCTCGTCGGGAGCGACGTGGCGACCGCGTCGCTCGAGGAAGGGCTGTTTCCCGAGCTTGCCGATCTTGCGCGGATCCTGGAAGAGTGGCGACGCCAGTCGCGACAGCTTCACGAGCGGTTCGACCAGAGCCGTGCGCTCACCTCCGAGATCCTCGACTCGATCGGCGAAGGCCTGCTCGCCATCGGGCGCGACCGGAAGATCGTACTGTTCAACAAGCGACTCGCGGAGCTCGTCGACATCCGCACGTCGCTCCTGGGAAAGCCGTTTCTCGAGGTCATTCGAAGCGCACACCTCGCGTCGGCGTTCGACCGAGCGCTCGAGGGAACTGCGACGTCGTACCGTGAGGCGGTCGAGGTGGGAGGCCGCACCCGATCGATCGAGGTCCGCGTCTTCCCGGTCCAGAAGTTCTCGAATGCGGCCGCGGTCGCGCTGTTCATCGACGTCACGCTCATCGAGAGGCTCGAAAGCATCCGGCGCGATTTCATCTCCGACTTCTCGCACGAGGTCCGGACGCCGATGGCGGGACTTCGCTCGGCGATCGAGACGTTCGAGGTCGGCGGACTCTCGCGGGTCGACGAAGCGCAGCTTCGCGCCATCGTCACGCGGCAGCTCGACAGGCTCGAGCGCCTGGTGCGCGACCTCTCGGAGCTCAACGCGATCGAGGCGGGCGACCTCGTACTTCGCCCCGAGCGCCTCGATCTGCACGAAGTGCTCGTCCACGTAGCTCAGGAGTTCGGCGCCAAGACCGCGCCGGGAGTCGACGTGGAGGGAACCTGCGTCGAAGTCGTCGCCGACCGCGTGCGCGTCGAGCAGATCTTCGCAAACCTCATCGACAACGCGCTGAAGTACGGCGACGGGTCCCACGCGGTGAGGGTCGAGGTGGAGCGTGCCGCCGACGAAGCGGTCGTGCGTGTCACCGATCACGGCCCCGGAATTCCGGAGCGCGATCTGGAGCGTATCTTCAACCGGTTCTACCGCGTCGATCGAAGCCGGTCGCAGGTGAGCGGCTCCGGACTCGGGCTGGCGATCACGAAGCATCTCGTCCAACTCCACCGCGGATCGATCAGCGCGAAAAGCCGTCTCGGCGAGGGATCCACCTTTGAAGTGCGGTTCCCGCTCGACCGCGCCGCGTGAGCGGGAGACGAACGCGGTTTGGTAGAATCCGCGCGCCGCGAGGAGGGTGAATGGCCGGCTTCAGGCTGATACCGAGAGAAGAGAGGTTCTACGACGACTTTCTTCAGATGGCCGACCTGCTCGTCGAGGCGGGTAAAGCGCTGGAGGCGCTCGTCTCCTCCGAACCGCCCGTCTACGAATTGGCGGAGCGGATCCGCGAGCTCGAAGGCAAGTGCGACTTCTGGACGCACGAGATCTCGCAGCGGCTCAACCGTACGTTCGTCACGCCGATGGACCGTGAGGACATCCATGCGCTCGCGGGCGCGCTCGACGACGTGATGGACGCGATCGAAGACGCCTCCAACCTCTTCATGCTCTACCGGGTCTCCGTGGTACGCCCCGGCGTGCGCGATCTGGTCTCCCACCTCACGGCGCAGACCAGGGAGATTCGCGAGTCGCTCGGCAGGCTCGAGAAGAACGCGGGAGTGCTCGAACACGCGATTGAGATCAACCGGCTCGAGCACGAGGCGGACGAGCTTCACCGGCACCTGCTCGGTGCGCTCTTCGTCGAGGAGAAGGACCCGATCCTGCTGATCAAGTGGAAGGACATTCTCGGGTATCTCGAGAGCGCGACCGATCGCGCCGAAGATGTCGCCGACCTTCTCCAGTCGATCGTCGTAAAGAACAGGTAGGGACGCGATGGAGCTCCTCATCGTCGTCGGCCTCATCGCCACTGCGCTGACGTTCAGCTACATTAACGGCTTTCACGACACCGCGAACTCGGTCGCGACCGTGGTTTCCACACGCGTTCTCTCTCCCACCCAAGCGGTGATCTGGGCCGCATGTTTCAATTTCATTGCCGCGTTCGCCGTTCTCCTCTTCGGAACCGCAGTAGCGAAGACGATCGGCAGAGGGATGATCGATCCGACCGTCGTCGACTACGCCGTCATCTTCGGAGGGCTCGTCGGAGCAATTGCCTGGGACCTCGTCACCTGGTATCTCGCGCTCCCGACGAGCTCGTCCCATGCGCTGATCGGAGGCTACGCAGGCGCGGCGGTTGCGAAGGCCGGTTTCGGCGCGATCGTCGCCGAGGGTTGGACCAAGACGCTGATTTTCATCGTCGTGTCGCCCTTGATCGGCCTCGGGCTCGGGCTCGGGCTCATGATTGCGATCTTCTGGTTGTGCCGTCGAGCGACGCCCCGTCGGGTCGACAATTGGTTTCGAAGACTCCAACTCGTGTCCGCCGCTCTCTTCAGTGTGAACCATGGCGCGAACGACGCGCAGAAGACGATGGGCATCATCACCGGTGTTCTGCTTACGGCGGGCTACATCAGGACGTTCGAGGTTCCGGTCTGGGTCGTGCTCGCGGCGCACGCGGCCATCGCTCTCGGCACGCTTGCCGGAGGCTGGCGCATCGTGCACACGATGGGCTCGCGGATCACGAAGCTTCAGCCTGCCGGCGGCTTTGCGGCGGAAACCGGGGCCGCGTGCGCAATCTCGATCGCGACGGCGTTCGGCATTCCCGTGTCGACCACGCACGCGATCACCGGGTCGATCGTCGGTGTCGGCGCGATCCGTCGCCTCTCGGCGGTCCGATGGGGTATCGCCGGCGAGATCGTCTGGGCCTGGGTGCTTACGATTCCCTGTGCGGCGCTCATCGGCGCGGGTGTCTACTGGATTACGACGCTGCTTCGGTAGCAGCGCTTCGAAGGTTGGCGTGGTGCGCACGGAAGCGCGACGCCCCCTCCGCACCGAGGTATTTCGCCAGCGCCCGGTCGTCCGTACGCCTCAGGTCGACCACGACCAGTCCGTCGACGACCGAGCTGAACTCCGGGTCGACGTTGAGTGCCGCGATGCGCCCTCCGAGGCGCAGATACTGACGGAGAAGCACCGGAACGCCTTTGCCATCGAGCTCGAGAGAGGCGACCAGATCGGAGAGCTCGTCAACGTCGGCGAGGATGCGAGCTGTGGCCTCGAAGTCCGGAAGCAGCCAGAACGGGTGTCGCGGCTGCGCGAGTCGTCCGAGTCGCTCCTCGCGCGTCGTCGCGATGAGCCAGCGGGCCATCAGCGCCCGCGACGCGGCAGAGTATTCGGCGCTGATGCTCACAGGACCGAACAGCGTGTGGCAGTCGGGGTCGATCGCGATGAGTGCGCCGATTCCCTTCCAGAGCAGCAAGAGCGGGGCAAAGCTGCGCTGGTATTCGGCTCGAACGAACGATCGGCCGAGCTCGAGTCCGTCGCCGATTGCGGGGAAGAAGCCCCGCGCGAAGCGGAAGAGAGTCGACGTGTAGACCGACTCCGGCCTCGTCGCTGCGTCGACGCGACGCACCCTGTAGGCTCCGGCGATCTCCTTCGTCGCTCGGTTCCACAAGAAGAGGTGCTGATAGGTCGCGTCGAACGCGTCGAGGTCGACGGACCATCCGGTTCCTTCTCCGATGGCGCGGAACGTCGCCTCTCGAAGTCGTCCAATCTCGGTCAGCGCACACGGTATCGACGCTGCATCGGCGATCAGGGCGGAGAGTTCGCCCTGTGAGGCGAGGCTCGCCTCCGGGCCGAGCGCCTCGACTTCCGCGGCAAGACGATCAGGATCGACCGCAGGGCAAAGCGAGTGAAGCCGCGGGCGTTTCGTTTTGGACGCGGCGGCGGGCGACGAGCGGTGGCGCATCGCATAGGAGCGAAACCGGAGGAGCCGGGTCGCGTCGCCATCGCTCCCGCATCGCCGAAGCGTCTGCGCGCTCACGGGACGTCCGATTCGAAACTCGATCCCGCTGCCACGTCGTTTCAAAAGCTCTCGCGGGAGCATCGCGGTTCGAATCGCGGGGTGGAGCAGCCCTGCTCCCTGAAACGCGAGTCCATTCCGCCCGGGGATGAAGACGGGGAGAACCGCGGCGCCTGCCCGACGAGCCATGCGGGCAATCGTCGGATTCCAATCGGGGTCGACGATGCCGAGTCGCTTCGGCTGGAGATGCGAGACCGTGCCGGCGGGGAACGCGACCAGAGTGCCGCCATCCTGCAGATGGTGGAGCGCGCGTCGAAGTCCCGACACGTTGCGCGGTGAGGCGGGGTCGAACGGGTCAACGAAGATCATCTCACTGACCAGCTCCGGGATCGATTCGAGAAGGGAGTTGGCGAGTACTTTGATATCACTCCTGACCCTCCGGAGAACCGAAGCCAGGAGAATGCCTTCAGCTCCGCCGAACGGATGATTCGCCACCACGACGAGCGGTCCCTTCTCGGGGATTCGTTTCAGGTCGGCGGCGCTCACGGAGGCGCGAAGGTCGAGAAGGCGCGCGACCGCATCGAATGGCGATCGATCAGCGGGAGAGATCGAAAGCGCGCCATGCAGCTGGCTGACGGCGTCGAGGCCGAGCGTCTTGCGAAGCAGGTTCCCGAAGCCCGGGAATTCATGTTCGACGATGCTGCGGGGTTGCTTCTCTTCCGTCTGGAGCATCGGTTCACCTCATGGTCCATTGTCGCGAAGCGGTTTGGCGCTTTCGTCGCGCGGCAGGCAAGCGGCCGTCAACTCGGCCACGAGCCGTGGACGATTCACGCGCCACGCGCGGAGCTTATGCGCGCACCTTGATGAGCTCGGTACCGCGTCCGAGGCGCACGCGGGCGCCTCTCCACTCGACCTTGTTCGACAGCAGGGGCGCGAAATGCGCGCAGAACTGAAGCAGATCCTGCAACGGTGCGAGGAGAGCGTCGCTTCGGCGTCCCGAGTCGAGCAATTCGGCAAGCGTCGTAGCCTGACCGACGCGAATCAGCGCCGTCGCCAGGGCGAGAGTCAACGCCTTCGTGGCCAGTTCCGGCGCAACGAAGGCCGCAGCGATGGCGGCGAGCGACGCGAGCGGAAACGGATTCACCAGCAGCTCGGACAGGTATTCGATCCGCGAGAACGACCAGCGCAGATGGTTCCAGCGCACCTGCCGGGCGAGCGCCTTGCGGAGGCTGCGCGACACGACGACATTCCTGACGACGACAGGCGAGAGCGCGATGCTCCACCCGGCCTGCCTGACCGCAATTGCGATCGCCTGGTCCTCGGCGAGGATCCGAATAAAGCGCTCGAAGCCGCCGATCGCGTCGAGCGTCTCACGGCGCAGCGCCATCGACTTGCCGACGACGCAGGGGACGCCGAATAGCGCTGCAATCGCAGCACCTGGTGCGACGAACGTCAGCAGGTGCATCGCTTCGATCCGAGCGCCGAACGATTGGGCGCCCTCTCCGCGAAACAGGTTCGAAACGCATCCGACCCGCGGGTCAGCGAAGTGAGCGACGGTGTTCGCGATGTCACCGGGATCGACTCTGACGTTGGAATCGGAGATGAACAGAATCTCTCCGCGTGCTTCGCGGGCTGCGACGATCAGTCGCTCGACCTTTCGGTTCTTCGGCTCCGGTCCGTTCGCGCCGCCGGTCACGAGCCGCAATGGAGAAAACGGGTTCCGGGACCGGACACGCTCGAAGACGGCAACCGCAGGGTCGGCCGGGTCGGCGACCGATGCGATCAGCTCGAAGCGAACGCCTTCGATGTTCGCGAACGCCTCGAGGTTCGACTCGAGCTCGTCATCGAGCCCGCACAGCGGTTTGAGTATGGATACTGTCGGCGTGAAACCGCCCTGCGGGGAAGAGCTCCCGGTCGAGGCCCGCTCCCGCGGGCGTCCTGCGAAAGGGCGTTTGGGTCTCCTGATGATCGCGACCGCGATGACCTCGATCGTAGTCAGCGCGAGCCCTATGAATGCAGCGATGGTCAACAGCGTGACGATCGTCATCGGTACCTCCTCATGCGCCGGCCGCGAAGGCGGGCGACGCCACTGCCATTGGTAACTGGACGGTACGCGCGGGGATGTCGAACGCCAGCCGGGTGACGCCGACGTCGCGACCGTCCTTGAGCGCCGCGATCAGCGCGCGCTCGTTTTTTTCGCACGGGATCAGCGTCTTCCATGCGCTGAGGTGCGGGCGATCGTGAAAGTCGCTGTTTCCGAGATACGGAAGTCGCGCCTTCGAGACCTGAGGGAAGAGATCCCACCTGCAGGCGACCTCCCATCGATCGATCAGGTCCTCGAGTGACTCCCTCTTGTTCCAGATGTAGAACGTGTTGGCGAACCACTCCGACTGCTCGTTCGGGTGGCACGCGACGACGGCCGCGCCCGACGATCGCGCGCGCAGCAGCATCTCCTCGACGCTTCCTTCGGCTGAAAGGAGCGAGTCGATGCCGATCGCGAGCGCGTGTGCCGACTGGCTCCGCCGATATGCGTTGCGGGTCAGCTCGCAGCCGGCGAGTACGACCATCCCGTAGCAGTCCCAGGCGCGCCGTTTCTCGTACTCGATCTCCTCGAGATAGGCGCCGAAATTCTCCTCGGTGAGCGACAAGCCCATGCGATGCGTCGCGACGCCGATCGCGTTGTCACGATTGACTACATGGTCGGTGATGGCGATGACGTCGTGACCCGACGCGCCGAAGAGGTCGACGACCTCGCCCATGCGAAGCTTTCCGTCCGACCAGGTGGTGTGGATGTGAAAGTCCGCGAGTAGCACGCCCAGCCTCCTCGTTTCGAGCACGAGTATCGGCCCCGGGCGGCGCACGACCGATGACGCCGCTGTGAACCGGTCGTCAACTTTCATCCAAGATCCGGGGATGGGCCGATTGGGATATCGAGGAGGTTACTCCCTGCGCAGGTATGTCTTTCCCAACTCGTGGAACACGGCCGCCGATGGCCTCGGTCGACGCGCCATGGTCGCGCGGTCGACCTCGAAGAGACCGAAGCGCGGCCCGTAGCCGTCGAGCCACTCGTAGTTGTCGACGAGCGACCAGTGGAAGTAGCCATGAACGTCAGTGCCGAGCCGGCGCGCCTCGCGGATCGCGTCGACGTGCTCCGAGAGGAAGCGCGCGCGTAGCCTGTCGTGCGCGTCGGCGAGGCCGTTCTCGGTAACCACCACGGGAAGGCCGGTCGATCCGGCGATCTCGAGCAGACGCGGCAACAGCGCGGGCGCGATCTCCCACCCGTTGTCGGTGAGGCCGTGCCCGGTCCGGTCGTCGTAGCGGTAGTCGCCGATCAGGCGCTCGCGCCCGGGGCAGCGGATGTGGAGCCTCGAGTAGAAGTTGACGCCCGCGAAATCGAGCGAGCCGACGAGGTCGGGGCGCTTGCCTCGGAATCGGATCGACGGAGGAAGCCAGAACGACCATTCCCCCGTGGTCATCGCTTCGAAGACGCTCGCGTTGTAGAAGCGGTCGCCGGCGCGCGCGACCAGCCTGTCGAGCGGGCTCCACCAGCGGTCGGGGGCGAAGTCCATCATGTTGTGCGCGACGCCGATCGCGGCTCGTGGGTTGACAGCGCGGATCTCTGCTGTGGCCGCGGCGTGCGCGGCAAAGACGTGGTCGATCGCCTTCGCCGCGGCCACCGGATCGGCGATTCCGGGAGGGATCTGCCCGTCGAGGAAACCGCCGAGCACGAAGACGAGCGGCTCGTTGAGCACCGTCCAGGCTCGCACGTGCTTGCCTAACCGCCCCGCGACGACCGCGGCGAAGCGGCGGAAGCGCTCGACCGAGGCCGGAGACGTCCAGGGGGTCAGGTCGTGAAACCACGCCGGGTGCGTGTAGTGGAAGAGCGTGACGACCGGCTCCATCCCCCGCGAAACGAGATGCTCGACGAAGCGCGCGTAGCGGTCAAGCGCGGCGTCGTTCCATTCGCCCGGCTTCGGCTCGACGCGGCTCCACGAGATGGAAAAGCGGAATGCGTTGCTTCCGATCGACGCGGCGAGGTCTGCGTCAAGCTCGTAGCGCTCCCACGAGCCGACTGCGTCGCCGCAAGGCTCACCCCGCGTTCGCCCTGCGTTCTCCCACGCGGTCCAGTCGCACGGGTCGCCACCCTCGACCTGGTAGTGCGATACCGCGACGCCCCAGAGACGCGGGCGGTCGACGAACGGAAATCGCGCGTTGTCAGCAGGTGTACTGCTCATCCGAGCGGAACCGACCTCCGCTCTCGCTTTTCGAACACCACCAGTTCGTCATATCCGTGCTCGCGCACCAGCGCGATGCTCTTGTCGAACGCGAACGCGACTTCCTCCGGCGCATGCGAATCGGACGAGAGGACGATCGGGATGTCGCGCTTCCGCATCTCGCGCAGGATCGCCGGCGCTGGATAGATCTCGGCGACGGGCTTGCGCAGGCCGCCGGTTGAGACTTCGATCGCGACACCTTTCTCCTGTGCGAGGTCGAGTGTTTCGGCGACGACGGCGGTCAGGTCCTCCTCCGGCAGGAACCCGAACTTCTTCGGCAGGTCGAAATGGGCGAGGACGTCGAAGCAGCCTAGCTCGATCGCGCGGCGGATGTTCGCGAAGTAGCGGCGGTAGATCTCCGCGACGCGCTCTTCGCGATAACGATGCGCCTGCTCCGGGTCGTCGATCAGCCAGCCGTCCATGAAGTGCACCGACCCGAGAACGAAGTCGAAGTCGTACCGGCCGAGGATCGACAGAAGCTCCTCCTCGTGGCCCGCGACGAAGTCGGCCTCGACCGAGACGCGCACGTCGACGCGGCCGCGATACTCTTCGCGAACCTCGAGCATCTCGGCGTAGTGCGCGTCGAACTGGGCCTCGGGGATTGCCCAGCGCGGATCGCGTTCGGCAGCCGGTGCGAAGTAGAGCCAGAGGTGGTCCGTTAGGCCGATGTCGGTGACGCCCGCGCGCATCGCGGCCTCGACGTAGTCGCGCATCGCGCCGACGGCGTGGCCGCAGCGATATGTATGAGTGTGATAGTCGGTGATCGTCATCGCAAACACGATGGTACCGCCCCGACGGGGGCGGCGGGGTGCGGCCCCGGTGTTGAGCGCGCGCTAGGCGGATGCCTCGGAAGCCCTCGTTCGTCCGCTCCCGCCCTCACGGCGTCCCGCGTTCCTCTTCGGCGCCGCGATGACGACCGGCTGGATTCTACGGCGCATTCCTCCCGGCATTTGTGTTGACCGGGGGAGGATCATCGTTTCGTCGAAATAGCTGCCGTAGAGAGCGCGCCGGTAGTCATGGCTGTCGTTCGGAGAGAACATCATCCCCTCCAGCGGACCAGGAAGGCGCAGTGCTTGTCGCCCCGGCACTGACAACTCGTCTCCTCGACGGTGACGCCAGTTCCGCCGGCCATCCTTGCGGCTTCCTCGTAGAAGCCGATCGCCGATTCGCAAAGCAGCGGGCTGAAGCAGCGCCAATAGCGGTGCGTAACGCGCCCGAACGAGGTGCCGAGTCGCTCCCAGGTCGATGAGCCGAAGTCGGTGAAGTGACTCTGCAGTAGCGCGACGTGGCGGAGAAACGAGTGCGGGTCGTCCCGAAGCAGAGAGCTGTGAATCTGGCGGAGCGTCGCGTTCGCGCTGAATCTGCCCGCGCTGTGAAGCACGGAGTGCCCGGCGTTACCGATGGTCGCCAGAACGGCGCGATCGAAATCGACGAGCCACTGCAGCGGGTACCACGATGTCGCGAAGATCGTGGTCGACAACTCCTCGACGCGCTTGGGCGGCAACGCGTCGAGAATCGCGCGGAAGGTCTCGGCATCAGCATGCTCTCGCGCCCACCTGAGATGCGCGCGCAGGAGCCCTCCTTTGATCTTTCCCCCCGCGACGTATTCACGGACCGGGGTCGTGCGAGGAAAGGCTGGTTGCGTTGCGACGGGAGACATCGGTGCCAGGGTCATGTCGAAGCTCCTTCTCTTACGAGCGGAGTGTCCGATGACGAAGGCGCAAGGCTGATGCAGACGGGGTAAAGACTCGGGCAAATTGCGGGCTCGGAAGCGTGGGGACGAGACCGATCAGACCTTCTTGTTCTTCTTCCCCTTCTTCGCCTTCTTCCGGACCGTCGCAGCCTCTGCGATCGTGTCCTCGTAGTCGCCGACGGCGACCGCTTCGCGCCGCGACGACTCGATGAAGCGGTCCTGAGACCGGACTGCGGTCTGTCCCTCGGCCGGGGCGCGCCGGACGTTCGTGCCGTCGGACTGAAGGTCCCAGCTCTTCGCGTTGTCGGAAAGTGTCATCGCGATGATCTCGTCGCGGATGCGCGCGGCGAGCTTCGGATCGACGATCGGCCAGGTGACCTCGATCCGTCGCGAGAAGTTGCGCTGCATCCAGTCGCCGCTCGCCGCGAATACGTCGCGCTGCCCGTCGTTGTGGAACCAGAAGAGACGCGAGTGCTCGAGGTAACGGTCGACGAGCGACATTACGCGAATGTTCTCGCTGATGCCCTGAAGTCCCGGGATGAGACAGCAGATGCTTCGGACGAAGAGGTCGATCTTCACTCCGGCGGCGCTCGCTCCGTAGAGAGCGCGGATCACGGCGGGGTCGGAAATCGCGTTCAGCTTCGCGACCATGCGCGCCTCGCGCCCGGCAGCTGCGATCTTCGTCTCGTTCTCGATTCTCTCGATCAGCCATTTCTGGTAGTCGAACGGGGCGACGACGAAGCGCTGCCAGCGGGGGCGCGACGCTTCGCTCTCGAAGACGTCTCGAATCGTCGCGACGCTGTAGCCGGTGAGGAGGTTGAAGAGCATCGACGCGTCGGAGCCGAACGCCTCGTCGCAGGTCAGCAGGTCGACGTCGGTGTAGCTGCGCGCCGTGTTGACCGTGTAGTTACCGGTCGAGAGGTGGAGGTAGCGGCGAAGCTCGTCTCCCTCGCGGCGCACGACGAGTGCCATTTTGCAGTGGGTCTTGATGCCGACCAGGCCGTAGACGACCTGCGCGCCGGCCTCTTCGAGCCTTCGAGCCCATTCGATGTTCTTGTGCTCCTCGAAGCGCGCCTGCAGCTCGATGACGACCGTGACCTGCTTGCCGTTGATCGCGGCGGCCAGCAGTTTCTCGATTACGGGAGAGCCTTCGTCGGTCTGATAGAGCGTCTGCTTGATCGCGACCACTCCGGGGTCGGTCGCGCCTGCGTGGAGGAATTCGACGATCGCGCTGAACGAGTCGTACGGCCGGTGAAGCAGCACGTCTCCCCGCCTGATGATCGAGAAGATGTCCTCGGAGCTCGCGAGTTGCGCCGGCATCCGCGGGTTGAACGGCTTGTCGACGAGCGCGTCGTCGTCGAGCTTGTCGCAGAGCTCGAGAAGGTCGCGAAGGCGCGGGAGCCAGCTCACGTAGAAGACGTCGTCGCGCGTGATGCCGCCGGCCGAGACGAGCAGCTCGACGACCGCGTCGGGGGCTCCCTCCTCGATCTCGAGGCAGACGACGTCGCTCCGCTCGATGCGGCGGAGCTCGGCCTCGATCGACTCCCGCAGGTCCTCGACTTCGTCGTCGCGCAGCAGCAGCTCCGCGTTACGGATGAAGCGGAAGCGCGTCGCGTTGCGAACGCTCAGCGTCGGGAAGAAGCGGTCGAGATGGCGTATCAGCAGCTGCCCCTGCGCGACGAAGCGGCGTCCGTCGCCGACGTCGAGGAATCGCGGGATCGACGTCGGGAGCTTGAAGAGCACGATGTGCTGCTCTCCCTGGCGCGACTCGACCACGACCGCGAGGTTCACGCTCAGGTTCGCGAGAAGAGGAAAGGGGTGCCCCGGGTCGATGGCGAGCGGCGTCAGGAGCGGAGCGACGTGCCGCTCGAAGTAGTCGTCGAGCTCCGCCTGCTCCTTCGGTTTCAGGTCGTCGATCTTCTCGACCCGGATGCCGTTGCGCGCGAGCTCCGGCACGATGGATCGCTCGAAGCAGCCGTACATCTCGTTGAGTAGCGAGCGGCAGCTCTTCCTGATCGCGTCGAGCTGCGCCTGCGGCGACAAACCGTCGGGCGCCCTCTCGGTGATGCCTGCATCGATGAGGTCGCGGATCTCGCCGACTCTCACCATGAAAAATTCGTCGAGATTCTTCGCCGTGTAGCCGAGGAATTTGAGCCGCTCGAGGATGGGGACGGCCGGATTGTCGGCCTCGGCGAGGATGCGCCGCAGGTAGTCGAGGCGGCTCAACTCGCGATTGAAGAGCGCGACTCGCGTGCCGCTCGAGCGCAATCCTACGCCCTGGTCGGCTTTCCCGCCTTTTCGCTTTCCGCTCTTGCTACGGAGCTCTTTCGTCCCCATACCACCGCCCTGACCCTGACTACAGGTGCGGAAAGCATATTCGACCGGTCGGTCAGATGATGTAAAGAATGAGTTCGAGAGGAAACGGAGTGGGCCGAGGTTGGAGAACCCCGGCCCGAGGGAGTGAGAGTGAAGCTACGCAGCTTCGGAAGGGATCATCGCAGCCGTCTCGGTCCGCCGGGTGCACGGGGAGTCTGCTTCGGGTGAATTTCGGGAAAAATCAGGCCCCGGCCCGGAGTTGACTCATGTAGCGGGCCAGGCGCGTTCTGAGGCTGGCCGGATTTCCCTTGCTGATGTAGCCGTGGGCGCCGAGCCGCGCGACGGACGAACGTAGCGCATCCTCGTCGTTCGAGGAGTAGAAGACGACGGGGACATCGCGGGTCTTCGCATTGGAGCGGAAGATGTCGAACAGATGCTCGCCCGAAAGGCCCGGCATGTTCACGTCGAGAAGCACCAGGTCGGGCTCGATGTCACGCACGACGTTGGTCGCGCCGAATGCCTTCTCGTGGGTGATCACCTCGTAACCGTCAGCCTCGAGAATTCCGCGCGTCGAGTCGAGATGCGCCGCGTCGTCGTCGATGATGAGAATGCGCCCCTTGGTTCCGTTCATGATTCGTTCTCTCCCTGGTTCCATCGCTTCGGAATTCGGACCGTGAATGCCGTTCCCTCGCCGAACTTGCTGCGAACCTCGACCGAGCCGCCGAGCAGGCCGACGAGGTGACTCGTGATGGTCAGCCCGAGACCGGTCCCTTCGTGGCGCTTCGTCTTCGCGTCCTCGAGTTGCGTGAAGGGGGCGAAGAGGCGCGTGAGATCGTCTTCGCGGATTCCGAGACCGGTGTCGGCGACCTCGATGACCGCATGATCGGCTTCCAGCTCGAGACTGAGCGTGATTCGGCCCCGATCGGTGAACTTGGCGGCGTTGCTCATCAGGTTGAGCACGATCTGCCGGCACTTCACCGGATCGGTGAACATCTCCATCTCGCTCTGCCGTGCGGAGAGCGTGACGTCGACGGGCTTGTCTCCCTTGAGAACTCGCGTCGTCTCCACCACTTCCTCGAGCAATGGAACGAGGTCGAACTCTTCCGCGATGACTTGCATCCGCCCCGCCTCGATCTTCGAGAGGTCGAGGATGTTCGTAATGACGCTGCGGAGGTTCGTCGCGCTCGACATGAGCAGCGCGAGGCGATCCTGTACCTGTCCCGTGTAGCCCTTCTCGGCGGCGATGCGGATCATCTCGCCAAGCTCGATGATCGCGTTGACGGGCGAGCGCAGCTCATGTGTGACGTGGGCGAGGAACTGCGACTTGATTTCCGTCAGCTGCTCGAGCTCCGCCGCTCGCGCGTTCGCGAGGTCCTTCTGGACCATGATGTTCGCGAGCGACTGGCTGTGCTGAATGATCATCTGGCGCACCGACAGCAGGCCGACGAAGCGCCCTCCGTCATCCTCGACGATCAAGTCGTCGTAGATCTCTTCCTGCGGACGCTGCACGGCGAGGCGCAGCGCCTCATCGAGTGGAAGGCGGTCGGAGACGATGACAGGATGCTCGGTCGCGATCACCGATACTGCCTTGCGGCCATACAGCTCGAAGCCGTATCGCTGGAAGACCGTCGAAAGCAGTCGCTGTCGAGTGACCAACCCGACCGGGCGGTCGTTGTCGACGAGAGCGACGGCATCGACGTCCGGCCGCCCGAAGAACCGGTCCGATACGACGGTGATCGCAGTCGTCGATGGGCAGTTTGCGGTCGACGAGACGATCTCTCCCACGATTGCGAAATCGGTGTCTGCGCGTTGCGTGGCGGCTTCCATTGGAGAGGCACGCTACGCCTCCAGCCGCAAACATCCGCAGATGCAACTGTGAATTCGAGATCAAGAAGCAGACGAGAACTGGTAGCTCACGAGTTCGAGACTTGTCGAGCTGAGTTCGGTCGAAGGAGGCAGGAAGAGCCGAGGAAAGAAAAAGGGCCGGGGGGGCTTGTCCCCGGCCCCTGGTTGGGCTGAAAGCTACGCTGTTGCGCCGGTGATTTTCGCGCCCGATGGTTAAGCCGAGATGAAGCGGGCGAGAGTTCTTCGTGAAGTCGTGCGGCGAAGGCTACTCGATCACGACGGTTTCGGCCCCCTTCGGCGCCGGCGGGTACTTCATGTCGAGCGATTCGAGCGTCTTGATCAGCACGTTCGCGATGACGACGTTGCGGTACCACTTCGCGTTCGCGGGGATCACGTACCAGGGAGCCCAGTCGGTGCTCGTCTTGCGCAGCGCGTCGTTGTACGCGCCCTGGTAGTCGTCCCAGAGCTTTCGCTCCTCGAGGTCGCCGAGGTTGAACTTCCACCGCTTTTCGGCGGTATCGCGGCGCTCTTCCAGGCGTGCCTTCTGCTCGTCCCTGCTGATATGCAGGAAGAATTTGACGATGGTCGTGCCGCTCTCGGTGAGCATCCGCTCGAATTCGTTGATCTGGTCGTAGCGTTTCGACCAGACGCCCTTCGGCACCAGTTTGTGTACGCGGACGACCAGGACGTCTTCGTAATGGCTGCGGTTGAAGATGACCATCTCGCCGCTCGCCGGCACCTGCTTGTGGATGCGCCAGAGGTAATCGTGTGCGAGCTCCTCGGCGGTCGGGGCTTTAAACGAGGCGACGCGGATGCCGAGCGGGTCGACCGCGTTGAATACCCCCCGGATCACGCCATCCTTGCCCGACGTGTCCATCCCCTGGAGGACGATGAGCACGCGGTGCTTTCCCTCGGCGTAGAGCAGGTCCTGGAGCTCCTCGAGGCGCGGATTCAACTCCTCGTCGAGGACTTTTCTGCCGTCCTTCTTGCCCCCCTCGAAGAGGGACGTGTCGTCGGGATCGATCGAAGAAAGCTGGAACTTCGAGCCGGATACCACTTTGTAGCGGTCCATGGGAACCTCCGTCGGGGAGATTGTAATGGCGAGAGGCAGCCCGGAGGTCAAAGGTCAAAGGTCAAAGCAGGCAGAAGTTCGCGTAGCGCCGGCGTCCCGCCGGCAGGGTCGCGGGCGTCCCCGCCCGCGGCCGAATTGCTTTGATTGACACCCGAGAAGCTGAAGTTAGAAGTTAGAACGTTGAATTTTGAATCCAGAAGGGCCGGGGCGGCTACGTTTCTGGGTTCTCACTTCATCGTTCTAACTTCTAACTTGAACTTCTCCTCGGTTAGATCAAGGCTAGTGCGCCCGCGGCCTGTGGAGCCTCAGGCAGGAAAGCAGGCCCGAAACCGCGCGTGGCCGCCCTCCGCAATAGGGCCGTCCAGAGCCATGTTGACGGTTCCAGCGCCCCAGGAAATCTCTCAATTCTCAATTCTCAATTCTCAATTCGTCCCACATCCCCCACGTCCTAGAATAAAACGCCATAAGTCCTGCGTTTGCCCGTTTCGCCATAAGATTCTGCAAAGGGACAAATCATGAAGGCTGAAATCCATCCGAAGTACCACACGGTTCAGGTCCACTGCGCGTGCGGCGAGACCTGGGAGACCGGTTCGACCAAGAGCGACCTCCGCATCGAGATCTGCTCGAAATGCCACCCGTTCTTCACCGGCAAGCAGAAGCTCATCGACGCGGCGGGCCGCATCGATCGCTTCCAGAAGCGCTACGCCGCCAAGGGGCAGGCCTAAGCTGATGAACCTGCGGCAGTGCTGGACAGCGACGGCCCGCTTGTCGGCCGGGCTGCTTGGCTCGATCGCGAACGGTCTGACTTCCGGTACCGACTCCAAGTCGGACCGGAACGTCGACATGCTCATCGGCGGCCAGGCGGTGATCGAGGGCGTGATGATGCGCTCGCTCACCGGCTATGCCGTGGCCGTCCGCCAGCCGGACGGAGGGATCGCGCTCCGGAACGACAAGCTCGTTTCGGTGACGAAGAAGTATCCGTTCCTCCGCTTTCCGGTGCTGCGCGGCTCGGTCGTGCTCGTTCACTCGCTGATCCTTGGGATGCGCGCTCTCAACTTCTCCGCGGCCGCCTCGGCGGTCGATGAGCAGGGCGAGCAGGAGCTCTCGAACGGCGCGATCGCCGGGACGATGGCGTTCGCCTTCGTTCTCGGGATCGGCCTCTTCGTTCTCGCGCCCCTCGGGCTCACCAACCTGATCAAGCACTACCTGCTCCCTGGAATGGGGCACTTCACCTACAACGTGATCGACGGCGTGATCCGCGCCTTCCTCTTCTTCGGTTACGTGCTGGCGATCTCGATGATGGACGACATCAAGAGGCTCTTCCAGTACCACGGCGCCGAGCACAAGACGGTCTTCACGTTCGAGGCGCGCGAGGAGCTGACGGTCGAGAACGCGCGCGGGAAGTCGACGCTTCACCCGCGCTGCGGCACGAGCTTCCTGCTCTTCGTCATGGCGGTGTCGATCGTCGTCTTCTCGCTGATCCCGACGACGGCTCCGTTCCTCGTGAAGTTCGGCGGCCGCGTCATCCTGCTTCCGCTGATCGCCGGGCTCGCGTACGAGATCATCCGATTCTCGGCGCGACACCTCGACAGCAAGTTCTGCCGCGGGCTCATCGCGCCGGGCCTCTGGCTGCAGCGGATCACGACCAAGCCTCCCGACGACAAGCAACTCGAGATCGCGATCGTCGCGCTGCGCGAAGCGCTCGTCTACGACACCGTGGAGCCGGCCCGCGCCGCTGTTGCTTAGCTGACCTGTTTCAAACCCGGCGGGAGGACGTGTAATCGTCTTCCCGCCTTTTTGTTTGCCCGCGAAAAACAGTCCGAGGAGTTGCCCATGTTCGAAAAGCTGGACGAGATCGAGAGACGCTACGACGAGCTGCAGGAAAAGGCAGGCGACCCTGGCATCGCCTCGGACATGAAGGCTTATCGGGAGACGATGAAGTCGATCAAGGACCTCGAGGACGTCGTCGTGAAGTACCGCGAGCGGAAGGCCGCCGACAGGCAGCTTCGCGAGACGCGCGAGATGATCGCGGGGCTCAAGGGGGACGACGAGCTTCGCGAGCTCGCAGCGATGGAGCTCGCCGAGCTCGAGATCGCGCTGCCGAAGCTCGACGACGAGATTCGCGTGCTTCTCCAGCCGAAGGATCCGTACGACGACAAGAACGTCTTCGTCGAGGTGCGCGCCGGCACCGGCGGCGACGAGGCGACCCTCTTCGCCGCCGAGATCGTCCGCATGTACACGCGCTACGCGGAGCTTCGCAAGTGGAAGGTCGACCTGACCGACGCGAACTACTCGTCGGTCGACGGCTTCAAGGACGCGACCCTCATGATCCAGGGAGACAAGGTCTACTCGCGGCTCAAATACGAGTCGGGGGTTCATCGGGTCCAGCGTGTTCCGAAGACCGAGACGCAGGGGCGCATCCACACTTCGGCGATTACCGTCGCCGTGCTCCCGGAAGCCGACGACATCGACATCCAGGTCAACGAGAAGGACATCCGCATCGACACGTTCTGCTCGTCGGGCCCTGGTGGCCAGTCGGTCAACACGACCTACTCCGCCGTGCGCATGACGCATATCCCGTCCGGCGTGGTCGTCTCCTGCCAGGACGAGAAGTCGCAGATCAAGAACCGTCAGAAGGCGATGAAGGTGCTGATGGCGCGCCTCTACGAGATCGAGCGGCTGAAGCGGGAAACGGAGCTCTCCGCGACGCGCAAGGGGATGATCGGCTCGGGCGACCGCTCGGAGAAGATCCGCACCTACAACTTCCCGCAGGACCGCGTCACCGACCACCGCATCGGCCTCACGGTCCACAACCTTCCGACGATCATGGACGGCTTCATCGACAACATCATCGAGCCGCTCATCAACCACTTCCAGGCCGAGAGGCTGAGGGAAGCGGTCGACGCGAAGTGAGCGGGCGCCGGTGGCGGCGGAATTGAGAATTGAGAGACGACGGTAGCTTCGTCCGTCTCCTGGGGGCGATGCGATGAAGGCTGGGATGGATGTGATTCTGCGCAGGGCGCAGGCCGAGTATCTCGACACGCTTCTGCCCGAAGGCGACGCGCTTCTCGCGCTGATGGAGCGCGTGGCCGCGGAGCAGCGCCATCCGATCGCCGATCGCGAGGTCGCCCAGCTGATGCGCGTCGTTCTCGCGACGCGGACGCCGAAGCGCATTCTCGAGATCGGAACGAACATCGGCTACTCGGTCGTCGTGATGGGGCGGGCCTGTCCCGACGCCGGGATCGAGACGATCGAGATCGACCCCGAAACGCTCCGGACCGCGCAGGAGTTCGTGCGCGAAGCGGGGCTCGCCGAGCGAGTCACGTTCCATCGCGGCGCGGCGCTCGAGGTGCTGACACGGCTCGAAGGCCCCTGGGACTTCGTCTTCATCGATTGCGTGAAGACCGAATACTTCGATTACCTGGCGCTCGTCCGCGACCGGCTCACGCCCGGCGCCGTGATCTTCGTCGATAACCTCCTCTGGGGAGGGCAGGTCGCCGAGGGAGCGAAGAGCGAGGATCAGCGAGCCTCAACGGAGGCGATTCGCACGTTCAACGAGCGATTCGTCAGCGACCCGGACTTCATCGCGACGATCGTTCCGGTCGGCGACGGCGTCGGGATTGCGGTCAAGCGGTAGGCGCGACCGCGAATTTTTCGTTTGAAGTTAGAACGCAGAACGCTGAATTCAGAACCCAGAAACAAGGCGATGTGGTTGCCCCTTTCTGGATTCTGAATTCAGCGTTCTACGTTCCAACTTCAAATCATCCGCACAACGAAAAGGGCCTCCGTTTCCGGAGGCCCTTTGTGATTTCGGCGTGTGCTCGTTCCTTACTTGACCAGGCCCTTGACCGGGATTTCGGTCATCGGCTTGAGCGGGTCGTTCGTGGTGATCTTCACTTTGCCATCGAACTCGCCGGGCTTTGCAGCCTTCGAGACCTTGACGCTGACCTCGAAGATTCCGGGCTGCTCGGTCGATTTGATCTCGGCGGTGACGCCGGGGATCGTCGTCTCCACCTTCTCGATTTTGAAGGCGTCCATCTTGGCGCGGTTGTTCGACTGCACGGTGAGCAGGCGCTCGGCGCCCTCGGTCTTCGCGGGGATCTCGCCGAAGTTGACGACGCTCGGCGCGACGATGTACGTCGGCCGGACCATGCCGGTGAGGCTGAGGCGGAACTCGGGCTGGAACTTCGAGTTCGTCTTGATCACGATCTTGTCGGTGAGCGGGCCGATCGGGGCGGTCGGGCCGCCGACCGTGACGTCGATCTTGTACTGGTTCTGCCCCGCGCGGCCGGCCTTGACGCGGTCGCTGTCGAGCGCGATCTTCGCGTACTTGACCTTGACCCAGTCGCCCGGGGTGGTCACGCCGACGATCTCGAGCGGCGCCTCGTCTTCGGAGAAGAGCGTGACGCTGTTCGTCAGCTCCTCACCCTGGAGAAGCGTGTAACGCACGTATCCCGAAGGGAACGTGTCGACGTAGGGCTTGACGATCGCGTTGATGGTGACCTGCGCGGTGGGGGTGTCGGCGTCGTTGGACTGAATCGTCACGGCCTTCGAGATCGGGCCGGTGAAGTTCGACGTGTCGACGTGCGCCGTGACCTTTCCGGTCTGACCCGGCTTGATGATCTTGTCGTAGTCGGCGACCGTGCAGCCGCAGGTCGGGTTCGCGCTCTTGATCTCGAGATCGGCGGCGCCGGTGTTCTTGATTACGAACGTCCAGTCGAGCTTCTGGCCCTTGGCAACGGTGCCGAAGTCTTTGACCGGCTCGACGAGCGTGATCTTCGGTTTCAGTGCAGACGCTTCCGCGAGCTTGTCCTGGGCGAACGCCCCGACCGAGAAGGTCAGTGTGACGAGGGCGACTAGCGCCATCAAGAGAAGAGGCTTCTTAGCCATGGGTTACTATCCTCCTGCGATGTTGGACCGTTAATTGTTCCCGTGGGTGTCCGAACGGCTCGCAACGGCCCTTCGTACGCCCCTATTCCCTGGCCGGGATGAGCTAAAACACTAAAAATACTCGGCAAACACGGAGCGCGATCGAGTTGCTCCGCGCCGGAGAACCGATGCCCCACCTTCGCGAAATCGACTCCCGCCTCGAAAGTGTGTACCTCGTCGGAATCTGCGGCACTGCCATGGCGTCGCTTGCAGGCATGCTCAAGGAGCGGGGATTTGAAGTCTCCGGCTCGGACGAGCATGTCTACCCGCCGATGTCGACGTACCTCGAGGGTCTCGGCATCGCCATTCTCGACGGGTATACGGGCGAGCATCTCGAGAAGTTCCGCCCCGACCTCGTGGTCATCGGTAACGCAATTGCAAAGACCAACCCCGAGGCTGCGCGGGTGCTCGAGCTCGACCTCGCGTACACCTCGATGCCGGAGGCGATCCACGGGCTCTTCATCCGAGGCAAGCACTCGATCGTCGTGGCCGGAACCCACGGCAAGACGACGACGACCTCGCTTCTTGCCTGGATGCTCGAGGCCGCGGGGCACAGCCCCTCGTTCGTGGTCGGTGGCATCCCGCTGAACTTCAACCAGAACTACCGCCTCGGGCGCGGCGCGGAGTTCGTGATCGAGGGAGACGAGTACAACACGGCGTTCTTCGACAAGGGGCCGAAGTTCGTTCACTACCGCGCCGACACGCTGATTCTCAACAATATCGAGTTCGACCACGCCGACATCTTCGACGGCCTCGAAGCGGTGGTCGACGCGTTCCGGCTTGCCGTCGCCGGCGTCGCCGAGTCGGGGATGATCGTCGCGAACGGCGACGACCCGATCGTGCAGCGGCTCCGGGCCGATGCGAAGGCGAAGTGGGTGACGTTCGGTTTTGGGCCGCAGTGCGACTGGCAGGCGCGCGACATCGTGCTCGCACCGGGCCGGACGACCTTCACCGTCGTCGTCGACGGGCGCGAGTGGCACCGCGTGTCGACGCCGCTTTCGGGCATGCACAACGTCGCGAACGCGCTCGCGAATATCGCCGTGGCGCACCATCGCGGCGCGGGACATCAGGCCATCGCCGACGGCCTCGCCACGTTCCTCGGCATCAAGAGGCGGATGGAGGTGCGCGGCGTCGTGCGCGGCGTGACCGTGATCGACGACTTCGCGCATCATCCGACGGCGATCGAGACGACGCTGCGCGGCGCGCGCGACCGCTACCCGCACGCGAGGATCATCGCCCTCTTCGAGCCGCGCTCGATCAGCTCGAGCCGCCGCGAGTTCGAGGAGCCATACAAGAAGGCCTTCCTCGCCGCCGACCGCGTGATCATCGGCCCCGTCTTCCACCGCCAGCGCTACGTCGAGCGATACGGCATCGAGAAGATGATGTCGGTCGAAGCGATCCTCGAGGCGCTCCGCGGAAAGGGAGTCGCCGCCGACCAGCTCGACGACTTCGACGAGATCGCGCGGCTCGCCGCGCGCGAGGCGCGCGACGGCGACGTCGTGATCGCGATGTCGTCGGGAGCGTTCGGCGGCGTGCACGAAAAAGTGCTGAACGCGCTGGCTGCGGGAGAGACGAATTGAGAATTGAGAAAGGGTGAGGGAGCGGGCTGCGCCGAAGCCTCATTTAGCGCGATATCGCTCGTCCCCGATCTCCCAATTCTCAATTCTCAATTCCGCCCGGCGGCGAACGCGCGGGTCTGGCGCTGGAATAGCGGGCGGGCCAGCCCCGTTTCTCGCGGCACTAGCAGTTCTCCGGTTTCAATCCCTTTTCATCAACATCTGCAGTCGAGGAGTCCCCGAAAATGCCGGAAAAGAAGGCACACGAAATCCTGCACAAGCATTCGATCGAACTGGCCGACGTGGCCGACCGCAAGGTCGCCCTCCGTCACCTCCGCCAGATCGTGAAAGGCGAGAACCTCCCGTTCGACGTCTTCCGCGAGCTGGTCAAGATGCGCAAATAGGTCGCGACGGCGATCGAACGACTCAAAGAAGGCGGCCCTCTGGCCGCCTTCTTTTGTTCGAACGGCCCGCTTTTTGTTAGAGTCTTGGGTCCCGGTGGCGGCATCGCGCCGCCGGCAGACTCTCTTGGACATCGGAGGCAATTCGTGACGTGGCTTGAACAAGCGAAGCAGAAGATCGCCGGTAAGGCGTGGGAAGAGCTCGAGACGCTGTGGATGGCGAGGCTCGAAAGCGATCCAACCGGCGTCGACGACTTCCTCACGGTCGCGAAGGCGATGCGGCAGAAGGACGAGAGGCCCCGCGCCGACGCGCTCCTCGAGCTGCTCTCGCAGGCTCTCAAGGAGTCGAAGTCGTGGCCGGAGCGCCTCAAGGTGCTGCGCGAGCTCGGACGCCTCGCGAAACGCCCCGCGAACTTCCGCGAGCCTCTCGAAGAGGCACTCCATCACACCTACTCCGACCGCCCGGGCTATCGCAAGGCGCTCGAGGCCTCGAAGTTCCACGACCCGCACGGCAATCCCGTCGAGAAGGCAGAGAAGGTCGAGCTCTGGCTGACCTACGACGAAGGCGAGCAGTTCTTCATGTCGGGACGCGGAGCCGGCGTCGTCATCGAGCTCAATCCCGACCTCGGCGTCTGCCGCCTCGACTTCGAGAAGGACAAGCGCGTCTCGGTGCCGCTCGGCGCCGCGCCCAAGTACCTCATCCCGCTCAATGAAGGGCACGTCCTCCGTCGCAAGGTTTCCGATCCGGAAGGGCTGAAGGAGCTCGCCGCGAAGCAGCCGGCCAAGCTCTTCGCCGAGCTGCTCAAGGGCTTCGGCCGGCCGCTGACGGTCTCCGAGGTGAAGGACGCGATGATCGGCGTCATCAACGAGTCGAAGTGGGGCTCGTGGTGGACCGCGGCTCGCAAGCATCCGCAGGTCGTCGTGACCGGCAGCGGCGCGAAGGCGACGTACAACTGGAACGACTCGGCGGCGCAGGCCGGCGATCTGATCCGCGGAGAGTTCGACTCGGCCGACCTCCGGACGAAGCTCGACCTCGCCCGCAAGCACAGCGCCCGCAGCGAAGAGCTCGCCGACTATCTCGCGACGGCCATCGCCGCCGGCGCGGAAAAAGTGGCCCTCACCGATCCCGCGCTCGCGTGGGAGATCTTCGCGGTGCTCGAGAAGCTTCCCGGCAAGCACGCGTCGACGTTCGATTCCGACGCCCTGCTGCGCGGCCCTCTCGCAGCGCGTATCGCGAGCGCCGTCTCCGACAGGCTCCTCCGCGTTCGCGCGCTGCAGATGATCCAGAAGGAGAACGCCGACTGGGCACGCGTTCTCGCCGAATCGTTCTTCCGTGAAGAGGACCCGCGCGTTCTCACCACCATCGCCGAGCTCCTCACCGAACATGGTGAGGCCGCGATGAAGGAGCGCCTCGTCGACGAGACGCTTCGTTACCCGAACCGCCATCCGCACGCCTTCTACTGGATCTGCAAGAACCTCGACGACGACGAGAACGCGGTGATCAAGGGGGGCTACAGGCTCCTCTACCAGATCATCGATGCGATCGGCTCCGACGAGTTCTCGTCGATCCGGGCCCGCATGCGCGACTTCTTCGACAAGGGAGGCCTCGCGATCCGCATCGTGATGCAGACCGACAACGTCGAGGAGGCGCGCAAGCTCCTCAACACAATCGAGCGCTACGGTCAGATCGAAGACTACCGTCGCGAGATCGTCAAGACCGCGCTGATCATGAAGTACCCGCGCCTTCGCGAGCCGGAGCAGGAGCCGATCTACGCGACCCCCGAGGCCTTCGCGGCCAAGCGCGCCGAGCTCGAACTTCTCGTCAAGACGGAGATCCCGCAGAACTCGAAGGCGATCCAGGTCGCGCGCGAGATGGGCGACCTTCGCGAGAACTTCGAGTACAAGGCGGCGCGACAGCGTGCCGAATACCTCTCGGCCCGCGTTGGCGAGATCCAGGGCGAGGTCTCGCGCGTCCGCGTCCTCGACTCCGCCCAGGTCGACACCAGCGAAGTCCGCATCGGAACGAAGATCTCTCTCCGCAACGGCGACGTCAGCCGCGTGGTCACGATCCTCGGCCCCTGGGAGTCGTCCCCCGAGCAGGGCATCTACTCGAACCAGTCCGAGGTCGCCAAGGCGCTCCTCGGCCACCACACCGGCGAGATCGTCTCCTTCATGGGCAACGACTACGAGGTGATGTCGATCAAGGTGTGGAACGCTTAACGGCAGGCGAGAGGCGATGAGGCGAGAGGCGATAAGCAGGCCAGAGGCCACAGGCCAAAGCCCAGAGCAGGCAAAGGCAGACCAGAGGCCATAGGCCAAAGGCCAGAGCAGGCGAGGCGGCGCCCCTCATTCGTGCCATTGAACTCGAAGTAAACAAACGGGTTGGATCTTTTCGGGCGGCATGTTGCGATCGAAGCAACGGCCGCCCGAAGCCTTTCTCCAGTGTTTCGCCCCCTCGCGTCCCACTCGTCGATCTCTGCAACAAGGCGGACCGCTTTACGCCTGCTCTGGCATCTGGCCTGCTCATCGCCTGTCGCCTCTCGCCTTTCGCCTGCTCTGGCTCCTGGCCTGCTCATCGCCTCTCGCCTCTCGCCTTTCGCCTGCTCTGGCTCCTGGCCTGCTCATCGCCTCTCGCCTGTCGCCTGCTCTGGCTCCTGGCCTGCTCATCGCCTCTCGCCTGTCGCCTCTCGCCTGCCTCACCGTGTGACATCCGACACCCACCCACGTTCACCCTCCCCTTAGAATGCGTGTCGGGCGGTTCCCCGGTAGTCCCGCCCGCCGGACCGACGACGATGGTTTCCCCGAATCTCTCGCTTTACCTGACGATTGCGATCTACGCCGTAGCCGCGGGACTGGTGTTCCTGTCGCTGCTGACGCGGCGTGAACAGTTGCAGCGGCTGGCGACGACCCTCATCGTCATCGGCTTCGTCGGCCACACGATCTGGATCGGAACGATCTGCTCGACGACGCACCACCCGCCGCTGACGAACCTCCCCGAGGCGGCCTCGTTCATCGCGTGGGTGCTGATCGTCGTGGAGTTGGCGCTACTCTTCCGCTACAAGGTCCAGGCGGCCGCCTTCTTCGTCTACCCGCTGGTGGTGATCCTGCTGGCGACGGCGGCGATCGTCTCCGAGCCCTTCTCCCCGCCTAACCCCGACCAGACCTCGAAGATCTTCATCGGCCACCTTTTGTTGACGATGGTCGGCGTTTCGGCGCTGCTGATCGGCCTCGCCTTCGGCGCGCTCTACCAGATGCAGGACCGGGCGATGAAAGCGAAGAGGCGGGGCGCGCTCTACGAGTGGATCCCGAACCTTCGCGTGCTCGACCTGGTGAGCTACCGGGCGATGGTGGCGGGCTTCGCAATCTACAGCGCGGGGATCATGGCGGGCGTGCTCTTCGCCTACAACCGGCACGGCGCGCTGACGACCTTCGGGGCGAAGGAAGGCGGCGCACTGGTGGCATGGGTCGCCTTCGCGGCGATCCTGCAGTCGCACCTGAGTGGAACATTCAGAACGAGAAAGACGGCGGGCCTCGCGCTCCTCGCCTTTCTCGCGATCGTGGTGTCGATCTTCGGCATCAGCCGCGGATGACCGCGAGTCGGGAGAATTGAACGATGACGCTGACTCTGATCGGAGTGAATCACCGGACGGCACCGGTGGAGCTTCGCGAGCGGCTCAGCATTGCGAAGGGGAGCGAGGCCGACGTTCTGCGCCCGCTCGCCTCCAATGGCGGGATCCGCGGCACCGCGGTGATCTCTACCTGCAACCGGGTCGAGATCATCGTCTCCTCCGAGGCCGACAACATCATCGAGCCGGTGGTCGAGCTGCTCGCCGAGCGCGCCGACCGCGATCCGGAGCAGATCGAGAAGCACCTCTACGTCCTCCGACACCGTGACGCGATCCGTCACATGTTCCGCGTCGCCTCGGGGCTCGACTCGATGATCATCGGCGAGCCGCAGATCGGCGGACAGGTCCGCGACTCCTACCAGATCGCCAAGAACCTCGACACCCTCGACTCCACCCTCTACGCGCTCTACGAGCAGACGCTGCACGTCGCCAAGAGGGTCCGGACCGAGACCGGCATCGGCGAGCACGCCGTGTCGATCCCGTTCGCCGCAGTCGAGCTTGCCAAGAAGATCTTCGGCGAGCTCAAAGGACTTCGCGCGCTCCTCGTCGGCGCGGGCGAGATGGGCGAGCTCACGGCCGAGCACCTCAAGGGGAACGGCCTCGAGTCGATCGTCGTCGCGAACCGTGCGTACGACAAGGCGGTCGAGCTCGCCGGGCGCTTCGGCGGCGAGGCCGCGCAGTTCGACAGCGTTGCCACTCAGCTCGAGAAGGCCGACATCGTCATCGTCTCGACGTCCGCGCCTAACTACACCGTGACCGCGGAGCAGGTCCGCCAGGCGATGGACAGCCGGCGCCGCGGAGACATCTTCCTCATCGACCTCTCGGTGCCCAGAAACATCGATCCGGCAATTTCCGAGATCGAGGGCGCCTATCTCTACAACATCGACGACCTCTCGGAAGTCGCCGAGGCCAACAAGGCGAAGCGACTCGAGAAGGCGGCGCAGGCCGACCGGATCATCGAGAAGGAAGTCGACGCATTCCTCAAGCGGCTCGCGACACAGGATGCCGTGCCGACGATCGTCGAGCTGCAGCGCAGGCTCGACGAGATCCGCCAGGCCGAGCTCGAGAAGTGCCTGCGCAAGATGGGCCCCGTCACTGCCGAGCAGCGCCAGGCGATCGAGGCGCTCACCACCGGCATCATCAACAAGGTCGCCCACTACCCGATCATCCGCCTCCGCGAGTCGGCGTCGGCCCCGAACGAAGGGGAGACGATCCGCGAGACGATCCGGAAGATCTTCGGACTGCGATGAACCCCATCAGGATCGGATCCCGCGGCAGCAAGCTCGCCCTCTGGCAGGCCAACGAAGTGCAGCGGCTTCTCGCCGAGGCAGGCCACGCGTCGGAGATCGTGATTTTCAAGACGACCGGCGACAAGAGGACGGACGTCTCGCTCGCCACCATCGGCGGCAAGGGGCTCTTCATCAAGGAACTCGAAGAGGCGCTCGACCGCGGCGAAGTCGACATCGCGGTTCACAGCCTCAAGGACGTCCCGTCGATCATCCCCGAGCAGTTCGAGCTCGTCTCGTTCCTCGAGCGCAACGACCCGCGCGACGCGTGGATTCAGGGCAGCGCGAAGTCGCTGCGTGACCTGCCTGCAGGCGCGCGCATCGGCACCGGCTCGCCGCGTCGCAGGACGCAGATCATGCAGCTCCGCCCCGACGTCGAGGTGATGGAGCTCCGTGGCAACGTCGACACGCGCCTCGGAAAGCTTCGCGACGGCCAGTACGACGGAATTCTCCTTGCGAGCGCGGGGCTCAACCGGTTAGGCCTAGCCGGCGAGATCACGAGCCTCTTCCCGCTCGAGGAGATCACTCCCGCGGCGGGGCAGGGAATCGTCGGCATCGAGATTCTCGCCTCGCAGAACGACCTTCGCGAGGCGCTCGCGAAGATCAACCATCATCGCTCCGCGCTTCAGGCGAGGATCGAGCGCGGCGTGTTGCAGCGCTTCGGAACGCTGCTCGACTGTTACACGCCGGTCGCGGTGCACGCAGAGTATCGCGGCGACGCGGTGCGCTGCCACGCGTTCCTCTCGAACCTCAAGGGTGACGTCGCGATCCGCGTCGTCGACGAGAGCCCGATTGCAGACGCCGACGCGCTCGTCGTGCGGGTGCATGAGAAGCTCTGCGACAAGGGCGCGATGGCGCTCATCGAGCCGGGCCCGGCGGCGTGATGCAGGAGCGACCGCTCGCGGGCCGTCGCGTGCTCGTGACGCGTGCGCGCGCGCAGTCGTCGGAGCTCGTCGCATTGCTCGAGGCTGCCGGTGCGGAGGTCGTGCACCACGCAGCGATCGAAATCGTGCCGCCACCGTCCTGGGAGTCGCTCGATGCGGTGATCGCCGCGCGTGGCTCCTTCCAGAGAATCATCTTCACCTCGACCAATGGGGTCGACGCATTCTTCGCGCGGGCCGCGGAGCTGAGGCGCGAGGTGAGCCTTCGCGGAGTCGCGATCGCGGCGGTCGGCCGCGCGACTGCAGATGCGCTGCGACGCCACGGAGTCGAGCCTGACCTCGTCCCTGAGAAGTTCCAGGCGTCGGAGCTGCTGCCGCTCCTCGACCCGGACCAGCGCGGAGTGCGAACTGCGATCGTCCGCGCGCTCGAGGGGCGTGAAGTGCTCGTCGACGAACTCCGCGGGCGCGGCGGCGACGTTCACGTCGCGGTGGTGTACGAGACGAAGAAGGCCGCATCGATTCCTGACGATGTTCGCGCGGCGCTGTTGGGCGGTGCGCTCGACGCGCTAACGTTCACCAGCCCGTCGACGGTTGAAGGCACGCTTTCACACCTCGCTCCCGCCGAGCTTTCGCACGTGCTCGCGTCATGTGTGATCGCCTCGATCGGACCCGTGACGACGAAGGCGCTCGCGCGCTTCGGCGCCGCGAAGGTCGTCGAGGCCGAGGAGTCGACGGTCGAGGGTTTGGTGGAGGCTTTGCTCGCCAGATTCACTCGGCGCTAGCTGCCTCCTTTCTTCATTCTTCATTCCTCATTCGACATTCGCCATTTCGGTCTCCGTGCAGCCTCGCACACCGAAATGTCGAATGAAGAATGTCGAATGAAGAATGAAGAAGCTGACGACACGCGGTGCTTCGTCTGGTTTCGTCGCGTCAAGCTCGCGTGTCGAATTGACAGAGGGACACACGCCATGCGACTCGCGCGTCGGAGCATCGCCGGAGGCAGCCAGCTCCAATCCGAAATCAACGTCACCCCGCTCGTCGACGTCTGTCTCGTTCTTCTCATCATCTTCATGATCGTCACGCCGCTGATGGTGGGGCAGGTGCAGCTCAACCTTCCCGCTGCCGCGTCGACGGAGAAGTTCGGCGAGGAGCATCCGCTCCTGACGATATCCGTGAAAGCCGACGGCACGATCTTCGCCGGAGGCGCGGTCGTCGCCGCAGAGCAGGCGGGAAAAGAGATCGCCGCGGTCGCCGCGAAGGACAACCAGCGCCCCGTCGTGCTGCGCGTCGACCGCGACGCGCGATACGGCGACGCGGTCAAGATCGTCGAATACTGCCGCCAGGCCGGCTTCCGCCAGATCGGCCTTGCGGCGGATCGGAGCGCCGCGGTCGAGCAGTAGCAGATGGGGGATGGCGTCGCAGCCGAAGCATCAAGTACTCCTGGTTCCCCGCCGCGCCGTTGCGCTTCAGGGCTTACGGCGGTGAGAAGTGGCGAGTACTGGATATTGCGGCTGTGACCCCGGAGTTTCTTCGCGCTACTGCCTCACCGGGCGCTGGCGCTCGTTGGTGACGAGCATCGCGGGTGTGGAAATCGCCGTCGTCGTGTTGCCGGCGCCGTCGGTTAGGTCATATCGGAGGTCGTACACGCCCTCGATGCCTGCCAGCTCGCGAAGCTCTCCTTCGAAGATCGTCCCGCGAGGCCTATGGCCCAGTCCCTCGGTCGGATAGTCGTATCCGATCGTCCGGACCGGGAGGTCGAGCCAGGCCTCGCTTCCAGCGCGACGATATCGGAGAGCGACTCGTGCAGGTTCCCGATCGACGTCGATCGCGGAGAAGCGGATCAGCGGAGACGAGCCGACGCGCGCGCGATCCGGAAGGCGCGTGCCATCCTCCTGCAGGACGATCATCGACGTAAGCGTGGGAGGCAATGGATCGGCGGGAGTTGCACCGAACGTGCTCGTCATGGACGTCGATCCAACGCGACCGGCCAACTCGTGAGTGACCGCTACGTATTCGATCCGTGAACGGACGCTCGGGTCGGCAATCTCGATTTCGTGCGTGCTCTCCGCGAGGAGTTCCCCGCTCTCCGAGACGTGACGCAGTTCCGCGGTGCGCACGAAGACGTTCTCGTCGAGCTGGCCGAGGAACGCGGCTGTGACGATCAGCGGCCCGCTTCCCTGGAACTCGAGCGTGGGGACGACGCTGCCGACTCCGAAAAGCAGCAGCTCTCCGGGGGCTGCTTCCCAGGCCGTCGGCGGTGGAGTGGGCTCGTCGTAGCAAGCGGTCCCAAGCTTCGTTGGGCGAATTCCGTTGCTCTCGATCGAACGCGGCACGGGGCTGTCCGAGGTTGACGCTGAAATCGACGGGACGAACTGGTAGGTCGCGTTCGCGGGAGTGTCGATAAAGAAGATTCCGCGCCAGCTGCGTGCCCCTGGTTGAACGGGGGCGATCTGCGCCTGCCGGTCAACCCTCGCGCCGTGCGCGAAGAAACTGCTTCCAAGCTGGAGCAGGGTGGGGCTTCCCGGTCCGGAAGTTAGGCGTACCTCCACCGGCTGTACACGGTAGCGGTCGCCGCCTGCCTGCAGCGCGACAGGGCCAGCTACGCTATTCACCGGGTCGTACTGCGCGCTGTAGAAATGCGAGGACGCCTCGTCGAAGCAGCTGTCGCGCCCGACGATGGTTATGCGGCCGCTGAGCGCTGAAGTTCGCAGATTCGCCACGCCGCCCAGATAGTTCATCTGGACACCTCCGCGTGGATCGTCGGGGAAGACGATTCGCCGAACCGACAAGCAGTTGTCCGAAACTGCCTGCAAGTCCGAGAGACTCCGACCGTTCTCGTCGGTGGAACTGAAGGAGATTTCGTACGGAGCGTCTTGATGAGAAGCGACCAGGTCGCGATCGGCCGTCAATTCGAGGTTTTCGAACGCGACGATCGAGACGGCCTCGTCTGCGCCCGACCGGGCCATCACGACACAATCATGCGTGCCTGGTTCGACGAGCCGTTGAAAATGCTGCCCGTCGCGAGAGTGCATGATTGCCGTCGCGGCTCCGCGCCGCGAAATCACGGCAGTTGGGTAGCCGCCGCCGAGGAAGCTGAGCCTGACGAGCACTCCCCGAACGATCGCGTACGGGACGCGTGCCGCCTGGTGGCCATCGTCGATCGTGAGAAAGCCGCCATACGTGAGCGACTCCAGTTCGGGTTGCGGCAGCGCCTTCGTATCGACTGTGGCGGTAACGTCGAGCTCGATGCTGCTCCCGGCGGAGAGGGAAAACGAAGGCCTACTCACGCTGACGATCAGTCCCTGGGTTGATCCACTCGTTGTGACTGCGTAGTGCCTCGCCGTCGTCGCGCCGTTCGTGATCGTTAACCCACGGCGTGAGGACCAGGTTCCGTCGGTGGGTTCGACTCGCCCGAAGCTGATCGAGGTTGGCGACACGAAGGTGTCGACGGTCGCCGCCCGGAATGCGTCGACTCGACCCGAGCCGGCGGCCATGACGCCTTCAGTGAGCGGCGCCGCACTGTTCGTGATCGCGCTCTTGATCTGCGTAGCGGTCCAATCGGGGTGGAGCCCCCTCAGTAGCGCCGCGACCCCGGCGACGTGGGCTGACGCAGTAGACGTGCCGGACAGGACTGCGGTTTCGCCATTGAGCGACGAGGAACGCACTCCGACACCCGGTGCGACGAGATCAGGCTTCAACTCCCAGGTCGAAGCAATCGGACCGCGTGACGAGAACTCGGCGACCGCCGACTGCGCGTCGATCGCGCCGACCGTGATTGCCCCGCTCGCCGTGGCCGGGCTTTCGATCGTCTGCCAGTCGCCTTCGTTCCCTGCGGCGACACAGACGACCGTGCCGAGGCGCACGAGGCTGTCGACTGCGTTCGAAAGCGAGTCGTCGCCAGCTTCCGTACGGCCAAGGCTCAGGTTCACGACATCGACGCGATCGGAATAATCGAGGTCGCCATTCGGATCCGCGCATCGGTCGATCGCGGCGAGAACGTCGCTCGAGTAGCCGTAACCACCCCTGTCGAGCACCTTGTATGCGAGGAGTTGCGCGTCGGGAGCGACACCTATCAGATCGGGAGAGCTCGCTGCGACGATTCCCGCGACGTGCGTCCCGTGGCCGTTGTCGTCGATAGGGTCCGCATCGTCGTTTACGAAATCCCATCCTCCGGCGACCTTGAATCCGGGGCCGAAGTGTTCTCCGAGAGCGGGGTGCCGGTAGTCGATCCCGGTGTCGATGACGGCGACGGTCACTCCGTTACCACGTTGACCAAACGTCGACCAGACGCGGTCTGCCTGGATCAGAGCGATACCAGGCTCAACATTCATTCTGACTGCAACATCTGGCGAAACCCGCTTTACATACGGGAACCTGCGCACCGCATCCAGCGAAGAGACGTCAAGCGTTACTGCCACGCCGGAAAATATGCGAGAGTACTCGTGAAGGACGGTCGCGCGGTGTGACGATCTCAGCGTTACGCCGGCGCCGAGCCGCTGAAGGTCGTCGCGGATTCGATTGAAGAGTTGTTCGTGGGACGCGGTGCCGAGCCCTGGTGCGGTCCGTTGCACAAGTGGCTCGAGATTGAACTCGACCAGAAAGCGTGACTGATCTTCTCGAGCCGCAACAGGAGTGGCCCCTTCCGGCGGTGTCGATCGGCCGATGGCGATCTCCAGAGACGGTTTCCGGTCAATGCGGGGTGTCGACTGTGCCGCTATTGAGATGGTGGCGAGCAGACACGGCAACGCGAGCGCGATACGGGCCGTTCCGATGAGGCAGTTCTTCGTGGACTGGGGACGATCACGTCGAGCGTCCGATGAATTTGGCATTCATTTCTCCGAGGCCTTCGTAGTTGGCGGTGTGACGCGCGCAAGGCGACAGAGGTTCTGTAATGCCGCAAAGTAGTTTGATCGGCGATCGGCGGAGTCACCGTGCGTTTCGTCGTGCGGTTAGGTTTTGCGGGACGCGGCGCACGGCGACTAATCGGTCGCATTCGATGTGCCGTCGCGTACCCCATTCTCGCACCACCGCCCCAGCCACACACTCAGCGTGTCGAAGAATCCCGGCGCGTAGCGATCGAGCCGCGGCAGCTCGCTCTGCGAGAAACGGATCGCGCCGCTCTCCGATTCGAGCATTAGGTGATTGGCCTTCGGAACGATCTTGATCTCGAGCTGTGAGGCGCGTTCGCCGGCGAAGCCCTTGCGGAGCGACGTGACCGTGTCGTCGACGGGGGTCAGGAGGTCGTTCTCGCCGAGGATTGCGAGGACGGGCATCTCGACGGCGGCGAGCCGCGACGCGGGTTCGTAGCCGAGCGCCTGGTTCCACGCGGCCGTAGCGAAACCGAGCGAGCCCCAGCGTCCCGTGTAACGGATCCAGGGACTTCGCCTGACCTCGCGCGAACGCTTCACATACACATCCCAACCGCCCCCGGTCCGCGCGACCTCGAACTTGAGGTCCATGTACGCCGTCGCTTCGGCGATCGTATTCTCGTCGAAGCCCGCCGCCTCCATCTCGGCCCGGACGCGATAGCGCTCCTGGTGCGACGGAGAGACGCCGCCGCCGGAAAGCAGCACGAGGAATGCGACATCGCGCGGAATGTACGATGCGGCGATGCCCGCGACCCACGCTCCCTCGCTGAAGCCCATCAACCCGACACGAGCCGGGTCGGCCTCACTGCGCGAGCGGAGATAACGGACCGCCGCCGCGGCGTCGCGGGAGAGCTCGTCGAGAAACGGGTAGACGGTCTCTCCGGTCGTCGACTCGCCGTAGCCGCGCTTGTCGTAGCGGAGGACGGTGAACCCTTCGAGAACGAGGAAGTTCGCGAGCTCTCCGAAGCCGGGCGTGTCGCGCGTCGCCTTGCCCGAGCCGTGGACGAGGACGACCGCAGGGTGACGGTCGCCCCCCGGCGGGGCCGACAGCGAGCCCTCGAGCTCGGCTGCGCCGCTGCGGAAGACGACGCGCTCGACGGGCGGCGCCGGAACGCGGGTCGCGAAGAGCGTCGCGCCTTCGCCGGCGAGCGTGAGCGACGACGCGCGCCCGTCGTCGCCCGTGAGGAAGTCGACGCGAAACTGCACCGGGGAGGCGTCCTCGAGCGACGTGCCGGCGACGTACGAGACGTCACTCCGCTGATGAAGCGTCCGCACGCGCCCCGACGGCCACTCGGTGAAACGCAGCGTGGGGGGCGTCGTGCCGTAGTTAGGCTCGGCGATCGAGATCGAGATCGCCCGGCCGTCGTCGGCGCGATAGACGCCGGTCAGCGGCTCGTAGATGGGGTAGACGCGCAGCCGCTCGAGCTGCCGCCTGATGTTCGCCTTCAGGAACGCGGCACTTCGCGACGACGGCGCCGCGTTGCCCCGGTCGAGCATCGACAGCGCGCGGATGTACTCGCGCTTCGCGGCGGTCGTGTCGCCGCTCCGCGCGTAGGCGTCGGCGAGGCTGTCGCGCGCGTTCGCCGACTTCGGGAACATCGCGATGTTGAGCTCGAAGATCGCGATCGCGTCGTCGTTCTTCTTGTCCTGCAGCAGCCGGTAGGCGACCGCGTTCAGCTGCGCTTCGGAAAAGTCGTAACTGTTCGAGGCGGTCTTGCGGAGATGCAGATACTCCGCGATCGCGGCGTTGGCCCCTTCTGTGCTCGCGATCGGCAGCACGACGCCGGCGATCGGCTCACGCGCGGCGAGCGCGGGAACGCAAAGCACGAAGAGCACTCCGGCCGCGAACAGTGTCCGGCAAAGGCCCCGCAATCGATTCTCCTTCGCGAAGAATTATGCGGCGGGAGCCGGGGAGGCGCGGCAACACTTCGAACACGGCAGTGAAGGGGAGGGTGGGAAACTCAAGGAAACCCTGAAGTGAGAACGTTGAACGCTGAATTTTGAACCCAGAAAGAGAGCAGTTCTTCTGGGTTCAAAATTCAGCGTTCAACGTTCTCACTTCAGGGTCTGACAACTAACAACTAACAACTAACAACTAACAACTAACAACTAACAACTAACAACTAACAACTCCCCCACATCACGGCGTCGTCCTTCCCAGCAACTTTCCCATCCGCGCTTCCCACTTCGCGGTGAGCTTGTGGAACTTCGGCTTCTGCTCCTCGGTGAGCAGCGCCTCGATCTCGCGATTCGTCCGGTCGATCTCGGCACGCACCTGCGGGCGGATGCCGCTCCAAACGCGCTCGATTCTCTTCTGCCGATCGGAGAGGATTCGCTCGACGTCCGCGCGCTGCGCGTCGGTCAGGTCGAGCTCGCGATCCATCGCGCGCACGATTCGCGCGGAGACGACACGCATACCTTCGCGAGGGAGGATGCGTCCCTCGCGGACGAGCGCGATCCTGTCGCCTGCGATGCCTGCGACGATGCCGGTGACGAAGGTCGCTGCGAGAAGAAGCGCGGCGACGACGGCGCTTCGCGCGCGCCCCGGAGTTTCAGCGTGCGACACGGTAGTAGTCCTCCGCGATCGAGATGTCGGAACCGGCGAGCAGCGCGTCGGCCGGTTCCCGTGAAATCCAGATGAAGGCGGCGATCGAAAGCGCGGTCGCCGCGAGCATCGCGCCCGCGAGTGGGCGGAGCCAGGCCGCGAGCGTTCCCGCGATCGTCTCCGTCTCGGCGACGCGCTCGCGAACGCGCGCTTCGATGCGGCCAATGGCGACGTCACCCGGCTCGTAGCGGAGCGCGCGCCCCTCGTCGCGCAGAGATTCGAGAAAATCGTCTTCGTTCATCGGCTCTCCTCCCTCAGATCTTTGAGCGCTTCCTGGAGCTTCTTTCGCGCGTGCGACAGGTGCGAGCGCACGGTTCCTTCGGCCAGACCCGTCATCGCCGCGATCTCCGCGTGCTCGAATTCTTCCACGATGAAGAGTCGCGCGACCACGCGCTGCATTTCGGGGAGTGACTCGATCGCGCGGTCGATCCGCGACGCCGTGTCGCTCCACTCGCGCGACGCCGCGCGCAGCTCGCCTCGCTCTTCGTGCGATTCGACCGGCGTCGCGGGGAACTTCGTCCTGTGCCTCACGAGGTCGAGCGCGAGGTTCGTGACGATCCGGTAGAGCCACGGGCCGAACGGCTCGCCTTCGCGGAAGCGGCCGATCTTCTCGTATGCCCTTACGAACGCCTCCTGCACGAGGTCCTCGGCGTCCGCGGCGTCGCGAACGATGCCCCAGGCGATCGACAGCGCGCGCCGCGAGTATTTCGAGACAAGGTAGTCGTAACCGCCCGGCTCGCCGCGCCGGACCGCCTCGACGGCGCGCCGCTCCAGCGGATCGACCGCGGCTCGTGTCTCGTTCACGCGGGCATCCCCGCTCGCAAGATAGACGAGGGAGAAGGGATTGCCAACGAGAGTGGATGCGGTGAATGTCGTCATGGATTTCGGCTTTGTGTACCAAAGGCCGGGCGCGGGCCCGGGCGCGTTCACGTTCACGGGTGTACGTCGCGAAGCGACGAGAGATCGGTAGCCCTCGGCTTCAGCCCAATGGTCTCGAGTTAAGGTAAAGAATTCGAAGTTAGAACGTTGAACGGTGAATTTGGAAGCCAGAAACCACCACCCGCTGCCCCTTTCTGGGTTCAAACTTCAGCGTTCTAAGTTCTAACTTCAGGGTTTCTTTTTTATCTCAAGGCCATTGCGGCTTCAGCCGGGGGCCATTCGATGCTCGTTTGATCCCGCGCCGCTTGAGCGGCGCGACATCAGGATCAAAGCGCTCCCATCCGATGCTCCAGCACATCCTTCAACTTCTCCCGCTGCTCCGGTTCGAGGACCTTGATCGCGTCCGAGACCCCCTCGAGCACGTTGGCGCGCAGCTCCTTCTTCGCCGCTTCGTTACGGTCGAGGATCGCCTCGGCGCCCTTGATGTCATCCGGGTTCGCCAGGAGCGCGAGCCCCGCCTCTGCGAAGTTGTCGCGCAGCGAGGAGCGGTATGCCGCGTTCGCCTCCCGCGTTTCCTTGCCGATCGTCCGCAGCTCGGCGAGCTGGGCGTCGGAGAGGTTCAGCTCCTCGCGCAGCTGCCGGAGCTTCTCGAGCGCCATGAACGGGCTCATTTCGTGCTGTTTCGCCTGTTGGCGGGCCCAGGCGAGCGGCGCGGCCGCCATCGCGGCGGCGAGGGTGACGGCTCCGACGACGATCCAGGTCTTTCTCATCTCGTTCTCCTTCTCCCGGTCGTTCCCGGGTGCGGAAGGGATACGGCCGAGGCGGCCGTTCGTTGAATGGCCTGACCGGCGCATGCTGGATATAATCCGGCTGCTTCCGCGGCCCGCCCCGAAAGCGAGACACCCATGCGCCGAATCTCCACATCGATTCTCCTGGTCGGACTGACCCTCGTGTCGGCCGGCGCCGGCGCGCAGGCTCCGCTGACCTGCCAGTCGGGAGCCGGGATCGACCCGGCGAACTGCGCGGTCGTTCACTACCACGTGAAGATGTACCGCCCCGACACGAAGACGAGCGTCGAGCTGACGGGGCTCAACGAATTCGCGTCGCGCACCGCATGCGAGGCGGCGCTGGCGGCGGAGCGGGCGCGCAACACGGCGGTCGTCGAGTTTCTGAAGAAGAACGAGCCGCGGCTGCAGTACCAGGCCGACCAGTTCGGCGCCTGCCACTGCGACATGACGCGCACGCAGTCGAGCGCGAATTTTCTCGACGATGCGAAGCGCGCGGCGGAGCGCCGCACGCAGCTCGACATCCTCGCGCGCGTCCGGCTGCGCCTGATCGACTCGAACGCGCTCCCGAACTCGGAGCTGGTGACGAGCCTTCGCGTGCCGCCAGGCACGTTCGACGCGGCGCAGTGGCCGCGGACCGTCGTCAGCCCGTCGGCGAAGGAGCTCGCGGCGGCGCCCGAGCCGCTTCCCGACACCGCAGCGAAAGTGACGATGGTGGGCGCGGACGCTGCGAAATCGGCGCCGGCCGCGTCGATCGAGTTCCCGCTCGTCGAAGTGCCGACGCCGAAAGAAGTCATGGTGACGCGCGCGATCGCGCCGTCGGTCATTTCGGGCGAAACGGAACCCGCCTCGACCGATACGACGACGCCGGCTCCTGCGGCGGATTCGGGCGAAGCGAATGCGGCCGAAGCCTTCGTCAACTACGAGACCTCGCGCGTGCAGGCGATCCTGCGCGCGTCGGGACAGATCGACGATGCGGCGACGAAGAAGAGCATCCTCGAGGCCGCGGTCGCGCGGATGCAGCTGCTTTCAAACCTCAAGCTCCTCGTCGAGACCGCGGGGCCGCGCAGCGCGCTCGCCGGCGCGTTCCGCGCGGTCGACGGCGAGGCCGCCCGTCTCGACCTCGTCGGCAAGCTTTTCGGAGAGTCGGTGAAGTCGCACTGGGCCCCCGTGGATGCGAAGGACGTCGTCGTCGACATCCCCGCGGAGCTGACCGGCGATCCGTTCGCGGTGCTTCGCGAAGCGACCGGCAAGTACTCGCGCGAGCAGCAGAAGCAGTCGCTCTACCACCTGCTCGCGCGCACCTCGAACCTCACCTCGAGCCAGCTGCTCTCGCTCGCAGACCTGATGCAGTCGTTCCTGTGAGGCCGATGCGATGAACCGACTCCGAAACCGCATCCTCCTCGCGCTGCTCCTCGCGGCATCGTTCGCGCTGCCTCGCCTTGCCGCGGAAGCGCAGGCGCGCGAGCAGGTCGAAGCGGAGGACATCACCGAGAGCCGGCCTGCGACCGCGGAGGAGAGGGAGGAGTTCACGCGCGCGATCGCGTTCGGGAAGCGCTATGCCGCAATCCCCGATGCGAAGGCCGCGCTCGAACACTACCTCCGCGCCGACGCGATCTTCCCCGATCAGCCCGGCGTCCTCTACAACCTCGCGATCCTGATGGTGAAGGAAGGGCGCTATGCCGACGCGCAGTCGCGCGTCGACCGCTACCTTGCTCTCTATTCGACGGGTCCCGAGGTTGAGACGATTCGCAAGCTGCAGACCGAGCTCGATTTCCAGAAGGACTTCGAAAAGCGGCAGCAGGAGACGAAGAACTACGTCGAGCTCTTCAATCGCGGGCGCTACCTCCTGGCGCGCGGGGAGTACGAGCAGGCGCTGCGGATCTTCGAAGAGGTGGCGGACAAGCAGCCGACCGACGCGGCGGTCGCCTACAACCAGGCGCTCGCGTACGAGCAGCTCGGCGACTTCGTCCGCTCGACCGAATTTCTGCGCCGTTACCTCGCCCTCACGCCGAGCCCCGAAGACAAGAACGACGTCGACGCGAAGCTGTTCAAGCTCGAAGCCGAGATCACCGACATGCGGACGAAGTTCATCTGTCCGTACTGCGGTCTGAAACTCGAGAACGGCGCCACCTGGTGTCACCGCTGCTGGCACGGGCCGTACCTCTTCGACGAGGCGCAGTGGAACAGCCGCCCCTGCCTCGAGGGCGCATCGGCGACGAGGACGATGTACTACGTCGACGGCCGCTTCGGCGGAAACGAGCTCCTCTCGTGCCTCAGCAAGGGTGGGCCGTATGGCCAGGCGCTCGCGTACAGCCCGGCGAAGCAGAAGACGATTCGCGCCGCGCGCAAGGCCGAGGGATGGCTCTACGACGGCGACTACCTGGTCGAGAAGAAGGTGGGCGACCAGAAGGTGATCGTGCTCGAACAGGGTGCGGACGTGCTCGAGCGGCTTCTCGCCCCGGTGACGGGTGACGTGCTCGCTTACGAAGCCGCGAAGACGGGCACGGAGAGCTGGAACCTCGACCGCGAGGACGTCGTGATCGACGGCGTCGACTACGTGAAGAGCTACAGCTACGACGCTGCCGGCAGGCTCGCGCGCGAGACCGTCGCCTACCAGAACCGCGGAGCGTGCGACGACCTGATACAGATGACCGCCGATTACGTCCGGAACCAGAGCGGCGCGCTGCAGAGCGTGAAGCTCGGAGGCGGCTACAGCGGGCTCCAGGTCGAAGGCTCGCCGACGGTCGCGTGGTCGGGAACGCTCGCCTTCAGCTACGACGACAAGGGTCGCGTCGCTCGCGAGGAGTTCGTTCTGTCGTCCTTCACGAAGACGTACGCGGAGAAGCCGAGAGCCGACCAGATCCGAGACGACATCAAGTCGTTCTATCCGCAGATGAAGTGGAAGCAGCCGATCGACCTGACGCGCTCGGGCGATTTCTGTGGCGCGGCCGGCTCGCAGCGCCTGTCGAACCGGATCGACCTTCGTCCCTTCTACACCGTCTCGCCGAGCCTGCCGATTCTCCTCCCCCCGGGCGTCGCAAAGATGACGGTCGACTACGCATATCCCGAGGCGTACGGGCTGAAGAATGACAAATGACGAATGACAAATGACGAAAGGGATGCGCCAAGTGCGGCGCTCCGTTGTGTCATTCGTCATTCGTCATTCGTCATTTGTCATTTCGCATTCGTCATCCGCCTACTTTGCCCGGGTGGTGGTTCTCCTCGCCGCAGTTCGAGTGCTCCAGCTGAATCGTCGTGTGCACGATGCCCCAGCGCCGCGCGAGCATCGCGTTGACGCGCGCGAGGATCTCCGCGGTGTCGCGCAGGTGTACGTCGCCCAGGAGGAGGTGACACGAGAGCGCCGGGCTGGAGGGGCCTAACGCCCAGACGTGGAGGTGGTGCACGCCGAAGACTCCCTCCTCCGCCGCAAGCGACCGCGCGATCTCGTCAGGGTCGATCCCCTGCGGCGTCCCTTCGAGCAGCAGGTTCACCGTCTCCCGGAGAATGCCCCACGAGGTCCAGAGGATGAGGACGCCGATGGCGAGCGAGACGAAGGAGTCGAACGAGGAGATGCCGGTGATCCGGATTCCGATCGCAGCGATGAGAACGCCGAGCGACCCGAGGGCGTCGGCGACCTGGTGAAGGATGGCGCTGCGGATGTTGATGTCGCCTCCCGCGCCGCGATGGAGCCATGCCGCGATCCCTCCGTTGAAGACGATCGCGATCGCGGCGACGACGAGCATGATTCCGCTGTCGACCGGCTCGGGAGCACGGGCGCGTCCGACGGCTTCCACGAAGTAGAAGACCGTGAAGGCGAGAAGTAGCGCGCCATTGACGAAGGCGGCGAGGATGCCGGCCCGTTGGTACCCGAACGACTTGCGTCCGCTCGCAGGTCGCCGCGACAGGATGACGGCGACGAGCGCCAGCGCCAGCACGAGCCCGTCGGTAAGGTTGTGGAACGCATCGCCGACGATCGCGAGAGAGTTCGCACGAATGCCTGCCGCGAGCTCGAACGCGACGAAACCAACCGTCGCGATCGTGGAGACGGTGAGCTTTCTCCGGGTCGAGCGCGCATGTGAGTCCGCGCGATCGTCAATACCCGGATGAGAGTGCGTGTGATCGTGCATCGACGCGCCACGAACATAGCACGATCGCGCGCCACCGCTCGCGGGCGGCGTAGAATCGCGCCATGCGATTCGCCGCACTCCTCGCCGTCGCCACGCTCGCCTTGACCTCCCCGCTCACCGCCGCGGAACCAGCATTCGATGCTGCCGCCGCGCAGCGTTTCGCCAACCTCGCCCTCGGCTGCGTCCACAAGGAGTATCCGAACAAGATCGCGCACGTCATGTCGTCCGACAAGGACGCGAGACCTCCGCGCGAACTGACCCCGTCGTTCTACGGCTGCTTCGACTGGCACTCGGCGGTTCACGGCCACTGGCTGCTCGCGCGCGCGGCGCGCACCTGGCCCGATGCCCCGTTCGCGAAGCCGGCGCGCGAGGCGCTCGCGAAAAGCCTGACGAAGGAAAACGTGGCCAACGAAGCTGCGTATCTCGAGGGAGAGGGGCGCGCGAGCTTCGAGCGTCCCTACGGCCTCGCCTGGCTGCTTCAGCTCGCCGCGGAGCTTCGCGAGTGGGACGACCCGCTCGCGCGCGAGCTTTCGGCGAATCTCGCGCCGCTCGAGAAGGCGGCGGTCACGCGCGTCTCGACCTGGCTGCCGAAGCTTTCGCATCCGGTCCGCTCGGGCGAGCACAGCCAGTCGGCCTTCGCGCTCGGCCTGATGCTCGACTACGCGCGCGCCGCGAAAGACGCGAAGTTCGAGGCGCTCGTGAGCGGGAGGATCGCGTCGTTCTACGGGAACGACCTCGATTGCCCGCTCGCCTACGAGCCGTCGGGCGAGGACTTCCTGTCACCCTGCGTTGCCGAAGGCGACGCGATGCGAAGGGTGCTGCCTCCCGTCGAGTACGCCGCGTGGCTCGGAGGCTTCATGCCGAAGCTTCCCCGCGACGGGAGCGCGGCGTGGCTCCGTCCCGGCGTCGTCACCGACAAGAGCGACGGCAAGCTCGTCCATCTCGACGGGCTCAACCTGAGCCGCGCCTGGATGCTCGAAGGAATCGCCTCGGCGCTGCCCACGGGCGACCCGCGGCGCGCATCAATCCTGGCCGCTTCGAAGGAGCACGGCGACAGCGGCATTGCCGCCGTCACCGGCCAGACCTACGAGGGGACACACTGGCTGGGGAGCTTCGCGACGTACTACGTGACTGGTAGAGGGCGGAATTGAGGATTAAGAATTGAGAATTGAGAGATGTATAAAACTATGAATTTCGATCGCTGTTAGTGTATCCCATCAACGACTCGTTTTTAGGTGTCTTTTAGTGTGCATTATTGATGCGCGCGTTTGTGTTTACGTATCTCTCAATTCTCCATTCGTTTCACGCCACCCCGCAGATCCGATCCAGCTCTCTCTTCGCGTCGGGGCTTCCGACATAGACGAGGGTCATCGGTGAGCGGAGGACGAAGTCGTCGGCGGGGTTGAAGACCCATCCGTCCTTCTCCTCGTCGCTGCGCACCGCGATGACGAGCACGGAGCGGTCGATGCTGTGGCGGAGGGCCTCTGCGGTCATCCCGTCGGCGCGCGAGCCGGGCGCGACTTCCGACTCCTCGACGCGGAAACGCTGATCCTTGTCGCGAAGCATGACGTCGAGGAAGGTGACGACGGTGGGGCGGACCATCGCCGATGCCATGCGGAGTCCGCCGATCATCGGAGGCGAGACGACCTGGTCGGCGCCCGACTTCCTGATCTTCGCGACGAAGTCCTCGTCGACGCAGCGGGAGACGATCTTGACGGTGGGGTTGAGCAGTCGGGCGGAGACGGTGAGGATGAGGTTGTCTTTGTCCGACTCCATGCAGGCGAAGACGCCGCGGGCCCGCGCGATTCCCGCCTCGGTGAGATTGTGGTCGTCCGTCGGGTCGCCGACGATCGCGGCGAACGGCGCGCCTCCGGCGTGCTCGCGGATGTCGGCGATCTCCTCGTCGGAGGATGCGATCAGCACGAGATCGCGCTCGGTTTCGACGAGCTCGCGGACGATGTGCCGCGCGATGAACTCGGCGCCGGAGACGATGTAGTGATCCTTCAGCTGTGCGATGAGCTTCTGCATTTTCCTCCTCCGGAAGATGCGCTCGATGTTCCCTTCGACGATGAAGCCGGTCAGCGCCGAGAAGAAGTAGACGAAGGTTCCGACGCCCGTGAAGAGAAGGAAGATCGTGAAGATACGTCCCGCGGGGTGGTTGGTGAGGTCGATGATCTCGCCGTAGCCGACCGTCGTGAGCGTGATGACGGTCATGTAGACCGCGTCGAGCACCGAATTGGTTGGCGAGAGGTACGTGTACCCGATCGTGCCGATCGAGAAGATGATCAGCATCAGAAGGGTCGACACGACAAACGGCCGGTACGCGTCGTTGTGGAGGAATCCTTTACTCATGAACTGGCTCCGGGCAACGCGGAGGATACGCGAGGCGCCGACGCCATGTCGAATGAGAACGCCCCGCCTGTGAGGGCGGGGCGTCTCGATGTGCGAACGCTTCCGGGGCGCAGCGATGACATCTGCGCCTTCAGCTGGAAAGACGGCCAGCTTGAAAGCTTTCGACTGTGGCCTGCTTTCCTGCCTGCTTTGACCTATGACCTTTGGCCTCGAACCTGCCTTACTGCTGTTTTTCGAACTTCAGCGCCGCCGAGTTCATGCAGTAGCGCATCCCGGTCGGCTTCGGGCCGTCGGGGAAGACGTGGCCGAGATGAGACCCGCACCGGCTGCAGAGCGTCTCCGTCCGTTTCGTGAAGAAGGTGTTGTCTTCGCGTCCGATGACGTTCTCGGGAAAAATCGGCGCCCAGAAGCTCGGCCAGCCGGTGCCCGATTCGAACTTCGCCTCCGAGCTGAAGAGCGGCAGCCCGCACGCGGCGCAGTAGTAGGTTCCCTTCTCGTGGTTGTCCCAGAGCGCGCCGGTGAAGGCTCGCTCGGTGCCCGCCTTGCGGCAGACGTTGTACTGCTCCGAGGTGAGGAGCTTTTTCCACTCGGCATCGCTCTTCACGATCTTCTCGCCGTTCCACTTCATCTTCGGATCTCCTTTGACCGGTGACGCGGCAACCGCGGCAACCGCGGGATCTGCCGGCATGTAGTACCAGGCCGCCGCGATTGCGAGCAGGGTAAGGGCGACGACGGGTAGCGCGCGTTTCATCGGTTTTCTCCTCTGGACGGGGGAACGGACGAGCAGGCACGCTGATTTCATCGCTCCGGACGGAACCCTTCCAAAAGCGGCCCGCGCGGTGATATGAAGCGTCCACTCTCGAAACGAGGAAGGAGCCACTCCATGGCTTTCCAGTACATCGATCCGCACATGCACAAGAAGATCGAAGGGTGGTACAGCCCCGCTCTGGGGCTCGACATGCCGGTCGTGACGTACGGCCACGCCGGGCGCCCCCTGCTCGTCTTTCCGACGGCGGCGGCCGACTTCCTCGAGAACGAGCGCTTCTTCCTGATCAAGTCGATCGAGCCCTGGATCATGGCGGGGCGCGTGCGCGTCTTCTCGATCGAGAGCATCAACAAGCACGCCTGGATGAACAAGCATCTTTCGGTCGCCGAGAAGGGGCGCAGGAACGCGCTCTACCAGCGCTACATCGAAGAGGAGCTCGTTCCCTACATCCGCCACATCGTCGGCAACCAGCACGCGCGCATCGGCGTCACCGGCGCGAGCTTCGGCTGCTTCCACGCGGCGAACACTCTCTTCCGCCGCCCCGACATGTTCGACGTGCTGATCGGGATGAGCGGTTTCTACGATCTCGGCCCCGACTACTTCCACGGCTACGGCGACGACAACACCTACTTCAACAACCCGGCGTCGTACGTGCCGAATCTCGACGGCTACTACCTCGACCTGCTCCGCAACCACTGCTCGATCAACCTCGTCACGGGCCAGGGGGCCTACGAGGCGCCGGGCGAGTCGATCCGCTTCGCCGAGATCCTCAGCAGCAAGGGGATTCCGCACAACCTCGATCTCTGGGGCGCCGACGTGAACCACGACTGGCCCTGGTGGCGGAAGATGCTTCCGTACTACATGGAGAAGCTGGGGTTCTAGCGAGGTCGTCCGATCACTACTCCCGCGCGTGACGCGCGACACATCGGCGCGCTCGCGGGCAGTCCTATGTTCGTCTCCGGATACCCGACGCGATGAACCTTGCCACGACGTATCTCGGGATGACGCTGCCTCACCCGTTCGTCGTCGGCTCGAGCCCGCTCGCCGGCACGCTCGACGGCGCGCGCAGGCTCGAGGACGCGGGCGCCGCGGCGATCGTTCTCCCCAGTCTCTTCGAGGAGCAGCTCCGCCGCGAGACGAACCCGGTCGAGCCCGGGGGTGACAACATCGTCGAGGCTGCGATCCCCGAGCTCCATCTCGAGAATCTCCGGCGCCTCAAGGAATCGCTCTCCATCCCGGTGATCGCGTCGCTCAACGGTTCGACGCTCGGCGGTTGGATCAACTGGGCTGCCGCGCTCCAGGAGATGGGAGCCGACGCGCTCGAGCTCAATCTCTACGAAGTCGCCACGGACGAGCGGTTCTCGTCCGAGCACGTCGAGCGGATGGCGCTCGAGATCGTCCGCGAGGTACGCGCCGCGGTCCGAGTTCCGCTCGCGGTGAAGCTGATGCAGAACTACTCCTCGCTCTCGTGCTTCGCGCGCCAGCTCGAGGAGTCGGGAGCCGACGCGATCGTGCTGTTCAACCGCTCGTTCGAGGCCGACGTCGACATTGAGAACCTGCGGATCAGCTCGAAGATGAAGCTCTCCTCGCGTGACGAGCTGCAAGCGCGGCTGCGCTGGACCGCGATCCTCTCCGGCCAGCTGCGTCGCGCGCGCATCGCCGTCACCGGCGGCGTGCACGAGGGGAGCGACGCCGTAAAGGCAGTCGTCTGCGGCGCTTCCGCCGTGCAGGTGGTGAGCGCGCTGTACGAAAAAGGGACCGCGCACCTTCGTGTCATGCGCGGCGATTTCGCACAGTGGCTCGAGAGTCACGGCTTCGAGAGCCTCGAGCAGTTGCGCGCTCGCCTCAGCATCCTCACGCCCGACGGCGACCGCGGCTACAGCCGCATCGACTACCTACGGATGCTGCGCGACTGGCATCCGGAACCGTAGCCCCGTCGCCCGTTACGCCCCTGTAATTTCGTCCCACCCGCCGCTTCCCGTACACTTTCGTCATCGATCGACACGAGGAGAAGGCGATGGAACCGACGAAACGCGGAGCGGAACCTCCCGTTCCCGACGATATCGAAGCGCTTGCAGCGCGGGTCGCGACCTCCGGGCCGCACGAGGCGGCGGAGCTGCTCCGCCATAAGTCGGCGGAGACGGTGTCGGCGACGCTGCAGCGGATCAATCCTTCGTTCGCGCAGGACATCCTCGCGCATCTCTCGGAATCGCAACGCGATGAAGTGATCGAGAACGCCGAGGCGGTCGGCGAGCAATGGGAGCGAAACCTCACCTATCCGGAGGATTCGATCGGACGGTTGATGGAGCGCCCCGTCGCGGTGCTCACGCCGGAGATGTCGATCGGCGACGCGACCGAGCGGGTGCGCGAGCTGGTCAAGCGCGTCTTCGTCACATACGTATTCGTCGTCGATGCGCAGCGAAGACTCGTCGGCGTCGTCACGATGAGGGACCTGCTCCTCGCTCCGAAGGAGCAGCGTCTCCAAGAGGTGATGCTCCGCGATCCCTTCTTCCTCTCCCCTGAGATCGAGCTGATGGACGCGATGAAGCGCGTCCTCAACCGCCATTATCCCGTTTACCCAGTCTGCGACGCCGAGGGAAAGCTGATCGGCGAGGTGCGCGGTCAGACGATGTTCGAAGAACAGGCCTACGAGATCAGCGCGCAGGCCGGCGAGATGGTCGGTGTCGACAAGGAAGAGCGGCTGACGACCCCCTGGCAGCGGAGCCTGAAGTTCAGGCACCCATGGTTGCAGCTCAACCTGCTCACGGCCTTCATCGCCGCTGCCGTGGTCGGATTCTTCCAGGACACGATCGACCGGATCGTCATTCTCGCGGTCTTCCTGCCGGTGCTCGCGGGACAGTCGGGCAACACCGGCTGTCAGGCGCTCGCGGTCGCGCTGCGCGGCATGACGCTCGGGGAGCTCCGCTCGGGCCGCGAGCGCGCCCTCGTCATCAAGGAAGCATTCCTCGGTCTGCTCAACGGCGCCCTCGTCGGCGTGAGCGCCGGCCTCGCGATGTTCTTCGTCGCCAATGCGCAGCACAATCCGAACGCGCTGACCCTCGGAGCGATCGTCTTCTTCGCGATGATCTGCAGCTGCGTCATCAGCGGCCTCGCCGGCGCGCTCATCCCGCTCACGCTACGCAAACTCGGCGCCGATCCCGCCACCGCGTCGAGCATCTTCCTCACGACCGCCACCGACGTCGCGAGCATGGGGATCTTTCTATCGCTGTCGACGATGTTGATACCGAAGTGAGGCGATAGGCGAAAGGCGAGAGGCGATGAGCAGGCAGCGTTCGTAGCGCCGGCGTCTCGCCGGCATCCTCGCGGACGTCTCGTCCGCGAGGCGCGTTCGAAGTGCGCTCCGGCGGGCGTTACGAGGCGGCTGCCTGCTTGTCGCCTCTCGCCTCTCGCCTTTCGCCTCTCACCCGTTATGTCGCGAGTATCCGCTCCGCCACCGCATACGACTGCTCCAGCAGCATCGGCAGGCCGATGCCGCGAAGGTAGTTGCCGGTGAGGAAGACGTTCTCGGGAAGCGGGAGCTTCGACGGCGCGAGGCGCTCGAGGTGGAGGTCGTAGTGGGGCAGGCCGACATGCCAGCGCTGCGGGTAGCGGGCGATCGGCTCGACCCTCTTGCCGACGAGGCGCTCGCGGTCGCGATCCATCACCTCGAAGAGCGCCTTGTCGTCGAGGTCGAGGATCGCGCGGTCGGTCGCACCGCCGTAGATCCAGCTCTCCGAGTGTCCCTCTCCGCGGTTCGGGAAGATGTTCGTGTTGAACAGGACGCCTAACGCGCGCACTCCTTCTTCGCGGGGGAAGAGCGTGCCGAATCCCGGCCAGCTGTTCTCGCCCGACGGGAAGAACGCCGTCACGCGGAGGAGCGGCACCATTTCGATCGATGCGAGTGCCTTCGACGTCTCGGGCGCCCGTTCCTTCAGCAGCTCGCTGCAATCGCGCGCCGAGGTGGCGAGCACGGTGATTCCGTCGAATCCGCCGTCGCCGTTCGCTCCGGTCCTGATCTCGACGCCCATCTCGCCGAGCTTCGCGACGATCGTCGCCGTGAGCTGTGCGAGGCCGTCGGGCGGCGCCACGAGCCCCGCCTTCGACGGCTTCGGCGGCTTCTCCTTCTTGCCGAATAACAGGCTCGCGCTGAGCGCGGCGGAATCGCCGGCGTAGACGCCCTGGAGCACCGCGCTGAGGATTTTGCGCGTCGGCGTCACGCCGATCACCCGGGCGCCCCACGTCTCGACCGACTCTCCCGCCGTCGGGCGGAAGCTGCCGGTGAGAAGGTGCGCGCCGAGCTTGCCGGCGAAGCCTAACGACTCGGCGAAGCCGAGAGGCCACTGCGTCGGCCTGCCGTTGCGGTAGAGGTAGCGCCGCCGGCTCGCCTTCATCGTGTGGACGAGCGGAACGCCGAGCTCACGGCAGAGCTCCTCGAGCCGTCCCGAGTTGCGGATGCCGCTCGCGGCCGTCTCGACGAGTCCCTGCGGGGTCGCGAGCGTGTCGACCATCCCGCCGAGGCGCCGCTGTTTCTCGACGAGCGTGACCTCGACGCCGCCGCGCGCGAGGTAGTAGGCAGCCGTGAGACCCGAAAAGCCGCCGCCGACGATCGTGACGTGCTTCATAGGGCCATCGAGAAAATCTTCGTCCGCGGCTCGCTGGTGCGCAGCCGCTGGTCGAAGAAGCAGGTCGCGTTGCGGAGGAACGGCTTGCCCCGTTCGAGCAGCCGCAGCTCGCGCCCTTCGAGCGTGACGATGCCATCGTCGATCATCGGCGCGAGGAACGCGCGCGCGTCGTCGATCTGCTCAGGCTCGAGCGTCACGTGCAGCTGCGTCATGAACTGAAGGATCTGCTGGCGTAGCGCGCGGTCGTCTTCGCTGAGGAGGTGTCCTCGCATCGTCGGGATCTTCCCCTCGGAGATGCGCTGCTCGTACTCCGGCGCCTTCTTCACGTTCTGGTGGAAGCAGGTCGGGCTCTCGGAGATCGCGCTGACGCCGAGTCCGAGCATGACGTCGGTGCGGAACTCGGTGTAGCCCATGAAATTGCGGTGGAGCGACCCGTCGAGCTGCGCCTTGTGAAGCGAGTCGTGGGGCAGCGCGAAGTGGTCCATGCCGATCTCGACGTAGCCGCCCGCGAGGAAGATCTCGCGCGCGATCTCGTAGAGCTCGCGCTTCTCGGCGCCCTCGGGGAGATCCTCGTCTTTGAAGAGGCGTTGCGCCGGTTTGATCCAGGGAACCTTCGCGAAGCTGTAGAAGGCGATCCGATCGGGCCGCAGGGCGAGCGTCAGTTCCGCGGTCTTGCGGATCTTCTCGGCTGTCTGCTTCGGCAGGCCGTAGATGAGGTCGTAGTTGACTGAGGTGTAGCCGATCTCGCGCGCGTCCTTCGTGAGCTGCTCGGTGATCTCGTACGGCTGGATGCGATTGACGAGGTACTGCACGGTCGGATCGAAGTCCTGCACTCCCATCGAGACGCGCGTGAAGCCGTTCGCGTAAAGCGTCTCGAGGTGCTCGCGTGTCGTCACGCGCGGGTTCACTTCGACGGACGCGTCGAACTCGTTGGCGCGCGTCTGGAAGCGACTTGCGATCGGCTTCAGAAGTGCGGCAAGGCTTTCAGGATGGAGGAATGTCGGCGTGCCGCCACCGAGGTGAAGCTGGCGGAACGAACGGTTCGCGAGGTCGGGGACCGCGGCGAGGTACATCTCGAGCTCGGCGAGGATGCGCTCAACGTACGGCTCCTCGCGCCTGTGGTCCTGCGTGATGACGTTGTTGCAGCCGCAGAAGGTGCAGAGCGATTCGCAGAAGGGGATGTGGATGTACATCGACCAGCGGCAGTCGGGCTTCGCCGCGGCCTTGCGCAGCTCGGCGATCCACTGCTCGGTGGTCGGATCGTCGGTCCAGTACGGGACGGTCGGATAGCTCGTGTACCTGGGGACAGGCACGTCGTACTTCTCGAACAGGTTCACGGTCTTTTCGGTCATTTCCCAACTCGATCAAGGTTAGCGAATCATCTCCCGCACGATCCGAACGAACGTATGAACGTTCTCCTCGGGTGTCGCCGGCAGCAGTCCGTGTCCCAGGCCGCAGACCCAGCCGCGACGCGCTTCGGGGGACAGCGCCGCGAGCGGCTCCAGCCAGCGCCTCAGCGCGTCGGCGAAGGCGTCAGGAGAGAGAAAGAGGAGAGCGGGGTCGAAATTTCCCTGAATGAACCCGCGGCTTCCGAACATGCCGAGCGCTTCGGACATGTCCCAACGCCAGTCGACTCCGTAGCCGCCGAACGGGTTCTCGTCGAGGCGCGGGTCGCGCAGATGCGCCGGCTGCGACCCCTTCGAGTAGTAGCCGATCTTTCCGGGGAAGGCCTTTCCGATGGCGATCACGTCGCCGAGGAGCTCGCGTCGGAACCAGTCGGGGGCCGGCTCGCCGGCCGCGGTGTCGAGAATCATCACGACTTCCGCACCGCCGTCGAGCTGCAGGCGGATGTTTTCGATGAGGAGCGGGGTCATCCGGTCGGCAAACGCGCGGTAGAGCGCCGGGTCGGCCTTCGACTTGCGGAGCGAGCCCTGGTGGCTCCCTTCGACTGCGTAGACGAAGAGGGTCCAGACGCCGCCGACGAAGCCGATGAGGCTCTTGTCGGCCGGGAGGACCTTGCGCGTCAGCTTCATCGCTTCGCGCTGGAACTCGAGGTGCGGAAGCGCGTCCTCGAGGCTGCGGAAGCGGGAGATCTGCGAGGCGTCGAGCTTCGGCTCGAGCTTCGGCCCGGAGTCGGAGTACGACAGGCCGAGCCCGAGCGCCTCGAGCGGGAAGAGGATGTCGCTGAAGAGGATCGCGAGGTCGAAGTCGAAGTCGGCCACCGGGCCGCGCGCGGCCTCGGCTGCCACCTCGGGGATGCGGCAGATATCGACGAACGAGTGCTTCTTGCGAAGCTCCTGGTAGTGCCAGTGGTAGCGCCCCGCCTGGCGCATCATCCAGACGGGAGGGGTAGCCTGCGGCACTCCGCGGAGTGCGTTCTGAAAGCGTTCAGAGGGCATCGTGCTGTCGTGTCTCTCCCGGGCAGGGGTTCGGGGGAATCCCGGGATCTCCTCGGGGGTAACAATGCCCGTTTTGGGCCGGAAAGGGTAGTGCGGGCTGTCACAAAGGGCAGGCGAGAGGCGAGAGGCGAGAGGCGAAAAGCGGGCCAAAGGCCAGAGGCCGGAGGCCAAAGCAGGCGGGAGTCGTAGCGCCGGCGGGACGCCGCCGAGCCTGCCCGTGGGACGCGGGCGCTACGATCGGCCCAGCCTCCTGCCTGCTCATCGCCTCTCGCCTTTCGCCTCTCGCTTCGGATCGCCTTTCGCTTCTCGCCCCGGATTGCCTTTCGCCTCCCGCCTCTCCTGACGATAATGGCTCCGCCATGCGTCCCAAGATCGGCATTCTCCTCGCTCAGCTCGGAACCCCCGACGCGCCGACGACGTCGGCCGTTCGGCGTTATCTGGCCGAGTTCCTCAGTGACCGGCGGGTCGTCGACCTCAACCCGTTTCTCTGGAAGCTGATCCTCTACGGGATCATTCTGAATACGCGCCCCGCGAAGTCGGCGGCGCTCTACCGGAAGATCTGGACTCCTGAAGGCTCGCCGCTCCTCGTGCTGACGAAGCGAAAGGCGTCGCTGCTCGAGGATGCGCTCGCCGCCGACTTCGGAAATTCGATTCGGGTCGAAGTCGCGATGCGCTACGGCAACCCGTCGACGTCGTCGGCGATCGACGAGCTCGTCGAGTGGGGTTCGGAACGGATCCTGCTCTTCCCGATGTATCCGCAATATTCGGCGGCGACGACGGGGTCGACCTACGACGCGGTCTTCCAGGATCTGCAGAAGCGGCGCTTCGTCCCGTCGCTCCGCGTCGTGCCGCCTTACTACGACCACCATCTCCACATCGAGGCGCTTGCCGAGTCGGTCTGGGAGGCTCAGCACAAGCTCGCATCGCCTCCCGACCGCGTGATCGTGTCGTTCCACGGAATTCCGCAACGCTACGCGAGGCTCGGCGATCCGTATCCCAGGCATTGCGAGGAGACCGCCCGCCTGCTCGCCGAAGCGATGCGGTGGAAGCCGGGCCAGTGGATGCTGACCTACCAGTCGCGTTTCGGACGCGAGCCGTGGCTTCAGCCCTACACCGACCATACGCTGTTAGGTCTCGGTAAGCAGGGCGTGAGACGCATCCTGGCGCTATGCCCAGGATTCACGACCGACTGCCTCGAGACGATCGACGAGATCGGGAATCTCGGTGAGGAGCAGTTCCGCGAAGGCGGTGGCGACACGCTGACGCTCGTCCCCTGCCTCAACGACCGCCCCCGATGGATCGAGGCGATGGCGACGATGGCCGTACATGAGTTGCAGGGATGGATTTAGCCGCCGCTGCGCGGCGGAATTGACAATTTAGAATTGAGAATTGAGAGATGGCGAGTCGCGATGTTCATGCGCCGCCCGTCCGATCCGTCGTCCTGAGGAGTGCGCCACGCGAGCGACGAAGGACCTCGCAGGCTTGTACCATCGCGCCACGAGCCGCCGACCGTCGCGCCGCTGAAGCGGCGCGGTTCGATTTCGGGCGACGTGGCAACCCCCGGCTGAAGCCGGGGGCTACCGATGGCTCGTCGCTTCGCGACGATGGTTCCTGCCGACCCTCGGCCGCGTCCGGGATCGTCCGTGAACGCGCCCGGGCCCGGGCCCGGTTTCTCGCTTGCAAGGAAATGGCCGGGTCCTGCGCCCCGGCCATCTCTCAATTCTCAATTCTCAATTTGTCCGACCTACTCCCGTTCGGTCACGCTGATCCTCGTCTCGTCTCCGTTCGCCCTGATCTCCGGCACGTACATCGCCTGGCCCAACAGTGGCAGGGCGTGGAACTCGCCGGGGACTTCGGCGCGCATGGTGTAGCGGATCTCCCAGGTTCCCTGCGCGAGGCGGTCGATGAAGAGCGCCACCTTCCGGTCGCGCAGCTCGCGGTAGACCCGCTGCTGGCTGCCGTAGCCGGTCGTCTCGCGCTTCGGCGCCTTGCGCTGGTCCGCCGTTCCGTGCTTCTTCTCGATCTCCGGCGTCAGCATCTGGCGGGCCCAGAGCGGATCACCCGAGGTGAGCTCGACCGCTTCGAGCCCCGCCGGCTTGAGGTCTTCGAGGAGCAGGTACTCGTAGTCGTTCTTCGTCTCGACGGTCACGACGACCTCGACGCGCTCGCCGCTCTTCACGGACTCTCCGTCGCCGAGAGGCACGCGATCGTAGACGCGGCCCTTCAGCAGCGTCGGGCGTCCGACGAGCTTGAAGTACTCCCGCTTGACGAACATCTCGCTTCCTGCCGCCTTGATCGGCTCCTCGAGGCTGAAGAACTGCGACTCGGCCGAGACGTAGAGCGCGTTCGTCCCCGCGGTCCGCTTCACGCGGATCTCGTTCTTCTCCCGGATCGCGGACGCCGGGATTGCGAATCTGCTCGGCGCGGCGAGCATCTCGCTCTTCGACACCTTCTTCTTCGCGATCGACTGCCCGTTGACCAGAAGCTCGTACTCGACGTCGGACGCCGTTTCGCCGCTCGCCTTCAGGTAGTCGTTGAGCGCGAGTACCGCGATCGCCGTGTCGCGCGTGTTGCTCCACTGCGCGCCGCGGCGGTTCTTCACGAGCCAGTTCATCGCCGGCTCGACCATCTTGTGTTTCGGGTCGACCGCCATCAGGGCGCGAAGCACGAACGCCGTCGACTCCACCGGCCCTTCGTTCCAGCGCCACCAGTAGCCGCGCGAGCCCCAGTACGCCGTCGGCATGACTTCAGGTGCGCCCGAGCCGCTTCCCGCGACGAGGATCGACGCATCCGGTGCCTTGTCGACAATCGCGCCATTTTCGAGATTCCGGGCGAGCGCCTGCGCCCGCTCGGTCTGTCCGAAGCGCATTGCCGCGATTGTGAATCCGGCGCGGCCGTAGGACGACATCTTGTCCTTGTGCTTCCAGAGGTTGTCGAGCGCCTTCTGCTCGAACTCGGTCGGCTGTCCCTTCGACGCCATCGCGAGCGCGTGGAGCATCCAGGCCTGCCGGTCGGGGTCGCGCTCTTCTTCCACGAGCTCCTGGCCGAGGTAACCGACGGCGCGATCGATCACGCCGTCCTTCACCTTGAAGCCGCCGTCGCGCGCGACCGCGAGACCCCAGACGACGTACGCCGTCATGAAGTGGTCGCTGTCGCCTTCCTTCCACCAGCCCCAGCCTCCGTCGGAGTGCTGGAAGTCGTAGAGGCGCGCGAGCCCGGCGCGGATCATCTCGTCGAGCTTCGCGAGGTCCTTCTTTCCGTCGGGATGCGTCTTCGCGGCGCTTGCCTTCTCGATGCCTCCGAAGATGCGGCTCGCGACGGTGGCGCGGTCGATTCCCTGATCGGCGAGCGTCTTCGCGACGATCGCGGCCGGGAGGAACCTGCTCATCGTCTGCTCGGTGCAGCCGTAGGGGTAGTCGATGAGGTAGGGAATGGCGTCGAGCATCGTGACCGCGAGGCTCGGTGCGATCTGCACCGTCATCGTCGTCGTTCCCTCGCGCCGCTCCTTCGGGAGGCTGAGCGCGAAGGTGCCCTCGGCGCCGCGGAGACGCCCCGAGGTCGAGATGAACTTCTCGATGCCGTGGTCGAAGACGGGGAGCGGCTTTTCCATGGCGTCGGCGAGCTCGCCCGCTTTGCCGGTGACGCGGAGGCGCGCCTCGCCCGGTTCCTTGACCGCGACGACCCAGTCCACGCGGGTCTCACCGTTAGGCGCGACCTCCACCGGGCCAGCTTCGCCCTTGACCGCCTTGCCGTCCTTCCAGAGGCCTGACACGACGAGGCCGGAGACGTCGATCGACGGCGTGACCGACAGTGCCGCATCGGTATTGTTGTTGATGACCGCCGAGACGACCGTCTGGTCGCCGACGACGAAGAAGCGCGGCGCCTGCAGCCGGACGATGAGCGGCATCTTCGTGCGCGACTTCTGCGTGCCGATGCCGAAGTCGGCGCCATCCGAGGCCGCGCGCGCGGTGGCGCGCCAAGTCGTCAGCGAGTCGGGGTAGGTGACGTTCACCGTTGCCTTGCCGCTCGCGTCGGTGACGAGGTCGGGCTTCCAGAGGATCGTCGAGCGGAAGTCGCTGCGGACCTGCACAGCGCCTGCTTCACCGCCACCCGTGACGTTGGCCGCATTCGACTTCTCTTCCTTCGCGCCATCCTTCTTCGCCGCGCTCTTCGCCAGCTGGCGCGTCGCCTGCGGCGCAGGAGCGGACGCGGGTGCCGGCGCCGCCATGTCCGCCGCCATCATCGACTCCGCGACCGCGCCTCCCGCCACACCTTCGAGCATCGCGCCGCTCTGCACCGTACGTGAGATGGGCAGGCCGTCCGCTCCGACCTTCTCGTCGCGCTCGTTCATCGCGAGCTTCGCGTCGATGAGGCGACCGCTCTTACCCTTCACGAGCTTGATGTACGAGCGTTGCTGGAAGCTGCTCGACGCCTGCACCGAGTGCGGGCGCTTCGTGCCGTAGAAGAACGGGCGCGGGTCGCCCGCATAGTCTTCCTGGATCGAGTAGACCGACTCGTCGACGAGGCCTAACGTCACCTCGGCCGCGACCGGCTTGCCGTCGGCGTCGGTCGTCGTGATCGAGAGCGTCCCCTCCTCGCGCGGCTTGTACTGCTCGCGGTCGCCTTTCACGTCGACGTTGATGAAGCGCTCGACCGGCGGCACGACGAGCTCCTTCGAGTCCATCTGGAGCTGCAGGTCGGAAACCGAGGTGGCTGCGATGAAGATGTTGGGGATGTGCTCGGGGCCGATCGGCAGTTCGACGAGCTTGACGTTCCCGGTCATCTCGACGAGGCGGTGGCTGTAGATGTCTTCACCCTCGACGCTGAAGAGGACCCAGCGCCCGGCCGACGGCGTGACGATCATGACCGGCACGGTCTTTCCGGCGCGGATCGCGTCGGTGTCGACGATCAGCTCGACTCCGTCGTGGAAGTAGCCGATGCGCGCCGACGACGAGGTGCAGACCCATACGGTCGTCTCGGTCTCGACCACGTCGCGCGGGCGAACCGGCTTCGTCGTCGGGATGCTCGTCCAGCGGACGCGGTAATAGCCCTCGCGTGCCGCGGAGAAGTTGAAGCTCGCCTTCCCGTCGGCGCCGGTCTTCAGCGTCTCCTTCGTGACGTCCTCGTGCTCGTAGCCGTTCTCGATGAGAGTCCAGGGATGCTCGCCCGGCTCCTGCGGCGGCGGGAAGATGCCGTACTTCGCGCGCGCGGTGTCGAGCTCGCGTCCTTCGAGGCGCGTCCCCTTCGGGTCGAGCCAGACTTCCTTCCATGTGTCGCGCGTGACGGCGACGGTGCCGTCGGCAGCGAGCGGATCGCTGTTCGCCGTGAGCGTCTCGAGATCGATCGAGACCTTGTCGCCCGGACGGTAGAGGTAGTGCTTCGGACGCGTGTAGGCATAGAACGGCTTCTGCGTGACTTTGACGCTGCCCGATCCCGAGACCTCTCGGCGCGACGCATCGGTGACGCGCGCTTCGACGCTATATTCGAGATCGCTTCCCTGGCGCGGGCTGTCGATCACGAGCCTCGCCATTCCGTCGGCGTCGGTCGTGAGGATCTCGCGTTTGACGATCTGTCCTTCGTCGTAGCCGTAGTAGCGCGGCTGCGCGCTCTCGAAGTACCAGGGATAGTCGCGCCGCGGCGTCCACGTAGGCCAAAAGCCCTTCTGCCTGACGACGACTTCGGCCGTCGCGTTCGCGACCGGGCCTCCGAAGAAGTAGGCGGCCTCGACGACGATCTCGACCTTGTCGCCGAGCCTGAAGCTCTTCTTCTTCCCATTCTCCTCGGGGGTCTTCACCGACACGAGGAACTCGGGGAGCTTGTACTCCTCGAGGCGGAAGAGGGTCGCGGAGCCGATGTTTCGATCGCGGCGCTCGGTGTAGAAGGTCGCCCGATATTCGCCTAACGGCATCGTCGCGTTGAGCGCGATCTCGCCCCACGCGCTGCCAAAGGCGTTGAGCTTCAGCGTCCCTTCGGTGACCTTCGAGCCGCGCGGGTCCCAGATTTCGTAATCGATGCTCTGGCCGGCGGGGGTCGAGTACTTCAGCTCCTTCTCGACGCGCGCGGTGATCTTCCAGTTGACGGTCTCTTCCGGGCGGTACGCCGGGCGATCGGTCACGGCGTAGATGCGCCAGTCGCCGTCGCCTCGCGAGTTGCCGTAGGCGTAGCCCTGCAGCATCGCCTGCTTGTCGCCGGCGATCGCGGTCGCGAAGAGCTGGTGCGAGCCGCGGCGGATGTCGAGCTCGAACTCCGCGATGCCGTCGGCTCCCGTCGTCTTCGTCCAGCTCTGAAAGCGGTTCTTCCCGCCGTCCCAGTACTGCTCCCACAGCCTCACCTTCGCGTTCGCGAGCGGTGCGCCGGTGCGCGCGTCGGCGACGAACGCGACCGAGCGACGCCCGGAGCTGCGCGTCACGATTGCCGCATCCGTGACGAGCACGAGCTCGCGCGCCGAGCCGGAGCCCGACTTCGCCTCGAGGAGGTAGGCGCCCGGAGCGAGGTCGCGGTCGATCTCCACCTGCTCGCTTCCCGGGACGTAGTCGCCCTTGCTGTCGAGCTGGCGAGTCCACGACGCGACCGACGACCCGCCTTCGATCGCTGAGAGCCACTGTCCGAGGTCGCGCTCGCCGTCCCGGAACGTCAGGTTCGCGGTGAGGTCGATCTTCTTCAGCGACACTTCGGCCGACTTGATGTTGCGCCAGCCGATGACGTACTGCGCTTTCGAGCCGGGAAGGAAGACGTTCGAGACCGCGAGCGTGATCGACGGTTGCGTGATGTCACGGATGCGCTGCTCGGCCTGGTCGAAGTAAGGAGTCTCGCCCTTCTTGTATTCGCTCGTGATCCGCCTGTACGACGCGAGCGCTGCGGGGAAGTCGGGGCGCACGCGGAAGTTGCCGTCGTCGAGATAGTCGATCGCCCCGGCCCGCTCCATCCACTGTCCCTGCGAAAAGAGAGCGTCGTCGTGCCACTCCGCCTGCTTGCCGGGAGCGACAGCCGCGTCGAAGGCTGCCTTCACACGCTCCTGCGTCTCGGGATCCCAGGTGTTCTGCATCGTCAGCGCGAGCAGGTAGTTCGCGCGCGAGACGTCCGAGGGCGACTTCGCGATCTTCACGGCGTTTTCGAGGATGTTCTGAGGCAGCACGTCGCCCCAGTAGCGGTAGCGCTGCCACGGGTCGCGCCACGCGGGAGTCGCCGCTTTCCAGACGATGCCGAGGTAGCGAGAGCGGGCGAGCTCGAGGTCGCGATCGCCGCCCCACCATTCGAGCGCGCTCTGGTAGTGCGGCCAGGCCGCGCCCCAGTTGTTGTAGTTGTTGGTCGACCACCAGGAGTCGCCGAGCGACTCGTGAGCCTCGGCGGCGAGGCTCGCCTGAGCGCCATTCTCGAGGTCGAGCTCGCCGAGGAGTTTTTCGAGGTCGCGGCGCGCGTCGTCGATCGGCGTCGTGTCGGAGACCTGGTCGGTCGAGAACTTCCGCCAGCCTGTGTCGGCGAGACGGAAGCGGACCCAGCGCTTCTCGTCGTCGGAGAGCGAGGCCTGGTCGATCTTCGCGTACGCGTCGTGCGCGAGCGCCCAGGAGCCTTCGGCGTAGAGCGCTTCGGCGTCTTTCTTCTGCATTGAGTACCCCGTGCGATCGCCTGGGCCCGGTACGGCCCAAAGGGCGACGAAAGAGAAGATTGCGAGAGAAATCGCGATCGTGAATCTACGCATGTCGAGCTCCGTTCGGTCTGTCAGGTGATTAGACGCCGTGAGGGAGCGGGACGCAACCGGCCGCCGCGGAGCGGCGGAATTGAGAATTGGAGAATTGAGAATTGAGAGATGAGGCGAGAGGCGAAAAGGCGAGAGGCGATGAGCGGGCGCTCGTGGCGGCGGATTCCAATCCGCCGCGTGGAACGAACGTCCCGGCGCGGGCCCGGGAGGGATCACGTTCACGGAGTGGCTCGCACGCGACTAGCGCGCCCGCGATCTCTCAATTCTCAATTCTGAATTCTCAATTCGTCCCGGACGGGATCGTCGAGGCAAAAAAAATCCTCCCAGGGGGTGGGAGGATCAATTGGTCGGGGCTAGAGGATTCGAACCTCCGACCTCACGGACCCGAACCGTGCGCTCTACCAGGCTGAGCTAAGCCCCGACGTGAGGTCGCGCCTTTCGGCGCGGGAGCGCGGATTCTAGGTGAATTCGCGCGTCCGGTCAAACCGGGGGGGTGGGGAGGGCATTCCCGGCCCGTTTTCCGAGGCCGGAAATCGAAAATTGAAAATTGAAAATTGAAAAAGGAGGCGACGGGAGCGCCTTTCCGATCGCATCGCGAGCCCCGCGTTTCCCAACTCTGTAAGCTGCTGGAGCCTCTCCAGGCACGACGACGCCTCGATGTTTTTCAATTTTCAATTCCGGTATCGTGTCCCCATGCGTCACCTCCTCGTTCTCCTCCTCACGGCCCTGATCGCGCTCCCGGCCGCCGCCTGGGGCCAGAAGGGCCACTATCTCGCCAACGAGGCCGCGACCTACGCGGTCCCGTACGAACTTCCCCGTTTCTTCCACGAAGCCTACCCGGGGCTCGTCTACCTCGGTTACGACCCCGACCGGCTCCATGGCGCGGGAGAGTCGGCCGACGACATGTTCGCGAACGACCACTTCCTCGACTACGAGTACGTCGCGTCGCTCACGCTGCCACGCGGTCGCTACGCGTTCCTCGCGCTGCTCGAGACGAGCGGAGTGCTCCGCGCGAACCTGATCGACAATCGCACGGTCGGCTTCCTGCCGTGGCGCATCGCCGAGACATGCGAGCACCTCGAGCGGCAGTGGCAGCTCTGGAAGCGCGCGGCGGATCCGAGCGACCGCCGCCAGATCGAGCAGAACATCATCTACCTCTCCGGGGTCCTCGGTCACTTTGCCGGAGATGCGGCGAATCCGCATCACGCGACGATCCACTACAACGGCTGGGTCGGTGAGAAGAACCCCGAGGGATTTCGCACCGATTGCGACGCGCACGCGAGGTTCGAATCGATCTTCGTGACGCGAAACGTCGCGATCGGCGACGTGGTGCCTCTGATGCAGCCGGCGACGCGGCGCGACGACTACTTTGCCGCCGCGCTCGATTTCGTCCGCGAGTCGCAGTCGCTCGTCCCTGCGCTCTACAGGCTCGACCGCGACGGCGCGTTCGACGATGCCGGCAACGAGGCGGGCAAGCGCTTCGCGGCGGGGCGGATCGCGACCGGCGCGTCGTGGCTTCGCGACCTCTGGTGGAGCGCGTATCTCAACGGCACGCAGGGACGCCCCGGGAAGGAGCGGCGATGAAGATCTACACGAAGACCGGAGACGCAGGTGAAACGTCGCTGCTCGGCGGAGAGCGCGTTCGGAAGGACCACCACCGGATCGAGGCATACGGCACGATCGACGAGCTGAACTCGCAGATCGGCGTCATACGCGCCTCGTGGCCCGGCGGCCCGATCGACGCTGATCTCGCGGCGATCCAGAGCGACCTTTTCGACATCGGCGCGCTGCTCGCGTCCGCCGCGCCCAACGAGAAGTTCCGCGGAGTGCGCGAGGAGCGGATCGAAGCGCTCGAGCTGGTGATCGATCGCATGGAGGCGGAGCTCGCGCCGCTGAAGAACTTCGTCCTCCCTGGAGGCTCCGTCGAAGCGTCGGCGACGCACGTCGCGCGAACCGTCTGCCGCCGCTCGGAGCGGATGGTCGTCGCGCTCGGCGAGCCCGGAGAGGACACCTCGCGCGCGACCCGTTACCTCAACCGCCTTTCCGACTTCCTCTTCGTCGCCGCGCGATACGCGAACCACGCGAAGGGAGTCGAGGACGTCCCGTGGAAGGCGCGCTGACGCTGTAGCCAAGGCGTCTCGCCTTGGCCAGCCGCGCGAGTTGCGCGTTCATGCGAAAGGGGCCATGGCCGGAGGCCTTGGCTACATGTATCGAAGCGAAGCTTGGGCCTTGTAGCCAAGGCGTCTCGCCTTGGCCGACTGTGCGAGTCGAGCAATCATGCGAAGGGGGCCAAGGCCGGAGGCTTTGGCTACATGTATCGAAGCGAAGCTTGGGCCTTGTAGCCAAGGCGTCTCGCCTTGGCCGACTGTGCGAGTCGAGCAATCACGCGAAGGGGGCCAAGGCCGGAGGCCTTGGCTACAGCGCGAGTTGCGCTTGCATGCGACGGCGGCCAGGGGGCCGGAGGCCTTGGCTACACCAAAAAAACGGCGCCGTTAGGCGCCGCGTTTCGTTCCTTCGACGAAGCTGACCTACTCCGCGCTCTCGAGCTCCCGGATCCGGTCGCGCACGATCATGTCGGCGAGCTCGGGAACCACTTCCCATGCGATCTTGCGGATCACGTCGCTGGACATCATCTCGACGACGCGGCGCGCGATCGTGTCGATCTGTTCCTGGCTCAGCTCACCTGCGCCGACTGCCGCCGCGGCAGCAGCGATCATCGGAGCCGACGGTTCGGGCTCGGGCGCGCGAGTCGCCTCCATCGCCGGAGCAGGCGCCTCGGCTGCGGGCTCGTCCCAGACCTCGGAGGGTTCTTCCACCGGCGCGGGAGCGGCAGCTTCGGAGGAAGGAGCGGTCCACGCAGGTTCTTCTTCGGCGGGAGCGCTCCACGCGGGCGCGGCGGGTTCGGGAGCCGGTTCGTTCAGGCCGCTCTCGTCGAGGCCTGCCGCAGGCGCCGACGGCGCCGTCGAGTCATCCCACACGGGCTCGGGCTGAGCCCAGTCAGGCTCGGCTGCAGGCGCAGCCCACTCTGGCGCTGCTTCGGGCTCAGGCTCTGGTGCAGGCTCCGATGTTCCCCACGTCGGTTCTTCGGCGGCGGGTGCGGCCCAGCCGGGCTCGGCTGCGGGTTCGGGCTCGGGCACGGCTGTTCCCCACGCCGGTGCTTCCGCAGGCGCGTCCCATGACGGCGCCGGCTCTTCGGCGGCGGGTGCGGCCCAGCCGGGCTCGGCTGCGGGTGGCGGCTCCGGCGCGCCCCATGATGGCTCTGCCGCAGGCTCCGGCTCGACGGCCGGCGCCTCCTGCTGCACTGATTCCATCTGATCGAAGCTCATCGCCGGGAAAGCGCGAGTCTCCGCGGCGAACGCGGGCGCTTCCGCGTCGCGCTCGAACACTTCATCCTGCGGTGCAGCGAGAGGCTCTTCGGCCGGGGGCTCGAACAGTTGCTCGCCCTCGGCCGCTGCCGGCTGCATCGACTGCATCTGGTCGAAGCTCATGACCGGGAACGTGCGCGTTTCCGCGCTGTACGCCTGCTCGTCCGGTTCCGGTGCGCCCATTCCGAAGAGCTGCTCGGCGGCAGCGGGTTCTTCGAGGATCGCGTGCTGCTTCTCAGTCGGTACGCGATCGAACTCGAGCGCGGGAACCGCCCTCGTGGCGCCGTCGAGATCGAGCGCGGGGGGCTCGATCTCGGGAGGCGGCTCCGGTGCACCCATCTCGAACATTGGTGGCTGCACCGGCTGCTGCGCGGTCTGAAACTGATCGAGGCCGAGTGCGGGGAAGGCGCGCGTCTCGCCGGCGAACTCGTCGCTGACCGGCGTTTCGAAGACGTCGGTCGGAGCCTCATGGATCAAAGGCGTGTCCGCCCCCGGCATCTCGAACGGAGCTTCCTGCGTCGAGAACGACGGCGGCGCGGCAAACGGCGACACCGCTTCCTGCGGCGGCTCGTAGGCCGGCGTCATGGAAGGGATGTGCCACGCGCGCGTCTCGCCCGACATGTCGACGGAGGGCGGGGGCGGAGCTTCGACTTCCGGCTCCGCCGCCGCGGCCTGCTGCGCGGCTGCAGCGATCAGCGCTTCGACCTTGTGGATCAGGTTCTGCGACTCGAAGGGTTTGGTCACTACGGCGTCGCAACCTGCCTTCTCGGCGCGATCGGGATCGAACGGCTCGAAGGTGCCCGTTAGAAGGATGACGGGAATCGACCGGAACGCGGGCTGCGACTTCACGTACTCGCAGACCTCGTACCCATTCTTCTCAGGCATGATGATGTCCGACAGGATGATGTCGGGTCGCATCTCGCCGAGCTTGTCGATTGCGCGGGCGCCGTTGTTGACGGCGATGACCTCGTAGTCCCCGTCGGAAAACGTCAGCTCGACGACCTTCTGGATCGTGATGCTGTCGTCAGCAAGAAGGATCTTCTTGGGCATGTTTTTCTGGCTCCGATGTTCAGGCCAACGTACCATTCACGTGCGCGGCAAGTCAACGAAACAGCGGCGCAGAACTGATTCTAGGAACAACAGGTTATGCCATCCGGACAGGTTCCGCGGCGGCTTCGGATCTATGGTCATCGGGGCGATCGCCGCCGCGCGCTCGAGAACACTCCCGAGGCTTTTTCGCTCGCTCTCGGTGAGGGAGCCGACGGAGTCGAGACCGATGTGAGGCGGCTCGCCGACGGCTCGATCGTCCTCTTCCACGACGACGAGATCGCCGGAACTCCGGCCGAGACCTTCACCTTCGCGGAGCTGTCGACAGCCTGGCCCGGCCTCGTCAAGCTCGAGAGCCTCAGCGATCTCGACGGCCATCCGGAGCTCATTCTCGAGATCAAGAGGCGTGGTTTCTCGCGCGAGCTCGTCGACGCCGTCGCCGGGCTGGCAGGCGTCGTCATCGCATCGTTCGACCACCGCCTCATCGCGGAGCTCGCGGAGTTGCGCGCGCAGCGGAGCGGGAGCTTCGAGCTCGGCGTGACCATCGCCGGCAACCTCGTCGGTGGTGGCCGCTACACGCGCGGCCTCGGGGCCGACTGGCTCTTCCCCGCGCATACCTTCGTCGATGCCGAGATCGTCGCCGAGTACATCGACGCTGGAGTGAAGGTCGTCCCCTGGACCCCCAACGCCCCGCTCTGGTGGGAACCCTTCCGCGAATGGGGCTGCCACGGCGTGATCACCGACCTGCCGGGCGATGCGGTGGCGTGGAGGCGAACGACAGAGTAGGCGAGAGGCGAGAGGCGAGAGGCGAGAGGCGAGAGGCGATGAGCAGGCAGCCATTTGCTCGATCGCCTTCGGCCCCCCTGAATTGACTGTCCGACCTCGCCTCCAGCCTGCTCTCGCCTCTCGCCTTTCGCCTCTCGTCTGCCCCGCGCCTTTCGCCTTTCGCCCGTAACTTGCTACACTTTTCCTGCCGCAGCTGTTTGTACGGGACCGGGGAGGCGGATTTTATGAAGAAGTGGGAGTACAAGATCATCAATGTCCGATCGGAGAATTACTCCATGGACCCGCGGCGCGCTGAGGAGCTCAATCGTCTGGGTGACGAAGGCTGGGAGCTGGTGAGCATCACCTCGATCAACTTCAAGACGGGTGCCACCGACCACATCGGCATGGTCTTCAAGCGCGAAAAGGCTCCAGCCTGACGCCGCGCCGCGCACTCACCCCACACAACGGATTCTGATATCGTGCAGCCCCTCGCGGGGCGCGCGCGTATTGTCTGTTTGCCGGCGAGGTGATGGCTCCGTTGGAGGCGAGAGAATCTGAAGTGAGAAGTTAGAACGCTGAACGTTGAACCCAGCAATAGGCACTGCTTCGTTTCCGGGTTCTCAATTCATCGTTCACCGTTCTAACTTCAGGTTTCCGTCGTTGATGCGGAGTTCTTGCCTCGACACGAACGCACGTTCCGCCAGCGAAGACAGACGCCCATGTTCGAACGACTCATTCTCTGCCGCCACGGCCAGACCGTCGACAATGCCCGGGGAGTCGCCCAGGGGTGGAGCGACAGCGATCTTTCCGACGAGGGGCGGGAGCAGGCGCGACTCCTCGGCGTACGCCTTCGCGACCTTGGCCCGACGTCTCTCTACTGTTCGACCCTGTCACGCGCGAAGAAGACCGCCGAGATCATCGGCCGCGAGCTCGCGATCGAGCCGCACGAGATCGACGACCTTCGCGAGGTGAACTGCGGCGAGTGGGAAGGGGTCGCGTTCGACGAAGTTCGAAGGACACAACCCGACCTTTACCGCGCGTGGCTGCACGACCCTTCGACCCCGGCGCCCGGCGGCGAGTCGTTCGCCGACGTCGACACCCGCGTCCGCCGCGCGATGCTCGCGATCGGTGAGCGCGAGGCGGCGAACGGACCGAAGGCGGTGCCGGTCGTCGTCTCGCACGGCCTCGCCATACGGATCCTCGCCACGGGGCTCATGGGGCTTCCGCTCGCGAGCGCGCGGACGTTCCTTCAGGACAACGCATCGATCAACATCTTCGAATGGCGCTCCGACCGCTACCTGATGCGGTGCTGGAACGACATCGGCCATCACGCATACGGCAGGTGACCCATGACTCTCGAGCAGATAACCGAGCAGCTTTCCGACACGATCAAAGCGCGCGTACTGACCCTCTTCGGCATTCCGGTCGATCGCGTGGTTCTGCAGGCGCCGCCGCGCCTTTCAATGGGCGACCTCGCGACGCCGGTCGCAATGGAGCTCGCGAAGCAGGCGCGCAAGGCGCCGCGGCAGATCGCCGAGGCGATCGCGAGCGGGCTCGAACTTCCCGCGTCGGTCAGTCGCGTCACGGTCGAAGGGGCCGGATACCTCAACTTCCACTTCGACCGTCGTCTCTTCACGCTCTCGTATCTCGAGTCGATCGGAGCCCCGATCGGGGCGACGGGAGAGCGCATCACGGTCGAGCACACGAACATCAACCCGAACAAGGCGGCGCACATCGGGCACCTCCGCAACGCAGTGTTAGGCGACACGCTGATCCGCTGCCTCGTCGCGCTGGGGCACAAGGTCGAGCGGCAGAACTACATCGACGACACCGGGGTGCAGGTCGCCGACGTCGTCGTCGGCTTCGAGCACCTTCTCGGCGAAGGGATCGCCGAGGTCGAGAAGCGGATCGCCGACCCGGCGGTGAAGTTCGACTACTTCTGCTGGGACCTCTACGCGCGCGTCGGACAGCACTACGAGAAGCACCCCGAGGCGGTCGAGTTGCGCAAGGAGACGCTTCACAAGATCGAGAAGGGCGAAGGGGAGACCTCGAAGCTAGGCGCGATCATTGCGAAGGCGGTCGTGAAGCGCCATCTCGAGACGGCGCTCCGCCTCGGCATCGAGTACGACGTGCTGGTCAAGGAGAGCGACATCATTCGCCAGCGCTTCTGGGACCGCGCCTTCGAGCTGCTCAAGACGTCGGGCTCGGTCATCTTCGAGACCGAAGGGAAGCACAAGGGATGCTGGGTGATGAAGCTCGCCGACAGCCCCGAGTTCGAGGGGATGGAGGAGCCCGACAAGATTCTCGTCCGCTCGAACGGCACGGTGACCTACGTCGGCAAGGACATCGCTTACCAGCTCTGGAAGTTCGGCCTGATCGGCGACACCTTCGGCTACCGGGAGTTCCGCCGCTATGACGACGGCCGCATCGTCTGGGAGACGACGAGCGACGACGACGCCATCGCCGGCGCGCCGCATTTCGGCGGCTCGCATTCGGTCTACAACGTCATCGACGTGCGCCAGGGCTACCTTCAGAAGATCGTGAAGGAGGGACTGCGGATCCTCGGGTACGCGAAGGAGTCGGAGCGCTCGATCCACTTCTCGTACGAGATGGTCGCGCTCAGCCCGTCGACGGCGAAGGCGTTAGGCGTCGACGTGAAGCCGGAGGACGAGCAGAAGGCGTACCTCGAGATGTCGGGGCGCAAGGGGCTCGGCGTCAAGGCCGACGACATGCTCGACGAGCTCGAGGCGAAGGCGCGCGAGAAGATCAGCGGCGAGCGCTCGACCGGCAGCGTGGAAGACGACGCGAAGCTCGCGCGGCAGATCGCGATCGCGGCGCTCCGCTACTTCATGCTCAAGTTCGGCCGGACCAAAGTGATCGCGTTCGACGTCGCCGAGGCGCTGAGCTTCGAAGGGGACAGCGGGCCGTACCTGCTCTACTCGACCGTGCGCGTCGGGAACATCTTCAGGAAGATGCAGGAGCGCGGCGTCGACCCGATGCTCGCGAGGGATCAGATCGACCGGCTCGCGATCGGCGACGAGCTCGTCGACGACATGTGGCAGATCGTCCGGATGAGCGCCGACACCGAAAACGTGATCAGGAGAGCGGTCGACACGCTCGAGCTCTCACTGCTCACGCGCCACGCGTTCGATCTCGCCCAGACCTTCAGCAGCTTCTACCACAAGTTCCCGATCCTCAACGAGAAGGACGATGCGGAGCGCCAGCGCCGCGCCGTCGTCGCGGAGGTCTTCCGCCGGACGATGGTCCAGATCTTCGACCTCATCGGCATCCCGACGCCGGAGAGAATGTAGGGCCGCCGCTCGCGCAGCGGAATTGAGACTCCGCCAGTCGCTCGGTTCTCGAGCGGTGAACACGGTGTTTTCGAGCGCAACGCCAGATTCGGGCACGGCTACCCGTCGGCGCGTTCGCGAGATATGCTCGTGCCACGATGAACACCCGCTTCGCCTACTTCTACCGGAGTCCGTCCAATACCAAGAAATGGGGGGCGGTGGTCTTCTCCAGCGTGGCGGACGAGAGCATCGAGCAACGGCTGACCGACACGCTCGAGTCGTTCGAGTTCTTCATTGCGGACCAGGTTGGCGTTCCGGAGCTCTTCTTCCACGACGGGCTGACTCCGGAGGAAGACAAGTGCTGGCACGAGTTTGCTTCGCTCGAGGTGACGACCGAAGAGGTGACCGACCGCCTGTCGCGCTCGATCGAGCAGTTCGTGGCGGAGTGCGAAGCCGCCTCACGCGAAGGATGGCGGGTCTTCGACCCGAACATGCGCGACACGGGCGGCTATCGGTAGTCGGCCGCCGCGGTTCCCATGCTGCGCGCTTTCGCTTCCGTTATCTCGTCGCCGGCCCGCCTGCGCGCGCCTGCCGATTGACGCACCACGAGCCGTGGGATGCCCTGCGAAGGAAGGGCAACGTGACGGCTCTCGCGATTCTGCGGAGCGTGATCGTCGCGACGACTGTTCGATATCGGACAGTGGCATCCGCGAGCGGACGGTTCCGCGCCGGGCCTCTGCCCGCAACTCTCCTGTTTGCAGTCGCTGGAGATTGGCACGGCTCTTGATCTTCCCCGGGAGCAATGGACCGCGAAATCGCCGTTTCCGAGCGCAGGGCTCATCTCGTCCGGAAGGTCGCGATCGTTGTGGCGATCGCGATCGTCGCCTTCGCCGCGATCGCGGTGTCGGCGCGTTGGATGCGGCCGAGCGTGCGTCGTTCACAGATCGAGATCGCGACGGTTACCCGTGGCCCGATCACCGAAGTGATCGAGGCGACCGGTACGGTGGTTCCGGCGGCGGAGACGGTGCTCTCGTCGCCGGTCGACGCGCGCGTCGTTCGCATCGTGGCGAAGGCGGGCACGGCAGTGCACGCCGGTGACGAGATCCTCCAGCTCGATACCTCCGCATCGCGGCTCGACGTCGAGCGTCTCCGCGATCGCGTCGCACAGAAGGAACGTGAGCTCGATCAGGAGCGGCTGGAGCTCGAGAAGGACATGGTCGACCTAACGTCCCGGATCGAGCAGCAGCAGCTCGACTCCGAAGTCGCCTCCTACAAACTCGAGCAGCAGCGGATGCTTCGCGACCAGGGCTTGCTTTCGGAACAGCAGTTCAGGCAGACCGAAGCGGAGGCGCGCAAGGCTGCGATCGCGCTCGAGCAGCTTCGAAAGCTCGTTGGTAACAGCCGCAGCATGAGCGCCGGGCGGATCTCGACGCTGGAGCTCGACCTTGGCATTCTCCGCAAGGAGCACGAGGAGGCGCGCCGCCAGCTGGAGCTCGCAACGACCCGGGCCGATCGCGACGGCGTCGTGACCTGGGTGATCGCGGAGGAAGGGGTCACGCTCCAGAAGGGGCAGCTCTTCGCGCGGATTGCGGACCTCAGCTCGTTCCGGGTCGAGGCGTCGGCGTCCGACATCCACGCCTCGCGTCTCGTACCTGGAGCCGTGGTGGAGGTTCGTGCGGGCGAGACGCTGCGCGTTGCCGGGACGATCGCCGCGGTACGCCCTGCCGTGGAGAACGGGACGATCCGGTTCGACGTGACGCTCGCCGAGCCGGCGCATCGAGCGCTCCGCAACGCGATGCGCGTCGACGTGCTCGTCGCCAGCGGATCGCACCCGCAAGCCATGAAGGTACGTCGGGGACGCTTCGCGCGCGGCGAACGCTCGCAGGAGGTGTTCGTGGTTCGCGGCGATCGCGCGATCAAGACGCGGATCGAGACGGGGCTCTACGGACGCGACGAAATCGAGATCACGAGCGGGCTCGCGGTGGGCGACGAGCTCGTCGTCAGCGACATGAGCGACTACGAGCACGCGAAGGAATTGAGCCTGAAATAGAACGTGGAACACGAAGCGCGAAACGCGGAGCGGATGATGGAGCGGAATTCGGCGGCGCAGATGAGCGGCGATCCGAGGCTGGCCCCTGGTGGTTGTCCGAATTGACTGGGAGAGTTCGATGATCGAATTGAGCAACGTAACGAAGACGTACCGGACCGACAAGATCGAGACGCTCGCGCTCCAGAATCTGAATCTGAGCGTCGGGGCAGGAGAGCTCGTGGCGGTCATGGGGCCGTCGGGATGCGGCAAGAGCACGCTGCTCAACCTGGTGGGGCTTCTCGACTCACCCTCGAGCGGCCACATCTCCCTCGAGGGTGAGCGGGTCAACGGCCAGGGCGACCGCTACCTTTCGCGACTTCGGAACGAGAAGTTAGGCTTCATCTTCCAGAGCTTCCATCTCGTCTCCGACCTTCGCGTGGTCGACAACGTCGAGATCCCTCTGCTCTACCGGGCGATGAGCTCGAAGGAGCGGCGAAAGGCGGCGCTCGAGGCGCTCGAGCGCGTGGGGCTCTCCTCGCGCACCGGTCATTTTCCGGGCCAGCTCTCGGGAGGCCAGCAGCAGCGGGTCGCGATCGCGCGCGCGATCGTCGGGAAGCCGAAGATCCTCCTGGCCGACGAGCCGACCGGGAACCTCGACAGCCAGATGGGCGACGAGGTGATGTCGATCCTCGAGTCGCTCAACGACGAAGGGAGCACCGTCGTCATGGTCACTCACGACGCGCGCCTCGCGCAGAAGACCGACCGGGTCGTGCGGCTCTTCGACGGCCGGCAGGTCGATTGAGAGGCGCGCGATGCTGACGAACTACCTGAAACTCGCGATCAAGGTTCTGCTCCGGAGGAAGTTCTTCACCTTCGTGAGCTTCTTCGGAGTCTGCTTCACGCTGACGGTGCTGATCGTCGCGACCGCGATGCTCGACCACGAGTTCTCGGCCCACTACCCGGAGTTGAAGCTCGACCGGATGGTGGGGGTGCATCGCGCGAGGATGTCGGGACCGACCAACTCACGCGATGCCGCGGCCGGCTACCGCGTCATCGAACGAACCGTGCGCAAGCTCGAGGGGGCGGAGCGAATCACCGTGTTCCAGCTCCACGAGCAGGTTGCCGCCTATCAGGACGGCCGCAAGCTCACGCTCTGGCTCAAGCACGCGGACGGCGAGTTCTGGCGCGTTTTCGACTTCGACTTCGTGGAAGGTGCTCCGTACAGCCAGGTCGACGAGGAGCGCGCAGGCTTCGTCGCGGTGATCAACGAATCGACGAGGCGGGCGCTGTTCGGCGGCGCGTCCGCGCTAGGCAAGTCGATCGAGGTCGACGGGCAACGCTTCCGAATCACCGGAGTCGTTCGAGACGTGCCGTTCACGCGCATCCGCCCCTTCTCCGACGTATGGGTACCGATCAGCACGATGAAGTCCGCCAGCTATCGAGAGGAGATGATCGGCTCCTTCATGGCGGTCGTGCTCGCGAAGCAGAAAGGCGACATTCCGGCGCTGAGGCGTCAGTTCGACGAGCTCGTCCGCGCGATGCCACTTCCCGATCCCGTGCGCTTTACGCGGTACGAAACCGCTCTCGAGACTCCGTTCGAATCGCTCGCGCGGACCATGGAGCTGCCGAGCCCGAATGCGTTGCGCGGGATCTTTCTCCTCTTCGCGGTTCTCTTCATGACGCTGCCGGCGATCAATCTGGTGAATCTCAATCTGAGCCGGATTCTCGAGCGCTCGTCGGAAATCGGGGTGCGCCGCGCGTTCGGCGCAACGCGCGCGACGCTCATCGGTCAGTTCGTCGTCGAGAACGTAGTCCTCACGTTGATCGGCGGCGTCCTCGCGCTCGGGCTGTCGGCCATCACCCTCTCGCTGATCAACGGCAGCGGGCTCATTCCGTACGCGCAGTTCACGATCAACTTCCGGATCTTCCTCTGGGGCTTCGTGATCGCGCTCGCGTTCGGGCTCTTCTCAGGGGTCTATCCCGCCTGGCGCATGTCACGCATGAGCCCGGTCAATGCATTGAAAGGCAACGCATGACACGTCACCTGCTGAAACTCCTTTGGAACCGCAAGCGGATGAACGCGCTCATCGTCGCGGAGATCTGCTGCTCGTTTCTCGTGCTCTTCTCCGTCGGCGCGGGGCTCGTCTACATCGCCAACAATGTGCGCCAGCCGATCGGGTTCACCCACCAGAACGTCTGGAACGTGGCGATCGGCATGGGCCAGGAGTCAGACGACGAGTTTACGAAGCAGCAGCTGGGCGACTTCGAGCGCGCCCTGCGAGAGGCGAAGTCCATTCCCTTCGTCGAATACGCGGGAGGATCGATGACTCCGCCGTTCTCAATCGGTGGAAGCAATGGGAACTGGAAGCTCAACGGGCGCTACGTGAAGCTGAGCTTCGACGACGTCACCGATGGCTTTCGCGACGTGCTCGGGCTCGAGCTGCTCGAGGGACGCTGGTTCGAGCCGTCGGACGACGCGCAGTCGTGGCGGCCGGTCGTCGTCGATCGCGACGCGGCACGAACTCTCTTCCCCGACGGGAGCGCGGTCGGCAAGTCGATTCCGGTCTCCGACACGCTCGAACATCGGATCGTCGGTGTCGTGCGCGAGTACCGCAAGAACGGGGAGCTCGCGGGGAACGACAACTTCGTGCTGATGCGAGTCAATTTCGTAAAGGCAAACACGCGTCCTCCACGGAACATCCTCGTCAAGGTGAAGCCGGGAACGACCGCGGCCGACGAGCAGGCACTGCTCGCCCGGCTGCGAGCCGTCGTGCCGGAGTGGTCGTTCGAGCTGCGAACGCTGGAACAGCTACGCGCTCAGCAGAGAAAGCTGCAGCTGCTGCCGATCGTCATCGGGTCGATCATCGCCGGCTTCCTCGTGCTCATGGTGACGTTAGGCCTGACCGGCGTCATGTGGCAGAACGTGACTCGCCGGACGCGGGAGATCGGGCTCCGTCGCGCGCTCGGAGCGACGGGAAGCGACGTGCATCGCCAGATCCTCGTCGAGATTCTGATCGTCGCCTCGTTCGGGCTCGCGCTCGGAATCGCGCTCGTCCTGCAGGTTCCCGTGCTCGGGATCATCGACATTCCTGCGGCGGTGCTCGTCCCGGCAATCGTGCTCGCGATTCTTGCCATCCTCGGGCTCGTCGCGCTCTGTGGGCTCTACCCGAGCCTTCTGGCGTCCCGGGTCGAGCCCGCGGAGGCTCTGCACTACGAATGAAGAGGGCGACTCCGAAAGCCGAAGTTCGCACGCCGTCCCCGACTCATGAATAATCGGTCCATTCCATGCGCTCGATCCTGATCGTCGACGACGACCCGTCGATCCGCGCCTCGCTCGAGCTGCTGCTCAAGCAGCACGGTTACGGCTCCCACTCTGCGTCGACACCGGACGACGCGGTCGAGCTCCTCGCGAAACGAAGCTTCGACCTCGTCCTCCAGGACATGAACTTCTCGCGCGGGACGAGCGGCGTCGAGGGGCTCGATCTCGTCGCGCGAATTCGCGCCGGGCACAAGGAGCTTCCCGTCATTCTCATCACGGCGTGGGGCTCCATCTCGCTCGCCGTGCAGGGCGTGAAAGCGGGAGCGAGTGACTTCATCACCAAGCCGTGGACGAATGCGCAGCTGCTCAGCGCGATCGAAACGGCGCTCGGAGTCGCCGCGGCTCGGGCCGAGCGCCGGAAAGTCCCGACTCGCGACGAGCTCGATCAGCGTCTCGATCTCGCAGGCCTCGTCGGCAGCGACCCCGTACTGCTCGAAGTCCTCGACCTCGTGGGGCGCGTCGCGCCGACCGACGCGTCGGTTCTCATCCTCGGGGAGAGCGGCACCGGCAAGGAGCTCGTCGCGGAAGCGATCCATCGCAACAGCAAGCGGCGCGGCGGCCCGTTCGTGAAAGTGAATCTCGGCGGGATCTCTTCGACCCTCTTCGAGAGCGAGATGTTCGGGCACGTGCGTGGCGCGTTCACCGACGCGAAGGAGACCCGCCGTGGACGATTCGAGACTGCGGACGGCGGCACGATCTTCCTCGACGAAGTGGGAGAGGTCGACCTCAGCTCGCAAGTGAAGCTTCTCCGCGTGCTTCAGGATCGCTCCTACGAGGTTCTCGGCTCGAGCCGGAGCCGCACGGTCGACGTGCGAGTGGTGTCCGCCACGAACCGGACGCTCGATGAGATGGTTCGCACGGGAGAGTTCCGCGAGGACCTCCTCTACCGGCTCAACCTGATCACGCTCCAGCTTCCGCCGCTACGCGAGCGCCGGAGCGACATCGCGCGCCTCGCGGGGCACTTTCTTTCCTCATGCGCAGCTGCGTACCGGCGCGGACCTCTTCAGCTCACTCCGCGCGCACTGGAATGGCTCGCGGCGCAGAGCTGGCCCGGGAACATCCGCCAACTCCGGCAACTGCTCGAGCGCGCCGTCCTGATTCATGACGACGAGATCCTCGACGCAAAGAACCTCGCAGCGGTTGCGGACATCGGCAGGCCGCGAAGCGGCGAACTCCCGGCACCGGGCTCCATGACGCTGGAAGAAATGGAGCGCGCGATGATCGTGCGCTGCATGGCGCACTACGACGGGAACATCACGCGGGTCGCCGAAGCGCTGGGGTTGTCGCGGGCGGCGCTCTACAGGCGACTCGAGAAGTTCGGTCTCGGCGAGCCGCAGCCATGAAGCTCCGCACGAGGCTGCTTCTCTTTCTCGTCGCGCTGCACCTGCTGCTCGCGGCGCTCGCGACGACGCTCCTGCTCGAGCAGAGGGCCTGGCTGCTCGCGGCGGAGCTCGTCTTCGCCCTTTCGCTGATCGTCGGCTACCGGCTCGTCAATGCACTTTTTGCGCCGCTCGACCTGATTCGAACCGGCGCGGAGCTGATCGCAGAAAAGGATTTCGCATCGAAGTTCGTGGAGGGAGGCCAGCCCGAGCTCGACGATCTGATCCAGGTCTACAACCGGATGATCGACCAGCTTCGCGAGGAACGGCTCCGCGCTCAGGAGCAGCATTACCTTCTCGAGAGGATCTCGCAAGCCTCGCCCGGAGGCATTCTCATCTGCGACTTCGACGGGCGTGTCGTCCAGATGAACCCGAGCGCGCGAAGGCTGCTGGAGAGCGAGGCGCTCCCGCTGCTCGGGCATAGGCTCTCGGAGATCGATAACACCGTCGCGCGGGTTCTCGCCGCGCTTGTGCCGGGCGAGTCTCGCGTGATCGCGCCGAGCCTTCGCATGCGGCTTCGTTGTCACCGCGGCGCGCTGCTCGACAAGGGGTTCACCCGCGATTTTTACCTGATCGAAGAGCTGACCGAGGAATTGCGCGCCAGCGAGCGCGCGGCGTACGAAAAACTCATCAGGATGATGTCGCACGAAGTGAACAACTCGGTCGGCGCCGTTCGATCGCTGCTCGAGTCGTGCGCGAACTACGCTGGTCAGCTCCGCGACGAGGACCGCGACGACTTCCGGAAGGCGCTCGAGGTGGCGAGCAGCCGTGTCGAAAATCTCAACCAGTTCATGAACGGCTTCGCCGAGGTCGTGCGGATTCCACCTCCGGCGCGACGCCCTTGTGACGTCGGAATCCTCCTCGGTGACATCGTGAAACTGATGCGGCCCGATTGTGACGCGCGTGGAATCCGCTGCGAGCTCGCGGTCGACGCGGCCATTGGTTTGGTGAACATCGACAAGAACCAGATCGAGCAGGTGCTTCTCAATCTATTCAAGAACGCGATTGAAGCAATGGGTGACTCAGGCGGGGTGCTCGCCTTGCGCGCCGGCGTGGTCGATGCCCGGGCGTTCCTCTCGGTTGCGGACACGGGACCAGGTCTGCCAGATCCTCTCGGCGAAAGAATCTTCACGCCGTTCTTCAGCACGAAGCGGGATGGTCGCGGGCTTGGGCTCACGCTCACGCAGGAGATCCTCGCGCAGCACGGCTTCGACTTCTCGCTCCGCAACCGGGCCGAGGGAGGCGCGGAGTTTACGATCTGGTTCGGGGCGCCGGAGCCGCCGGCGGGCAGTCGGTAGGCGCGCCGGTCGACGTTTCGCTGCTTCAGGCCCGACGCTGCGTGGTGCGAGTCAGGCCTTCGTGAGTTCCTTGACCTCGCCGATCGCCTTCTCGGCGCGCATCGCCTCGATGTCGGCCTCGGTTAGGCCAATCGACCGAAGGATCTCGAACGTGTGCGCCGAAAGGCGCGGCGGAGCGGTGTCGACCGAGGCGGGGGTCTTCTCGAACTTCGCCGTGAGGTTGAAGATGCGGATGTCGCCGATCTCCTCTTCCGTTACCGACTGGATGCTCTCGCGGTGTTTCACCTGCGGCTGCTCGAGCGCCGCCTCGAGAGTGAGGATGTCGCCCGAGGGGACTCCCTTCGCGTTGAGGAGGTCGACCCAGTGGCTCGTCGGATGCTGTTTGAGCTTCTCCTCGATGAGCGGCGTGAGCAGCGCGCGGTTGTTCTTGCGCGTGTCGCGCTCCTGGAAGCGCGGGTCGGTCGTGAGCTCCGGTGCGCCGATGAGGCTGCAGAGGGTTTCCCACTGCTGCTGCTGGTTCGCGGCGATGTTGATGCAGCCGTCCTTCGTGACGAAGGTCCCCGAGGGCGCGGCGGTGAAGTTGTCGTTGCCTAACAGCTGCGGCTGAACGCCGCCGATCAGGAGGTTCGCCGCGACCCAGCCCATGAGCGGCATGATCGAGTCGAGCATCGCGACGTCGATGAACTGCCCTTCGCCGGTCCGCTCGCGGTGGTAGAGCGCCCCCATGATGGCGAACGCCGCGTTGAGGCCGCCGACGGTGTCGCAGACCGGGAAGCCGCAACGGAGCGGGTTGAGGCGCTCGTCGCCGTTGATCGCCATGACGCCGCTGAGCCCCTGGATAATCTGGTCGTAGGCGGGCTTTTCCGCGTCGGGTCCCGTCTGGCCGAAGCCGGAGATCGCGCAGTAAACGAGCTTCGGATTGAGCTTCGACAACACACTCCAGCCGATTCCAAGGCGATCCATGACGCCCGGGCGGAAGTTCTCGACCACGACGTCGGCGGATTCCGCGAGCTTGAGAAACGCCCTCTTCGCCGACGGCACCTTCATGTTCAGCGTCAGCGACTTCTTGTTCGCGTTCTGCGCGAGAAAGCTCGTTCCCATCAGCTCCTTGTTGAGCTTCGGGACGGCCCCGAGCTTGCGCGCAAGGTCGCCACCGTCGGGGTTCTCGACCTTGATCACTTCCGCGCCGCAGAGGGCGAGAAGCTCGGTCGCGAACGGCCCGGCGAGAACGTTGGTCAGGTCGAGGACGCGGATGTTGGACAGGAGTCTGGTGGGGGGCATTCGGTTACCTCGAATTGAAAATTGAAAATTGAAAATTGAGAAGAGAGACCGCGACGCCGTTGTCTCGTCGACGAGATCGTGTTACTTGCGTTGTCCCGCGGTCTCTTCCCATTCTCGGAATTTCAATTTTCAATTTTCAATCTTCAGTTCCCGCCGGCGCAGCCGCCGGGATTACTCCCGTCCGGTGAATCACGCCGGGCAGCGGTCGTGCAAAGAACGCTTCGGCCGCCTTCGCGGCGACGATGAGCGGATCGATTCCGATGTCGGGTCGCATCCCCGCGCGCTGCAGCATGTGCACGAGATCTTCCGTGCAGACGTTTCCGCCGCTCAGCTTCGTGAACGGGCATCCGCCAAGTCCTGCGAACGCCGACTCGAACGCGGTGACTCCCGCTTCGAGTGCCGCGAAACAGTTCGCCATGGCCATTCCGTAGGTGTCGTGGAAATGGCACGACGCATCGATGTCGGGAGCGATCGTGAAGATCGCCTCGTAGAGCTCCATCACCTGGCGCGGGTTGGCGTGTCCGGCGGTGTCGGCGAGGCTGATCGTCTGCAATCCTGCCTCGAGGTAACGTTCGACGATCGATACGACGTTGGCGCGCGGCACGGCTCCCTCGAAGCCGCAGCCGAACGCAGACTGCACGGAGACCTGCACCGGGCGCCCTGCCGCGATCGCCTGTTTCGCCATCGGGATGATCCTGGCGATCGCATCCTCGGTGCCCATGCCGGTGTTCTTCCGGCTGTGCGTATCGCTCGCCGACACGCCCATGCAGATCATCTCGACACCGCAGGCGAGCGCCCGCTCGAGCCCCTTCTCGTTGAGGACGAGACCCGAGAGAAGCACCCCCTCACGGCGGTGCTTCGAGGTGCGGAAGTAGTTGAAGATCGCGTCGGTGTCGGCCATCTGCGGCACCTTCGCCGGGTTGACGAACGATCCGACCTGGACGATGTCGACGCCCGAAGCCATCAGCATCTCGATCCAGGCGATCTTCATCTCGATCGGGACCACCTGCTTCTCGATCTGAATCCCGTCGCGCGGGCCGACTTCGTGGATGACCAGTTTTTTCATGCTGCTGCTCCTTCGGGGAGGCGAAAGGCGAGAGGCGAGAGGCGATGAGTAAGCAGAGAGGCGAGGCGGCGAGAGACGCTGAGGAGCAGGTGAGCTGCCTGCTCATCGCCTCTCGCCTTTCGCCTCTCCCCTCAGGTACTACGCGCCGACGGCTACGCCCACTTTTGCCGCAATCGCCTTACCCATGTCGATCGTCGTGGCGTTGCCGCCCATGTCGTAGGTGCGGACCTTGCCTTCCCTGATGACCTCGGCGACGGCTGCTTCGATGCGCATTCCCTTCTCGGTTTCGCCGAGCCAGTCGCACATCATCTTCGCGGAAAGGACGGTCGCGATCGGGTTGACTTTGTAGAGGCCGGAATACTTCGGCGCCGAGCCGTGAGTCGGCTCGAAGACGGCGAGCTTGTCGCCGATGTTGCCGGAGGCCGCGAAACCGAGGCCGCCGACGAGCTGCGCGCAGAGGTCGGAGATGATGTCGCCATAGAGGTTGGGCGCCACCATCACGTCGTAGCTGAGCGGGTTCTTGAGCGTCCACATCGTCATCGCGTCGATGTTCGCCTCGTCGAAGACGATGCCCGGGTACTCCTTCGCGACGTCCTTCGCGATGTCGAGGAAGAGGCCGTCGGTCGCGCGGACGACGTTCGCCTTGTGGACGATCGTCACCTTCTTGCGGCCGAACTTCTTCGCGAACTCGAATCCGGCGCGGATGATCCGCTCGGAGCCCTTGCGCGTGTTGATCTTGCAGGAGATGGCGTAGTCGCCGCCCGAGAGATTCGCGAACGGCGCGAAGTTCTTCGAGAGCGAGCCGAGCGCCCACGCGAGGTCGTCGGGCACGGGCCCGAACTCGACGCCGCAGTAGAGGTCTTCGGTGTTCTCGCGGAAGACGACGATGTCGATCCCTTCCTTGTAGTTGAGCGGGTTGCCGGGATACGCCTTGCAGGGGCGGAGGCTGGTGTAGAGATCGAACGTCTGCCGCATCCTGACGATGGGCGAGCGGTAGACGAGCCCCTTGCCTTTGAGCTCCGGAACGAGCTCGAGCTCGGCGGCCTTCACCGGCTTCGAGGTGATCGCGCCGAACATCGCTGCCTTCACGTTGCGGAGAAGGTCGATCGTCCGCTGCGGGAAGGCGTCGCCCTCTTTGCACCAGAACTCCCAGCCGATGTCGCCGTGAATGTAGTTCGCGTCGAGCTCGACCGCGTCGAGCACGATCTTCGCGGCCTCGAGAACCTCGACGCCGACTCCGTCTCCGGGAAGCCATGCAATGTCGTATTTCGCCATGTTCATCCTCCATGGGCGACGATGCGGACCCTCGCAGGTCCGCACGTCAGCCTCAGTTAATCGTTTCAGGCTCTCGATTCGAGAAGGAGGCGACGCGTGTAGGGGATGAGCCCCCCCGCGTCGATGATCGCCTGTCGCGCCGCGGGGAGCGGCGCGATGGCGAACTTCCGGTCCTTCGTCCTGTTCCAGATGTGATCGGCCGCGATGACGAGCTCGTCGCCCTGGTCGGCCTCGATCTCGGGACAGATCACCGTGGGAAGCCCGAGATTGATCGAGTTCTGCAGGAAGATGCGCGCGAACGCCCGCGCCACGATCGTGACGCCATGCCCGCGCAGGCAGGACGCCGCCTGCTCGCGCGAGGAGCCGCAGCCGAAGTTGCGTCCCGCGACGATCACGCTTCCCTGGGGGAGCGTGCCCGAGTTCAGCTTCGCGTTGAGCTCGACGTCGTCGGCGAAGGCGAGTTTCGGCGTCTCGGTCGGAAGGACCGTCGCCATGAAGCGACCCGGATAGATCGCGTCAGTCGAGATGTCGTCACCAAGCTTCGAGACAACCAGCCTCGGCTGATTCGACTCTTGCGGGTTGGCCATGATTCTCTCCTTTGGGGCGTGCGATGTGGCCGACGAGCGCGCTCGCGGCGGCGACGGCGGGGGAGCAGAGGAAGACTTCCGACTTCGGATTCCCCATGCGCCCCTTGAAATTGCGATTGGTGGTCGAGAGGGCGACCTCTCCGTCGCCTAACGCGCCCTCGTGAACACCGAGGCACGGGCCGCAGCCGGGGTTCATCACGACGGCGCCAGCCTTGACGAGGTCGTCGATGTAGCCGTGCGCCATGCACTCCTGGTAGATCTTCCACGATGCGGGGAAGACGAGGAGGCGGACGCCGTCGGCGACGCGCCGGCCCTGCAGGATGTGCGCGACCGCGGCGATGTCGTCGCGGCGACCGTTGGTGCACGAGCCGACGACGATCTGGTCGACCTTCGTTCCCTCGACCGCGTCGATCGGCTTCACGTTGTCGACGCCGTTGGGGCAGGCGATCTGGAAGGTGAGGTTCGTGATGTCGATCTCGACGACCTGCTCGTACGCCGCGTCGGCGTCGGGCTGCACGAGGTCGATCTGGCCGGTCACGCCCGCGGTCTCGTGGAGATAGCGGAGCGTTTCCGCGTCGGCCGGGACGATGCCCGCCGTGGCGCCCGCTTCGACCGACATGTTGCAGAGGACGAGACGCCCCGAGGTCGGCATGCGGTGGACCGCCTCGCCGTGGAACTCGAGGACCTTGTAGTTCGCCCCTTCGGCGGTGAGCTTGCCGATGATGTGAAGGATCAGGTCCTTCGCGGAGACGTGCTCTGCGAACTCGCCGTTGATGACGACCTTGATCGTTCCTGGAACCTCGACGTTCAGCACGGAGCCGAGGGTCCAGACGGAGGCCATCTCGGTGGCGCCGATGCCGAAGGCGAAGGCGCCGAGCGCGCCGTGCGTCGTCGTGTGGCTGTCGGTTCCGACCACGACCATTCCTGGACGGACGTAACCGTTCTCGGGAAGGATCTGGTGGCAGATGCCCCCCTGATCGCCGCGGATGTCGTGAAATTTCGAGATCTTCTGCGCGCCGACGAAGTCGCGGACCTTCTTCTGGTTGGTCGCGGTCTTCGCGCTCTCGGCCGGGACGCGATGGTCGAAGATGATGGCGATCCGCGAGGGATCCCAGACCTTCGGCTCGAGCCCGGTCTCTTTGTAGACTTCGAGAAACTGGTTGATGACGAGCGCGCCGTTCTCGTGCGACATCGCGAGATCGACGCGCGGCTCGATCACGTTTCCCGGGCGCACCGAGGCGCGTCCCGAGGCGCGGGCGAGGATCTTTTCCGCCACTGTCATGCCCATGGTTCTTGCTCCTTCAAATCGAGAAGAGAGACCTCTCTCTGACCAAGCAGATTAGGGGGGAGGAAGGGGTGGCAGAGGTCACGGAAGTCACGAGGAGGTGTGACAACCGTCATTTCAACGGGTGACCTGCCGCCGACCCGCGGTTCGGGGCCGCTGGTCGGGCAAGCCCGAGGTGGTGTCTGCGGAGCTCCGACGAGGGGGCGACCGCGATTCGGGGGGGGGGATCGACGGCCGCCGGGCGGCACGATTCGTCGCCCGACGGGGCTCCTGGCCGGGAATGCCCCCGCTCACTGCCGCGCGGCCGCTGCTGCCTTCGCGCCTTCGAGGTTCCGGAGGACTTCCGGGTTGCCTGGCGTCCGTTCGAGCGCCTTCTCGAACGCCGTTGCGGCGCCGGAGAAGTCGCCGAGGTTGAAGCTCGCCGCGCCGATGAAGTTCCAGGTGTCGTCGGCGACGTAGCCGAGCTCGACCGCCTTCCGCAACGCGAGAAGGCTCTCGCCGCTCCGCCCGAGGCGGAAGAGGGCGCTCCCCGCGAGGGCGTGCGCGGCGCCGAACTTCGGGTCGAGCTCGATCGATCGCTGCGCCGCGGCGAGGGCCTTCGGGTAGTCGCCGAGCTGATACGACGTGACTGCAAGGTTCTGCTGCGCGTCGCGCGATCCCGGATCGATCCGGACGGCCTGCTCGAGTTCCGCCGTCGCGAGGCGAAGGTAGCTCGCCTTCTGCGCGGGATCGCGCTCGGGCATCGCGCGGAGGTTCAGGTACGCGGTGCCGGCGTTGTAGCGGACGCGCGCGCTCATCGGCGCGGTGCGCACGCCGCGCGTGTAAAGCGTGTAGTCGTCCTTCCAGTCGCCGTTGCGGACGATCGTGCGCGCTCCCCAGAGGAGCACGATCGCCGCCGTCGCGTAGAGCAGAGGAGCGGTCACGCCGCCGGAGGGCGTCGTCGAATCGCCGCCGTCGCTGCTGACGAAGAGGCGATCGAGCACGACCGCCAGGGCGAGCGCGAAGCCGAGCGACGGGGCGAACAGGAAGCGCTCCGCCATGGTCGCGCCGATGAGCACGAAGACGTTCGAGGTGAGGACGAGCGTGATCGCCGCGTAGAGAATCGCGAACGATACGAGCGACCTGCTGCGTGCGCCGCGCGCGGCGACCCATGCGAGAGCGCAGCAGAACGCGACGGAGACGAAGACCTTCAAATCGAAGAGGCCGCGAATCGGAACCTGGTTGAACGAGTAGTCGTACGAGAGGTCGACAGGGAAGAGGAGCAGTCGCGCGTAATCGGCCAGCATCGCCACCGCCGACGCGACGCGGCTCGGGAGCGAGGTCGCGGCGACGAGCGCGTTGTCCTGGTAGCTGTAGACGATCCGCGGCGACGAGTGCGCGATCACCCACCAGTGAATCGCCAGGTACCCCGCCGCGACGGCGCCGAGCGTCGAGAGGCGCCGCATAGCATCGAGCGGACGCTCGTCGCGGAACCAGACGAGCATGAGGGGAAACACGGCGAGATAAAGCAGCCCTCCCTCCTTCGCCATGAGGCAGAGGAAGTACGTCGCCGCCGCGATGCGCACCGGAACAGCGGAGCCGGTCGCGTGCGCGCGGAGGAGAAGCCTTGCGGTGATCAGAAAGAGGAGAAAGCAGAGCAGCTCGTCGCGACTCTTGACGTTCGCGACGACCTCGGTGTGCACCGGAAGCGCGATGAAGAGGATCGTGGTGGCGAAGGAAATGCGAATTCCTCCGCGTGGCAGCAGTTCGACGAGCAGGCTGAGCAGAAGCCACGCGATCGCAGCGTAGAGCGCGACGTTGACGAAATGGCCAAGCCGCGGGTTGTCCGGGCTGAGCTCCCACTCGAGGGCGAACGTGATCATCGAGAGGGGGCGGTAGAGGCCCGCGTTCGAATCCCAGAAGCCTTGCCAGTAGAAGGTCGTCAGTAGCGCCGGGATGCCGGAGATCCCCTTCTGCGTGTAGGCGTTCTTCGTGATGACTGCGACGTCGTCGAGCGCCCAGCCGTGGCCGAGGGTGTTCGCGTAAAGAAGGACTGCGAGGACGACGACGATTGCAGCGGCGAACGGAGGGACGCGTTGCGTGCGCGAGGTGGAGACGGGTTCAGGGATGGCTTCGGTTCCCGTGCGATCCCGGTTGCGTGAGCGCTTCGACATTCGCGTGAGCCGTGCAGCAGCGGCGACATGGTAACCCGTGATCGGTCAAGGACGCCTTCTCAGTCGGGAAACCGGATCGCGCCGTGCCGACTAAGAAATCAAGTGCCTCGGGCGGCCGGAGCGGATAGAATCGCGAAGTCCCGCCCTAACCATGCACGACACCCGCAGATGCAGAGTTCGTGAGCGCGGTCCCGTCGCGTCAGGTCGACGGCCCGCCCGCGAACTGCTCGCCTGCGCCCCCGACCCCTACCCGGGGTCTCTCGCTGCCTTGTCCGGAGGTCAACCGATGCCGATGAGCCGCAAAATCCTTCTCGTTTCGTTGTTTTGCGTGCTGGCCGCTGCTGCGCAGGCTCAGCCGGTATTGACCCCCCTCTCGCAGACGAACGTCGCGTGTTTCGGCGGGTCGAACGGCGCGGCGTCGGTGAATGCCGCGACAAGCGGAACGGCTCCGTATACGTACGACTGGACTCCCGGCACTCCGACGGGTGACGGCACGACGAGCGTGACCGGCCTGACGGCGGGCTCCTGGACCTGCACGGTCACCGATGCGGCCAGCGTGACGGCATCCGTGACGTTCAACATTACGCAGCCAGCGGCGCTCGTGGTGACGCCGTCGTCGCAGACGAACATTGCATGCTTCGGCGGGTCGAACGGCGCGGCGTCGATCAACACGCCAACGGGCGGCGCGGGCGGCTACACGTACAACTGGACACCGGGGAACCCGACCGGTGACGGCACGGTGAGCGTGACCGGCCTTACGGCGGGAACGTGGACCTGTACGGTGACCGACGCGAACTCGTGCACGGCGACACAGACGTTCAACATCACGCAGCCGACTTCGCTCGTCGTCACGCCGTCGTCGCAGACGAACATCGCGTGCTTCGGCGGGTCGAGCGGCGCGGCGTCGATCAACACGCCGACGGGAGGCGCGGGCGGCTACACCTACAACTGGACCCCAGGGAACCCGACGGGCGACGGCACGGTGAGCGTGACTGGCCTTACGGCGGGAACGTGGACCTGTACGGTGACCGACGCTAACGCGTGCACGAAGACACAGACGTTCAACGTCACGCAGCCGGCGGCAATCGTTGTGACGCCGTCGTCGCAGACGAACATCTCCTGCTTCGGCGGCTCGAACGGAGCGGCGTCGATCAACACGCCGACGGGGGGCGCGGGCGGTTACACGTACAACTGGACGCCGGGGAATCCGACAGGCGATGGCACGGTGAGCGTGACGGGCCTTACGGCAGGGACGTGGACCTGCACGGTCACCGACGCGAACAGCTGCACGGCGACGCAGACGTTCAACGTCACGCAGCCGGCGGCGATTGTGGTCACCCCTGCGTCGCAGACGAACATCGCATGCTTCGGCGGCTCGAACGGAGCGGCGTCGATCAATACGCCGACGGGCGGCGCGGGCGGCTACACGTACAACTGGACGCCGGGGAATCCGACAGGCGATGGCACGGTGAGCGTGACGGGCCTTACGGCAGGGACGTGGACCTGCACGGTGACCGACGCGAACAGTTGCACGGCGACGCAGACGTTCAACGTCACGCAGCCGGCGGCAATCGTGGTCACCCCTGCGTCGCAGACGAACATCTCCTGCTTCGGCGGCTCGAACGGCGCGGCGTCGATCAGCACGCCGACGGGCGGCGCAGGCGGTTATACGTACAACTGGACACCTGGAAACCCAACAGGCGACGGCACGGTGAGCGTGACCGGCCTCACGGCCGGAACATGGACCTGCACGGTCACCGACGCCAACAGCTGCACGGCGACGCAGACGTTCAACGTCACGCAGCCACCTGCTCTCGTGGCGAGTCCGGCGGCACAGACGAACATCTCGTGCAACGGCGGCTCGAACGGCACGGCGACGGTCTCGGCATCGGGCGGTACTCCCTCGTACACCTACTCGTGGGCGCCATCGGGCGGCACCGCTGCAACGGCAACCGGGCTCGGAGCGGGAACCTACACGGTCACGGTGACCGACGCGAACGGCTGCACGACGACGCAGACGTTCACCATCACGCAGCCGCCGGCGCTTACGGCGAGCCCGTCGGCACAGACGAACGTCTCGTGCAGCGGCGGAACGAACGGCACGGCGACGGTATCGGCGTCGGGCGGCACTCCGTCGTACACGTATTCGTGGGCGCCATCCGGAGGAACCGCGGCGACAGCGAGCGGCCTCGGAGCGGGAACCTACACGGTCACGGTGACCGACGCGAACAGTTGCACGGCGACGCAGACGTTCAACATCACGTCACCTCCGGCTCTCGTGGCGAGTCCGGCGGCCCAGACGAACATCGCATGTAACGGCGGAACGAACGGTTCGGCGACGGTATCGGCGTCGGGCGGCACTCCGTCGTACACGTACTCGTGGGCGCCAGCCGGAGGAACCGCGGCGACAGCGAGCGGCCTCGGAGCGGGAACCTACACGGTCACGGTGACCGACGCGAACAGTTGCACGGCGACGCAGACGTTCAACATCACGTCACCTCCGGCGCTCGTGGCGAGTCCGGCGGCCCAGACGAACATCGCGTGTAACGGCGGAACGAACGGCACGGCGACGGTCTCCGCGTCGGGCGGCACTCCGTCGTACACGTACTCGTGGGCGCCAGCCGGAGGAACCGCGGCGACAGCGAGCGGCCTCGGAGCGGGAACCTACACGGTCACGGTGACCGACGCGAACAGTTGCACGGCGACGCAGACCTTCACCATCACGCAGCCGCCGGCGCTTACGGCGAGCCCGTCGGCACAGACGAACGTCTCGTGCAACGGCGGAACGAACGGATCGGCGACGGTGTCGGCATCGGGCGGCACTCCCTCGTACACCTATTTATGGGCACCGTCGGGCGGCACTGCTGCTACGGCGAGCGGCCTCGCCGCCGGAACCTACACCGTGACGGTGACAGACGCGAACAGCTGCACGGCGACGCAGACGTTCGCCGTCACAGAACCCTCGGCCATCACGTCGATCCAGTCGCAGACGAACGTTTCGTGCAACGGAACAAGCACAGGGTCGGCGACGGTCACTCCGTCGGGTGGCACGGCTCCCTACACCTACTCCTGGTCGCCTTCGGGAGGGAGCGCTGCGACGGCGAGCTCACTCGCCGCTGGCAGCTACACGGTCACGGTGACCGACTCCACCGGATGCGCGTCGACGGCGACCTTCAACATCACGCAGCCGCCTGCCATCGTGGTCTCCGCGGCATCGCAGACGAACGTGTCGTGCAATGGCGGCACGAACGGCGCGGCATCGGTGAACGCGGCCACCGGAGGCAGCGGCGTACTCACGTACGACTGGGCGCCGGGCAGTCCCGCGGGTGACGGCACCACCAGCGTCACCGGCCTAACCGCGGGCAACTGGACCTGCAATGTCACCGACGCGAGCGGCTGCATCGCATCACAGACGTTCACGATCACCGCACCTCCCTCACTCGCGGCGTCCGCGGCATCGCAGACGAATGTGTCGTGCAACAACGCGGCCGACGGCTCGGCGACCGTCGCGGCCTCCGGCGGGACTGGCGCGTACACCTACGCCTGGGCGCCTTCGGGGGGGACCGGAGCAACGGCCTCCGCCCTGGCCGCCGGCAGCTACACCGTTACCGTCACCGACGCCGCGGGCTGCTCGACGACGCAGGCGTTCTCGATCACGCAACCGGCGAAGCTCAGCGTCGTCACTCACTTCGTCGACCCGACCGGGCCAGGAGCCTGCGACGGCTCGGTTGCCGCGTTCGTGTCGGGAGGCACCGCGCCATACACGTTCGACTGGTCGCCGGGAGGCGCATCGACGGCAGCGACAGGCTCACTCTGCGAGGGAAGCTACTTGGTGCTCGTCACCGATGCGAAGGGCTGCACGGCGCAGGCGACGGCGGTTCTCACCGATCCGATCGTGCCCGCGCCTCCCGATCCGAAGATCGTGGTGACCGGCTGCGATCTGTTAGGCGCACCATGCACGCTGACCGCCGAATCGATTTCCGGCGCGTCGCAGGCGGGGTGGTCGTACTCGTGGTTCATCAACGGCATCGGCGCGGGATCGACTCGAACGATCACACCGGCCCTGTCCACCCTCGGGAGCTACGACGTCACGGTCGAGGCGCTCGAAGCAGGGCTCGAGGGGACCGCGAGCACCACGTTCACGCTGGCGTCCCCGTGCCCTGCCGGGCTCCTCTGCCTCCAGGGCGGGCGCTTCGAAGTCGGGCTGACCGCGCTCGACCCGCGCACCGGCAACACGGCGACGGGCGTGCCGCTGCACCGCAACGACCTCTACGGCCTCTTCGCGCTGCCGCGATTTACGGGGAGCGAGGCGAACCCCGAGGTCTTCATCAAGGCGATCGACGGCCGCGTGGTGAACGGGCACTTCTGGTTCTTCTATGGCGGGCTGACCGACGTCGAGTACACGCTCACGGTGTTCGACACCGAGACGCACGAGACGCGGAAGTACACGAAGCCGGCGGGAAGCTCCGCGGGCGGATTCGACGTCGGCAGCGGCGTGACTCCCGAGGAGTGCGCGGGAGAGGTCGACGGATCGCCGTCGGCCGCGGCCGCGACGGGAGTGTGCGTCGCGGCTTCCGACCGGCTCTGTCTCCTCGGCGGGCACTTCTCGGTCCGTCTCACGGCGCGCGACCAGCGCACCGGCGCGACGGCGAACGGCGTTGCGTTCTCGCAGGGAGATCTGTTCGGGCACTTTGCGCTTCCGGAACTCACGGGCTCTCCCGACAATCCGGAGGTCTTCGTCAAGATGCTCGACGGCCGCGTGGTCAACGGACACTTCTGGATCTTCTTCGCGGGTCTGACCGATCTCGAGTACTCGCTCGAGGTAACGGACGTGACGACTGGCGTGGTGAAGAGTTATACGAAAGCTCCCGGCAGCGCCTGCGGCGCGTTCGACACGAACGGCTGGTAGGAGTGGGCGATAGGCGATGCGCAGGCGGCGCGTCACGCGGAGATCCGCGCCGCGCCGCCTGCGGGTACCATGGCGCCGATGAATTCGGAGAGTGAAGCGGGCGTGGCGGCCGGCGGCGCCTCGGGCGCGACGTGGTCGTTTCGCCTCCAGGCAATCGTCGTCTTCGTCGTCGCGATCCTCGCGCACGCGAGCTCGCTGGGGAATCGATACGCGCTCGACGACACGATCATCATCCTGCGCAACGTCGACGTGCAGCGCGGCTTCGCCGGCATCGGCAACCTGCTGACGCAGGACGCGTACCAGGGCTTCTACGAAACGATGGGAGTCCCGGCGCAGCTCGCTGGCGGGCGCTACAGACCTCTCTCTTCGGTGACGTTCGCGATCGAGCAGAGCCTCTTCGGGGAGACTCACGGCGACGAGTACAGGGCGCTGCGCGCGGAGCTGGAGTCGCTCGGCCCGGGCCACGCGAGAGCGTTCGAGATGCGAGAGTCGTTGCGCGAGCTGCTCGACATCACGATCCCCGCGGCGAACCTGGCGATTGCGACACACCGGCACGTGATCCAGCTTCTTCTCTTCGGCGTGTCGATGGTGGCTCTGCTCGCGTTCCTGCGTCGCGCCATTCCATCGAGCGCGGCGGTCGCGTTCGTTTCCACCCTCGTGTTCGCGCTCCATCCGATCCACGTGGAGGTCGTGGCGAACGTGAAGAGCCGCGACGAGATCCTCTCGCTCCTCTTCATCGCGCTGGCCGGCATTGCGCTCTTCCGCCACGACCGCACACGAATGCCGCGCGACATGGCCCAGGCGTCGGTGCTCCTCTTTCTGGCTCTTCTCTCGAAGGAATATGCGGTGATCGCTCCCGTCGTGCTGGGTGCGGCGCTGGTGCTCGCGCGCGGGAGACGGCCGGTCGAGGTGATTCGCGCGTGGGCGCCGCTGCTCGTCGTCGTGTCGGGTTACCTCGCGATGCGCTTCCTGATTCTCGGTGAGACGCCTCGCCCCGATCTCGCGACGCAGGACGTGCTGAACGACCCGTTCCTGCCGCTACGGCTCGGCACCGCGGCTGGAAGCGTGCTCGCGACGAAGCTGAGCATTCTCCCCCATTACCTGCGCCTTCTCGCCGTGCCGCATCCGCTCTCCTCTGATTACTCGTACGCGACCTTCCCGTTCGTGACGTTCGGGTCTCCCTCGGTCTGGCTCGCGCTCGCGTTGTACGGTGCGATCGTCGCTGCGACGCTTCTCGCCTGGCGGCGACGGCATCCGCTCGCGCTTGCCGGAATCGCCTATCTCGCGTTCCTCCTGCCAGTGAGCAACCTCCCGTTCGAGATCGGCGCGACGATGGGCGAGCGGCTCGCATACCACGCATCGCTCGGCTTCGCCTTGTTGCTCGGATGGCTTCTCGTCGAAGTGCCAGGACGGATAGTCCGGGATCCGAAGGCGCGCACGGTCGTCATCGCAACCCTGGTCGTCGCGGCAGCTGTCCCGTATGTCTTCGCGTCGCTCCGGCGTGACGCGCAGTGGCGCGACGACCGGACACTCTTCCTGACAGACGTAAAGACGGTGCCTCACAGCGCACTCGCCAACGGCAACGCCGGCGCGCAGCTGATGAACGAAGGGCTGGAAGTCGTCCAGGCGGCGCGACGCGCGAAGCGGGAACCGGGCGCGGAGGAGAAGTTGTTCGCGCAATCGAAGGCGGACCAGTCGCTCGTCTACCTGCGGCGGGCGGTCGAGATCCATCCGCGCTACGCGAACTCCTGGGTCAACATCGGGCTCTGCCTCTTCTACAAGGACGAGTGGGATGAAGCTGCCGAAGCGTTTGCGAAAGGCGGGGCGATCTACACCCACCATCCGCTGCTCCAGCAGTACGGCACGAACTTCCATAGCCTCGGCACGAACGAGGCGCGCGACGGGAGGCTCGACGATGCCGTGACGATGTTCCGTCGCGCCGTCGCCACCTGGCCCCAGGAGATTCTCTTCTGGCGCGACTACGCCGGCGCAAGCTTCATGACGATGCGGTTCGGCGAGTCACGAAGAGCGTTCGACAAAGTTCTGGAGATGGTGCCGGGCGACGCCGACGCGACCGGAGGAAAGGTCGCTGCCGCCGGGCTCGAACAACTCGAGCAGACCGTGAAGGAGCACCCGGACGATCCGGCAGCGCTGAGGAAATTCGCCGCCGCCCTGAAGGCGAACAGCGCCCCGTCGTTCGTCGAACGCGCGAAGATGCTCGAGCTGACGGCTTCGCTTATGGAGAAGGCGAAGTAACGCCTCTAACTACTAACAACTTCCATTCCCAACCCTTCGATCTGCGGCATCACTTCCTCGGCCTTACCGACGACTACGATCGAGACGCGGTCGGGGTGAATCTGCTCGCGCGCGACGCGGACGACGTCGTCCGCGGTCACTTCGGCGAGCCGCTCACGGTAGAAGTCGAACCATTCCGGCTCGAGCCGGTGGACCTCCATCTCCTCCAGCCGGCCGGCGAGGCTCCCGGCGGTTGCGACGCTCTGCGGGAAGACGCCGCTGATGTAGCTCTTCACTTCGTCGAGCTCGGTCGCGGTGACATCGCCCGATCCGATCCGTCGCAGTTCCGCGAGGATCTCGGTGAGGGCCGCGCCGGTGACGTCGTTGCGCACGGCGGTCGATACGACGAACGGCCCGCGCGAGCGACGGAACGAAAATCCGGAGCGCACGTGGTAGGTGAATGCGTTCTTCTCGCGCAGGTTCATGTTGAGCCGCGAGGTGAAGACCCCTCCGAGAATTCCGTTCATGACCACGAGCGGGAAGTAGTCGGGTGTGGAGCGGTCGAGGCCGACGTGTCCGACGCGGAGCTCGGACTGCACCGACTGCGGCCGGTCGACGATGGTGATCGTCGCCTTGCCTGCGAGTTGCGCCGAGAACTCGCGCCGCTCGGGCGCCTCGCCGTTCATCCAGTCCCCAAGGAGTGAGTCGATCGTTCGCACTGCGACCTCGGGGTCGAAGATCCCCGCGATCGCGATCGAGATGTTCGACGGGCGATAGCGCTCTGCCCAGAAAGACGCGATCTCGTCGCGCGTGACCGCGCCCACGCTCTCCTCCGTGCCGATCGGCGGCCACGCGTACGGCGTGCCGTCGAACAGGCGTCGGGCGAAGGTCTCGCCGGCCACGATCGACGCCTCGTCGCGATTCTGCAGGATCGACGTCAATCGCTCGTCGCGGACCCGCTCGAGCTCGCTCGCGTCGAACGCCGCATGGCGAACCACGTCAGTGACGATGTCGAGTCCAGCGACGAGGTTTCGCGAGAGCACATCCAACGAGACGTACGACGCGTCCCAGTCGGAGCCGGTGGCGAGCGACGCGCCGAGGTCGGCGACTTCCGACGCGATGTCGATCGCGCCGCGCGTCGCGGTCCCTTCGTCCAGCATCTCCGAGGTGAGCGACGCGAGGCCGCAGCGCCCCGCGGGATCCTGATCGCTTCCGTCGCGGACGATGACGCGCACTGCGGTGAGCGGAGCGCTGCCGCCCGGGGCGAGCAGAAGTCGAATGCCGTTCGCGAGCGTGACCCGCTCGACGGCGGGAAAGTGGAAGGGTCGCGGAAGGCGCGCGGAGGGTGCGGAGGCGCGGAAACCGCTCGTCGTCGCGTCGCTCATCGATCGCTCCTCGGCACGTAGTGAATCGTGACGCGCTCGTCGGGATGGAAGCAGCTCTCGGCGACGTCCCGGACGTCGTCGCGCTCGACGGCGTGGTAGCGGTCGATCCAGCCGTCGACGAGGCGGGCGTCGCCGAAGAACGTCTCGAAGGTCGAGAGCAGGTCGGCGCGGCTCTCGTGACTCTCGATCTGGTGCGCGAGGTCGGTCTCGGCCTGGTTGCGCACGCGCGTGAGCTCGTGGTCGGTCGGGCCGTCGCTCGCAAGCTTGTAGAGCTCGCTGTCGAGAGCGCGCTCGAGCGCCGCGGGGTCGACCCCTTCCTTGGCCGTCGCCCACATCATGATCATCCCGCTCGCTTCGGTCGGCAGGACGAAGGAGGCGACGTCCTGCGCGATCTGCTGCTCGTAGACGAGCGCGCGCTCGAGACGGCTCGCCTTGCCGAGACCGAGGATGCTCGTGGCGAGGTCGGCTGCGATCCACTCGTCGTGCCCGTAGGGAGCGGCGTGGTAGAAGCGGTAGACGCGCGGCAGCTGTACGTCGGCTTCGATCACCGCGCGCCGTTCGCCGAGGAGCGGAGAGCGGACAGCGTCGAACCGCGGAGGCGCGGCTCCGGCCGGGATCGGGTCGAAGTACTTCGCGATGAGCGCAAGCGCGTCCTCGGGGTCGAAGTCGCCGGCGATCGTCAGGACGGCGTTGTTCGGGACGTACCAGGTGCGGAAGAAATCGCGCACGTCGTCGAGCTTCGCCTCGGCGATGTCGGCCATCGAACCGATGACTTCCCAGTGGTACGGATACGAAGGCTCGTAGGCGCGCTCGAGCAGGCGCTCGAAAAAATCGCCGTACGGCGCGTTGTCGACGCGCATCCGGCGCTCTTCCTGAACGACGTTGATCTGCACGTCGAGCTTCTCCTGCGTCAGGGCGGGAACGAAGAAGCCCATCCGGTCCGACTCGAGCCAGAGGGCGAGCTCGAGACAGTTGGACGGCACCGTCTCGTAGTAGTTCGTCCGGTCGAAGAAGGTCGTCCCGTTGAGCGTGCCGCCGACCGCCTGGACGTGGCGGAAATGTTCGTTGTTGCCAACGTGCTCGGAGCCGGAGAAGAGCATGTGCTCGAAGAGGTGCGCGAAGCCTGTTAGGCCGACGCGCTCGTTCTTCGAGCCGACGTGATACCAGAGGTTCACGGCCACGAGAGGCGCCGAGTGGTCCTCGTTGAGGACGACGCGCAGCCCGTTCGGGCGGGTGTGGCGTTCGATGAGCAAGGGGGGATCTCCTTCGCGGCGCGATTCTATCGGAAGGCAGGCGAGAGGCGAGAGGCGAGGAGGCAGGTCAGAGGTCAAAGGTCATAGGTCAAAGCAGGCAGAAGACAGGCCAGGGGCCAAAGGCCAGAGGCCAGAGGCCAGAGCAAGCTGGAAGTTGTGAGGAGTGCCCCGCGGAGCGGGACAGAGCTTTTTCGGCGGTGCGAATCACCGAATGAGGAGGCGAGAGACGATGAGGCGAAACTCAATGTGAAGCAGGCGTTCGTCGCGAAGCGACGAGAGATCGGTAGCCCCCGGCTTCAGCCGGGGGAAAGCCGCACACGATCCGGAACCGCGCCGCTTCAGCGGCGCCACTGGGCGAACCGGAATGGCGTGATCACCGCGCGCGCAGGATCAGATCGATCGCGCCGCAGAGGAAGAGGACTCCGGCGAGGATGCCGTTCGCCGTGAAGAACGCGGCGTCGATCCGGGAGATGTCGCGCGGCGAGACGATCGAGTGCTGCCATAGGAGCAAACCCGCGGCGGCGGCGATGCCGACCCAGTAGATCGCGCCGAATCCGAAAAGCCAGCCGAACGCGATGAAGCCGCCGAGCGCGAGGAGGTGGAAGACGCGTGCGAGCAGAAACGCGCGTGCGCCACCGAGTCGCGACGGAAGTGAGAAGAGCCCCGTCGACTTGTCGAAATCGACGTCCTGCATCGAATAGAGAATGTCGAATCCGGCGGTCCAGAGCATCACCGCCGCGGAAAGCGGGAGGACCTTCAGGTTGAAGACCCCTTCGATCGCGACGGCCGCCCCGATCGGCGCGATGCCGAGCGCGAGGCCCAGCACCAAGTGGGACAGCGAGGTGAAGCGCTTCGTGAACGAGTAGCCGAGGAGAACGACGAGCGTCGGCCCGGCGAGGATCAGCGCGAGGCGGTTCAGCTTCCAGCAGGCGAAGACGAAGAGGGCGACCGAGGCGAGCGTGAAAAACGCGACGAAGCTGCGCGACACCAGACCTGCGGGAAGTGCGCGCGTGGCGGTCCGGGGGTTGGCAGCGTCGATCGGCGCGTCGACGAGCCGGTTGAAGGCCATCGCCGCCGAGCGCGCTCCGACCATCGCCACAAGGATCCAGACGAGCTTCATCGCCGGCGGAATGCCTCCCGCGACGGCAAACGCCGCCAGCAGCGCGAACGGAAGCGCGAAAACCGTGTGCTGGAACTTGATCATCTCCAGCGTGACTGCGACGCGGCTAAGCACGGCGCGCATTGTAAGTAGGCGAGAGGCGAAAGGCGAGAGGCGATAAGCAGGCGACGAGGCGAAAGGCGAGAGGCGATAAGCAGGCGACGAGGCGAAAGGCGAGAGGCGATAAGCAGGCGACGAGGCGAGAGGCGACAGGCGAGAAGCAGGCGAAGAGGCGAAAGGCGAGAGGCGAGAAGCAGGCGAAGAGGCGAAAGGCGAGGGGCGACAAGCGGGCAGGCTGTACGGCGAACAGACATAACGTCGATGGGAGGCGACCTTAGAAACGGGTCAACATGCATCGGATTTTTCGGCGGGCCTACCCGAAGGGGCAATCTGCTGGCGGCAGGAGCTCCGTCTGCTCATCGCCTCTCGCCTTTCGCCTCTTCGCCTGCCTCTCGCCTTTCGCCTCTTCGCCTGCCTCTCGCCTTTCGCCTCTTCGCCTGCCTCTCGCCTTTCGCCTCTCGCCTATCGCCTGCCTCTGCTACCATTTCGGCCGGACAGCGTCTCCCCGCATGCCTGATTCGCAACCGAAGCTCCCGTTCCGACACATCGCCGTCGAAGGTCCGATCGGTGTGGGCAAAACCTCGCTCGTCGATCTCCTCGCGAAACGCTTCCGCGGCACGAAGGTGCTCGAGGATGTCGAGAACCCGTTTCTCGACGACTTCTACAAGGACAAGCGAGGCGCTGCGTTCCGCTGCCAGCTCTTCTTCCTCCTCTCGCGTTACGACCAGCAGCGGAAGCTCGCGCAGCGCGACCTCTTCACCGAGCTCGTCCTCTCGGATTACAGCTTCCCCAAAGACAAAATCTTCGCGTACCTGACGCTCGAGGATTCGGAGCTGCTGATCTACAACCGGCTCTACGAGCTACTGGTCGAAACGGTGCCGAAACCCGATCTGGTGATCTACCTCCAGGGGAGCATGGAGACGCTTCTCAAGCGGATCCGGCGGCGCGGGCGCGACTACGAGAAGTCGATCTCCCCGGCGTACCTCAAGGAGCTCTCCGACGCCTACGCCCACTATTTTTACCGCTACGAAGACACTCCGCTTCTCGTCGTGAATACGACCGAGATAGACTTTGTTCATAAGCAGGACCACTTCGAAGGCCTGGTCGAGCAGATCGCCCGGGCCCAGAAGGGGACGCAGTACTACGTACCGCTTGGATCCTGAGTAGACGGACCGAGACGGCGAGAGTAGAAGACAGCTGTTCCGCGCGGCGGGCGCCGCGCGCCGCCGACGGTGATCCTGCCACGCGGGACGTCGATCGGGCCGGGTCGGACTCTCTCTCGTTTTGTCGCCGCCTCCTCAGAAATGCAGGAGGCTTTTTTATGAGCGCCGAGACGAGGAAGAAGGTCACCGTCCCATCCATCCGCGAGGCGAAGGGTGTTCGCCGCATCGGGATGCTCACCGCGTACGACTACCCCTCCGCGCGACTGGTCGACCTGGCCGGTGCCGACATCACCCTCGTCGGTGACTCGCTCGGGATGGTCGTCCTCGGCTACACCGACACGCTCAGCGTGACGATGGACGACATGCTCCATCACACGCGCGCCGTCGCGCGCGGAACGCAGCACTCGCTCATCGTCGGCGACATGCCGTATCTCTCGTACCACATCTCCGTCGAGGAGGCCGTCCGCAACGCGGGGGCGTTCATTCACGCCGGCGCGCAGGCGGTGAAGGTCGAAGGGGGCAAGGCGAGCAGGCTTCGCGTGGTCGAGGCGATCCGCGACGCGGAGATCCCGGTCATGGGGCACATCGGCCTCACGCCGCAGTCGGTGAACGACCTCGGTGGCTTCAAGGTCCAGGGGAAGGACGCCGAGGCGGCCAAGCGGCTCATGGACGAGGCGGCGGCCCTCGAAGTGGCGGGCTGTTTCTCGCTCGTTCTCGAATGCGTGCCGGCGGAGATCGCGGCGTACATTACCGAGAGCGTGAAGATCCCGACGATCGGCATCGGCGCGGGCCCCGCCTGCGACGGGCAGGTCCTCGTCTACCACGACATCCTCGGTCTCTACAGCGGATTCAAGCCGAAATTCGTGCGGCGCTACGCGTCGCTCGAAGGTGAGATCGTCGGCGCCCTGTCGCACTATCTCGACGACGTGAGGGAGGGGCGCTTTCCCGACGTCGACACCGAGTCGTTCCACGTCGCCGACCGAGGCGAGCTCCGCGCGCTCTACGGCGAGAAGCCGGTGATCCGCGTCGCGAAGGGGTGACCGGGCGATGAGGATCTGTACGAGCGTCGACGAGATCCGTGGCGCGATGCGCGCCGCGCGCGCGGCGGGGCTCCGCTCCGGCTTCGTGCCGACGATGGGCTTCCTTCATGAAGGACACCTTTCTCTCGTCGACCTGGCGCGCGCGAAGGGATGCGGCTTCGTGGTGGTTTCGATCTTCGTCAATCCGACGCAGTTCGGGCCTAACGAAGACTTCGCCCGTTACCCTCGAGACGAGGCGCGCGACATCGCGCTGCTCGAGGCGCGCGACGTCGACTTGCTCTTCCTCCCGGCCGTTTCGACGATCTATCCCGAGGGGCACGCGACGAGCGTTCGTGTCAGCGGCGTGAGCGAGCCGCTGGAAGGGGAGCGACGGCCCGGTCACTTCGAGGGGGTCGCGACGGTGGTCCTCAAGCTCTTCAACATCGTGCAGCCCGATCTCGCGCTGTTCGGGCGGAAGGACGCGCAGCAGTGCGCCGTGGTCGACCGCATGCTGCGGGACCTCGACCTCCCGGTCGAGCTCGCGTTCTGCGAGACGACGCGTGAGAGCGACGGGCTGGCGATGTCGTCGCGCAACGCCTACCTCTCGCCCGAGGAGCGCGCGCTAGCGCCGCAATTCCGCGAGGCGCTCGCGCGAGGAGTCGCGGCAGTAAGAGATGGCGCATCGACTGACGAGGCCGAAGCGGCGATGTCGAACGCTCTGGACGCGTTCCCCATCGCGATCGACTACCTCCGGCTCGTCGACCCCGCAACGTTCCTCCCGACCGACGCGCGCGACCGCGACCTGCTCGTCGTCGGCGCAATCCGCGTCGGCAAGACGAGGCTGATCGACAACATTCGCATCCCTGCCCCCGGCGGGGAGACGACGAAATCCACCGCTTGAGAGGTTCCCGATGACCCGCTTCTTCCTCCGTTGCAAGATCCACCGTGCCACCGTCACCGAGGCGAACGTCGACTACGAAGGGTCGATCACGATCGATCGCGAACTCCTTGATGCGGCCGGGCTCGTGCCGTACGAGAAGGTCGAGATCTACAACGTCACGCGCGGCACGCGTTTCGAGACCTACGCGATCGAAGGGAAGGCGGGCGGAGGCGAAATCTGCGTCAACGGCGCGGCAGCGCGCCTCGTCGAGGTTGGGGATCTCGTCATCATCGCCTGCTATTGCGCGCTCGAGCCGAAGGAGATCGAGGGCCACCGGCCGACGCTCGTCTTCGTCGACCGGGAGAACCGGATCAGAACGATCAAACACGCCGAAACCGCCTCGACCGTGAGCGTCTGATCCGCGGGCTCCGGTCGCCCGACTTCGTTCACCTGAAGACGGGCGAATTGTCAGATACTTATCAAGGAATGCACCTCATCGCAGCGTTCGCGGCTCTGGGGCTGCTCGTCGTCCTGCTTCTTCCGTTCGTTTCGGCGCGGTTCCGTGCCGCGCGGCGCGGACGCGCAGTGCACCTCGGCGGGAGTTGCCACTGGTACGCGAATTACGACGAGGAACTTCGCTACGAGCCGAAGCGGCGCAGCGACATCGTCCGCCTGACCCGGTCGGACGTGCTCGCGCGCGGCTACCGGCCGACGGACGACGTGCAGACCGTTCCCCGCACCTTCCGTCACCGCGTTCCCGGAGACAGAAAAGTCCGCCTCTGGCGGAGCGAGCGAAACGGCTCGTCGCCGCTCTGGCTCTGCGAGTGGGCGACCGATCCGGTACGCGTCTCAATCGGCGTCGGCGAGCGCGAACGCGTTCCGGGCGTCGAGAGCATACCGCTCGCCGACGGCGTGCTCGACTCGCGCACCGACGACGACATGCGTGCGCCGGAACCTGAAACGGCCGGCGTCGAGCTGCAGCGCGTCCCGGAGGATACGGCGGCGCCGGTGACGACGGGAGGGAGCGATGCCTCCGACTGCGCTCCGGCAGTCGATCCGCCCGCGGTCGCGGCTGGCGACGACGATGCCCCTTCGCGCGCTTCGAGCAACGAGCGAGAGCAGCGCCGGCGTCGCCGGTAATGAGGCGCTGTCGGGCTGTATCGATGAGCGATCTCGTTGCGCGTAACGCACAGCGGTCGTCAGCCGCGAGACGCTACTTCTTGACCGGCTTCTCCGGCGTGGGCTTCCACTCCCGGGCGAGGCGTTGAGCCTCGGCGATCTGCTCGGGAGTCATACTTGTCGCGGCGTAGTCGCGATTGTCGATCGCAAGCTGCACACGGTGCTGCTGACTGGCGGAGAATCGGGTGGAGGCGAGCTGGAACCACATGTAAGCCTGCACGTTGTCCCGCTCAACGCCGAGGCCCATGAGGTAACACGTGGCGAGCTCGGCCTGCCCGATGGCGTATCCCTGATCGGCGGAGCGGCGATACCACTTCGCTGCCTCGACCTGGTCCTCGGAGACGCCTCTGCCGATGCGGTGCAACCCTCCCAGAGAGTTCTGGGCGCCGGGGTGTCCCTGTTCGGCGGCGCGGAGATACCACTTGGCGCTCTCGGCGTCATCGTGCGGAAAGCCCTCAGAGTAGAGGTAGATATCCCCGAGCGCGTACTGCGCCTCGGCGTTGCCCTTCTCGGCCAGCGGGCGCAGGAGGCGCACCGCCGCCGCATAGTCGTGGCGATCCATCGCAGCGAATGCATCGGCCAGGGGGTCCGCGGATGATTGAACAGCGGTGAGGGCCGCAAGCAGTACGAAGAGCAGGGCGCTGGTGAATCGGTTCATCGGGGCCTCCGTCGCTCGAAAATACACGAGAGCCGCTGTGTTGCAAATTGCCGATTGAGAGTTCACGACCCGGTTTGGCGCATTGTTCGTTCCGGGTCGCGCACCGGCGCCTACGACGGGCGACGAAGCGTCAGGCCGGCAGACGAAAGCGCCGAGCGAATCGTACGAAGCCGCGCGACGGCGCCCGGCATGTCGGCGTGGATGCAGATCGTATCGTGAGGAATCGTGATCTCGCTTCCGTCGAGCGCCGTGACGATGCCGCGTTTCGCGAGGGAGAGCGCTTGTGCGGCGGCGTCGGCCGGCTCGGTCAGGAGTGACTGCGCGTGGCCGCGCGCGAGGAGCGATCCGTCGGGCAGGTAGCGACGATCGGCGAAGGCCTCGCGAACGACGGAGAGCGAGCGTTCCGCCGCGACTCGTTCCATTGCCGAACCCGAAGGGCAGACGAGAGCGGCGCGCGGTGCCGCGGCGATCACCGCATCGACCAGCCGTCGCGCGAGCTGCTCGTCGTGGTAGGCGACGTTGTAGAGCGCGCCGTGAGCCTTCACCCGCTCGAGCTCCACGCCCGCTTCCTCGGCGATCGCGCGAAGCGATCGGATCTGTTCGACGAGCGAAGCGACGAGCTCGGTCTCGCAGATGTCGATGCGCCGCCTGCCGAAGCCCTCGCGGTCGGGGAACGACGGGTGCGCGCCGAGCCGGACGGCGTGACGTCGCGCCAGCGCTGCGGCCGCACGCATCGACGCGTCGTCGCCGGCGTGACCCCCGCATGCGACGTTCGCCGCGTCGACGAGCGGCCAGAGGGCGAGCTCGGTCTCCCGATCGTCCGCGGTGGCGGCCTCGCCGAGGTCGCAGCTGACGTCGATCGGCGTCATCGCGCGGTCTCCTGCTCCGCGTGGTCGAGGTCGAGCATCCGCGTCTCGGGGAGCAGCCAGACGAGCCAGGCGGCGAGCCCGAAGAAGATCGCGTCGACGCCTAACGCCACGCCGAGCCCGCCCGTCTCCGCGGCCTTTCCGATGAAGTAGGGGCTGAGCGCCGACGCGAGCCGGCCGATGTTGTAGCAGAAGCCCTGCCCCGTCGCGCGGATTGACGTCGGGTAGAGTTCGGCGAGCAGCGCGCCGAAGACGGCGAAATAGCCGTGCGCGAAGTAGCCGACGAGCGGGCCGACGAAAAGGAGAACCGTGACGTTCGACGCCGCCATCGCGTAGACGGGGATCGTCACGAGCGCGCCCGCCATGAAGAGCGTAAAGGCGGGACGACGTCCGATCCGGTCGGCGATCCATCCGAACGAGAGGTACCCGGCGAATGCGCCTAACTGGATCAGCACCGTCCAGAGCGCCGACTTCGTGATCGTCAGCCCCGCGCCCCCCTTCGCGACCGGGGTCGCGAGAAACGACGGGAGCCAGGTCATCAGTCCCCAGTAGCCGACGAGCACGCCGCTCGCGAGAAGGGATGCGACGAGCGTCCGCTTTGCGAGCGCGCCGGAGAAGAGCGCCGTGAAGCCGGAGACCCGGTTCGCGTCGCGCTCCTTAGCCGTCCACATCTCCGGCTCGCGAACGTGCCTGCGGATGAAGAACGCGACGAACGAGGGGAGGAGCCCGGCGAGGAAGAGAGCGCGCCAGCCGTAGCGCTCGAGCAACAGCGCCGAGAGCCCCGCCGCCGCGAGCGCGCCGATCGCCCAGCCCGACTGCATGATGCCGATCGCCTTGGCGCGGTGCTTCGCGGGCCACGTCTCGGCCACGAGCACCGCGCCGCACGCCCACTCGCCTCCCATCCCGAGGCCGACGAGCATCCGCCAGAAGATCAGCGCAACGAGACTCTGCGACGTCGCGAGCCCGCCGGTCGCGAGCGAGTAGAGAAGGATGCTCCAGGTCATCGCGCGAACGCGGCCGAAGCGATCGGCGAGGCGTCCGAAGAGGATGCCGCCCGCCGCGCCGGCGAAGAGCGCGACCGACATGAGCATTCCCATCGAGCGCGACGGAAGCCCGAACTCCGACTGGATCGCCGAGATCGCGAACGTGAAGAGGAGGAAGTCCATCGAGTCGAGCATCCAGCCGCTCATCGCGGCCAGGAGCGACTTCCACTGCTCGCGGGTTACGCCGTCGAACATCGATTGATTATGCGATACGAGGACAGGCGACGGGGAAAAGGCTGAAGTTAGAACGTAGAACGATGAATTGAGAACCCAGAAAGGGACCGAGGCTTGGGTTTGATTTCTGGGTTCTCAATTCATCGTTCTAACTTCTAACTTCGGCTTCTACTTCGTCCCCAGCCTCAGCACCGCCAGCTCCAGCCCAAGCTCGGCGGCGGTGCCGCCCGACTTGCGCGAGACCTCGAGCCGCGCGAGCTCGGCGAGCGCGTCGACGAGCTGTTGCTCGCGGTAGCGCCGCGACGCCTCGAAGCGCTTGTGAAGCGGGAACGGGTGCGCACGCTGTTTCGCGATCCCGTTCTCGACGAGGTAGCTGTTGATCGCGTCGGCGAGCTGGTCCTTGAACATCGGGTAGGGCACGCCGCGTTTCGTGTCCATGTTCCGCTGCCGGCAGAACGACTGGATCGCGAGCATCTGCCGGAGCTCGTCGGCGAGCGGAAAGATGAACCTGCCGACCGCGACTTCCACCGGTATGGCAGGATCGTCGCGCCGCGACTGGGCGACGAGATCGCGCAGCTTCGCCACCGCCTCGACCGCCTTCCCCTCGGTGACGAGCGAGGCGAACTCGAAGCGTGCTCCCCCCGCCACCTCGGCGATCTGCTGGTTCACGATCGCGGTGGTGACGCGCTTCCCTTCGCCCGCGTACGTCGCGAGCCGCGTCGCCTCGCTGACGAAGTTGCGGATGTCGGGGATCTCCTTCGAGAACTTGTCGGCGAGCATCCGGTCGATGCCGAGCCGCTGGCGCATCGCGTTCACTGCTGCGTCGTCGAACGTGGAGCCCGACTCCTCCTCGACCTCCCTGATCGCTCGCTCGAGCACGGTGAGGACCTTGTCGCGGGAGAGGTCGCAGACGACGACTGCGCCGGCGCGGTCGATCGCGTCGATCGTCGCGGAGGCGTCCGGCATCGCGCCGGTTCTCATGAGCAGGACGGTGTTGGGCGCCCCTCCGTTGTTCGCTGCTTCCGCGAGCAGAGCCGCGTCGCTCTCACCGCGCGAGGCGCGCTTGCCTCCCGCCTTCGCGACGGCGAGCATGTCGGAGAGCGTCTGCGACGGCTCCACGCCGAGGCCTCGCGCGATCTCGCCGTCCGTCATGTCGGTGTCGAGCCCGGCGAGCCCGAGCGTGTGGAGAAGCTTCGCGAGCGAGGAGTCGCGCTTCCGGTCGGTCTTCGCCGACTTCCAGTCGGCCACCGCCTTCTCGTAGGTTCCGAGAAGCTCCTTGCGCGAGATGAACGCATTGACCTCGGGGACGACGAGGAGGCGCGGTTGCGCGAAGAGCGAGAAGGTCCGGTAGTCGTCGATGACGACGGTCAGGTCGGTGACTTCGCCGAAGTTCTGCACCGCGAGCGCGGGGTTTTTCGCCAGCAGCGCGTCGCGGATCGCGAGGAAGGCGTGATCGACGAGGAACTCGTTGTTCCCGCCAACGAGGATCATCGCCGGGAGCTTGCCCTTCTCGATTTCGGCGGTCAGTTTTGCGGGAGTGGTCGGCATGTTACTTCCTGACTGGATGATGCGGTCTCTGTCGCATCGGGCAACAAGTGGCCGCCTGGAAACCGAAATGTCGAATGTCGAATGAAGAATGAAGAATGAAGAATGAAGAAACGGCCCCAGCCCCGGGGTGTTACTTCTTCATTCTCCATTCTTCATTCGACATTCGACATTTCGGTTTCTGAAATCGTTTCTCTCAGTGAATTTTCGAGTGGAGAGTTCACTGCGCCCGATATCACTACCTGTCTCCGGCGTCGCGCGGCACTCTCGAATCCCCGAAACGCGAAAGGGGCGCAAGCTTGCGCCCCTCCCGTAGTTTCGATCGTTCGAATCTGCGCGACTACAGCATTCCCTTTTCCTGCAGCTCCTGGCAATCGATGCACATGGTGGCCCAGGGGACCGCCTCCAGCCGCTTCTCGCTGATGTCGTTCGTGCAGTTCGCGCAGGAGCCGTACATGTTCTCCTTCAACCGCTCGAGCGCTTCCTCGATGTGCATCAGCGTGTCGCGATCGGCGTCGGAGAGCGAGAAATTGAGCTCCTTCGAGTAGGCATTCGCCGCCTTGTCGGCAAGATCCTGAATGCCGTCTTCGGGCTGCTCGTTGCCGGCCGCGCGGTCACGCATGTACGAGTCGATCATCTGACGCTGCTTGTCGAGCAGCTTCTTGCGCTGCGCGTCCCAGCGATTCGCTTTCACTTTGGTCTTTGTAGGCATTGGATCGGGGCCTCCCTTACTTATGGTATGGAACGTTTCTCATCAAAGTGCAAGCCCGGTAGATCTGCTCCACGAGGAGTGCACGCGCGAGCTGGTGCGGCAGGGTCATCGCCGAGAGCGAGAGGAGCTTCTGAGCCCGCGCCCGCACGCTGTCGTCGAACCCGACGTCACCGCCCATCACGAAATGGATGCCGTGAGGTTGCCGCTCGATTTCCTTCTCGAGCCACCCGGCAAACTTCAAAGACGTCATTGCGTCTCCGCGTTCGTCGAGGACCACCACGGTCCCCTTCTGCGGAATCGCACTCAGCAGCTTCTCGGAATCGGCGTGCATGATAGATGCATCGCTTTTTCCCTGTCTACCTTTCGGCGGAGCGACCTCGGTGACCTCGATCGGAAAGAAGTGCTTGATACGCTTGAAGTAACGGTCGATTACTTCCCTCAGCTCCGCGTCAGACGTGGAACGAATCCAGATCAGGTTTAATTTCATGGTTTCCGGCCTCTCCCGCACCCTGAAAATCTACGATTTTCGAGGGATTTCGGCTTCATTTTGTGCCGGCGGAGCGCGCCCAGCGGCGGCGCTTCTCGATGAGCGTCTTGCGGCTGATCCCGAGGATCTTGGCCGCACGGGAGGTGTTGCCGCCCGTCGAGTCGAGGACCGCGAGCGCGTAGCGCCGTTCGAGGTCGGCGAGCGTCCAGAGCCCTCTCGACGCGCTCGCGAGCAGCGCGTCGCCGCGGAGAAGTGACTCGCGCGGGAGCGCGGCTGGTGACAGCTCGCCGCCGTCTTCGAGCACGACGGCGCGATCGATGACCGAGGAGAGTTCGCGCACATTTCCCGGCCATGGATACGAGGTCAGCAGCGTCAGCGTCTCCTCCGCGATCTGCCGGCGCGGACGTCGGTGCCGCGATGCCGCCTCGCGCGCGAACCGCCTCGCGAGAGCCGGGATGTCGTCGACGCGCTCGCGCAGTGGCGGGAGCGCGATCGTCACGACGCTCAGCCGGTAGAGGAGATCGTTCCGCAGCGTGTGGCCGCCCCCGCCCCGCGATTCGGTCCCCGATGCGGATGCGATGATCCGCGCATCGAGCCGGATCGGCTCTGCGCCTCCGAGCCGGGTGAACTGTCGCTGCTCGATCACGCGCAGCAGCTTCGCCTGCAGCGTGGCCGGGATGCTTCCGATCTCGTCGAGGTATAGCGTGCCGCCGCGAACCGACTCGAGCCGTCCGGGCTTGCGCGCCTTCGCGTCGGTGAACGTCCCGCGCTCGAAGCCGAAAAGCTCGCTCTCGAAGAGCTCCGGCGGGATGGTCGCGCAGTCGATCCTGACGAAGGGGCGCGTGGCGCGCGCGCCGCAGGCGTGAAGCGCCTCGGCGACGTAGTCCTTGCCGCTGCCCGATTCGCCGGTGACCAGGACGTTCACGTCGACGTCGATCAGTTTCTCCAGGGTCTTGACGACTGCGCGGAACGCCGGGGTGCGCGTCGGAAAAAGTCGGCGGAGCGCCGCGGGACCGCGAGCGCTACTTCTTGCGGGCATTCCCCGGCTTCTTCTTCGGCGCCTTGCCTGCAGAGGCGGTCTTCGTCGTCCTCTTCGTCGCCTTGTCGCCGGACGGGGCAGCCTTCTTCGGCTTCTTCGCTGGCTTCTTCTTCGGCTCTTCGTCGGCGGGGGCGGACGCCTTCGGCGCCTTCTTCTTCGGCTCTTCGCCGGCCGCGATCGCCTTCGTCACGTCGGGCGCGTCGCCCCAGAGGCGGTCGAGCGCGTAGAAGCGTCGCGTCTCCTCGGTGAAGATGTGGACGATGAAGTCGCCGTAGTCCATCAGGATCCAGCGGCCCGGCGAGACACCCTCGAGCATCCGGGGGCGCGTGTCGTGCTTCTCGCGCAGCCGCTGCTCGATCGAGTCGGCGATGGCTCCCGTCTGCCTCTCGGTGCTTCCCGAGCAGATCATGAAGTAGTCGGCGAGCGATGTGAGCTCCGAAACGTGAAGTACCTCGAGGTCGATCGCCTTCTTGTCGTGCGCTGCCTCGATTGCTTCCCTGACTCGCGTCTCGATGCGTTGGGTCAACTCTCGTCCTCCGTGGCGTAAAGCCGATTTCGTGAAATGTACTCCGCGACGCTCCGGTCGACAAAGTCTTCGAAATGCTCCCCGGTCGCGACGCGCCTGCGGATGTCGGTTGCCGAGACTGCGATCCGCGGATTCGGCGCGAAGACGATCGCGCCCGCCGCGCTCCTCACTTCCGGCGCCACGACGCGCGCCTCGAGCTCGGGCGTGAGCTCGCGAGACCCGGTGCGATCGAGCACGACGAAATTCGCGAGCTCGAGAATCCGACCCAGCGACTTCCACTTCGGAAGCAGCGCGAGGTTGTCGTCGCCGATGATCCAGTCGATCGCCCAGCCGGGATTCGACGTGCAGAGGCTCTCGAGCGTGTCGACGGTGTACGAGACGCCGTCGCGCTCGAGCTCCAGCTTCGACACTTCGAAGCGCGGATCGTGCTGCGTCGCGAGAACCGCCATCGCGTGGCGGTCATAGGGTGACGAGGTGGCGAGACCGATCTTGAACGGCTGCGTGCGTGCCGGCATCAGGACGATGCGCGACCATCCCATGCCGTCGAATACTGCATCGAGCGCCTCGACGTGGCCGCGGTGAATCGGATCGAACGTGCCTCCGTAGATTGCGACTCGTTCAGACGGCGGCATCGGCGCTTTCGATCTCCTCGCGGCGGATCTCGCGGACCATCTCGGCGAGACTGAACTTGAGCGCCTCGATTCCGGTGCCGACGACGGCGGAGATCTCGACGTAAGGATACCCCCGCTCGTTTGCATAGCCGCGAAGGTTCGCCGACGCGCCGTCGACTGCGCTGTCGAGCTTGCTGCCGCAGAGAATGCGCTTCTTGTTGCCGAGCATTTCGGAGTAGTGCGCGAGCTCGCGCTCGATGATCTCGGCCTCGCCGCGCGGATCGTCCGACTGCGAGAGGTCGACGAGATGGATGAGCAGCGCGCAGCGCTCGACGTGCTTGAGGAAGCGGACGCCGAGGCCGTGGCCTTCGTGCGCGCCTTCGATGATGCCGGGGATGTCGGCGACGACGAAGGTGTCGCTGCCGGCGGAGACCACCCCGAGGTTCGGGATGAGCGTGGTGAACGGGTAGTCGGCGATCTTCGGTTTGGCTGCGCTGATCACGGAGATCAGCGTCGACTTGCCGGCGTTCGGGAACCCGACGATGCCGACGTCGGCGATCAGCTTGAGCTCGATGAAGAGACGCTTCTCCTCGCCTTCTTCGCCCGGCTGCGCGAAGCGCGGGCTCTGCCGCGTGGCGCTCGCGAAGTGCTGGTTGCCCTGGCCGCCGCGGCCCCCCTTCGCGACCATGACCCTCTGGCCGTTCTCCGTGAGGTCGGCGAGAACCATCCGCGTTTCGGAGTCGCGCACGACCGAGCCGACCGGCAGCTCGATCGTCTCGTCGGCGCCCGCGCGGCCGCTGCAATTCGAGCCCATGCCGTGCTCGCCGCGCTCGCCCTTCCACTCCTTGTTGAAGTGGAGGTGGTAGAGCGTGTTGAGGCTGTTCGACGCCACGACCCAGACGTCGCCGCCCGCGCCGCCGTCGCCGCCGTTCGGCCCGCCCCTCGCGACGAACTTCTCGCGGCGGAACGAGATACAGCCGCGCCCGCCGTCACCGGCCCTCACGCGAATCTCTGCTTCGTCTTTGAACATGGCTCAAATGAAAAGGACTGGAACCGCGGCGAGCGCGACTCCAGCCCTCATTGTAAGTCTCGAAGTGGTTTACTCGGTGACCGGGGTGACGGTGATGAAGCGACCCTTCGGTCCCCTGTCGCGGAAGCTGACCACGCCCGCGATTTTCGCGAAGAGCGTGTGGTCGCGACCGATGCCGACGTTCTCGCCCGGCTGGAACTTCGTGCCACGCTGGCGAACCAGAATCGAACCGCCCGTGACGACCTGTCCGGCGAATCGCTTCACGCCGAGCATTTTCGGCTGCGAGTCGCGGCCGTTGCGCGATGAACCCTGTCCTTTTTTATGAGCCATGGCTGCGTCTCCTTCGTCGTCCTACGCCTTGATGCTCTCGATGCGTACTTCGACGAGATCCTGGCGATGACCCTGCTTGCTCTTGATGTGATGCTGACGGCGCTTCTTGCGGAACACGATGATCTTCTCACCGCGCATCTCGCGAAGCACCTTGCCCGAAACCGAGGCGCCCGAAACCAGCGGAGCGCCAAGCTGCGGCGCGTCGCCTCCGACGAGGAGGACCTCGTTGAAGCTGACCTTGTCGCCGTCGAGGGTGCCGAGCACGTCGCGCTCCACCCGAACCGTGTCGCCCTCGGCGACCCGATACTGCTTTCCACCACTCTTGATCACTGCGTACACGACATCCTCCAGAAGAATCGAGCCTCGGGTTGTAGCACACACTCCGACGAGGCGTCAATTCGAAGCAGCGTGCGTAACGTCAGTGTACAGAGGCCTATTCCGCCGATCTTCGGTCTGTGAAGCTGCGTGAGCATCGCACGCCGAAGCCCGAGATTTTTGTAAAGCCCCCTTGACATTGAGTGTGAGTGAATCTAGATTGTGTAAAGTTTGATTGACAGTAAGTCTAGTTTGATTGACAGAGAGGACACCATGAACGCCATGAACAACCTGAACCCTGATTCGCAGCCCCGCTCCCTCGGATGGACCTGCAGTGAGATGCTCACCCCGCGTGACGCCGAGAACCTTCGCAGATTCAATGTGGTCTGTCTTGCGTGGGCGATGATGTTCGTCGCCGCAACCCTGGCAATCGTCAGCTACGGCGTAACCGGGATCACCGGCTGGGCGCTCGCGTTTGCGACATTGCTCCTTGGGGCGACCGCGATGGGTCTGTACATCAGATTCCTCCGCGCGGCCGACGAGCTGCTTCGAAAGATTCACCTCGAGGCTCTCGCCCTCGGGTTCGGAGCGGCGCTCGTGTTCATGCTGTTCTGGCGCCTCTGCGAGCGGCTCGGCGCGCCGAAGCTCGACGTCGTCGATCCGGTGCTGGTGATGGTCGCGTTCTGGGCGGCTGGGCAGTGGATGGGGCTTCGTCGTTACAGGATCGAGGTCTCCCAGTGAAGAACCGGCTTCGGGTACTGCGCGCCGAGCGCGACTGGTCGCAGGCCGATCTTGCCGATCGCGTCGGCGTGTCGCGGCAGACGATCAACGCGATCGAGACGGGGAAATACGACCCGTCTCTTCCGCTCGCATTCGCTCTTGCCGGGCTCTTCGCTCTCCCGATCGAGGCGATCTTCGATCCGGGCGCCGTGGCCGGCGAGGAATCGCGGATCGCGAACGCCTGACGCGGGGCTGTTACGATCAGGCGGTGCGAATCATCGAGATTCCATCCGCCTGGTCGGCGATCGTCCGGATCGTCGCCGACGCCGATGACCGCGAGATCGCAGAGCTTCTCGACCTCGAGGAGCGCGGCGAGATCGAGTCGCTCCGCGCAGTCGAGAGACAACGCGAGCGTGCGGCGAGCCGCGTCGCCGCGAAGTCGATGGCGCTCGAGCGCGGCATCGTCGAATACGCCTCGCGCATCCGCTTCACGAAGTCGGACGCGCGGCCGGTGGTGACGGTCGACGGCGCGGAACGCGCGCTCTTCGTCTCGTTCTCGCACACCGCGGGGATCGGCGCGGCGGCCCTGCACGATGCCGCGGTCGGCCTCGACCTCGAGTACGAGCGTCCGATCGACCCGCGAGCGACGAAGTTCTTCCTGCGCGACGACGAGCTTACAGCCGCTCTCGCGAGCGGCGTCGGGAACGCCCTTCTTCACTGGTGGTGCGCGAAGGAGGCGGCGTTCAAGATGTCGACACGATTCACGACGTTGCTGCGCGTGCCACTCGCGCTCGAGCAGGAGACCGCCACGGGGCTCGTGCTCCGCGGCCCCGGTCGCGCGAGAGTCGAGACGGTGCGACTGAGTGACGCGCTCGTCGCGGCGCTGGCGATCGCCGGTTCTTAGGTGTGACCCCAATGGCCTTAAGTTAAGCAAGTTTGCAGCTCAAGGGCTGTCATCCCGAGCGCAGCGAGGGATCTGCGAAGACATCGTCTGATCGCTTCCTCAGCGACAATCACCCCGATACTGCTGAAAATCCGCAAAGGAATCGGTCAGATGGTCGTCAGCAGATCCCTCGCTGCGCTCGGGATGACAAGCTCCCGGCGCGCGCATCGCTTAACTTAAGGCCATTAGGTGTGACCCCGAAGTTCCGTAAGGCCGAATAGATATAGACTCCGTGCGGTTGGATCTCTCGTGAGGCGCGGAGTGGCGACAGCAGTCGTCGTTCTCCTCGGCATTCTGCCGAATGCCCTCGCCGCATCAACTCCCGCCGACTCCTCACCGCAGGCTGCAGCGCTCGCCGCGGCCATCGAGCGCGCGACGCGCGAAGCGAAGCCGATCGTCCTCTTCTCCCGTTCAGAACGATGTCATGCGTCGAAGAAGGCGCCCGATCCCTGTCGCGCGTTCGAAAACGCGGTGAAGCACCCGGCGATCGCGCGCCGGCTCGAGCGTGTCGTCTACGTCGCCGTAGACGCGGGCGATGTATTTCCCGGCGTGTCGGTGCTCGATCCGGGCGGCCGGCAGCTCATCCGATGGCCGGTCAATCCCGATCCGTCGATCGTCCGACAGATGTTCATCCTCATCGAGGGTGCTTCGCCGAACATCGTCGAGTCGTTCGCCGCGCGAGAGCGCGGAGACGCGAGTGCTGCCGCGCGCGAGGAGTGCCTCGCGGCGCTCGCCCTCGGAGACGAGGCCCAGGGCCGCAAGCGCCTCCTGGCACTCCGCGCCTCGGAGGACGTCGACACGCGCGAGCTGGGAACGATCTGGCTCGGGCGACTCGAGGAGCGGACGAGCAACGGCGGTCTCGACGAGCAGCAGCTCGCGGAGCTGGCGGAGAAGGGCTCCACGAAGCGCGTGCGATTCGAAGCGTGGATGGCACTCGGCGAGCGGAGGCTCGGGACTGGCAAGAACAATGAAGCGGCGACATCGTTTCACGCTGCGCTGGAGCTTGCTCCAGAGCCCGGCATGGAGCACGACGCCGTGCTCGCGGCGCTCTCGCGAAGCGCAGAGAGCGCTGCGCCAGTGATCGGACTCGGTCCCGCCGAATCGATCGTCGCCGGCCTCCGTACGATTCAGCCGAAATGGAACGAGCCGCGCGCGAGCCGCGTCGAATACCGGCTCGACGGCAAGCTCGTCGCGACCGCGAAACAGTCGCCCTTCGCGGCTGCGGTGAAATTCGACCGCGTCCCGACGCGCCGCCTGCTCGAGCTGGCGGCGTTCGACAAAGCCGGGGAGCCGATCCGATCGGCGAGCGCTGTCGTCAACGACCGGAGCGGAGCGTTCGCGATACAAATCGTCGAGCCTGCCGGCGAATCGCTTTCCGGAAAGGCTCCGGTCGAGCTGACGCTCCGGATTCCGCGCGGGCGCGCGGTGCGGGACGTCGTCATCGAATGGAACGGAACCGCGGTCGCGACGCTCGATGCCTCTCCCTGGAAGTCGGCGATCGTAGCCGACGGCAACTCGTTAGGCGTGCTCCGCGCCGTCGTCCGACTCGACGACGGGCAGGAGCGCGAAGACGTCCGCCTCTTCAACACCGGTGAGATGCTCCTCGGTGCCGGAGTGCACCTCGTCGAGCTGCCGGTCTACGACTCGAACCGGAAGCTGACGCCGGCCGAGCTGCGAGTCAGGGAGGCGGGAGTCGAACGGCCGGTCGACCGGGTGATCTCCGCGTCTGAGGCGCCGCTCGACGTCGCGCTGCTCCTCGACATGTCGACGAGCATGAAAGAGCACGTCCTCGATCTCGAGGAGGCGGCGCTGCAGTTCGTCGAAAAGAGTCTCGAAGAGAAGGCGAGGGTGACCGTCATCGCGTTCGACGCGAAGGCGCGGGTCGCACTCTGGCCGACGAACGACCGCGAGAAGATCGAACGTTCGATTCAGAGCCTCCGCGTCCGCGGCACGACCGCGCTGCACGACGCCATGATCACGGCAATTCTCCAGCTCCAGGCGGGCGGCTCGCGCCGCGCGATCGTCGTTCTGTCCGACGGACTCGACAACGCGAGCGTCTTCGCGATGAGCGACGTCCTCGAGGTCTCGAGACGGAACGCCGTTCCGCTCTACGTCGCGGTGCTCAACCCGTTCTTCCAGGCCCCGCCGAGCCGCGCATACATGCCGGTGATCAGCCCTGAGGCGAAAGCACAGAAGGAGCTGGCGCAGCTCGCGAGGAGCTCCGGAGGCATGGCGTTCGAGCTCCGTTCGGTCGACAACGCCGGAGCGATCTGGAAGAAGATCGCCGACGATCTGCGAAACCAGTCGCTCGTGATCTACCGGACGAGCGGCGGCGCCGGCGGCTGGAAGAAGCTCGACGTCTCGCTTCGGAAAGGCGGAGCCGTTCGTGCGCCCGAGGGTGTGTTCATCGATGCTGGCGGATCTGCGGACGAGGGAGTGAAGTGAGGCGCTTCTGCGCCGTCGTCATCGTCATGCTGGCGCTCCTGGGTCGTCGCGCCGCAGGAGCCGAACCGGAGAAGACTCCGCAATTCGGCGAGACGATGACCGTGGTGCGCTACCTCGTCGAGGCGCGCGTGACCGATGCGGCCGGACGCGCTGTGACCGACATTCCCGCAAGCGAGTTCAGTGTGACGATCGGCAAGGCGCGCGCGTACGTCGAGGCGGCAGACTGGAACGGTTCGACGCGGCCGACACCGGCTGGCGTCGAAGCCTCGGCGACGGGTGAACCGGCATCCGGCGACGCCCGCCCTGCAAATAGCGCCGTCGGACGGAACGTCGTCTTCTTCGTTCAGACCGATTTCGGCCGCGATTCGGGCCGCATCCTCGGGCAGATGGCGTTCATGGCCAATCTTGCCGACAAGGTGGTCGGCATGCTGCAGCCGGAAGATCGGATTGCGGTCGTCTCCTTCGACTCGCACCTGAAACTCCGATGCGATTTCACGACCGACCGCGAGGCCGCGCTCGAGGCGATCCGCGGCGCAATCGCGATCGACAAGCCGGCACCGCCGGTCGTTCCTTCGAGCGGACCGTCACTCCTCGCGGGGATCGACGCGAAAGCGGCGAAGAAGGCCTCGCGGGCCGAGACGGCGCTTCTTCTCGTCGCGCGGGCGCTTCGCCCGATCGAAGGCGAGAGGCTGATGTTTCTCGTCGGATGGGGCTTCGGCGACATGATCTGGGGAAAGGGCGTCGGCGGATCGCGCCTCGTGCTTCCACGTGCGTGGAGCGACGCCGTCGGCCTGCTCCATCGCGATCATGTTCCGGTGATCACGATCGGAACCGGGTCGGGGCAGCTCACTCTCGGCGTCGCGCTCACGGCGCGTGCCACGGGTGGGCTGCACACCTCCGCGCTCGCAAGCTTCCCGGAGCAGACGCTCACGCGGATCGAGGGAGCGCTCGACGGCTACTACGAGCTCGTGCTTCGGATGGACGAGCCGCTCACTCCGGGTGAGTATCCGATCGTGATCCGTACGAAAGACCCGCGCTACCGCGTGCTGTCGGCGCCGGTGATCGTCATCGAGAAAATCGACACGCGCTACGCCGACGCGATCGAGCTCATCAACGCCGGCGAAGTCGACGCGGGCGTCCAGGCGCTGCGCGAATCGATGGCGATGACGCAGATTCCGGCAGACGTGCTCGTCGAGCGTTTGACGTCGTTCGTCGACGCGGCGCAATGGGACGCGGCGCTCGCCGTGGTCGAGCGGCTCGAGGCGGAGGGCGTGTTGGACGATGACGTCGCGCGGATGAAGGACGAAGCGGTCCGCGGTGCCGCGACCAGGAAGAGCGCGGGGGTGCGCGCGCTTCTTGTCGAGGCGCAGCGAAAGCTTCTCGACGGAGATAGCGCCAAGGCGCTGGTCTTCCTCGACCGCGCGATTGCGGTCGATCCGAGGTTTGCAGAAGCCTGGTACGAGCGGGGAATGCTGCTCCTTTCGCTCGGCCGAACATCCGATGCCGGAGCGAACTTGAAGCGATATCTCGAGCTGAATCCCGCCGGCGCGAATGCGGCGACCGCGCGCGAAGTGCTCGCGGGGATCGAGCGAAGGTAAGCGACGGAGCGGTCGGATGGTCGAAGTGCCGAGTGGAGTGCTGAGTGTTCAGTACCGAGCCATGCGTCGCCGCGAAGCGGCGAGACATCGATAGCCCCCGGCTTCAGCCGGGGGAACAAAGGCGATTCGCTCTACGCCGCCGCTTCAGCGGCGGGACGATCGGCGGCGAGTGGCGCCGCTGAAGCGGCGCTCGAATGTCGGCCACGGCGAGCGACCCCCGCCTGAAGGCGGGGGCTACCGATGTGCCGGCGCAGCGCGCCGGAACGTGACCTCGTTCAACGCAGCGGGCCGCGTGACTCTCGCGGCCCGCTCAGTCTAATCGCATCCAGCCTAACAACTAACAACTAACAAACAACAACTAACAACTGCCCCACCGACCCGCTACTTCACGCCCCAGCCCGTCAGCAGCTTCCGCGCGTCGTTCTGCGCCGAAGCGTGCTCGACGGTCATCGTCGGGTCGTTAGGCGTGTTGATCACGGCGCGAAGGATCTCGATCGCCTCCTTCTTCTTCGACGAGTCGTCGGAGACCATCGCTTCCGCAAGGAAGACCTTCGTCAGCTTGTCGCCCGGCTGGCGCGCCGCGGCGTCCTTCAGATACTTCACCGCGAGCTCATCCGAGGCCCAGCTGGTGAGGAACGGAACGCGCGGCGTCTGGTTGTGCAGTCGGCCGAGGACGCGGGCGCCGCCTCCACCTTCGAGGTTCGGGTCCATCAGCATCGCGATCGTCGAGGAGCGGCGGATGCGGTCGGCCGCTCCCTGGCGCACTGCGGCCATCTTGCCGTAGGCGATGGCCCACTCGCCCCAGGCGACCGAGTCCCAGTAGAAGGATTCCGCGGCATGCGGAATCGTCTTGGATGCCTTCGCGAGATCTTCGTTTTTCGTCTGCTCGAGTCCCTTGATGCCGTGCGCCTTGAGCGTCTTCTCGATCATCGTCATCGACTCCTCGGTGACGGCGCGGGCCTGCCCGAAGATCGTCTTCTTCGTCTCGACGTCGGAGACGGTGTAGGAACCCTTGAAACGCAGGGCTCGCGCGAGCTTCCATCGCGCTTCGAGGCTCGCCGGATCGGCGGCGATCGCGGCGCGGTATGCGGCAATCGCTGCGTCGATGCGGGCGGGAGTCGCCTTCGCTCCCTGGCTTCCTTCGGCGCGGAGCAGCCAGTTCTCGTCGCCCGTGGCGATCTGTGCTGCGGCGGGAAGTGAGACGAGGACGAGGAGGAGTGCGAGAGCGATTCGTTTCATGCGGGAGATTGTAGGGCCTATCGCGTCTGCCGCGACGGGGAAGCGGGCACGAGCACGGCATGTCGTCCCGACGACCGACCCCGCGAAGCGGGGGAGCGAGGAGGGACCTCTCGGGCTGGTACAGACGAGCTCTTCAGCCGAAAGCCCGGTGCCACGTTGCACGTGAGTACCAGCCTGCGAGATCCCTCTCCCGCTTCGCGGGATCGGGATGACAGGACGTACGATACTCGCCCCGTGCCTGCCTGCTTCTCGCCTGTCGCCTCTCGCCCTTCGCCTGCTTTTCGCGATGTATGATCCGCGCCATGCGCGTCGTCTTCTTTGGAACGCCGGAATTCGCTGCCGCGTCGCTCGAGGCTCTGCTCGCGTCGCGGCACGAGGTCGCTGGCGTCGTCGCGCAGCCCGACCGTCCGGCGGGGCGCGGGATGAAGCTCCAGAAGCCACCCGTCGCACTGGTCGCGGAGCGTGAAGGCATCGCGCTGCTGCAGCCTGCGAAGATCAGGGGCGAGGAGTTTCTCTCGGCATTCCGTGCCTTCAATCCCGACATCGCAGTCGTCGTTGCGTACGGTCGCATCCTTCCGAAGCATCTGCTCGACGCATCGCCCCGCGGGTTCCTCAACGTGCATGGGTCGATCCTTCCGAAGTACCGCGGTGCGGCGCCGATCCAGCGTGCGATCGAGGCGGGGGAGACGGAAACCGGCGTGTCGATCATGCTGCTCGACGAGGATCTCGATCATGGGCCGGTCTATTCGATCGCGCGGACGCCGATCGGCCCTCACGAGCGCACGCCCGAGCTCTTCAAGCGGCTCGCATCGGTCGGCGGCGAGGAGATCGTCTCCGTCCTCGACGCGATCGAGGCGGGCACGGCACGGGCGATCGAACAGGATCACGCCGGAGCCACGTTCGCCGCGAAGATCGAAAAAGAAGAAGGCGACGTCAGCTGGACGGCGTCCGCGAAGTCGATCTACGACCGCTTCCGCGCGTTCGATCCCTGGCCCGGCGTTCGCGCGACGATTCACGACGAGCAGGTGAAGCTTCTCGACATGCGACCGCTCGGCGCGTCCGGCGCCGCTCCGGGAAGCGTCGTCGCGGTCGATCGCGAAACGTTCACCGTCGCGACGTCGAGCGGAGACCTCTGCATTCTCTCTGCGCAGCGTCCCGGCAAGCCGCGCGTGAGCGGCGGCGACTACGCGCGCGGCGCGCGCCTCGTCGCCGGAACGAGGCTCGCGTGAGCGACCGCGAACGCGCGTACCGGATTCTCTCGCGCCTCGACGAGCGTCCCGGGGCGGCTCAGGCTGCGATCGATCGGGAAGGGGGCGTCGAGGATCGCGATTTCGTCCGCACACTCGTCTTTGCGGTGCTGCGCTGGCGTCTCCGCCTCGACCACGCCATCGGCCAGCTCGCCAGGCGCGACGTCGCGTCGATCGATCCTCCCGTCGTCCGGTTGCTGCGTCTCGGAACCGCCCAGGTCTGGTTCACGAACGTGGCCGGCTACGCGGCGGTATCCGAGACCGTGACGCTTGCGGGGACTATCGCTCCGCGCGCGAAGGGGTTCGTCAACGCGGTGTTGCGAAGAGCGACGGAGCGCAGCATCGAATCGCTCGATCCGAAGGACGACTCCGTCGGCGCGATCGCGGTGAGGACGTCGCACCCCGAGTGGCTCGTCGAGCGATGGGCGACGATGTTCGGCCGCGCGCGCGCCGCGGAGATCGCGGCCGCGGACCAGGAGCTTTCGTATCCCGACCTGCTCGTCAACGTGAAGCGCTGGAGCGTCGACGATGCGGCGGAGGAGCTCGGGAACCGGGGCGTCGCGTTCGAGCGATCGCTGATCGATTCGTCGATGCTTCGCCTGCGTGAGTCGACGGCGCGCGTTGCCGATCTCATCCGCAAAGGCCGTGTGTATGCGATGGACGAGGGGAGCGCGGCGATCGCATCGCTCTTTCCCCGCGGCTGCGGCCGCGTGCTCGATCTCGCGGCGGCTCCCGGCGGCAAGACGCTCGCGCTCGCGCTCGCGGGGCACCGCGTCGTGAGCCACGACATCGCGATCGGAAGGATTCAGCCGCTGCGACGCGCGCACTCGGTGATGTTCGGCCGCGCGGCGCGCATCGCGATCGGCGACGGCACGCACCCGCCGTTTCGCAACGGCATCGACGCCGTGCTCGTCGACGCGCCATGCAGCGCGACCGGCACACTGCGGAAGAATCCGGAGGCGCGCTGGAGGCTGTCGCCGGATCGCATCGAGTCGATGACGCCGACGCAGGAGGCGATTCTCGACGCAGCGCTCTCGCTGTCTCCGGGCTACTGTCTCTACGCGACCTGCTCGCTCGAACCGGAGGAGAACGACGCGGTCGTCGACCGCGTGCTCGCGGCGCACGGTGGGTACGAGCGCATCGATCTAGCGGGCCTCGCCGAAGGGCCGATCGGTGACTGGATCGAGTCGGGAACGCTGCGGCTCACACCCGAGTCGGGTGCCGACGGATTCACCGCGATAGGAATCGCCCGGAAAAATTAACGCGCGTGGCAATCGACCTTCCGTTGACTTTCGCCGGTCGCGGCACATAGATTGAGCGGGCCCCGAAAATCCGATTGCCCCGGGACATAGCGCGAAGGAGGTTTCTCAACATGGCAGGAAAAGCTGACATCATCGACTCGATGGCCGAGAAGGCCGGGATTTCCAAGAAGGAAGCGGAGGCCGCGTACAACGCCTTCGTAGACCACCTTACCAACACGTGCCTCGAAGAGAACCGCTGCGCCGTCCCCGGCCTCGGAATCTTCAGCGTGAGCGAACGCGCCGCGCGCACTGGCCGCAACCCGAAGACCAACGAGCCGATCGAGATCCCCGCGAGCCGCTCGGTGAAGTTCAAGGCCGGCAAGGATCTCAAGACCTCGATCAACGCGAAGAAGGCGAAGAAGTAGCTTCGTAGACGAGGCGCCTCGCCTCGTTGGATCGCACGATACGAGGCGAAGGCTGGAAGGCCTTCGCTGCAACCAGGGGCACGGCTTGCCGTGCCCCTGCGTGTTTCATCCCGAATCGCTCGCTGCCTGCTCTGACCTCTGACCTATGGCCTCTGGCCTGCCTCATCAGCTGAGCCAGGGCCGCGGCACGAAGAGCTTCTCGTAGAGCGAGATCGCGTAGCGGTCGGTCATCCCCGCGATGAAGTCGACCGCGAGGCGTTCGACCGGTTCCGCGCTCTTCATGTCGAGGAACGGCTCGGGATTCGCGACGACGTGCTCGAACAGCGCCACGAGCAGCCGCTGCGCCTTGTTGAACTCGTCGCGCACCTTCGGGATGAGATACATGTTCTCGAACATGTACTTGCGGAGCTCCTCGAGCGCCTCGTAGACCTCCGGCGACATCGTGATCGACTCGTACTTGCACTCGATGGTCCGCTCGATGACGTCGCGCACCATCCGGTCGATGCGCCGGTTGCCGTTCTCGCCGAGGACGTCGCGAATCGGTTTCGGGATGTCCTCCGGCGCGAGAAGCCCCGCGCGGATGCCGTCGTCGATGTCGTGATTGACGTAGGCGATGATGTCGGAGATCCGGACGACGTCGCCCTCGAGCGTCAGCGCGCGCGCCTTCTTTCTCGTTCGCAGCAACTCGCCCGTCTGGCCCTTCGAGTGCTTGAGGATTCCGTCGCGCACTTCGATCGTGAGGTTGAGCCCTCGCCCGTCGTTCTCGAGCGTCTCGACCACCCGCACCGACTGCCGGTAGTGGTCGAAGCCGCCCTTCACCAGCTTGTTGAGCGCGGCCTCGCCCGCGTGTCCGAACGGTGAGTGGCCGAGGTCGTGCCCCAGTCCGATCGCCTCGGTGAGGACCTCGTTGAGGCGGAGCGACTTCGCGATCGTCCGCGCGATCTGCGTGACCTCGAGAACGTGCGTCAGGCGCGTGCGGTAGTGATCGCCTTCGGGCGCGAGGAAGACCTGCGTCTTGTGCTTCAGGCGGCGGAACGCCTTGCAGTGGATGATGCGATCGCGGTCGCGCTGGTACGACGGTCGGATGTCGTCTTCAGGCTCGACGCGCTCGCGGCCGCGTGTCGCCGCGCTCAACGCTGCCTGCCTCACAAACGTCTGTTCTTCGATCTGCTCCAGCGTCTCTCGGATCGTCATTCACCGATTCTAGGGCGAGAGGGAGCGCGGCGATTCATTCTGGTGTTGAACAATTTCGCAAACCACAAGATCTGGTGGTCGGGGGAGGGCGGGCGGGGCGGGAGTCCACGGTTTGTGGAGCGGGACGCCGGTGGCGTCGCGCGATCGGTGTGGCGCAGGCACTCCTGCCTGCGCGCCGCCGAAGGCGGCCATCGTGAACGATGAGCGAGTCAGGCGGCGCTGCGCGCCGCGCGCAGACAGGAGTGTCTGCGCCACATCTCTTGCCCGTCAGATTCAGAATTCACCGACACGTGCGTCGCAGGTAGATCTCCCGCGCCTCCGCGATCGCGTCGTCGGGAAGCCGCACCGGCTCGCCCGTCGCGAGCGCGGCGAGGTAGGCGGCGGCGGCTGACTCCATCATCGCCGCGACATGCAGCGCGTCGGCGACGCTGCAGCCCACGCAGACGTCACCGTGGTTCGCGAGGATCACTGCCGCGCGGTCGCCTAACGCCGCAACCGCGTTCGCGGCGAGCGCGGCCGTGCCGGAGAACGAGTAGGCTGCAACCTCGACCTGTCCGCCGAACCAGGCGACGATCTCGTCGATCACCGGAGGGAGCGGCCTGCGGAGAAGCGAAAGCGCGGTGACGCTCGTGGAATGGGTGTGGACCACGCCTCCGACGTCGGGCCGTGCCTGGAAGACGGCCAGGTGCAGGGGAAGCTCCGCGCTCGGCCGCACCGGTGCGTCGATCGGGTGGCCGTCGAGTCCCACGATCGCGATCGCCTCCGGCTCGAGCTCCTCCCACGGTACGGAGGACGGTGTGATCGCGATCGCCTGCTCGCCTTCGACGCGGCAGCTTGCGTTCCCCGAGGAGACGGAGACGAGGCGCGCCGCATACATCGCGCACGCGGCGTCGAAGACTTCGTGCCGGGCCCTCTCTCTCGCTTCGTGCATCGCGTCAGTCGAGCCTTCGGAGCATGCGTGGCGCGAGCATCCACTCGAGCGTTCCGCGCCCTCGTGTGTCGAGCTGGATTCCAACGCAGCCCGCCTTCTTCAGGTCGGCGCGCAGCGATGCCGTCCCGATGAAGTGCGACATCGCGTTGGTCAGGTGCGGCTCGTGGCCGACGACGATGACGTTGCGCCCCTCCTGCGTCGCGAGAAGCCCGGCGAGCTCGCGCGGGTCGGCGCCCGGCAGGAGCGCATCGGTGACCTGAACCTTCAGCTTCTCGCCGTATGCCTTGGTCAGCCAGAGCGCGGTCTGCATCGCCCGAACGAGAGGGCTCGAGAAGAGCGTATCGGCCTCGGGGAAGATCTCCTCGAGTCCGCGCGCGGCGCGTTTCGTCTTCGCGTGCCCGTCGGTCGTCAGGGTGCGGTCGCCGTCGGACATCGTGGCGGAGTGGTCTTCGGCCAGGCCGTGGCGGAAGAGCACGAGAAAACGCGAGACGTGGCGGCGCCGCGGTTTCGCGGCTGTGCTTGCCGGCGCCTTCGTCGCGGCGGCGCGAGCCTTCTTCGGCTTGGCGATCTTGCGCGCCGGAGCGCGCTTCGTCGGGCGCGCGCGCGCCGGTTTGGCTGCGGCGATTGCCGGCTCTGCGGTTGCAGGCGCCGCAGGTGAGTCGGGCGCGTCAGTCGGTTCTTGCGTCTGGTCCTCCATGGAACTCCACCTTTCGTTCGAACAGCTCAGAGAAGTAGCGAGCGCGCTTGCGCGCGCTGTCGAGCTCGACGTCGGGGTCGAGCCGCGGTCGGACGTGGAAGCGGACGACCTTCGGCGCGACGTCGACGCCGACGTCGCGGATCGCCTGGCGACGGCTCCGGTCGAGCGCGGCGGCGACCCGAAGGATCGCCGCGAGGCGCTGCACGGTCTTGCGGAGATCGGGAGTGAGTTCCTCGATGTTCTCGTCGGCGAGATCGGGCGGCGCCTTCCGGTAGTAGCGCGCCACGTTCGCGATCACGAGAACCTGGTCGTGCGTGAAGCCGCGGAGCCCCGCGTGCCGGATCAGGTAATACGTGTGCCGGTGATGCGCCTTGAACGAGACGTGCATGCCGACTTCGTGCAGCATCGCAGCCGCCTCGAGAAGCTCGCGCGCGTCGTCGTCGAGTTTGTGGATGCCGCGCGTCTGGTCGAAGATCCTGAGGGCGAGCTTCGCGACATGCGTCGCGTGGATGCGGTCGCACTCGCTCCGTTCCTGGAGCTCGGTGATCGCGGACTCGCGCACGTTGCCGGCGCGATCGCGAGGCGTCGCGCTCTCGGCGAGCCAGTTCTCGACGATTCCTTCGCGGAGTGCCGCGGTGCATGCGCGCATCCTGCGGCGATCGACGGCGAGGAGGATCTCGTGCAGCGCGAGGCCGCCGGAGAGGATCGAGCTGGCGCGTCGCGGGTCCACGCCGAACGCCTCGACGCGTTTCGACGCGCTGACTGACGAGAGGCGTTCGAGCAACGCGGCGAGCTCGTCGCGCTCCAGCCAGCGGAGCCCCGACGCTACCGCGTCTTCCGTTTGCTTTCCGGCGAGCTCGGCGAGCGCGTTGATCGTGCCGGAGGAGCCGATACAGAAATCGAATCCGACGGTTGCGATCGTGTAGAGCGTCCTGCGCAGCGTCTTGCGGACATGCTTGCGGCAGGCGTCCATCTGTTCGGCGGTCGGCGGGTCGGAGCGGAAGAAGCGCTCCGCGAGGCGGATGGCGCCGAGCGGATCGCTGTGCGCGAAGTAGACCTCCGAGTCGGTACCGACGACGAGCTCGATCGAGCCGCCGCCGATGTCGATGCAGAGCGCGGTTCCCCCCTTGAAGTCGACCGCCGAACGGATCGCGCGATAGATGAGGTCGGCCTCCTGCTCGCCGGAGACGACGTCGATGCGGATTCCGCTCGCCGCCTGTGCGCGCTCGATGAACTCGCGTCCGTTCGACGCTTCGCGCACGGCGCTCGTGGCGACGGCGACGATGTCGCCGGCTTCCCATCGTCGGGCGATCTCGGCCATCTTCTCGAGCACCGCGACACCGCGGAAGATCGCCTCGGGAGTGAGCGGCTCGCCGCCGAGGCTTCCCCGCGCGAGCTGCACCATCTCCTTCTCTTTGTCGAGGACGCGGTAGCCGTCGCCGCGGGCCTCCACCACGATCATGTGGATCGAGTTGCTGCCGACATCGATCGCGGCCATCCGCCGGTGGGCCATGCGAGGAATTGTATGACAGCAGCGAAAGGGGGCGAGGTGAAGGCGCGGATCGTGCTTCCGCGCACGAAATTTACATTGTTTCGCTACGCTGCATTGAGCCGGTATCATCAGGCACCGCGATGGCGGAGAACCGATGTCGAGCGACGAAAAAGAAGGGGCAGAGAGCGTCGACCAGCGGCGCAAGCCCACGCCGAGGCACTACGCGGAGTACTCGCTCTACCTCGTGGTCGCCTGGCTTGCCCGTTTTCTCGGAGAGCGCAACCTCGGCCGGCTCGCCGGATTCATGGCCGCGATCTCGGGTCGCGTCGTCGAGCGGCGCACCAGGCTCGCCACGCGAAATCTCGAGCTGACGATGCCGGAGCTCACCACCGCGGAACGGAAGAAGACGGTCGATCGCTGCTGGAAGCATTTCGTCCGGATGTCGCTCGATTACGTCCGCACGTCGTCGATCCCTTTCAACGCGATTGCGAGCGAGTTCGAGGTAATCGGCCGCGAGAACATGGAACGCGCCGTCGCGTCGGGGAAGGCGGTGCTCCTGGTGAGCGCCCACTTCGGCGCGTGGGAGAACGCGCTCAGCGTCGCCGCGCAATTCGGCCGCAAAGTCACGGTCGTCGGCCGGCGGCTCGACAATCCGCTGCTCCACCGCCGCATCTACGAGGGACGGACGCGTGGCGGCATCACCCTGCTCGACCGCCGCGTCGCAACGCGCGGGCTCGTCAGCGCGATCGGGGAGAAGGAGATCATCGTTCTCCTCGTCGACCAGGCTGTGCAGCCGTCGCAGGGCGAGATCATCCCGTTCATGGGACATCCCGCCTGGACCACCGTTGGCCCGGCGCGGCTCGCGGTCAAATACGATCTGCCGATCGTCCCGGTCTTTACCTACCCGTCCGACGGGGGGAGAAAACCCCGGCTCGAGTTCGAGCCGATGATCGTCCCGAGCGAAGCTCCCGACGCGAGCCGGACTCCCGCGGGGATCATGACGCTGCTCAACGAACGGATCTCCGCGCGCATCCGACGCGACCCACACCTCTGGCTCTGGTTTCACGACCGGTGGAAAGGGATTGATGAGAAAAATTGAAAATTGAAAATTGAAAGGGGACCGCGAGCGGACGATATGGAAGCAAGGTCGAGTGACGCAATGATCCGAACGAGGACGCAGCTGGCGATCGCGCCAATCACGGTGCATCTGGTCGGGATCCCCCTTTCCTCGATTTCAATTTTCAATTTTCAATTTTCAATTCCGAAATGACCATTTCGGTCGTCATCCCCGCCTACAACGAGTCGGCCCGGCTTCCGGAGACACTGCGGAAGATCGCCGAGTACGCGCCGCGCTGCCCGCGGCGAATCGTCGAGGTCATCGTCGTCGACGACGGGAGCAGCGACGATACGGCCGGTGTCGCATCGCGTGTGACGATTCCCCTGCAGGTGCGGACGATCTCCTACTCGCGCAACGCGGGGAAGGGCTACGCGATCCGTCGCGGCGTGATCGAGGCGAAGGGAGCGCTGGTGCTGATCAGCGACGCCGATCTGTCGACGCCGATCGCCGAGGTGGAGAAGCTTCTGGAGGCGCTCGAGAGCCACGACGTCGCGATCGGCTCGCGCGCGGTCGACCGTTCGCTGGTGAAGCGAAGGCAGGCGTGGCTTCGCGAGCGGATCGGCAGGGTGGGCAACCGCCTGATGCGCGCGATCACCGGCATTCCGTTCCGCGACACGCAGTGCGGCTTCAAGCTCCTGCGCGCCGACCGCGCGCGGGAGATCTTCCGCGTCGCGGTGGTCGATCGCTTTGCCTGGGACGTGGAGTTGCTGCTGCTTGCGGGGCTGCAGGGATGCACGGTCGCCGAGGTGCCGGTTCTCTGGTTCAACTCCGAAGGGTCGAGGGTCAACGTGCTGCGCGATCCGCCGAAGGTGCTCTGGGACATTGCGCGCCTCAGGCTGCGCTACGGCAGGTTCCGCGACCTCAGGCGTTGAGCATGTCGAGCAGCGCGCGAAGCTCGTCGCGCGTTTCGGAGAGGAGCTTCTTCTGGCGCGCGCTGAAGCCGCGCTCGACGACGACCGTGTGTGCCGGCGCCTCGCGTGCGGCATTCTCGCTGCTCGCCGTCGCAGCGGCGCCGGGTGATTTCGCTGCCGGCTTCTCAGCGGGGCGCGGTTCGCCTCCATCGCGAAGCTCGACCTCGAGTTTCTTCTTCGCCCCCGCGATCGTGAAGCCTTCGCTGTAGAGGAGCTCCTTGATGCGGAGGATCACTTCGATGTCGCGCTGCGTGTAGGTGCGCTGCCCGCCGCCCGTCTTGTCGGGAGCGAGCGCAGGAAACTCGGTTTCCCAGTATCGAAGGACGTACGGCTGCACGTCCGCCTGCTTGCAGACGTCGCCGATCTTGAAGCGCTTTTCGCTGGAGGCCATGAAACTGCAGCAGATTATAGGGAGAAGCAGGCGATAGGCGAAAGGCGAGAGGCGATGAGCAAGCTGGGACTCGGAAAAGGCGAGAGGCGAAAGGCGAGAAACGCTGCGCAGGCCGGAGGCCAGAGCAGGCGAGAGGCGATGAGCAAGCTGGGACTCGGAAAAGGCGAGAGGCGAAAGGCGAGAAACGCTGCGCAGGTCGGAGGCCAGAGCAGGCGAGAGGCCAAAAGGGGATAAGGAGGCTGGAGTTCGTGAAGAGGGCAGATTTCCGGGCATGGAACAGAGGCCGGTCGAATAGCGAAATGCGAGGGGAGACGAGCGGGTCGCCGCGTGGGGCTGCCTGCTGATCGCCTCTCGCCTTTCGCCTCTCGCCTGTTCTAACTGACCACAATCGACGCATACCCCACGACGTAGCCGTAGTCTCCGCTGACGTCGCCGGAGGTTGCGTGGCGGATCAGTGTCGCACGGGTGGCGCCAAGGCGTTTCGCGGCGATGAGCATCGTCGTCGCCGGGATGAAGCCGCACATCGAGATGTCCTCGGCGAGTACGACGTTCCAAAGCGCTTCGGGATCGAGCCGGAGAATCGTGTCGATCGCACGCTGGTCCTTCTTCAATGTCGTCTTCTGGTCGAGGTAGTGGTTCATGTCGGAGCTCGCGATGATGCCGATCGTCTCGCCGGCCCTGTGATGCTCCGCGATCACGCGAGCGATCGCCGCTCCGACCTCGGCACAGATGTCGAACGACGGCGTCTTCATGCAAACCGGCACGAAGCTGAAGCGGTCACCGAGGAGGTGTTGAAGGAGCGGCAGCTGCACCTCCAGCGAGTGCTCGCGCGCGTGTGCCACGCTGTCCTCTTCGAAGGCGGAAGACTCCGAACGCAGCTCCGCCGCGAGCGACTCGTCGACGCGAACGCCTCCCATCGGCGTGAGCCACGTCCCTTCGGAGTTGATCGCGACACCGCGGCCGCGGCCCGTGTGGTTGGGGCAGAGGATGATGAAGCGAGAGGGGAGCGCTACGCTCGCGTAGAGCTCGGCTGCGACGTGGCCGCTGTAGATGAACCCGGCATGCGGGACGATCGCGCCGATCATCGGGAGTCTCGTATCCACATGCACCGCGGCCTTCTCGTAGCAGCTCGTGACCTGGGCGGCGAGTCGCGCAGGGCTTCCTTCGTAGAAGGAGCCGGCGACGGCAGGGTGGCGTTCCATACGACAACAAGATAATGCCTCCAACAGCGCCTTGGGGGGCGAGAGGCGAGAGGCGAGGGGCGAGAGGCGATGAGTAGGCGCACTGGAGTGCGAACGCGCAGCGTTCACTTCTGATTCACTCCTGGTGCGCACCGAAGCTCCGCTTCGGTGAGGAAAGAGCGGAGCTGCACGTTCGCGCTACTCCTCGCTTGCTCATCGCCTCTCGCCTTTCGCCTCTCGCCTTTCGCCTCTCGCCTGCCTCTAAACAACGAACGCCGCTTGCGCGGCGTTCGGTCCCGGGCGGGAAGCCTGTTGCTTGAAGGCGTGCGGGTTGAACTAACCCCGTTCGGGTTGGCGCATTATGTGAGGGTCGTCTTCTGCCTCGGCGTGGAGGGAAGATTCGCCTCGCTCCTGCCCGGGTAACTTCTCCGCCAGCAATATGGCACCGCGCAGGCGCGGATTCAACCCGCTCGCGTACATCTTTCGTCGCGGCGAAGGTGCTAAGCTACCGCGGACTATTCACGAGTGTTCGTCGCGAAGAGTGCGAAAGGCATCCGGCTGCGAGCCGTGTGGCCAGCGCGCTCCGCGGCAGATCCTTCGTGAATGATCGGAGCGGTTCAAACCACGGCGTTCTGTGCGGGAGGCACGATGGTTCTCATCAACAAGGCCATCAACGAGATTACGGTCAAGCTCGTCTATTACGGTCCCGGCCTCTGCGGCAAGACGACCAACCTCGAGAAGATCTATCAGAACCCCAAGATGTCGAACAAGGGGAAGATGATCTCGATGGCGACGGAGACGGACCGTACCCTCTTCTTCGACTTCATGCCGATGGAGCTCGGCACGATCGGCGGGCAGAAGGTGCGCGTGCAGCTCTACACGGTGCCGGGGCAGGTCTTCTACGACGCGACGCGCAAGCTCGTGCTCCGCGGCGCCGACGGCGTGATCTTCGTCGCCGACTCGCAGGCGTCGATGCGCGAGTCGAACATCGACAGCCTCGAGAACCTGAAGACGAACCTGCGCATCAACAGGATCGACCCTAACAAGATCCCGATCGTCTACCAGGCGAACAAGCGCGACCTCCCGGCGGTCTCGTCCGTCGACGAGATGAAGATCTACTTGAACAGCGGAAACGCGCCGATCGTCGAAGCCGCGGCGATTAGCGGAGTCGGCGTGACGCAGACGCTCCGCGCCGCGATCGGCCTGATGCTCGATAACATCAAGGGGAACGTCGACATCACCCTCTACGAGGGGCCCGAGCTGAGGAAGCCCGACATGAAGGCCGGCTCCGGCGTCACGCAGGGCTCGGCCGGCGTGCCGAAGGTGGGAGTCGCGGGGAAATCGGTCCCGGTCGCACCGGCGCCCGCTCCAGCGGCGCCCCGTCCTGTTGCGCCGCTGCCTGCCGCGGCGCCTCCGCCTCCTCCAGTCGAGCATGGGGCGAGCCCGTTCCAGGTCCCCGACGCCTCCGCCTTCGCGGAGATCGACGACGAGATGCAGGACGCGGCACCCGTGGTGGCGGAGGTCACTCCGTTCGTCGACGCGGCCGCGGATGACGTCGAGGTGGAGGAGTCGCCGTTCGGCGACGTGACACCGATCGCGGCGGCCGAGAGCCATGTCGACGAGAGCCCCTTCGACGCCGCGGTCGTCGAACACGTCGCAGCGGAGGAAGTCGCCGCGCCACAGGACGACATGCTCCTGTTCGCGATGCTCGAGAGCGCGCGTGCGGTCGTGCGCCAGCTCGAGGCGGCGCTCGAGGCGGCGCGCAAACACGAGCAGGAAATCGTTCGCAGGCTCGGAAACTGACGGTGCGCCGTTGACCTGGTATCGCGAGTGGTTCGGCGAGGATTACCTCGAGCTCTATTCGTACCGTGACGCCGACGAGGCGCGCACGCAGGCTGCGTTCTTTCACGAGCTCTTCGGCCCGGTCGACGGCACTCTTCTCGATCTCGCCTGCGGGATGGGCCGCCACGTCGACGAGCTGCGACGGCTCGGCTACTCGGTGACGGGCTGCGACCTCTCCTACGTGCTGCTCCGGGTCGGCCTCGGCAAGCATGGCGCGATGCCGGTTGCGCGGGCCGACATGCGCGCGCTCCCCTTTCTGACCGGCGCGTTCGCCGGTCTCGTCAATTTCTTCACGAGCTTCGGCTACTTCGACTCGCCCGAGGAGGACGCGGAGACGCTCGCCGAGATGAGGCGCGTGCTCAGACCGGGCGCGCCGGTCCTGTTCGACTACCTCAACGTGAGGCGCGAGCTCGAGCGGCTCGTCGAGCGCGAGGAGCGCGAGGCCGACGGCGAGAAGGTGCTGATCGAGCGTTGGTTCGACGCGGCCTCGAGCACGTTTAACAAAAGAATCACAATGGGCGGGAGGCGATTCATCGAGCGTGTGCGAGGATACGACCACGACGAGATGGCCCGTCTCTTCGCGGACGCAGAGATCGAAATTCGCGGCGTCTACGGCGATTTTTCCGGAGCGCCCTTCTCCGACGACAGCCCGCGGCTGATTCTCGCGGGACACCGAAAATCATGACCGAAGCCAACTGTACTCTCCTCGAGCTTCCGCTCGCGGCGTATCCCGGAATGAAGGGATACGCGCTCGACCTGGTGCTCGGCCGCGGCGAGGCACGCGCGCTCGGCTCGAGACGCGACACGATCGTGCAGCGGCCTCCGTCGCGCGATCGCGCGGCGCTCGCATCGTCGCTCGCCGCGTCGAACCGCGCCTGGGGCAACGACGTCGGGGCGGAGCTCGCCGAATGGGGCGGCGGGCGGAGCGTCTCGATCGTCGCGGGGCAGCAGGTCGGCTTCGCTGGCGGTCCGCTGCTGACGATTTCGAAGATCGCGTCGCTGCTCAACCTGCGCGCCTCGCTCGCCGCGCGCGGCATCCGCGCGACGGCCTTCTTCTGGATGGCGACCGAAGACCACGACTTCGGCGAGGTCGCGACGCTCGACTGGCCTGAGCGCGAATCGGTGGTCAAGCTCCGCGCTCCGCACCCGGCGGGAGCTCCGAAGTGTGTCGGCGATGTTCAGATCCCGAAGGCGCTGCGCACGCGGCTCGCCGAGCTCGCGGGGCTCGGCGACGCGGCGTGGCTCCGCGACGGCGGGTCGTTCCGTGATTCGTTCGCGACGCTCGTGGCGGAGGCGTTCGCGGGACGCGGCCTCGTGCTCGTCGACGCGCGCGACGCAGAGCTCAGGCGCACGGGAGCGCCGCTCCTTCGCGCGTTGATCGATTCATCGGACGAAGTCGAGGCGATGGTCGTGGAGCGAAGCGAGGTCGTGAAGGCGACCGGCTACGCGCCGCAGGTCGTTCCCGGCCCCGACGGGCGTTACGCGCTGCTCTATCTCGTCGAGCCGCACGACGTCCGCGTCGCGCTGCGCCGAGAAAACGGCGGATGGCGCGCGGGAGAGAGGACGTTGGGCGACGCGGAGCTCGACCGGATTCTCGAGGAGAGTCCCGAGCGGATCTCGACAGGGGCGCTGACGCGCCCTCTGCTTCAGGACTACGTTTTCGAGCCTGCTGCGTTCGTGGGCGGGCCCGCCGAAGTTTCGTACTACGCGCAGATCGTTCCGCTGCACGCGCGGTTCGGCATCGTGCCGCCGCACGTCGCGCTTCGGGCGCACGTGCTCGTGGCGGAGGAGAAGGTCCTCCGTGCGATCGATCGCTACGCGATCACGCCTGAGGAGCTGACGCTGCCTGCCGACGAGATCGTGGCGCGGCGCGAGACGGGAGCGGTCGACGCGCTTCGTCGCGACGTCGGCGCGCTGTCCTCCGCGATCACGCGCGCGGCGCAGCCGGTCGTCGAGGAGATCCTCGCGGCCGACCCGTCGATGGAGCGCTCCGTCCGGCGGACTCTGCGCCGGCTCGAGTTCCACGCGAGGCGGCTGGAGACGCGCGGGACGCGCGCTCTCGCGCGGCGTGAGGCCGATCGTTACCGTGCCGTCGCGCGACTCGCGAACGCGCTCTTCCCCGACGGTGTTCCAGTGGATCGACGGATCTCCTGGCTGCGCCTCTGGCGCGACCATGGCAGCGCGCTGATCGACCGTCTCGTCGAGCTCGCCGAGCCCGACAGTAGTGCCTACAGGATCACGGGAGTCTGAAATGAAGAACACGAAGGTCGACTACCTCTTCTTCGGTGCGCACCCCGACGACGCGGAGATTGGTTGCGGCGGCACGATGCTCGAAGCGGTCGCGAAGGGGAAGAAGATCGCGCTCGTCGATTTGACGCGCGGAGAGATGGGGACGCGCGGCACTCCCGAGACCCGACTCCACGAGTCGCTCGCCGCCGCGCGGGTCCTCGGCGCGCTCTTTCGCCTTCAGCTCGATTTCGGCGACGGAAATCTCCATGCGGGGCGCGAGGAAGAGCTCGAGCTGATCTCCGTGATCCGGAAGCACCGGCCGTCGATCCTCTTCGCGCCCTATCCCGACGACCGGCATCCCGATCACACACGCGCGGGCAGGGTGATCACCGAAGCGTGCTTCTACGCGGGGCTCGCGAAGATCGAGACGGGCCAGGCTCCTCACCGACCGCAGACGGTCGTCTACTACATGCAGAACTACGTGCATCAGCCGAGTTTCGTCATCGACACGACGGCGAGCCAGAAGAAGAAGATGGATGCGCTCCGCTGCTACAAGTCGCAGTTCTACAACCCGAAGTCGAAAGAGCGGATGACCGCCATCGCGAAGAAGTCGTTCATCGACATGATCGAGGCGAGGGCTCGCCACTTCGGGGCGATGATCGGAGCCGAGTTCGGCGAAGGCTTCGTCACGAAACAGCCTCCGCGCGTCGACGACGTCGAGTCGGCGTACCGCGGGCGGGAGGTCTGAGGTGAACATCGGGATCACCTGTTATCCGACGGTCGGTGGGTCGGGATTCGTCGCGACCGAGCTCGGCATCGACCTGGCGCGGCGCGGGCATTCGGTTCACTTCATCAGCTATGCGCTGCCGACACGCCTAACGCACCTGCACGAGCGGCTTCGCTTCCACGAGGTCGCGACCACGGCCTATCCGCTCTTCGGCGACTACCGGCCTTACACCCTCGCCCTTGCGTCGAAGATGGTCGAGGTGGCGCAGCACGAGAAGCTCGACGTGCTGCACGTGCACTACGCGATCCCGCACGCCATCTCCGCGTTCATTGCGAAGCAGATCCTCAACGGGATCGGCCCGAAGGTGATCACGACGCTTCACGGAACCGACATCACGATCGTCGGCCGCGACCCGAGCTACCTGCCGATCACGAAGTACGGCATCGAGGTCTCCGACGGGGTGACGGCGGTCTCGCGATCGCTCCGCGACGAAACGATCGCCAACTTCGGGACGACGAAGCCGATCGAGGTGATCCCGAACTTCATCGACCCGACGCGCTTCCACCGGCGCGAGGGGCAGGGTCCGTTCTTCTCGTGCGGGCGGAAGATCGTCTGCCACGCGTCGAACTTCCGGAAGGTCAAACGGATCGAGGACGTGCTCGAGATCTTCCTGCGGGTGCAGAAGAAGGTGCCGGCGCGCCTGGTGATGTTAGGCGACGGGCCGGAGCGCCCGATGGCCGAGGCGTTCGTGCGCGAGCACGACCTCGAGGAGAGCGTCTACTTCATCGGGCACGTCGCGAACGTCGAAGAGGCGTTCGGCTCGGTCGACCTCTTTCTCCTGCCGTCGGAGACGGAGTCGTTCGGGGTGGCGGCGCTCGAAGCGCTCGCCTCGGAGGTTCCCGTCATCGCGTCGCACGCGGGAGGGCTTCCGGAGGTCGTCGTCGACGGCGAGATGGGGTACCTCCGTCCGGTCGGCGACGTCGACGGCATGGCGGAGCGGGCGATCGAGCTTCTCTCGAACGACGACCTGCGCGCGCGGATGGGCAGGGCGGGACGCGCGTGGGCGATCGAGCAGTTCGACACCGCGAAGATCATCCCGAAGTACTTGGAGTACTACGAGAGGGTGCTCGCGGGGTAGGGGCTGGGATTGTGTGGCGCAGACACTCCTGTCTGCGCGCGGCGCGCAGCGCCGCCCTTCGTCGGAGTGGATTCGCAGCGACACGGCACTCCGTGTCCCTGCGAGCAGAACCGGTCGCCCCGCGCCGCGGGGCGACGCGCAGGCAGGAGTGCCTGCGCCACACTCGAATCACTTCCTCTTGAACGCTCCCGTCACGTACTCCGACGAGAAGCCGGGCGCGACGCGCTGCTCGGTCGCGTAGACGTAAAGCGCCGCGCGGTAAATGCCGCCTAACGCCGACGACACGCAGGCGAGGACGAGCCAGTAGAGCACGGCGACGGCGACTCCGCCGATGATCGCGCCGCCGTTGCCGAGAACGAACCCGAGCACGATCGGGAGAAGACCGGGAATCGCGAGGAGGAAGATGAAGAGGCCGATGCCGCCACCGCCGACGAGCGATTCGCCCCACGTCTTCTTCACCAGGTTCCACGACTGCTTCACCGAGTCGAAGATCGGACGCTCCTCGAAGATCATCACCGGAACGATGAAGAAGGTCGCGATTCCCCACGCCGCCTCGCCGAGCCAGACGAAGATGCGGCCGAACCCTTTCAGCTTGTCCCTGAGGATCTGCGCGAGCAGGCCGACGGTCGCGGAGATTGCGGCCCACGCGGCGATGCGGCCGATGTGGCGCATCGAAGCGTTGATTCCGTCCGCGACGGTCGGATCGCCGCCGTCGAGACGGATCTTCGCGCAGTGGATCACCGCGACGTTGAAGAAGAGGCCGACGAACCAGCTGAGGAAGTACCAGACGAAGAGAACGGCATAGCCGAGGATCTCGCTGGCGGAGCCCTGGCCCGCGGAGTCGAGGATCGCGCGGAAGACTCCCATGAAGAAGCCGCCGCCAATCATCAGCGCGAATGCGAAGAGCATCGCGATTCCCGAAAGGACCGGGAAGATGAGGATCTCCTTGTCGGCCGACAGGATGGCGAGCGACTGGCGGAAGATTCCGTAGCTGCGGCGAAAGACGTCGAACATGGCGGATCGGCTCCTTCGGTTCCCGGCGCCAGCGCAGCCGCGCGCGGCGTCATGCGCCGGCATTGCGGGGACCTCGTCAAATTGGTTCCGATGAGTGTACGCGATCCGACGCGGTCTAGCGTGCGAACTGCATGAGGCGGTATCCGTAGGTCCCGCGCGTGTAGAACTCACGGTACTTGAGCCCGCTGGAGACGAGCTCGTCGAGCTGCGCGGGCGTAAGCCCGAGGTCGGCCACGAGGCGGTCGCGATGAGCGGGGATTCGTGCCATGAACCAGTCGACCGTCGGGGCGGCCTTCGCGGAGAGGTCGAGCTCCTCGGTCATCGTGAAGCGGTGGCGCGCGGCCGCTTCGAGGAAATTCGCGCGCGAGTGGAGCGCTCCCGGCATGTCGACCGGCTCGAGCGCGAACTCGTCGAGCACGAGCACGCGCGGAGCGAGCGCCTCCGCCTTCGCGAAGAGCGCCTCGGCGTCGATGTACTGCGACGACTCCTGGAAGAGCAGGAGATCGTAGGTTCGCCCGGCTGCGAACGCCTCGAGCGACGACGCGTGAATCCGGACGGAATCTCCGTGGTGGGCGCGGACGAATGCGATCTGCATGTCGTCAGGGGTGATTCCCTCGATGTCGTAGCCCATGCGCGTCAGTCGGGCGAGCGTCGTCGCGAGACCGATTCCGACTTCCAGGATCGAGCAGGGCGGGGCAGGAAGGCGCGAGAGCAGCAGCTCCGTCGAGCGTTCCTGAGCACCGCGGAGCGACTCGGCCGGATCGTCGAACAGGCCGTAGTGCAAGCAGGTCGGATCCCCTTCCTCGGCCGAGATCACGTGCATGAAGACGTTGAGAGGATAGAAGAAATCGCGGTAGCCGGGCGCCGTCACGCGCGCGATCTTAACATCGGCGGCTCATCCGTTCGTGCCGCGAACTTTCCGTACTCGCGACTCGAGGTGAGGCGATGCAGGCCGACGACCGGATGGGTATCGTGAAGGTCCGGGCCCTCGAGCTTCGGAGCTGCAAGGCGCTGCTCGAGATCCACGACTAACTCCGGCACGGTTTGCGATGCGCCGGACATCGGTGCGGGATGTAGGTACCAGCGGTTCCGGGAGCACGCCACGTTCCTGGCGCCGATTCGAGGGTGGCCTACACCATAATTGACCTATTTCCAGACGGCGATTCGCGAGTGCCGGTTGAAATATTAGTCCACCACGCTAATGTTTATTATATATGAGTGTATGCAACTCAAGCCATAAGTAAGGAGGAACGAATCATGGTCAACACACTCATCCGACTGAACCCCTTTTCCGAGATGCGCCGACTCCAGGACGAGATGAATCGCATGTTCGATCCCGGCTTCCCGTTCGAGAACGGTGAGCTCGCCTCGGCCAGCTGGGTTCCCGCGGTCGACATCGAGGAGACGCCCGGGACGCTGTGCGTAATCGCGGAGATTCCCGGAATGAAGCGCGAAGACATCCAGGTCGAGTTCGAAAACGGGATGCTGACGATCCGCGGAACGCGGTCGCGCGAGGAAGAGAAAACGGAGAAGAACTTCCACCGCGTCGAGCGCTCGTTCGGAAGCTTCGTCCGCGCGTTCCGGCTCCCCGCGACGGTCGATGCCGAGAAGATCAGCGCGACCTACGAGGATGGCGTGCTCAAGCTCGAAATGCCGAAGCGCGAGGAATCGAAGGCACGCCGCATTCAGATCGGCGGAAGCTCGAAGCAGATCGAAGCCGAAGTGAAGAAGGGATAAGTCCCGCGCTGCGCGCAGGTCGAAAACGGCTCCCCGTGAGGGGAGCCGTTTTCTTTATTTCGGATTTCGGATTTCGGATTCGATGATCGATCCCGAAAGGCGCGTGTTGGCAATGCTCCAATGATCGAGGAAGGCTTTTCAAATCCGAAATCCGAAATCCGAAATCCTCAATCCGAAATCCCCTAAACTATCCGCCTCATGCGCTTGGCGGTTCTCTACAACCCCGCGGCAGGCCGGGGCCGGGCACGATTGCACGTCGGTGAGGCGGAAGGCATGCTCCGCGCTGCGGGCGCCGAGGTCATGCATTACGAGAGCAAGAGCCGCGAGCACATGATCGAGATGGCGCGGCAGCTCACGCCGGACTTCTGCGATCGTGCCGTCGTCTGTGGCGGCGACGGCAGTGTCCACCTTGCGCTTCGCGGCCTCGACCTTCGCATCCCGCTCGCGGTACTCCCTCTCGGCTCGGGCGACGACTTCGCGAAGACGGTAGGCATCCCGTCGCGCCTCGATCTCGCCTGCGACACGGCCGTCAACGGCGTCGTGCGCGAGATCGACGTCGGCGTGGCGAACGGCCTTCGCTACATCGGCGTCGCCGGCGTCGGCTTCGACTCGGTCGTGGCCGCGCGCGCCAACAAGGTGAAGTATCTTCGCGGCTCGCTCGTCTACTTCTACTCGATCTTCAGCGTGCTCCCGTCGTTCAGGCCGCTGCGAATGAATATCGCGGTCGACGGCGTCGCAGAGACCGAAGAGGTCATGTTCGCGGTCGTCGGCAACACGCATCGCTACGGCGCGGGAGTCCTCATCGCCCCCGCGGCCAGAGTCGACGACGGCCTTCTCGACCTCTACGTCATTGGCAAGTGCAGCACGTGGGATCTCCTGACGACGCTGCCGAAGGCCTACACCGGAAAGCACGTCACCAGCCCGTTCGTCCGCTCGGCGCGCGGTCGTACCATCCGTCTCGAGACTGCGACGCCGATGGAGGTCTACGCCGACGGCGAGCCGCTGACGATGACCCCGGTCGAGTTCTCGATCGCTCCCGAGAAGCTGCGAATGATCGTGCCGAAAGGGTGAGGGAGGCGAGCGCCTAACGCCCATCCCGTCATCCCTCGTTGCGCTTCCAAGAAGCTGCCCGAGTTGCGACACCCGAGGGAGTTGTCGTCCCGACGACTGACCCCGCGAAGCGGGGGAAGGAGGAGGGACCTCGCAGGCTTGTACTCATGTGCCGCGAGCAGGAGCATTCGCGTCGAACCTCAACTGTACCAGCCTGCGAGATCCCTCCTCCCTCGCTCCGCTCGGTCGTCGGGATGACAATCCGTGCGCTCGTGGACGATGGCGCGAGCTTCGCGGCTGATCGCGGTTTCCTTCCTCAGGCGCTACCGCGCGCCCAGTGGGCCGCTCGGGATGCCATCGGCGCCTGGCTGATGCCTCGTTCTTTCGCCTCTCGAAAACGGCCGGGCGTATCGCCGCCCCTTGACAGCCTCCTCCCCTCGCCCCTATTCTCTGCGCCGATGAAGAGCTTCGCCGTCGTCCGTCAGCACCACCATCACGCCTGGCATCACAGGCCGTAGGGGAGTTCGACGTTTCGGCGCCCCGGCGGTAAGGGGCGCTGACTGTCACGACGATTCGTATCCGACCGATCTGACGCCCCTTCCCGCCCAGGGAAGGGGCGTTTTGCATTTCAGACCGGGATCGCGGGGAAACGAATGCTGCAACGAAGAGAAATCGAAGAAAGCCCAGACTCTCCGGCGACGCTGCCGTTTCCGTCGGGCGTGAGAGTGCTCCTCCCCGACGAAGCCGCGCGGCGGCGCGCGATCGAGTATCGCGTCGTCGGGCTGCTCGAGCGCGCCGGCTATCGCGAGGTCATCCTCCCGATCCTCGACTTCGCCGACTGCTACGACGACGGTGCGAGCTCGGTGCCGGGGCGGGCGAGCTACCGCCTGGTCGACCGCGACGGCGAGCTGCTCACGCTGCGCGCCGACTTCACTCCGATGGTGGCTCGCGCGCTCGCGCCCTCGCTTCCGACCGACGCCGTCACGCGCGTCCTCTATCGCGGCGACGTGATCCGCTGCGAGTCTGCGCGTCTCGGCGCGAGCCGCGAGTACTTCCAGATCGGCGCCGAGCTGATCGGCGACGCGGCGTTCGAGGCCGACCGCGAGATCGTCCGTCTTGCGATCGCTGCGTCGGGCAGTGGCGTCACGCTCAGCTGTGGTGACGCGTCGTTGCCGCGCCTGCTCGAGGAGGAATCCGCGACCGATCGCGATGCAGCCAGCCTTCTCGAACGGCTGCGCCGCGGAACGCTCGAAGTCGCCGATCTCGTGACGTGCCGAGCGACGCAGAGTGTCGCGTCGCGCTTCGAGCGGATGGCCGAGGAGGTCGAAGCGAGCGGAGCGCAGATGGTCGCGGTCTTCGATCCCGACGACGCGGGCGGTTACTACAGCGGAATCCGGTTCCGGATTTACCGCCGAGGTTCGAACGCTCCGGTCGCGCGCGGCGGCCGATACGACGCGCTCTACGCGAAGTACGGCGCAAACGTCACGGCAGTCGGCTTCACGCTCAGTGTCGACGCGCTGGAGGTGACGCCGTGAGCCGCCCCCTTCGCATCGCGCTTCCCAAGGGGCGACTTCTCGAGCCGCTGCTCGCGCGGCTTCGCGCGGCGGGCCTCGACGCGCCGAGCGCCGAGCAGATCGCATCGCGCCGGCTCGTCTTCGCGCGCGGCGGCTTCGAGTGGATTCTCGTCAAGGACGCCGACGTCCCGGTCTACGTCGAGCAGGGTGCGGCCGACGCGGGCGTCGCGGGGCTCGATCAGCTGCTCGAACAGCGCCCCGACGTGCTCGAGCCGCTCGCTCTCGATCTCGGGCGATGCCGGATGATGCTGATCGCGGCGCCGGGCGCCGGGCCACTCGCGACGCTTCCACGCGCCGTCGTCGCCACGAAGTACCCGCGTTTCACGCGCGGATGGCTGCTCCGCCGGCGCACCGCCGCCGAAGTCGTGGAGCTGGCGGGCTCTGTGGAGCTCGCCGCGGTGTTAGGCCTGGCGCCGTACATCGTCGACCTGGTGGAGACGGGAAGCACGCTCCGTGCGAACGGGCTCGAGGCAATCGAAACGATCGCGGAGATCTCCGCGCGGCTCATCGTCAATCGTGAGGCGTTCCGGCTCGATCCGGCGCGCGTGCGCGAGCTCGTCGCGCGGATCTCCGCGCTCGCGATTCCGGACGAGCGTGAGGAGGTCGCATGCGCGTCGTCGAACTGAGCGAAGCGGATCGCGCGGAATGGCTCACCTCGCTCGAGCGAGGTCGGAGGAAGAGCGCAGGTGAGGCGAGGGAGATCGCAGCCGCGATCGTCGAGCGCGTCCGCACGGGGGGCGACGCCGAAGTGGCGAAGCTGCTGCGTGAGCTCGACGGAGTCGACGTGGAGCCGGGCTCGATTCTCAGTCGCCCTGCCGGTGGCGGGGCTGCGCCGGAGCTCGAGGCTGCGATCGACGTCGCGATCGCGCGGATCACCGCATTTCACATGCTGCAGCAGCGCGTTCCGATCACTCCCGACGACGCGAGTGAGATGCGCCAGGAGTCGATTCCGCTCCGACGCGTCGGCGTCTACGTTCCGGGCGGTGCCGCGGTTTACCTCTCGACGCTGATGATGTGCGCGATTCCCGCGCGCATCGCCGGCGTCGGAGAGATCGTCGTGGCGACGACGTCGCGCGTGGCCGAGCGTGAGGAATTCAAACTAGTCTGCGCGCGCCTCGGAATCACCGAGGTCTATCGAAGCGGCGGCGCGGCGGGAGTCGCGGCGCTGGCGTACGGGACCGAGTCGCTCCGGCGCGTCGACAAGATCGTCGGGCCGGGAAACCGCTTCGTTGCGGCGGCGAAGGAGCTCGTGCGCGACGTCGTCGGAATCGACCTCCCCGCCGGGCCGAGCGAGATCGTCGTCGTCGCCGACGAGACGGCCGACGTCGAGCTCGTCGCGGCCGACCTGCTCGCGCAGGGAGAGCACGGCGCCGATTCGCTCGCTGTCTGCGTCACGCCGAGTCGCGCGACCGGCGAGGCGGTCGCGGAGGCGGTGGAGCGACGGCTTCGCGGCGAAGGCGTCGGCGCGAAGGCGGCGCTCGACGCCCTCGGCGCGGTCGTCATCGTGCCGACGCTCGATGATGCCGCCGCGTTCGCCGACGCGATCGCGCCAGAGCACCTCTCCGTACAGGTGCGCGATGCGGATCGGGTCGTGGCGCGGGTCGTCAATTGCGCCGCGATCTTCGTCGGTCCATGGTCGGCCGTCGCGCTCGGTGACTACGTCGCCGGATCGAATCACGTGCTGCCTACCGCAGGCGCGGCGCGCTTCTCGTCGTCGCTTGGCGTCGCCGACTTCGTGCGGCGCCGAACGATCGTGACGCTCTCCCGAACGACCGCGGCGGCGATCGGACCCGCGGCCGTGACGCTCGCCGAATTCGAGGGGCTTCCGCTTCACGCCGACTCGGTGCGGGTACGGATCGCGGAAGCGAAATCGAAACCAGAGGCAGTCAGAGACGAGGAGACGGTGCGATGAGCATCCCCGCGATCGCAGTGAGGCCGAAGGCATACGAGGGAGTCGAGTTCGTCAGGGACGCAGTGCGGGCGATGACCGCCTACACGCTCGAGCCGCGCACGGCGCGCGACAAGCTCGATCAGAACGAAGGAGCGGTCGACCTCCCCGCGGAGTTGAAGCAGGAGATCGTCGAGCGCGTGCTGCGCCGCAAGTGGAACGTCTACCCTGAATTCGAGGCGGTGGAACTGCGCGACGCGATCGCGCGGCGAGGCGGGATCGCGCGAGAGAACGTGCTCGTCGGCAACGGGTCGAACGAGCTTCTCATGGTCGCGATGGCCACGCTCGTCGCTCCCGGGCGGCGCGTCGTCATCCCGACGCCGACGTTTCCGCTCTACGAGAAGCTGGCGACGATCTTTGGCGGCGAGATCGTGCGCGTCGACATCGACCCTCGAAGCGGAGCTCTGCCGCTGCGCGCGATGCTCGACGCCGCGCTCGACGGCCCTGAGCCAGCCGTCGTGGTCGCCTGCTCGCCTAACAATCCGACCGGCGGGATCCTCGGGGCGGACGATCTGGAGTCGCTCTTGGCGAGCGGCGCGTTCGTGCTGCTCGACCGGGCGTACGGCGAGTTCTGGGACGACGGCCCGCCGCCGCCGGCCGACCGGCTCGTGACGCTGTCGACCTTCTCCAAGGCGTGGGGACTCGCGGCGCTGAGGATCGGCTGGCTCGAATCGACGCCGGAGCTCTGCGGCGAGATGCGCAAGGTGAAGTTGCCGTACAACCTGAACGTCTTCAGCCAGGAGGCGGCGCTCGTCGCGATCGAGAACGAGACGCTCATGCAGTCGCGCGTCGACGCGACGCTCCGCGAGCGGGCGCGGGTCACGGCGCGGCTCGAGGCGATGCGCGGGATCGAGCTCTTCCCGAGCCGGTCGAACTTCGTCGCGTTTCGCGTCGAGGAAAGCGCCGACGAGATCTTCGAAGGGCTGATCGCGCGCGGCACGCTCGTCCGCAACATCTCGCGCTATCCGCGCATGGAGCGCTGCCTGCGCGTCTCGATCGGCGAGCCGGAGCAGAACGACAGGTTCCTCGAGTCGATCGAGGCGCTGCTGGAGGCCGGTGAGACGTCGCGACGACTCGAAGAAGGACGTGGAGCATGAGCAGAAGCGCAGCGGTGGCCAGGCGGACGAAAGAAACGGAAGTCTCGGTACAACTCGATCTCGACGGCACGGGCTCCTCGTCGCTCGAAACTCCGGTCGGCTTCCTGACGCACATGCTCGACGTCATCGCGCGACATGGCCGGGTGGAAATGAACGTCCGGGCGACCGGGGATGTCCGCATCGACTACCACCACACCGTGGAAGATGTCGGGCTCGTGCTCGGCGAGGCTTTCCGTGTCGCACTCGGTGACAAGAGCGGGATCCGTCGTTTCGGACACGCCTACGTGCCGCTCGACGAGGCGCTCGCGCGGGTCGTCGTCGACTTCGCAGGGCGGCCGTTCCTCGTCTTCGAGGCGCCGATCGACAAGGAGATGCTGCTCATTCACCGCGACTTCCCGTTCGCGCTCGTCGAGGAGTTCTTCAAGTCGTTCGCGCACGCGTGTGCGTGCAACATTCACGTCGACCTCGTCCGCGGACGCAACGGGCACCACGCCGCCGAAGCGATCTTCAAGGCGTTTGCAATCGCGCTGCGGGAGGCGAAAGAAGTGGTGGGCGGCGGGGTGCCGAGCACGAAGGGGGTGTTGTGAGGGCGGCGTGGCGGCGTGGTTCGAGTTGTTAGTTGTTGGTTGTTAGTTGTTAGACAGGCAGCGAGAGACGCTCGGTTTGTCATCCCGACGATTCCGCGAAGCGGAAGAGGAGGGATCTCGCAGGCTGGTACAGACATCCAACGTACGAAGAAAGCCTGGCCGAAAACGAAATTTGTACCAGCCTGCGAGGTCCCTCCTCTCGCTCCCGCTTCGCGGGAGCGGTCGTCGGGACGACAGCTCGCTCGGGCGGCGCAACCAGCCACGCACAAGCACCCACGACCGTCTAACAACTAACAACTAACAACTAACAACTAACAACTAACAACTAACAACTAACAACCAACAACCAACAACGGGCCCCCCACACCATGCGCACGACGCTCATCGACTCTCCCTTCTCCAACCTTGACTCGATTGCAAGGGGGCTGCGGCATGTCGGCGCGGAGCTCGAGGTCACGCGCGATCCGTCGGCGATCGCCTCGGCGCGGCGCATCGTCCTTCCCGGTGTCGGAAGCTTCGGCGCGGCGATCACGTGGCTCGAGAGCAGTGGAGTCGCCGACGCACTCCGCGAGGCCGTCTCCTCCGGCTCGTCGCTGCTCGGCGTCTGTCTCGGTCACCAGCTCCTCTTCGACGAATCGGACGAGATGGGGCAGTGGAAGGGGCTCGGCTTCTGCGGCGGGCGCGTCGAGAAGTTCGGTAAGGGCGTGCGCGTGCCGAAGATCGGATGGAACCGCGTCGAGCTCACGGACGATCCACTATTCGACGGAATCCCGCGCGATGCGTCGTTCTACTTCGTCCATTCGTACCGCGCAGTCGGCGTCACGCGGGCGCAGCAGATTGCGACGGCCGAGTATGGAGGCGTGTTCAATGCCGCGGTCCGGAACGGCCGCGTTGCGGGAGTGCAGTTTCATCCGGAGAAGTCTTCGGTTGCGGGTCTCCGATTGCTGAGCAACTACTGCGTGGTGCGGTGAGTCAATGCGTGAATCCGCATCCCGAAGGGATGCCAGAAGGTAGCCGGGGGTCGCACCGCGAAGCGGTGCGACCCCCGGACGGGAAGCGCGCGATAGATGTGCACCCCGGAGGGGTGCCAGAACGATGACGAGAAGCGAATGATCTGGCACCCCTCCGGGGTGCGAAAGATCGGACGTCCGGAACCCCGGGTCGCCCCGCCCTGCGGGGCGACCCGGGGCTACCTTCTGGCACGCCTCCGGCGTGCAGTTCGGGGACTGTGAATTTCGGGGACGCTAAATTAATGACCACGATCATGAACGAAACGACCAGAGCAGTTACCCAACGCACATTTGATGTCGTTCCCTCGATCGACATCCTCGGCGGAGAAGTCGTCCGGCTGCTTCGCGGCAGCTACGACGACGTGACGCGCTACGGCTCCGCCGACGAAGTAGTCGCGTCGTGGGACGCGCCGGAGGGAACGCTGATCCACGTCGTCGATCTCGAAGGGGCGCGCAGCGGTTCCTTCAAGCTGGGCGACCTCGTGGCGCGGCTGGCGCGGCGGTACCGAGTGCAGGTGGGTGGCGGGATTCGCTGCGCTGACGATGCCGGGCGCGCGATCGCGGCCGAGGCGTCGCGCGTCGTCGTCGGGACGATGGCCGTGCGCGATCCGCACGAGCTGCGTCGCGCGATCGACCGGGTCGGCGCGTCGCGCATCGTCGTCGCACTCGATCTGCTCGACGGCGAGATTCGCGTCGCCGGATGGCAGGCCGCTCACCGGGCCGATCTCGACTCTGTCCTGCGCGATCTCGAAGCCGCAGGCATCGAGGAGATTCTCGTCACCGATGTCGGCCGCGACGGTGCGATGACGGGCCCCTCGTTCGATCTCTACCGCGACCTCGCATCGCGCACGTCGATGCGCATCCTCGCCTCCGGCGGGATCGCGCGCCTCGACGATGTGACGATGCTCGCCCGCGGCGGCGTGGCATGCGGCGTCATCGTCGGGCGGGCATTGCAGGATCGTGTGTTCGGCCTAACCGCGGCGCGGGAGGCTGCGTCGAAGCGGCCGCTTCCCGCGCGCATCATTCCGTGTCTCGACGTGAGAGGCGGACGCGTGGTCAAGGGAGTGCGATTCCAATCGATCCGCGACGCGGGCGATGTCGTCGAATGCGTGCGGCGCTATGAAGCCGAAGGTGCGGACGAGATCGTGATGCTCGACATCTCGGCGACGGCGGACGAGCGCGAGGCGTCCCTCGAGACCGTGAGGCGCGTCGCCGAGCAGCTCTTCATCCCGCTCGCTGTCGGCGGCGGCGTGAAGTCGGTCGACGACTTCCGACGTCTTCTGCGCGCCGGCGCCGACAGAGTGGCGATCAACTCGGCCGCGGTGGAGAATCCTTCGCTCGTCGAACGCTGCGCAGGCGAGTTCGGCGTGCAGGCAGTCGTCGTCGCATGCGATGCGAAGCGGAACAGCGAAGGCTGGCAGGTGATGACGCGCGCGGGATCGACGCCGACGGGACTCGACGCGGTCGCGTGGTCGCGTCGCGCGGCCGACCTTGGAGCCGGAGAGATCCTCCTGACGTCGATCGACTGCGATGGAACGCAGCGCGGCTTCGACTGCGCGCTCACGCGCGCAGTGACCAGCGCGACCGGAATCGGCGTGATCGCCTCCGGCGGCGCGGGTCGCTTCGAGCACTTTCGCGAAGCGATCGAATCAGGCGGCGCAGCCGCGGTGCTCGCGGCGTCGCTGTTCCACGATGGAGTCATGTCGATCGGTGCGCTCAAGGAGTTTCTGGATAACAGTGGGGTAGCCGTGAGGCGATGAGGCGACAAGGCGAGAGGCGATGAGCAAGCATAGGCTGGCGGTCAGCGCAAATAGCCGAGAAGAACTACTCGCCGCGAGTGCCTGCTCTCGCCTCTCGCCTGTCGCCTACAACAACTAACGACAAACCGTTCCAGCGAGGCAGACATGATCAACATCGACAACCTGAAGTTCGGCGACTCCGGCCTCCTCCCCGCGATCGTGCGCGATGCGCGGAGCGGCGAGCTGCTGACGCTCGCGTACATGAATGCCGAGTCGCTCGCGAAGACGCTCGAGACGGGCGAGACCTGGTTCTGGAGCAGAAGCCGCAAAGAGCTCTGGCACAAGGGCGCGACGTCGGGCAACACGCAGCGTGTCGTCGCGATCACCCCGGATTGCGATGGCGACGCGATCGTCGTCGACGTCGAGCCGCGCGGGCCGGCGTGTCACACGGGGGCGCGCAGCTGCTTCGGAGACGCACGCTTCTCGATCGCAGCGCTCGAGGAGACGCTTCGCGCGCGGAAGAGCGAGATTCCGGAAGGCTCGTACAGCGCGAAGCTCTTCCGCGGCGGCCGCGGAAAGATCCTGAAGAAGATCGGGGAAGAGAGCGCGGAGGTGATCATCGCCGCGCTGTCGGAAGGGCGAGAGCGCGTCGTTTCGGAGTCGGCCGACCTCCTCTTCCACCTCGTCGTCCTGCTGGTGAACGAGGGAATCGCGTTTGACGAGGTGGTTGGCGAGCTCGAAGGGCGGGTTCGCTGAAGCTGCCCCGGCTCGACGGGAGGCTCCTATACTTGGAGCATGAACACGCAGATCCTGTTCCGGAGCCGGCCGGCCGGCGAGCCTCACGAGAGCAACTTCCGGCGCGTTCAACACGGCATCCCGACGCCGGTCGACGGTGAGATCCTCTGCCGCACGATCTGGCTCTCGCTCGATCCCTACATGCGTTCGCGGATGAGCGGGGTGAGGACCTACGCCGACCCGACCGATTTCGGCGACGTGATGCCTGGGGCCACGGTCGGACAGGTCGTCGAATCGCACGTCGATGGCTTCGCTCCTGGTGACTTCGTCCTCGGTGGGGGTGGCTGGCAGTCGTATTGGATCTCGGCCGGTAGCGGGCTTCGCAGGCTCGACCCGGCTGCTGCGCCACTTTCGACGGCGTTAGGCGTGCTCGGAATGCCCGGCCTCACCGCATACGCAACCGTCATGGATGTCGCCGAGGTGCGGAGCGGCGAGACAGTGGTGGTGTCCGCGGCGGCCGGCGCCGTCGGGTCGGCGGCGGGGCAGATCGCGAAGGTCGTCGGCGCGCGCGTCATCGGGCTCGCGGGTTCCGACGAGAAGTGCCGCTGGGTGACGGGGGAGCTCGGATTCGACGAGTGCATCAACTACAAGACGGCGGCGGATCTCGATGCCGTGCTGGGAAAGGCCTGTCCGAAGGGCATCGACGTCTACGTCGAGAACGTCGGGGGCGCGGTCGGTGAGGCTGCCTTTCGAAATTTGAAGATCGGCGGGCGTGTCGCGCTCGTCGGTCTCATTTCGCAATACAACGAGCGAAAGCAGCACCACGGGATCGACATCGCGCCGCTGCTCTTCAAACGCGCAACGCTGCGCGGCATGATCGTCCTCGATCACGTGGCCCGGATGCCCGACTTCCTCCGCGACGCCGGCGCGTGGCTCGCCGACGGGCGCCTCAAGTACCGCGAGACGATCGTTGATGGCATCGACAACGCCCCCCAGGCATTCCTCGGCCTCTTCCACGGCGAGAACATCGGGAAGCTGCTCGTGCAGGTGGCGCACGATCCCACGAGATGAGAGTACTGAGTACTGAGTACTGAGTACTGAGTGCTTGATTGTGGATCGGTGATTTGACGAGTTGTCTGTGCCTCGGCCGCGGAAGCGGCCGTTTCTAACTAGCCCCGCCCGTAAGGGCGGGGAAAGCGTGCACCCTCATTTTCACGGCCGCGGCAGCGGCCGCGTCTGACGCCCCGCCCGTAAGGGCGGGGTAACGTGTGAATCTGCGGTCGCGCCCCCGCGCTCACGCGCGGGGAATTCAGACGTCGCCGCTTCCGCGGCTCGTTCATGTCGGCGATTCGCGTGACCCCGCCCTTACGGGCGGGGCTAATTAGACGCGGCCGCTTCCGCGGCCGGGAGAGATTGGAACGACTCGCGTGACCCCACGCTCTCGCATGAGGCCAATTAGAAACGGCCGCTTGCGCGGCCGTCTAACAACGAACAACTAACAACTAACAACTCTTCGACTCAGTACTCAGTACTCCCTACTTCAACCACTTCCCCAGCCACGCTTCCACTTCCTCGTAGAACCTCCGGCTGTCTTCGCCCTTCGTGATCCAGTGGTTCGTGTCGGGCCAGACGAGGAGGCGGCTCGGGACCTGTTGGCGCTGGAGGACGGCGTACATCTCGAGCGTGTTGTTGATCGGAACGCGGTAGTCGTTCTCGCCGACCGAGACGAGCATCGGGGTCTTGAACTTTTTCGCATAGGTGGTCGGGCTCTGGTCCATCCAGACTTCCGGCTTCTCCCAGAAGGGCGCGCCCATCATCAGCTCGCGATGGTAGATGCCGTCGCTCGTCGCCCACTGCGCGTAGAGGCTCGCGAGCCCCGCGTGGCTGATGAGGCACTTGTAGCGATCGGTCGACGCCTCCATCCAGTTCGCGAGATGGCCGCCATAGCTGGCGCCGGCCGCGCACTGCCGCGTGCCGTCGATGAAGGGGTAAAGCCGGATCGCCTCGTTGGCCGCCTCGTTGATGTCGATCGCGGGGCCGCGGAGCGGATCGCCGACGATGTCGAGCGTGAACTGTTCGCCATAGCCGGTCGAGCCGCGATAGTCGGTCGCGACGACGACGTAGCCCGGCTTCGCGAGCAGGTGGTAGTTCCAGCGCTTCGAGATCACGTCGGTCCACATGTTCGCGTGGCCGCCGTGCATGAGAACGAGGAGCGGATACTTCTTCGTCTCGTCGAAGCCCGGAGGGAGCGCGACGAAGCTGTGGATCTTCCGTCCGCTCTTCGCTGTGAACCAGAAATCACGCAGCGGCTGCCAATCGATCGAGGCCGCCTTCTCTGTGTTGAACGACGTCAGCGTCGTCTTCTTCTTCGTCACGAGGTCGAACTTCACGACCTCGCTCGGGCTGGTCGCGCTCTCCCAGTTCGCGAAGAGCGTCGCGGGGCTCGACTTCTCCGGAATGCTGATTCCGCGGAAGGCACCCTGCGGCGCGTCGATCGCGAGCTTCGGCTCACCACCAGCGGTCGGCACAGACCAGATGCGAATGTGCCCGCCATCTTCGGCGGAGACGTAGATCGTCTTTCCGTCTGGCGTGAACGCGAACGACGCGACGGAGCGGTCGAACTTCGGCGCGAGCTGGCGGACCGCGCCGCTCCAGGGCCACGCGGCGCAGGCGAGCCGGTCGTGCGCGTAGATCACGCCGGCGCCGGCAGCCGTCGTGAAACAGAGGGTCTTTCCGTCGGGGCTGAACGACGGGCCCGTGTGCGAGACGGCGCCCGACGAGAGCGCCTTCGGCTCGCCGCCTGCGACGGCGACCTCGTAGAGGTGGAACGTCGGTTCGCCGTGCGCGGCGATGTCGAGGTTCACCGTCGCATTGATCACGATCGACTTCGAGTCGGGGGCCCACTCCGGGTCGAGGCTGTCGCTCGATCCCTCGCTGCCTGTTCCGCGGAAGCCTGTTGCTGCGACCAGCTTCGTGCCGGCGAGCAGGTCGCGCGGCGCCGCGGAGCCGTCGGCTGCGACGACGAAGAGGTGCGTCTGCTTGTCGTCGAGCCACTTGTCCCACTGGCGGATGGGGAACGAGTCGTAGGCGCGTACCTTCGTCTTCGCGTTCTTCTTCTCGTCGCTCGCCTTCTTGTTGGCGTCCTCGTCGGCCGCGCCGCGCCAGACCGCGCTCTGGAAGAGGATCGTCTTCCCGTCGGGGCTCCATTTCGGCGACCGGGCGCCGAGCGTCAGCTTCGTGACGCGCTGCGCCTCGCCTCCCGCGAGGTCGAGGACGTAGAGCTGGTTCGCCTCGTCACCGTCGCGCTTCGCGGTGAAGGCGATCTTCTTTCCGTCGGGGCTCCACGAGGCTCCGCTCTCGCCTCCCTTGCCTGCGGTTAGGCGGCGCGCCTTTGCGCTGCCGTCGGCGGGAACGATCCAGATGTCCGACACCTCGTCCTTTTCGTCGTAGGCGGGCTCGCTCACCGAGGTGAGGACCCACTTGCCGTCGGGCGACGGCGCGGGTGTTCCCACCGATTTGAAGAGGAACAGCGTCTCGTGATCGATCGGCTTCGTTTCGGCGGCAACGGCCGAGAAGGAGGCGAGCACGACGAGGGTGAGAAGCGCGAGGCGTGAAGTGCGCATGGAGATCTCCGGATGGTGGTGTGCCGCGGCACCGGGGGCGCCGACGGGAGAGTCTACGGGTTCACCGGTCAAAGCCCGGCGAGGTACGCGACGTAGAGTAGCGTCATCAGCGTGTCCGCGACCGCGATGACGAGCGCTGACGGGTGCTTTCGAAGTGATGTTGCGAAAATGTTGCCGGCGAGCGCGGCCTTTTCGACGGCCGCGGCGATCATGACCGGCTGCCGGATCGCCTCGTTCTTCGAAGCGAGGATCAGCAGCACGCCGAAGCAGAGGACGAGCATCCCCCAGTGGCGCGCCAGGAAGGTCGCGACGTCGCCCGACGGCGCTTCCCCGAAGTTCAGCTTCGCGAGTTTCGCGGGAAGGAAGAACTGCAGCCCTCCGATCGCGGTGAGGATCCCGGTGACCAGCAGAATGAACTCGATGTGGATGGCGATCATGTGAGTCTCTCCGCAGCGTGACGCGCGCGAATGTCGACGGCAATTGTAGGGCAGGTGCGTGGCATTTCGCGCGAAGGCGGTGCAGACGGCGCAGCGTCGAACGTGCCGGGCATTGCGCTGCCGATACGATCCGTCGTCTCGACGACCGATCCCGCGAAGCGGGAGAGGGAGGAGAGACCTCTCAGGCTGGTACAGATGATGTCTTCAGCCGGGAAGGGTCTGGCCTGTTGCGCGAATGTACCAGCCTGCGAGATCCCTCCTCTCCCGCTGCGCGGGATCGTCGGGATGACAACTCCTTCCGACGCCGGCGCGCGGCTCACGAAGGCTTCGATGCGCCCTTTCGCCTCTCCGTCTTCCCGCGCAGCTGGCCGCAGGCAGCGGCGATCTCGTTGCCCTTCGAGCGGCGCACCGTCACCGGGACGCCGTGGCGGGTGAGGGCGGCGGCGAAGCGATCGATCGCGGCGTCGGTCGGGCGCTTCATCCATGCGGGAAGCGCCGGGTCGGGGTTGAAGGGAATCGCGTTGACCTTGAACCGCCCGCCGCGCAGCAGCCTCGCGAGCGTCGCGGCGTCGTGCGACGAGTCGTTCCACCCCGCGAGGAGCACGTACTCCGCCGTGATGTCGCGCCCCGTCTCGAGCGGAAAGCGGCGCAGGGTGTCCATCAGCTCATCGAGCGGGTACTTCTTCGTGATCGGCATGATCTCTTCGCGCCGCTCGCGGTCGGGCGCGTTGATCGAGACCGCGAGGTTAGGCCTCCGCTCGAGCGCCGCGAGCTCCTCGATCCCCGGGATGATCCCCGCGGTCGAGATCGTCACGCGCCTGAGCGAGATCGACTGCTCCATGATCTCGAGCGAGGTCGCGACGTTCTCGAAGTTGAGCATCGGCTCGCCCATCCCCATGAAAACGACGTTGAGCGCCTCGTTGGCGATCGACTGCTCGTGGCGGACGCGGTGCATCTGCCCGACGATCTCGGCGGGCGTCAGGTTCCGCCCCGCGCCGAAGAAGCCGGTGACGCAGAAGGTGCAGCCGACCGCGCATCCCGCCTGCGACGAGAGGCAGAGGGTCGTCCGCGTCCCCATCGGCATGTGGACCGCTTCGATGAGCGCGCCGTCCTCGAGCGTGAAGAGGTACTTCACGCTCCCGTCAGGCGCCGGCTCGGTTCGCTCCTTCGTGACGGGGAATGCGAGCGAGAAGCGCTCGGCGAGGTCGGCGCGCGTCTGCTTCGAGAGGTTCGACATCGACTCGAACGAGTCGACGCCCTGCGCGTAGATCCACTCCTGGACCTGGCGGATTCGAAACGATGGCGATACGAAGGGAGCGAGCGCCGCCGCGGCGTCGGCGGGCGCCAGGTCGTAGAGGTTAACCCTCCGGGTCGTCGTTTGCGATCGTTCCATTGAGTCGTTTCGGCGCCTTCACCTTTCTCGTCGGGTCGATTCCGACCGAGCGGAGAAAGCGGAGGTCGTTCAGATTGATCCGAAACTGGGCGCCACCTGAAAGATTCCCCTGCGACTTGGTGACCGTCTGCCCGTGCGTGACCGTCTCCGCTTCGCCGTCGCGTCCGACCCCGATCGTCGCGTCGAGGAAGACGTACAGGTCGTACCCCTCGTCGCGCATCTTCTGAATCTGCGCGTTCACTGCCTCGGAGCTCGAGATCGATTCGTTGATCGCGTCCCCCAGCTCCTTGATCAGCTGCTTGAGTCGGTCGTCCACGGGCTCTCCTCTCCGAATGGTTATCGCATCCGCCCACCAAATGCACAAGATTTCGCGTGCAGGCGGACCGGAGTACACTATTTGCGCTTCTCCCCGCCCGTCTCCACCTTCCGGCTCAGATCGAGCCAGAGCTCCGACCAGAATCCCATGTATTTCCATCGTCCCCAGCGCTCGTATCGCGCGAGCATCTCGGCGTCGCTCGCCTCGGCGCCGCGAAAGTGCCGACGCCTAACGAACGAGCGGAACTCGGTGTCGACGGCGATGTAGTCGTGCCGGCCGTCCATCGCGAGGAGATGCGCCGACCCGTAGGGCCCGATCCCCGGGAGCGTCCGGTACGACTTGAAGAGCTCCTCGGTGGCGAGCGTTGAATTTGCGATCTCCCCGAGGTCGATCTCACCGCTGACGATTCCCTCGGCGAGGCCGCGGACGTACGGCGCGCGATAGCCCATGCGGCACGTCTCGCGAAGCGCAGCCTCACCGAACGCGGCGACGCGCTCGGGCGTCGGAAAGGCGCGGGCGCCCGATGCGGACTGCTCGCCGCACGCCTCGACGAGGAGAGTGGTCATCCGGACCGTCTGCCCCCACGCGGTATTCGTCGTCGCGATGATCTTCACCGCGTCCTCGAAGAGCGTGCTCCCGCAGAGCAGCCGCCCGAATTTCGTCTCGGCGACGGCGCGGTGCGACTTCCTCTTCTCGCAGAGCGCGTGGAACTCGCCGAGCTCGAGGTCGAGCTGCAGCATGCGGCGGAGCCGGATGCGAAGCTCGTCGCGATACGGCGCGAAGTCGCGCTTCGACTCGACGATCAGCTTCCCGCCGTCGTGGCGGATGGAGACATCGAACGCGCCAGCACCGTCGAATGCCTCGACACGGTGAAGCACGCCGCGCTCCGCGTCCCAGCGGAACGGAGGCATCACGTACCAGCCGTGCGAGACGACGGTCGTGGCGAGCGAGAAGTCGGCGGGGGCGGGTATGGTTAGGCGGGACATTCGGATTTCGGATTTCGGATTTGGTATTTCGGATTTGGGGTCATGTTCGGGTCAGGATGATCGTTCATGGACTCTCATGCACCACGCGTAACACGGGTCTTCAAATCCGAAATCCGAAATCACCGCAGCTCGATCACCACAACTTCCGGTGACATTCCGAATCGCACGGGGACGAGCCAGTAGCCGGCGCCGGTGGTGACGAACATCTGCGTCTCGTCTTTCCGGAAGAGCCCCATGTCGTACTGGATGAATACGCCGGCGAGCGACCAGCCGAGCCAGCGGACGCCGAACTGGCCGCCGTGCGAGTGCCCGGCGAGGACGAGCGGAAGCTTCCGCAGCACCGCCTCGGGGAAGACTCGAGGCTGGTGCGAGATCACGATCGTCGTCGCCCCCGCGGGCCGGCCGCGCAGCGCGGTGTCGATGTCGGGCTTGAGTGCGCCCTTCCCCGCGTAGTCGGAGACGCCGGCGATCCAGAGCACAGTCTGCCCGCGCAGCACACCCGTCCCTTCGTTCACGAGAAGGCGGACGCGCGTTCCCTTCATCTGCCGGATGACCGACGTCGGCTCGCCGTACATCTCGTGGTTTCCGAGCACCGCGGTCACCGGTGTCGCCTTGTCGATCGGCTCGAGGCCGCGAAGGAACTTCGGAACGAAGTACGGATCGTCGTCGATGAAGTCGCCCGCGATGACGACGTGATCGGGTTTCTGCTCCATGAGCGCGCGGCTGATTTTCGCCAATCGCCCCGGGCGGCTGAAGAGGCCGACGTGGAGGTCGGAGACCAGCGCGATGCGCATGCCGCGCAACTCGGGAGGGAGGCCCTTGATCGTCACCGGCACGCGTTCGACGCGAAGCGGGCCGATGGCCTGGATGAATCCGACGACGGTAATGATTCCGAACGCGAGGAAGAAGAGCTCGGAGACGATGCGGCCGAACGAAGAGAGCGGCTCGCGCTTTCGTGCGACGAAGAACCAGGCGACCGCCACGAGCGCGACGACCGTCACGTGCAGCAGCGAGAAGACGACCCAGTAGAACCAGGGAGGTCCGAGGATGCTCCGCGCGATGCGGAACCAGGGGGAGACCCGTGCGGAGACGATGAAGGGAAGGACGAGCCAGAAGAGATTCGAGCCGATCGCGATCGTGGCGAAGATCCGGCGGCCGCCGCGGTGGAAGAGGCAGTACGACTTCCAGCTCGCCCAGCTGATCCCCAGGAACGCCAGGATGACGAGGGCGAGGATCGCGATGCCGGCGGCGCTCATCGGGAGATTCTACGTGCGCGTGAGCTTCTCGTTTCGGTGGAACGGAACAGCGGCTCGCGGAGCCTGGGGGGGAAATTGGAGGCGACGGTCGGGATCGAACCGACGAATGAGGGTTTTGCAGACCCTTGCCTTACCACTTGGCTACGTCGCCCCTCCGGCACAGGGGCGCCAAGTTTAGTGAACCGGGGGGGATGGGTCAATATTTTGGGGCGGAGGAGGCGGAAACGGTCAAAGACGACCAGGAAAATGATGAAGTTAGAACGTAGAACGATGAATTGAGAATCCAGAAAGAGGGCGAAGCGGTCGGTCGGGGTTGTCCCCTTTCTGGGTTCTCAATTCATCGTTCTACGTTCTAACTTCGGGTCTGATCAAGTTCCTGGACTCTACTTCTGCCCCAGCCCCCTACCCCCGCACCTTCTCGAAGTCGATATATCCGCGGTCGACATCGACCGAAGTCAGCTTGACGCGGATCAGCTGGCCCACTTCGAGCGCCTTGAAGCCGCGGGTGAGGCGGCCTTCGACCGGGGGATGGAGGAGCCGGACCCAGGTTCCCTTGTTCGAGGCGCCGGTCACGAGTGCGTCGAAGCTGCTGCCGACGAGCGGAAGCAGCAGCTGCGCCGCGGCCGACTTGTAGACGCGGCGCTCGACCTTGTTCGCCGCGTTCTCCTGGTCGGAGCAGTGGCGGGCGAGCGAGAGGATCTCGTCGTTGCCGTACGGCGACGGCCTCCCTCCGATTGCGGCCTTCAGAAGCCGCTGCGTGATGATGTCGGGGTAGCGCCGGTTCGGCGCGGTCGAATGCGAGTAGTCCTTCACCGCGAGGCCGAAGTGGCCGATCCCCGCCTGGCCGGGCAGCTGAACCGCGTACTCGCCGCGCCCCATCAGCTTCACGATCGAGAGTGAGAGGTCGGGAAAACGGAGTGGGTCTGCCGCGCGGCGTTTGATGAGAAACGCCTCGAGGGCCTTCGAGTCGGGGAGCTCGGGGAGCCGCTCGCCGAGCTCGCGCGCGAGAGCGACGATGCGGAGCCAGCGTTCCGGCTCGCGGACGACGCGGCGGAACGTCGGGAAGCCCTTCGACATCAGGAAGCGGGCGGTCGCGCCGTTGGTCGCGATCATGAAGTCTTCGATCAACTCGTGCGCGCGGTTCTTCCTCGACGCCTTCAGCTCGACGACCTTTCCGTTCGCGAGCACCGCGCGCGCCTCGATCGTCTCGAGGTCGAGCGCCCCCTCTTCCTCGCGCCGCAATTTCAATTTCTGCGCGACCTTGTCCTGCTCGATCAACTGTCCCTCGAGCCCCGACGCCGCGACCTTGTCGGGCACGGGCCCCCGCCCTTCGAGCCAGGCGCCGACCGCCGAATAGGTGAGCTTCGCCTTGTTGCGGACGCGCGCGCGGTAGTGCGACGACGACTTGACCACGCCGCCGCGGCCGACCTCCATGTCGGTCACCATCGCAAGGCGATCCTCTCCCTCGTTGAGCGAGGTGAGGCCGTACGACAGTTTTTCGGGAAGCATGTTGAAGATCACGGCAGGGCAGTAGACGCTCGTCGTGTTGTGCTTCGCGCGCGCGTCGACCTTGCTCCCCTTGCCGACGTGCGAATCGACGTCGGCGATGGCGATCAGGATCCGCGTCACGTCCTTCGACACCGGCTGCGAGACGCTCAACTGGTCGAGGTCGCGGCTGTCGTCGTTGTCGATCGAGCACCACGCGAGGTCGCGCAGGTCGCGGATCTCGGCGCCCGACGCGTCGGTCGGGCCGTTGATCTGGTTCAGCTCGCGAACCATGTCGGGAGGGAATCCCGGAAGCAGACCGTACTCGGTCATCGCCTGCCTGGCGATCGCGTTCAGCTGCATCTCGGGCGTCTGCAACGGAGTCTTCGGCATCGTGCACCTCGCTCTGTCGAACGGCTGTGGGGTTGCCCTGCGAGTGCGATGATACCTGTTGAGGCGGGGAGGGGAGATCGAATCCGGGCGGCCCAAAGCAGCGGCGCGGAGCCGAAGGAAAGAAACGCTGATCAGCGGCGCGGCTCCCGCTAACGTCGAGACGCGTGTGGATTGTCATCCCGACGAACCCGCGAAGCGGGAGAGGAGGGATCTCGCAGGCTGGTACAGTCGAGGTTCGTCGCGCATCGTCTGGCCTGTGGCACGTGAGTACCAGCCTGCGAGGTCCCTCCTCCTTCCCCCGCTTCGCGGCGTCAGTCGTCGGGACGACAACTCACTCGGGCGTCGCAAATCGGCAGTCTCCCGGACGCGATCCCGCGAAGCGGGAGAGCGAGGAATCTGCTGGAGAGTGTCTGCTCGATTCCTACACGTAGATCGATTTTTCGAGCGGAATCGTTCGATCGGATCTCTTGCAGATCCCTCGCTCGCTTCGCTCACTCGGGATGACTGTCGCGCGCTTCCGCGACTGCGCGCGGCGATCGGCGCGGACGGGTACTAAGATTGGCGCGTGCCAGGTATCCGTTTCCTTCCGTCGGCCGACGACGCGCTGCTCGTCTCGTTCGAGACGATCGGGTTCGACGACCTTCACGCTCTCGTCGAGGAGGCGCGCGCGATCGAAGGGGTCGTCGCGGCGATCGCCGGACAGTCGTCGATTCTCGTTCTTGGCCGCGACGCGTCGGTGACCGGAGCGATCCGCGCGTCGATCGAAGCGATTCTTCTCAGCGGCATTGCGCCGCGACCCCTTCCCGACTCCGCGCGCCACGAGCTCGCGGTCGACTTCTCGGCCGAGCACGCTCCCGATCTCGGGATGCTCCTCGAGCGTGCGGCGATGCCCTTGGAGGCGCTCCTCTCGCGCATCGCCTCACTCGAGCTCCGCGCGCGCTACCTCGGGTTTCTTCCGGGCTTCGCCTATCTCGAAGGGTGGCCCGAAGAGTGGTCGCTGCCGCGGCGGAGCGTCGTGCGGGAAAGAGTGCCGGCGGGCTCGCTCGGTATCGCGGGGGCGATGGCGGGCTTCTATCCGGGCGAGAGTCCGGGTGGATGGAACATCGTCGGGCGGAGCGGCGCGACGCTCTGGGATCCGCGCGCCGCGCGGCCTAACCTGATCGCGCCGGGTGACGTCGTCACGATCCGGCCCGGGGCGTTCGTCGCCGCCCGGGCCTCGTCGCACGAACCGGATCGTGTCGCGGAGCCGCTCGCCGAAGTGCTCGCGCCCGGCGTCGCCACGATCGTCGCGGGCGAGGCGGCCGTCGAGCGCTACGCGTTCGGCATCGCCCCAGGCGGCGCGTTCGACGCTCCGTCGATGCGCTTTGCGAACCGGCTTGCCGAGAACGACGACGGGGCGTTGCTCGTCGAGTGTGCGGCGCTCGGGCCGCGGCTTCGCTTCATGCGTGACTGCGCGATCGCGATCGCGGGAGCGGAGGTCGAGGCGACGATCGACGGCGTGCGGGTTCCGATTCGGACGAGGCTCGACGTCGCGCGAGGCTCGATTCTCGACGTCGGACCGGTCCGCGGCGGGATGCGCGCCGTCGTCGCCGTGCGCGGCGGCCTCACCGCCGTCGAGCCGCGATGGAGCGTGCGCCCGCGACGGCTCGCGAAGGGCGACGCGATTTACCGCGCAGACGCTGAGGAGCGACGGCTCCCGCTTCTTCCACCGCCGCGGGGCGACCGCCTCACGATCGAGGCGTATGCCGGGCCGCACGAGCTCGACGCTACATTGCTCGATCACATCGTCGGTCGTCAGTGGACCGTGACGCCGTCGCTCGACCGGACCGGAGTTAGGCTTGCGTCAGGCCCGGCGCCGGCCGAGCTCCCGGCGCTTCTCCCGTCGTGCGGGATGCGATCGGGAACGGTGCAGTGGCATCCGGGAGGCGAGCTGGTCGTGATGGGTCCCGATCATCCGATCACGGGAGGCTATCTCCAGCCATTGACCGTGCCGCGCCGGGAGATGTGGAAGGTCGCGCAGCTCGCGCCGGGGGACCTTGCGCGCTTCCAAATCGTCGAACGCTGATGCGTCGGCTTCTCCATTCTGCATTCTTCATTCGACATTCTTCATTTCGGTTTTCGAGCCCGTTCAGAAACCGAAATGAAGAATGTCGAATGTCGAATGAGGAATGAGGAAAGAAAAACGGGCGACCCTCTGGTCGCCCGTTCACACTCGCGCGGGCTATGAGCTCCCGCTGCCTGCTTTGACCTATGACCTTTGACCTCAAGCCTGCCGTTCTACATTCCTTTGCGCGCCGAGACCTCGAACTCCGGGTTCTTCAGCTTGATCGAGACGTTGCGCAGCTTGTCGCCGCTCGCCTTCGATTCGGTGTAGACGCCGAGGAGGTAGTAGCCGTTGTTCTTCTGCTCGATGAGCTTGAGCGGGATCTCGAAGCTGGTCGCCTGGCGGTAGTACTCGCCGCCGGTCTCGCTCGAGAGCCGCATGAGGTTCTGTTCGCTCGCGTGATACCGGACGTTGCGCATCAGGTGCATCGGGTAGACGGTGACGTTCGCGCGCTGGATCGCCGCGAGCATCGGGTCGAACCAGACGGCGTCGTTCTCGGGGATCTGCGAGGAGAAGTCGGACGCCTCGCCGATGCCGGGGGTGAAGAGAAGCAGCGCCTTGCGCGCGGCGATCGGCTTGATCGCGTCGGCGACCAGCTCGAGACCGTCGTAGATCCGCCCGGTGTCGTTGATCATCGCGCGGACGTTGAGGTTCGCGAGAATCGAATCGTCCGCGTTCTTTTCGGGCGTCGCCGTGATGCCGTTGGAGAAGGTGGCCGCTTCTTCGATCGCCTTCTTGAGCACTGCCTTGTCGGAGGTGAAGTCGGTGTAGAGCTTGAGCCTGAAGTCGTACCCGGCGACCGCCACCTTGTCCTCGGGGCGAATCCTCTTCTCGACGAACTCGAGCGAGGCGCGGCGCGCGGCGATCAGGTCGTTCTGGAAGCGCGACCGGAACGAGGGATCGGGAAAGGTGTGGAAGAAGATGACGAAGTAGCGGACGTCCTTGACCCGCTCGACTTTGAACTCGGCCTGCGCCTCGGGCACCGTGAGGAGCCTCCGGTTCGTGAAGTACTCCATCGAGTCGACGCTCTCCTGCTTGCCGTCGATCTTGACAATGAAGTCGTCGTTCGTGAGCCCGAGGATCTGGTTTCCCTTGCGGTCGGTCACGGTCACGTCGAGAAGGACGAGGTTCACGTCGAGCTTCTCTTCGTACTTCGGCGTTTCCTGCGCCGGCACCGGAAGCGCGAGCGCCAGCAAAAGCGCGGCCGCGGTAATCGTCGTTCTCATGATCGGTAATCTCCTGTTTCTGCCAACGGGTAGCGTACCGCGCCGATTTCGAGCGGTCGAAACAGAGGTGTGAATTCGGACGCGGAAGGGAGCGGGCAAAGGAGTTAACCCAGGTTATTCACGAGGGTTCGTGGCGAGGAGGGCGAGAGCCGTGCGCAGACAAGGCGCGCGAAGGTCCGCCGACGAATGCGTGGCCGTGCACTACGTCGAGGAGGCGGACCAGGCGCAACGCGGTATCCGCGCGGCTATCGCCCTCTGCAGCAGAGCTCTCGTGAATAGTCCGGGTTAACGACAATGGTCTTGAGTTAAGCGCAAAACCCTGAAGTTAGAACGCTGAACGCTGAAGTTTGAACCCAGAAATAGGCACCGGGTGGGGGTTTCTGGGTTCCTAGTTCATCGTTCAACGTTCTAACTTCGGATTCTTCCCCTTGACTTAAGGCCATTGGGGTTAACGATCGGTGTCGAGTTACGAACGGCGTTTCGCTATCCTGCGCCGACGATCGCATCCACGATCCTTCCCTCCGACGGATCGGCGGACGCTCGCACTGATCGCGCAGTTCGCGCGACTCGACGCGCGCCGGCGGGAGCGCTCCCCATACCCTCGGGAAACTTCACGACCCCCTGGATCGTTAGAATTACGGCATGAACCGCAAAGCACTTGCTCTCGCGATCGTCGTGATTCTCGGTTGTCGTGAACAGTCGAACCCCACCCTCGCCGCGGAACGCCCCGCCGGAGGATCCCCGGCGAACGTGCGCAAGGAATCGGCGCCGATGCCGGCGAGCGTGAGTGATGCGCGCAAGACGCCCGTGGTCCGGGTCGCGCACGACATCATGCCCTCCGTCGTCAACATCCAGACCGAGTCGGTGATCCGGCAGCGGCAGTTCGATATTTTTTTCGGCACGCCGACTCAGCGTTCGTACAAGACGCAGTCGGTCGGATCGGGCTTCGTCTGGGCGTCGGACGGCTTCATCGTCACGAACGCCCACGTAATCGAAGGGGCATCGACGATCACGGTGATCTTCCACGATGGCACGGAGACCGAGGCGACGGTGATCGGCGTCGATCCCGACAGCGACCTGGCGGTGCTTCGCGTGAAAGCGCGAGACCTGCCGGCAGCCCCGATCGGCATCTCGTCCGACCTTCAGATCGGCGAGCCGGTCATCGCGATCGGTAACCCGTTCGGCCTGAGCGGCACGGTCACCACCGGCGTCCTCTCCGCGACGGGGCGATCGGTTCCGTCACGCGAGCAGGAGAGAACCTTTACCGATTTCATCCAGACCGACGCGTCGATCAACCCTGGCAACTCGGGTGGGCCGCTCGTGAACATCGAAGGGAAGGTCATCGGAATCAACACCGCGATCTACGCCGATGCGCAGAACATCGGCTTCGCGATCCCGGTCGACCGCGCGAGGAAGATCGTCGAAGACCTGCGCCAGTACGGCGAGGTGCATCGCGTCTGGATCGGCCTCGGCACCGCGACGCTGACTCCCGAGGAGGCGCGGAGGGTCGGGTTGCCGCCGATGCGCGGCGCGCTCGTGACGAGAGTCTTCGGCCAGTCGCCCGCCGACAAGGCAGGGATCAAGCCGGGTGACGTGATCATCGCGGTGAACGGCGCGCCGGTCGAGTCGCGCGAGGCGTTCTCGACGCTGACGGCGACGACGGGCACGGGAGAGCGGATCGCGGTGCGTGTGAGGCGTGACGAGCAGACGCTGGAGGTCCGTATCGCTCCAGTCGACCCTCCTGCCGATCTCGGGCTCGTGCTCCTGCGCGACATCAGCGGGCTCACCGTGCGGGAAGTCGCCGGAGCGGTGCTGGTCTCGGACGTGGAGCAGGGGTCGCGGGCGGCTCAGGTTGGACTCCGTGGCGGTGACACCATCGTCGGCGTGAATGGAGTGCGCGTGGAGAGCGTGAAGGACCTCAACCTGGAAGTCACACGCGGCGCCGACCGCTCGTCGATCGTCCTCGCCGTCGCGCGCGGACGCTACGTCTACACGCTGACGTTCCCGACAGGAAATTGAACAAAGGCGAGAGGCGAAAGGCGAAAGGCGATCAGCAGGCAAGCGTCACGTGGAGTGCGCAGGCGCAGCTTGCGCTCTTCCACGCCGAAGCGAAGCTTCGGCGTGCGGGACGCACGAAACGTGTTCGAGGGACAACGATGGAACCTACATCGCACCTGACCGAAACCGAGCTCGAGGCCGGCCTTCCGCTGATCCTCAAGTCGCCGAAGGCGCGCGGCACGCTCGAGCTCATCGTTCGACGGCCCCGCGCAGACGAGCGGGAGACGTTGGCCGAAGCGCAGCTCGACCTCCGCTCCGGCCTCGCCGGTGACAACTGGATCCACCGCCGCAGCTCGCGCACCGAGGACGGCTCTCCCCATCCCGATACGCAGCTCACGCTCATGAGCGTGCGTGTCGTCGCGCTGCTCGCGCGAACGAAGGATCGGTGGCCGCTGGCGGGCGATCAGCTCTATGTCGATCTGGACCTGAGCGCCTCGAACCTCCCGCCAGGCACGCGGCTGAAGGTCGGCTCGGCCGTCGTCGAGATCACCGCGCAACCGCACACCGGCTGCTCGAAGTTCACCGCACGCTTCGGTCTCGACGCACCGCGCTTCGTGAACGGACCCGCGAGGAAAGAGCTCCGCATGCGCGGCGTCTACGCGAAGGTGATCGAGGCCGGAACGATCCGACCGGGCGACGCGGTGATCAAGCTCTGAGCGAGAGCCCGCCACACCTCGCGAGCATTACGTCGAATCGGTTTTCGGGGCGACGATGAGCGGCAGCAGGATGCCGAGCGCGGGGTTCACCGGTCGGCGGGCCTCGTCGTGCTCGCGCCGCCGCTTTGCGGTTTCTCCCTGATGCCGAGCTCCCCCCTGACGCCATCCCATCCCTTCAGGTGTGTGACCGCATCGCTCCCGCACTTCAGCAGCGCATCGTTGAGGGCGGCGCGGACTTTGGGATGCTCGGGCGGCTCGTTCCAATGAAGCGGTATCGCAACCGAAACCGAGGAGGTCCGGCTCCAGAGCAGTGTCTTCGCGGGAAGGTCGTACAGCTCGACGGAGACGTCGAAGGTTGCGTAGTGGGGACCCATCGGGACCGCGCCGAATTCGTAGGTGCGCGACACGCCCCAGCCGAGGGGCGTGATGACGAGCAGCAGCTGGACGTCGACCCGGCCCGCGTGCTCCGGTTTGAGCTCGTAAGGCGGGAACTCGGTCATGTCGTAGCGGGCGGGAGGGGCGGAGGCGGCGATGACCACGTCGCTCTCCTCGATCTGAGAAACGGGAAGCCCGCGTTCGGAGAGCATTGCGGCGAAGTCGTCGACCAGGAATTCGTAGTCCGGCTTCAGTGTCGGGACGAGCTCGATCAGCTCCCTGTCACGCGCGTCGGTGATCAGCGCGTGGAGCGCCTCGTCGCCTCCGCCGCGGTAGATACCTCCCTCCGGAGCGCCGCGCAGCACGATGCCCAGCTCCGCCGGGGGGCGTTTCCAGAAGGGAACGTCGAGCTCGACGGGACCGTAGAAGCGCGGGCCGGTCGCGCAGGCGGATAGCAGGGCAGTCAGGACGACGAGCGAACGGAAGGAGGCAACGATGGGTCGATCGAATCGCATTGCTCCCGGGCAGTATGCGACGCTGCGAAGCGGAAGGCCACGGTCCGTCGGAGGTGCGAGCCTCGAACCGCCTTTGGCGAGATGGCCGGGAGCGGATGGTCCGCGCTTCGAACCGACGTCGGCGAGCTCTATACTCCGGTTCGTGACGAAGACCCGAGATGAAGATCGATCCCCGCCCCCGAGCAACGAGCTGCTTCAGTCGGGTGTGCTCGAGAATCCCGGGGACGAGCTTCTCAGCGAAGCCATCCGGCTCACGCTCGAAACGCCCCCGAAATCGCGAGTCGAGCGATTCGCGTCGCTCGTCGGGGAGATCGCGAGAAGTCTCAGCGTCAGCGCCCCCGAACGTAACTGGACGTGCGCCGTCTACGCCGGCACGGACGGCTCGACGATCTTCCGCGGCGGCGTCGGCCACTCGCTCGTGATCGACTCGCGTGGGAGGTTGTGGCGCGCGCGAAGCTACGAGGACTTCGAGACGACCTACACGATGACGGCCGACAGCTGCGAGATCGCGACGCTCACGCCGCTCTACGCCGCGATGCGTGAGTACCTGCCGCGGCCGAAGGGGTGAGCGGGGCGGGATCGTGCCCCGTGGCTTCGCTCCTGCGGCGACGACGAGTGAGGCCGTCATTCCTGGCGCAGCGCTGTGACCCTCGATCGTCTACTACTGGGAGATTCCGCTGCGACTGCCTCGTAGCGCCGGCGTCCCGCCGGCAGGTCCGCACGCGTCTCGCGTGCGGACACACTCCCGCCCCCCACTCCACCCCTCGTAGAATCCTCGGCATTTTCGCCAACCCGAGGGATCCTCGGGGCATGCACGACGCAATCCAGGCTCGGCCCCCGAGACTCCTCGATCGTGTCGGCCACGCGATCCGCGTTAGGCAGTACAGCATCCGCACCGAAGAGGCGTACGTCGCGTGGATCAGGCGCTACATCGTCGCTCACGGAAAGCGGCACCCGTCGTCGATGGGAGCGGAGGAAGTCAACGCCCTCCTCACGCACCTCGCGGTCGACGGCGACGTGTCGGCGCAGTCGCAGGCGCTGAGCGCGTTGCTCGTTCGCTACCACGACGTGCTCGACGAGCCGTTGCCGTGGCTCGGGGACGTCGTCCGGGCCCGGCGGCCGAAGCGGCTTTCGGTGGTGCTCTCGCGGGACGAGGTGTGCCAGGTGTCAGGGCGAATCACGAGGACGACGAAGCTGGTCGCGGCGCCGCTTCACGGTGGCGGCTCGCGGCTGCTCGAGGAGCTGCGGCTCCGCGCGAAGGACCTCGACTTCGTGACGGCGGAGATCGTCGTGTGGAGAGAGAAGGGCGACACGGACGGCTGCGACATCGGGAGGATCCGGGAACTCATGGGTCGCGCGGCCGTGAAGACGATGATCTCCACGCGGGTGCTGAACAAGGGAGGCAACGGCGTGCGCAGCTCGCGGGGCCGAGTCTGAAGGAGGGAAGGAGGTACAGGAACCGATGAACGACCGAACCGACCGCGCCACTAGGCTGAACGAATCCCGACCTATCACCTTCGCGCTAGGCCGAACGCCGCCCCTGCCTATCACCCACCACCGGTGCGCTAGGCTGAAATCCCAGCTCCGTTGCGTCGGTCTTTGGCGGTATCATTTAGTCCGTCTACTCGTTGTTTCAACAAGTTAGGCTGCCGACATCCCCGGGGGAGAATTTGAAATACGTGCTCGTCATGCAGTGGCCGTATCTCGAGCAATCAGATTTCGACCATCTGATCGCTTTTGAGAACCTTCTTGAAAGTCGCCTACCTCGACGGCTGGCAAGAGTTGACGGGCATGACATTGGATCGGGAGAGATGAACATTTTCGTGTTCACCGACAAACCGCAAAAGGCCCTCGAGGAGTGCCGCTCTCTCATCCGGTCGGCGCGAATCGCGGAAAGGCTTTCGGCCGCGTTTCGTGAGCGGGATGGGGAAGAATACACGCGCCTCTGGCCGGTGGAATCGACCGAACCATTCAAGGTGACGTAAAAGCGGCAGCCTAACAATGCCGCTGCAGCCGATCCCGGCGCGCGACACGGTATTCGTAGGTGGTATCATCAGCGTGGCGCGCCGGGCCGGCTGAGCGGCAGGCGTTAGATGCGTATGACGCGAGACGAGTTCATGCAAAGGCCGTATGAGCTCCTGTCGGAGTCAGGTCAGGTTCCTTCCGAGTGGGTGGCCGAGGCGTGGACCCAAACATCCCTTCGAGACGATGTCGTGTATGAGTTGGCTAGAAGCGTCTCGAAGACAGGGTCGTTCGATCTGGCCGGCGACGTTTGGCTCCAGGTGCTTCCACCGGCTCTGCCGCCGGAAGCCGTGATCGCCTTGTACGTAGCAATCCGCGACGAATCAGAACGACTAGAGTTCGAATGGCGCCCGGCCTTCGCCACCGCGTTCGTCCGAGACGAGGCCTCGCTCCCACCACCCAGAGACGAGGAGATCCTCGTTGGTGCCATGTCGGAGATGATCGAGTCCGGATATGCCGCAGGCTTCGAGGGCGCACTTTTCGGTGTCCTCGAACTGCCCAACGGACTCAGCCTCCTTCGCTCCGCACGCAAGCGTGCCGAGGAGCTCGGCCGAACCGTTCTGATCTCGCTGCTGGAAGAGCAAATTCGCCGCGCAAGTGGCCGCATCTAACTAGGCGCTCAAGCCGACTTCAACGCGCCACACCAGGTGTTGTAAGCTGGGCAGGCAGCGCGGGCGCGTTGAAGCGGCTTAGCGCTGGCGTTAGACAGCCATGGATCAGATCTGTTTCGACACACGGAGACCACGACCCACTCGTCTGGCGAACAAGAACTGCTGCTACTCCAACGATCGCGTTCACGCCATCGACCTCAAAGAGTTCGATGCTCTGGAATGGACTGACTTCCAAGTCATCTTCACCATCTCGGGATGCACGGCAGAGTACGACCAGCAGGTCTATTACCTTCCCGCTGCTCTGAACTGTCTGCTCGATCAGGCGTACGACGGAATCGAGTTTTTGCCTGGTGTTATCTACTTCGCATCACGGAATGCGGAACGCCTTGATACAGACGGACTCCTCGTGGCCACGAGCGATGCCCTAGAATCCTGCTTTCGTACGTGGACGGAGCGATTCGAAGTGCTCCATTTTGACGAGGCGGCCTGCAAGGCAAAGGGCTGGCAGATCAGACACTTCGACTACGTGAGAAACACTGAAGCTGTGAGTGAGCTTCTCGACCTACTCGTTCGTCATTCATCGCTCCAGGTGGTTGCCGAGAGGATGGTGCGGTATCTCGTTAGAGCCGATCACCGGCCGGAAGACTCGGCATGGCTGTTGGAGATCGCGAAAGCGGCTCGAGACGGAGCGTCGTACTACTCCTTCGAGTATCCAGACACCAAATCCAAGCTAGTCCCGGCAAACGCCTCGGAAATACAGCATATCTTGATGAACCGCGACCTACTTCAGCGTGAGTTCAACCACACCAAAGATGCCCCAATTCGCAAGGACACTTGCGAGATGTACTGGAATGGACTGGCAGATGAACTGGGGCTGGCTGTCTAACAATCGCGCTCAAGCCGATTTCAACGCGCCGCTCAAGATTTTGGTAGGCTGTTGCTGCAGCGCGGGCGCGTTGAAACGGCTTAGCGCTATCCGTTAGGTGGCGAGCGATGGACCCACAAAAAATCATGCTGACCGCCGCAGCAGCCACCTGGGTCGGTGGCGCGCTCGTCGGGGCCGGTCTAGCGATGGTTCGTGTACGAACCTCGAGCGTTCTAGCGAAGGGCTTGTGCCTCTCCGCCATCGTCGTGACAGCCTTCGTTACGCCTGGTGTGCAAGATGCGCTACTCATGAGGCTAAACCCGATCACACCTGACTTCTTCGGACACGTATTCATCGACCCCGGACCGGCTTATTTTTACGCCCCGCTCGTCGTGACCATTCTTGCCGCAATCATCGGAACAGCCATCGGCGCTCGGCTGCGCAGCGCCACCTAACAAGTCGCTGCAGCCGATCCCGTCGCGCGCCACGGTGTCCGTAGGTTGTATGATCTGCGTGGCGCGCCGGGCCCGCTGAGCTCCGGGCGTTGGGCCGCCTAGGAGCAATCGCCGCCCAATAACTTGCAGTGATTCCCGAAGTATCGATCGCATGGTTAAACTCGGAGAGCGAAATGGCAGGAAACATCACATCAATGTCGGTAAACCTCGAAGACACTGTCCGGGAGTTGAGCGCCGGCGACCGCCTGAAATGGGACGGAGCACACAACGACGCGAACTACTACCACGAGTCGATTACGAACGGTTTCTTTGATGGGCTTGCCGCATGCCTGGACGCCCTCGCTGATAGGTTCGACTTCGTGAAGAAGGAGGGCGCTGACTCGCCGTATTTCCTGCGTGACGCGGCGGCGGAACTCTGGTCGCTCAAGGGTGAAGAGCGCGAATGGAAGGACAGGCGCGGGCTTCCTATTGCGACGGCCATGCTTCACCTAGTCACTGCTCTCGAAATCGAGAGTAGAAGGGTTCTTGATCATTCCGGTCCTCCTCATGCCTAGACCGAGGAGCGTCATGGTTCCTCCCTCGCAAGGGCGGCCCAACAATGGCGCTGCAGCCGATGAAAACGCGCAACTCAAAGTCTCGAAGCCTGGCTTCTTCAGCGCGTGCGCGTTTTCACGGCTGAGCGCCAGGCGTTAGGTGGCGCTCAGGAGAATAGGTTTTGGAGCACGTGTTGCTCCAACACCAGGCGGGCGCGGACTCCACGTTCGGCCGTTCGTGCGTCGGTACGTTCATTCGTCGGCGGCTACGTGCTGGGTGTCGCACTTCGAGCCGCCCGCTCGGGTAGCCCTTCGGTCCGTTCCGCCGTCGCGCGGTGGACAAACCTCATGCGTGGCGGTCTGCGACGCCCTGCCTCGGTCCCCCGGTGAGGCGCCACCTAACAATTGCGCTGCAGCCGACGCCTACGCGGCCTTCAAAGTTCTGGTAACCTGTTCGTGCAGCGAGGCCGCTTCGGCGCGGCTGAGCGCGCACGTTAGACGCCACCAAACAATAGTTTGAGAGGCGGGGTCTGCCGCGGCGAGCGGGCGCGGGCTCCACGCTCGGCGCCGCGCGCGTTGGGGCGTTCACTCATCGGCGGATTCGTGCTGGCTTCGAACAACGCGGCGCCCTTTGGAAGCCTGCAACGGCAGCGCTCCTCGCGTCGGACCCGTTCCAAGGTTGAGCGCAACTCAGCGCAGTACCGAGGCCTCGGTCGCCAGGTGGCGTCTAACAAATCGCTGCAGCGGATTGCTACGCGCTGCTCAAATTTTGGTAAGCTGTTTGTGCAGCGCGGCGCGTAGCAACCGCTGAGCTCTGTACGTTAGGCGCCGTGGCGAGAGAATCAGAATGTCTCATCCAAAGTCTTGGCAGCTTCGTCGAATGGCCGCGGCGGCCCTATTCGTCCTTTGCGGCTGCCGAAC
>JBAZBK010000011.1:0-176759 GCA_041671505.1 Thermoanaerobaculia bacterium | reverse complement strand
ATGTAGAGGGCTCCTCGTCCTCGCTGTATAGAGCAGCGCCGACGTTAACTCGAAAGGAGCCCGTCCAAACGAGAAAGGAGCCCGTCGTGAAGAGTACAACCCGTCCGCTGGTCGATGCCACCCTGTCCCGCGCCGATGTTTGTGGTGATGTTTCAATGGACGAGATCTACCTGACCTGTCCTCGGCTCACACCGTTCGGCTTCCCGCGCATCTTCGTGATGCCAAACGGCACCGACTCGATTCGCGAGACCCTCGGCGTTCTTCGCGCGCACGCAGATGCGGCCGGCATCCGTCACCTGCGTATCGTCGTCGAGCCGACTGGCATTTACGGCGAACTGTTCCTCAACATCGCAAGCGCGCTGGGCTTCGAGACAGCCTTCGTCAACGGCGAGCACGTGAACAAGATGCGTGTACTCATCTTCGGCGATACCGGCAAGACCGACCGGCGCGACGCCGAGGCGATCAACGCGGTCGTTTCGAGCGGTCGGATGATCGTCGATCGTCGCCGCTCGTTCCCCGAGGTCTACGAGCTTCTTCGGAACTGGGGCACGCTTTACCAGGCGGCTGAAGACGGGATCATCGAGTCGAAGGCGCGCGTCCATCGCGCGATGCGGCTCTTCTTCCCCGACTTCGACTTCGGCAAGGACTTTCTCTATGGTCCTTCCGGACAGGCGATCCTGCGCACGACCGAACTCGATCCGCACGCGATCGCGCCGTACTCGCCCAGTCGCCTTCTCGAGAGACTTCGCCACCATTCGAGAATCCGCCGCTCTTCGGTCGAGCGCCTCATTGCGACGGCACGGACCTCGGCCACGAGCACGCCCACCGGCGAGCGCCATGAGTATCTCCGCATTCAACTCGCCAATGCCTTCGAGGACGTCGCACTGCACGAGCGGCGTCGCGCTGCGGCGCGGTCGAAGCTCGAGTCGCTCTACGACGAGGCCCGCGCCGTGGATCCGCGCCTTCCCGCTCCGGTCTTCGGTGTCGTTTCGAAGATTGGCCTCGCGCGGCTCTTCTCCGAGCTCGGTCCGATCACGGACTTCGAGTCCCTGCGCCAGGTGCTGCGTTACGGCGGGCTCAACCTACGCGAGCGTCAGAGCGGCCGCTACCGCGGCATCACGCGCATCGCCCGTCGCGGCCGGCCGCAGCTCCGCAGGATTCTCAATCAGCTCGCACTGCCGCTCGTGCGCAAGGGTTGTCTCTTCGGCACGTACTATGCGCGCAAGACAGCGGTCGAGCACATGCCCGGACCGAAGGCCATGACCGCCGTCAGTCGCAAAGTTCTCAAAATGATCTGGGGCTGGTACCACTCGGGTCGGGCCTTTGACGCGGCCCGCGTGTTCCAGTGCCACACCGCACAAGCTCCCGCGGCGTGATCACAACGCACCGTACTCGGTAGGAGCGATCACAAGCTCTCTCGACACTCGCCCGGAGATGACCGCTATCGCGTCATCACTGGTACGCCGGATGATCGGCTGGATCGTAATCCGTCACTCCGGGCGAGCTTCTACGTCATGGCCAGGAAGTACGATTGTCCCGCTGAGGACCGATCGGTAACGTCGCCAGTCGTAGTACTCCCGAGAGTCGCCTGTCGCTTTGGTTGTCGCTAGTCGAAAGAGAAGTGCTTGACTGAAGGGCTAAAGGTAGCGCGATAGTTAGCTGGCACGGTAGTCCTCGAACTCCCAGTGCATTTCTTTCGAGAGCTCGCCGGCCACTTCTTCCCAGGTCTCTCGGGCAGCATGAAGTAGGAGTTTGGTGATTTGACGCTCGACCAGTTCCCAGCTGAACTCTGGAACGACCAGTCGGCCGCGTCCCCAGATTGCTTCTCCCTCTTCTTTCAGGCGCTCTGGTGTGATGACGGTAAAGGAGAAGATATCTGCTCCTTCTTCATCTTTTCCGATCTCGGCTTCCACGAGCACAGAACAGACGCACGGATCTGCAGGGAGGGCTGGTCGATCTAGGTCGGGGCTGGTGAGCCCTTTGAGTTTGGGAAAAATCATGGTGTGCCAGCTAACGCTCGCGCATCAGCGGTGCCAACGCGCACGCGATAATGTTACCAGACTCCGAAACTTTAAGTTGCGCGTTGGCATCCGCTGCATGCGCCAAGTTAGGCGTCAGTTGACGGTGAGTCGACCCGATGAAACCAGCCAAATCGTCACCCCGATGGATCCGCAGTTCGCTACGATGAGAGCCAATACCATCCGCACGGTTGGCTTCACTTTGTAGACATGAACGAGAAGAGCCCCCTCGATCGCCGTGTTTGCTGCGAGCGCAAGACCAAACGTGAGTGCCCAAGTAACGGGGTTAAAGGTTCCGTACTCAGGAGTGACGAGACTTCGGCCGATTTCAATCCCCAGGCCACCCAGCGGGATGGCCACGAGCCCCACCAACGCCGACACCACGTTGATTACCAGCGTTGGACGCCAAGCCGATCGCCACGGCATCCCGGTTATCCACTTTACGAAGGGATATTCAAACAACAGCCCGGCCACCACCGCCCAGGTAGCGGTCAGCCCAATAGCCACGATGATTCCCGGCCACACGACGTCTGCAATCACGAAAATTGATGTCATCTGACGCCTAACGTACCGAGCTCAGGCGCGAAGACGCGGCCGAGCTGCCCGAACAGTTTACGACACTTGGCGTGCCGCGTCTTCGTCGCCTGCAGCGACAAGTTAGACGGCGCCGCCGGGCTGGGAATGTCAATCGGCCTGACCAATCCTGGGTGTCCGGAATTGCTCGTGGCAGAACGCCCAGCCCGGCGTGGATCGGACTGCTCTGGCCGACGACACCGTTGCCCGCACCGGGCGGAAGCGCCGGCGCAGACACCGCGCCTGGTCGAGGCCACGGGTCAGTAAACCTTAACCTCAGCGCCGCCTAACGCCCGGAGCTCAGCCGGCCCGGCGCGCTTCGCTAATGATACAACCTACGAATACCGTGACGCGCGACGGGATCGGCTGCAGCGACTTGTTAGGCGGCACGATTTCCAGGGCTTAGTCTAGCGCGAACGCCGCTATTTCGTGCCGTCACCCTTGGACGGTAGCGAGATCACTCGGACTCACCGCCCGATTTCGGTACTCGTGTCAGTCGGATCCACTGAATAGCGCCGGCCACGAACATCACCAGGCATGCTGCCATGCCTCCAAGAAGTTTGGGCAATAGGTCTACTCGCCCATTCAGCCCGACGGGAAACTGAAACATCCGGACGACGGCCCACGTTCCTCCGCATACGCCGAGGGCGGACACGACCATGAGCAAGCCGAAACCCTGCCTCAGCCTCTTGGCTGCCACTTCTCTGGAGGGAGGAGGCCGCTTTCCTGGACTCAAAAACCAAATCATTCCATGCCGCCTAACGGTTGCCGCTAACCGGCGACAACGCGCACGGGAAAGTTTAGCAGGTTGCGATGCATGGTGTTGCGCGTTGTCGTCCGGTTGAGCGGCTTAGTTAGGCTGCGGGGTTTCTGCTCCGATCGCGGCCGAGCCACATCATTAGTCCGCCGGATGCGGCGAACATGACGATTCCGGTCTTCGCCAATGCCGGAACGTACGCCATTGACCAGCCAGTGAGGCGCCTGACGAGCGCAAGCAAACCGGAGACGGGCAGAAGCAGAATACCGATGACGAAGATTCCAATCAGCACACGACCAGCGATCATTTCGAGCTTCGTAAGGGGCATTTGTGGCACAGCCGGCGCGCTGATGTCGATGCCGTCTCGCTCAAGATCTTCAATGTAGACGGCGAACCAGCGTGCGAGGTTCAGGGGTGCAGGAAGGTCCGGGTAGCTGACGGGGAAATGAGTACCGAAATCCTCGAACTCAACCTCGAAGACGCATGGATCAGTCTCGCGCACATCGATTGCAAACTGATTACCTCCCCCATCCTCCCCAATGCAAAACATGTGCGCAGGCCAATCACACTCTCGGCGCAGGTGGAGGTTGTGGGCAATGAGCTTCTCGGCAACGTCCCAAAGCGGACCATCGGTCGTGCCACGCTCTCTGGCAACGGGCAATTCCAACACGAGTTGCACGTATTCTGGTGGCAACGCAACTTCAAGCACACCTTCGAGGCGAAGGAGTTCATCTCGTGTCATGGGTCTCCTGCAGCCTAACTTGTCACTACTGTACTTCGGCGGAGTCTACATTTAGACATTTGTGTCTGCCACCAGGTATCCATGTCTACCCGCGCCTATCCAGCCTCGGAGTCGGTCCAGGCGGCGACTCGGTCGGCGACGCCAATTCTAAGCGCGCTCGACCAGGCGAGCCACCAGAGTTTCCGCCTCGCGTCCCATCGCCCACCTGCCTCGCGCACCCGCTGTCGGAGCTCGGTCTCCTCGTAGCGCAGGCGCACGCCGACGAAGCGGTCACCTTCGACCTGCGCCGCCCTCACTCCCCGGTCGACCACGATCTCCACCGTCGTCATCCGCTCGTGTCGCGCTTCGTCGTAGCGGTAGCGCACACAGAGCAGGTCGCTCCCCCACCGCGCGAGCTGCCGCCGCGTTCCGGGGTCGCCCGGCTTCATCGTCTTCACGACCATCGCGCCTTTGTTTCTCATGCCCCCGAGGTTCCCTCGGTTTCCGCCGCTTGTCGAGATTTCCTGCTCTACGAGGAGTGGAGTCGTCGGGCCGACGCGAGTCAGCCGGCGCGGAGACGATCGAGCACTCCTCCGAGCCAGGCGCACGGCATCGCGGTGACGACCAGCGAAACGGGGTACCAGGCCGGGCCGAGCTCGAGCGGAATCGTGGCGATGGCCCCCGCGCTGCTCAGAACGAGCCCGATGCCCCCGAGGATCAGAGCGTGCTTCATCGGGTTGCGAGGCGAGATTCGAGCGGCGAGCCAGCTGCCGAGGACGCCGAAGACGAGCCGATACGAGAGGGCCAGCAGGTTGAGCGCCGGCTCGTTCATCGGCTCTCCCCAGGGCGGGTAGACGTGTACGACGTGAAGGATCTGGTCGACGGCGAGGGAAAGGACGACGATCGCCACGAAAGCGGCGAACAGCGCCGCTGCGCTGCGTGGGAGGTTCGTCTCCGCGTCCGGGGAGTAGCGTTCCGGAAGGACCACGTGCACCTCGCATTCTCTCGGGAGCCTGGGATAGCCTAACTCCTGCGCGCCGGCGGGGTCAACGCGCAGCCGCGGAGCTCACCGGAATCCGAACGCTTGCGCTGCACGCGCATCACGAACGACTGCAGCCGGCCGGGCCACGCGGGTCGCGCCACTACGACTCCATCCACCTCGAGAGCTCGGCCACCGCCTCCTCCTCGGACAATTCCCCGGCCGCCGCCAGGACATCCGGCGGAACCCACTCGGGAAACGCGACGTCTCTCACCTCGTGTCGACCCGATTCCGTATGCAGCTCGAGAACCCGCGCAAGACGCCCGGCCGGAAGGCGACTCGCGACTCTCACCAGCGCCGCCCAGAGCCGCCGATGCACGAACGTGACTTTGCCCCCGATCAGGCGACAGACGAGGATGTCGTCGCTATCGCGTATCGCACGCGTGACGGCGAAGATCTCGCGACCCTTCGGGTGCGACCACCAGCTCCCGCGAACGGGCTCGCCGGCGACCGCTTCGACGAGGGATGGCGCCTTCCCTCGCGCGGCTTCGAGCACGACGCCGTGCTTCCGGATGAACGCGAGTGCCTGTTTGGCGGTCATGGCGATCGGTCATCGCAGGGAGTCGGACGCATAAAGCGCGTAGGCGTTCACCCATTGGATCTGACCGTGCGCGACTCCGAACATCGGCGCCATTCCGACGCCCGCCAGCAGCACGACCACGATCACGATCGCAGTCGATACGTGTGAACCGGCAACCCGAACGAGGAGCCTCACAACGAGCCCGGCCAACCAGTAGAGCAGCACGCCGTACACCACCAGGTGAACCAGGCTGAACAGGAGGATCGAGCCATTGCCGAGGTTGCGGATCGCGATGAGCAGGATGGCGCCGTACGGGAGCAGCCCTCCGACCACTGCCAGGTAATAGAACAGTGGCACGAATGCTCCGAGTGCGACGAAGACAACCGAGCGGAGATATGCGTGATGCATGTGCGGCTTCTCTCGAAGGGACGACGCGCGGCAAAGCAGCGCGCTACTTCACGACTCCCCAGTCGACTTTCCGAAACGTCGGCTTGCCGGAGTCCGCGAGCGTCACGTGTCTCCAGTTCTTCGGGAGCAGCCTGACGCGGAGGATCGTCTCCGCGCGATCGACGAACTGCAGGAACTCCGGGTCGTCGTGACGCTCGTACGAGGTGAGGAGCTGGAAGAAGAGAAAGAGATGCGGCCGGAACTGCTGGAGCAGCGTGAGCTGGTGATTCACCGGGTAGGTCGCGAAGTCGATCGAGGCGGGGCCGAACTCGGGCTGCCACCGCACGTAGACCCGGAACCCCTCATCCTGATGGACGAGCCGCGCCCGCGCGTAGAGCGCGTCGACCTCCGTCTGCTTCGCCGGATCGTCGGTGGCAAATGCCGCCGTCTCCATCCGGATCCGCGGATCGCGCTCGTCCCAGATCGTCACGGCCCTCGGTGGGCGGCTCGCCGGCGTCGCGAGCTGCAACAGCTCTTCGACACGAGCCCACACCAGGCCGAACTCCGACCTCAGCAGCTTGTCTTCGCGGTAGAAGAGCATGTCGTATTGCGCCTTACCCGTGGCAGTGGAGCTCCGGGCGTCCACGCCACTGGCCCTGACCTGGGGTCCAAAAACCCGAAGTTAGAACGTAGAACGATGAATGTTGAACCCAGTAATGGGTCTTGAGCGGAGCTTCTGGGTTCTCAATTCATCGTTCTACGTTCTAACTTCAGCCTTTTCGACTCCGGGTCCAAGCCTTTGCGGTCTCTGTCGTCAGGCGGACTCGCCTACAACATATGCCCATCCACCCCGCCTCGTGTCAACTCGGGACGCTCATTCGATCACGAGGCGCCCCGCGAGCGCGCCCTGGAAGGCGGCGGAGTCTTCGAGCCGGACTCCAATCCTCGACGCGCGCCTTCGTATGCCGTACGGCCCGCGCAACTCCACCGGCCGTCGCATGACGATGACGAGCGTCGGCTCGTCGATGAGCGCGAGCTTCCGGTCCCAGTTGCCGTTCGCCGCCGCTTCGACGCGATCGACCGCGCCCGGCTCGACGTCGGCCTCCCAGCGGATTCCGAACCGGATCGACACTCCCCGTCCGGTGACGCGGATGCCGTTCGCCTCGAGGGCGCGGCAATCAGCGACGAGCCAGAGCATCGCGTAGAGGTCGAGCGCAGTCACCAGCCAGACGAAGGACCCGATCTTCGGCGCGAGGAAGAGATGCAGTGCGAGAGACTCGGCGGCAATGACGATCGAGAGCGCGATCACGACGACGCGCCACTCGTCGGCCCCCTTCCAGCGGAACGTCCCCTCGCGTTCCCGCGCGACTCTGACGCCGCGCCGTACGAGCGCCCAATCGACGACGCGAAGCTCGTAGAGCAGCGCGCCGGCGACCGCGGGCACGGGAATCATCCCGTGAACGAAACGCTCGAGGAGCTCGAACGGATCGTCGGGCGCGTCTCCGCGCGCACGCACCGCCTTCATCGCGGCGCGCACCCGCACGATCGCGACGACTGCGATCGCCGCCTCGAGCGCGGCGCCGAACAGCAATCCCCGTGTGCTCATCACTCGTTCGCCGGGCCGCGGGCGACGCAGGCCGTTGGTCGTACGAGAGTATAGAAGACGCGGCCGCTGACGTCCGCACGCGGGACGCGTGCGGACCGGCCGGCGAGACGCCGGCGCTACGAGGCGCCTAACCCAGGCGCCTCAAAGTGACCACGCCGACGAGCGCCAGGAGCGACGCCATGATCGCGAGGCCGAGCGGGCCGGCGACGGGAATCGCGGGAACCGCTGCGACCGCGAAGGCGGTGCCATCGCCCGGGGCGCCGGTCGCCGGATCGTCCGACACTCCGGTGGCGTCGTTCGTCCCGTCGGAGTCACCGTCCCAGGAGAGGCTCGCCTGGTTCGTAACGATCGTGCCGACGGCGACCGCCGTCTTGATCGTGGCGTTGATCGTGATCGTGACCGAGGCGCCCGCCGCGAGCGCGCCGTCCCAGGTGACGGTGTTCGTCGCGACCGTCGCCACCGCCGTGCCCGACGTCGCCGTCGCGCTCACGAGCGTGAGGCTGGATGGCAGGACATCGGTGAGCTCGTTGCCCGCGTTGTCCGCCTGCGCCGCGGGACCCTCGTTGGTCAACACGATCGTGTAGACGAGCGCGCTTCCGGACGTGAGTGCTCCCGAGATCGATTTCGTCGCGCTCAGGACCGTCGGCGCATTGACCGTCGTCGACTCGCTGTCGGACGCCGATTCGTCACGTCCCGACCAGACGATGCCGATCGACGCGTTGTCGGTGAGCAGAGTTCCGCCGGGCGTGAGGGGATTCACGCGGACGGTCAGCGAGAAGATCGTGTCGCCGGAGGCGAGCGTCGCGGAGGTGCACGAGACGTTGCCGGTACCGCCGATCGCCGGGGTCGTGCAGCTCCAGCCTCCGGGAGCCGTGAAGCTCTGGAAAGTGGTATTGGCGGGAACCGGCGCGGTCAGGACGGCGTCGATCGCGTCGGGATGCGTCGTCGACGCGGTGATCGTGTAGGTCACGTCGTAGCCGGCGGTGACCGGATCGGGAGCGTCTGCGATGGCGATCGAGAGCGTCACGATCGGCGTCGTGACCTGTACCGTGGTGTCGGCGGTCGCGCTGTTGTCGTTAGGGCTCGGATCGGTCGTGGTCGACGTCACGGTCGCCGTGTTGCTGATCACGGTTCCGTCAACCGTGGCCGGGTCGACCTGGGCGACCAGCGTGAAATCGAAGCTGCCCGGAGAAAGCGTCGCGATCGAGCAGCTCACCGTTCCGTTTGCGCCGACGGCGGGCGTCGTGCAGATCCAGCCGCCCGGAGCCGTCACCGACTGAAACGTCGTTCCGGCCGGCAGCGGATCGGAGAGCGTCACGTCCGCCGCGCTGTCGGGCCCTTCGTTTCCGACGGTCATCGTCCAGGTGATGTTCGAGCCCGCCTCGACCGGATCGGGGGAGTCGAGCTTCGTGACCGAAAGATCGGCGCTCTGCGCGGACAGTGTGCTCGAGGCGACCGACATCGTCGCGCAGAGAATGAAAAGTCGAAGTTTGCGTGACATGAGCGGTTCGCCTCCGGGTCCCGGGTTTTGAGGTGCAGCGGGATTCTATAGCGGGCGTCGGAGAATTCGAGGCGGAATCGGGTGGAGGAACCAGGCGCGGCGCAGGCGCTGCCCGCTCGGGAGGAAGGAAACTGCGATGAGCCGCGAGGCCCGCGCCATCGTCCATGAGCGTACGGATTGTCATCCCGATCCCTCGGAGCGGGACGAAGCGGGAGAGGAGGGATCTCGCAGGCTGGTACAGTTGAGGTTCGTCGCGAACTCTCTGGCTTGTGGCACATGAGCACCAGCCTGCGAGGTCCCTCCTCCTTCTCCCGCTTCGCGGGGTCAGTCGTCGGGACGACAACTCCCTCGGGCATCGCAACTCCGGCAGGCTCCTGGAAGCGCGCAGCGCAAGCGCCCTAGCGCTTCGCCGATTTCGCGAGCAGTTCCTGCGTCCAGTTCAGCACGACGGCGCAGTTGCGGGTCTCGTCAGTCTCGTCTTCGCCCCGGATGACCGCGAGCTGCCTTCCGTCGGGGAAGAGGTCGTAGATGAAGACGTTCAGTTTGCTTTCGTCGAATTCGAGCTTCGGCGTTCCGGTCGCGAGAGCAGGGCTCGTCGTCACCGGAAGCGAGACCACTTCGCGGTTCAGGTCGACGTATCGAAGCTGGCGGCCATCGCGCGACCAGCGGGCCTGACGGCCTCCGGTCTTCGTGACCTGGAGCCCGTTGCCGACGCGGCCGTTCGGATCGAACGAGCCGATGTAGATCTCGTCGCGGCCCGACTCGTCGGAGACCCACGCCAGCCATCGCCCATCGGGTGAGAGCGCGGCCCACCATTCGTTCGCGGGAGTGGCAACGATCGGCTGGAACTCGGCGAGCTTGCCGGGCTCTGTCGGCAGCACCGCGCGCACGATGTCGCTCTTTCCTTCGGCCCCGCCGCGCGAGGCGAGCAGCGACGAGCCGTCAGGCGTCCATCCCATCAACAGCAGTCGCCGTTCGTCCTTCGGGAGCTTGACGACGCGCACGGCGGGCGCGGCGCTGTCGGGGTCCATCACGTAAATCCCGTCGTCGTCGTTCCTCCCGCGCCGCCCGAACGCGATGCGATGCCCGTCAGGCGAGAACGCCGGATAGAGCAGGTCGGCGTCCGACACCGCCGCGATCCGTCGCAACCCCGGACGCGCGACCTCGCCGACCCAGATCTCGTCGATGCCCTGGCCATTGGTGATGGTCACGGCAAAGCGATTGCCGTCCGGGGCACCGCCGATGAACTGGTAGATGCGCCGCTCGTCGGAAAACGGCACGACGTTCCCTGTCGCATCGACTACGCCGAGCCGTCGCGACTCCGCGGTTCTCCCGCCGCGCGAGTAGACGAGCACGCCGTTGTCCGACAGGTCGAACGCAGCGGGCTCGAAGGTGAAGCGCGTCTTGAGCCCGTCAGCGATCGGCTTCGGCGAGCCTTTCACCGTGAGGGTCTTCGGATCGAACGGGAGCGCGAGCAGCGCGCCGCCTCGGGAGAAGACGATGTGTCCCGTCGGCGAGTAGACGGGGCTCCCGCCGTCATCGACGACGAAGTTGATCTTCGACGTCTTCAGGTCGAGCACGCCGACCTGGTAGAAGTAGCCTCGCGTTCCGTAGGAGATCGATTGCACCAGCAAGCCACGGTCGGCAGGCAGCGCGCGGAAGAAAATCTGCAGCGTGCCTCGCACGTTGCTCATGTCGATGGCGACCGGCGCCGACGGCGTTCCTCCGTTTGCCGGAATTCTCACCAGGGCATTTCCGCCGTGCAACGCGATGTAGTCGCCACCCTGAAGCGCGGTGAACCCGGTCCATTTCGGATCCCAGGCGCAGATCGTGAGCGGCGGAGCGCTTCCGTCGACCGGGACGCGAATGAGGTTCTGCTGTGGAGCGCCCGGAGCGACCGGCACGAGGACCAGAAGCGTCGCGCTGTCGGACGTGATCAGGAAGACCTCTGCTCCCTCCGTGCCGGGAACCGCCGCCATCACTCCGCCGCTCAACCTGCGCACGTAGACGCGCTTCGGCAGCTCGGCTTGACCCGGTGCGCCGCGCGGACGACCTTGCGCCGCGATCCTCGAGCCGTCGGGCGTGACCAGGTAGTAGTCGAATCGAACGTCGGACGGGAAGTCGAGGTCGAGGTTCACGACGCCCGACGCCGGGCCCGACGCGTGTCTGCGCGACAGGAACCAGGTGACGGGAATCGCACCGAGGAGAATACCGAGAAGCAGTGCCGCGATCAGCCTGACCGCAGAGCCGCGGCGAGTCGCGCTTCGATCCTCGGGTACCGCGCGGACGTGCCCCGACGCCGTGCGTCCCGCGAGCGTCTCGTCGAGCTCGAGCCGCGCGTCGCCGATGTCGCGAAGGCGCTTGCGCGGGTCGCGCTCGAGGCAGTGGCCGATCATCGAGCGCGTGCTCGCCGGCAACCCTGCGGGAAGCGTCTCGACGTCGACGTCGCGCGTCAGCACCGCGGCGAGCGTGTCGGAGATCGTCTCGCCGGTGAAGAGCCGGGAGCCCGAGAGCATCTCGTAGAAGACGACGCCGAAGGCCCAGATGTCGGCGCGCTTGTCGACCTTCTTCCCGCGCGCCTGCTCGGGGCTCATGTACGCAGCGGTTCCGAGGATCATGCCGGCGTGCGTTGCGGCGCGGACCATCGTCGGCGAGTTCGAGAGCTCGGGATCGCCCTCTTCGACGTCGAGCGCCTTGGCGAGCCCGAAGTCGAGCAGCTTCACCTTCCCCTCGTCGCTCAACTTGATGTTCGCCGGCTTGAGGTCGCGGTGGATGATCCCCTTCTCGTGCGCTGCCTCGAGTGCGTCGGCGATCTGTGCGGCGATCGGAAGCGCCTCGTCGAGAGGGATCGGCCCGCGCTTGATCCTGTCGGAGAGATCCTCGCCTTCCGCCAGCTCGAGCACGAGGAACTTGTTGCCGTCGGCTTCTTCGAGGCCGTACACCGAGGCGATGCGCGCGTGGTTGAGCGAGGCGAGGACGCGCGCCTCACGCTCGAAGCGCGCGAGCCGCTCGGGATCCTTCGTGAATTCCTCGGGGAGCAGCTTGATCGCAACGTCGCGGCCGAGCTTCGTGTCCTTCGCCCGATAGACTTCGCCCATCCCGCCCTTGCCGATGGACGAGTCGATCTCATAGTGCGCGAGGCGCGTACCAGGTTCGAGTTGCATGGATTGCAGAGAGTATAGGACGGGAGGGGGGCGGTGCCGAATGGAATGTCGAGAGGCAAGCAGGCGGCGCGGAGGACTGCGGCAAAGATCGACTCGATGCAAACGCGGAGTGGCCGTCGATCGTCTAATCCCCATGATGAATATTCGTCTGTCTATCGCACCGATCGCAATTTCGTTGCTTGCTCTCGCCGCGTGCGCCACGGGACCGATGCCGGCTGAACGTGACGGGCCCGGAGCCGGGGAAGGCTGGGATGTCGCACGGGAAGATGGCATGCAGTCGCCGCGTGGAGGAATGCCGGGGGGGAGCTCCGGAGTGTCGTTGGTCCCGCCGCTCTGGTGGCGAGACACGAAGTTCGCCGAGCCGATCGCACTGACGGCAGAGCAGATCGTAAAGCTCGAGGCGCTGGCTCCGAAGCAGGAAAACGTCGCGCGGCTCGAGAGCGAGGCTCAGGTTGCGGCTCGCGAATTGCGCGCGATCGTCGACATGCCCGAGGTGACGACGGCGCAGATCGTCGAATCGGGCCACCGGCTGCGCGATGCGCGCTCGGAGCTTCTCGAAGCGCAGGTCGACCTGGTTGCGGCGCAACGCGCGATCCTTTCGATCGATCAGTGGATCGCGCTCGAGCGCGCCGTTCAGGAACAGCGCCGCTCGCAGCGGGGCGAAGAGAGAGGCCGCGGGCGCGGCGGATTCGGCGGCGGTCCGGGAGGCGGCCGGCCACCGGGAGGCGGCTGGTAGCGTCCACACGAGTCAACGGAAGAGAAGCTGAAGTTAGAAGTTAGAACGTTGAATGTTGAATCCAGAAAGGCCTGCGCTGCCTCTTTTCTGGGTTCTCAATTCAGCGTTCTAACTTCTAACTTCAGCTTCTCTTCCTTTGACTCGAGGCCATCAGCGTTCAGGCGAGAGCCCCCCGTGAACGTGAACGCTCCCGAGCCCGCGCCCGGCAACACATCGCCGGCCTAACAAATATCCGCGCGGCCACAAAAAAGCCGGGAGAGCTCTCGCTCTCCCGGCTTCGACTGCGACTGCAGTTAGTGGTTAGAAGTTCAGGCGGATGCCCAACCGGGCCTGCCACCGCGAGCGGTCGGTCGCGACGGAGTACTGGCTTCCCGGGTTGAGCGCACCCGCGAAACGTTCGCGGTAGATCGGCTTACCCGTCGCGGAGTCGACGCCGCGATACGTGATGGGCGAGAAGTTCTGATTCGAGACGTATTTGACCTTCCCGTTTCCGCCATCGATCATGGCGAGCGCATTCGACACGTCGGCCGTGATCATCGTGAAAATCCCCTGGAACGCGGGAAGGCCGAGCTCGTAATGCAGGTCCATCTGATGCACCGACGGCTCGGTGGCTTCGTAGCGGTCCATGGCGCGTCCGGCAAGCGGATCGAGGCCCGCTTTGTGGAGATAGTTTCCAAGGAACGAGTATGGCTGGACCACACCGGCGGAATTCTGCACGATGATCTCGGTATCGCTGCCGGGGATGTAGAGCAGGTCGTTGGATGACGCACCGTCGCCGTTGACGTCGGTGCCGATGATGAACGAGTAGGGGCGACCCGACTGGGCGTTGTAGAAGACGCCAATCGCATGCGTGAAGGGCCCGGTCGCGAAGTTGAACGTCGCGTTGAGGTTGAAGCGGTGCTCGGTCTCAAACGCCGAACGGGAGAGCTCCGGCTCGTAGATGTTGCCCTTGGTGTGGTGGAACTGCCAGTTGGAGCTCGCCGTGCTCGAGGTCCCGTCGAAGGCGGAGTTCGCCTCCTGGTGAGTGTACGTTGCGCCCAGCGTGACATTGTTCCACGTCTTGCTCAGCTGGATCGACTCCATGAGCTGGTCGCCTTCGTCGGTATTGGTGAGCAGGTAGGCGTTGCTCAGCGCCGTGCTGGCGCGTTTGTAAATCGGACGGCCGTCGATCGGGCTGACCGCACCGCTCTCGATGTAGTTCACGTTCTGGTAGTAGACGTCCTCGATCGTCTTCGAATAGAGGACCTCGACCGTCCCGCGGACGCCCCCCGCGAACTCTCGATCGTAGCCGGCCGTGGCACGCCACAGGCGCGGCGACATGAAATCGGGATCCGTGAGAGAGGCTGCAAACGCGCCGCCGCCAGACGGGAAGTTCGTCGGCTGGTTGAAGGGATCGGCGACGAACGTCGGCGAGCATGACGGCTCGATGCAGGAGATCGAAATCTGGCCGATGCCCGTGCCACCGTAGGCGTTCGAGACCCAGACGTACGGCGTGCGGCCGGCGAAGATGCCGACGCCGCCGCGGAGCTGCTGGTTGGTGCCGAGCTGCCAGTTCACGCCGAGTCGCGGCGAGAAGGTCGGGCTCTCGTCCGGCGTCGCCGACGTGTCATAACCGATGGCCGTGTCGACGATGGGGTTGTAGTTCGGCGAGTCGGGATACTGGGCCATGTCGGCGCGAAGGCCGAACGTCAGCGTCAGGTTCGGACGCACCGACCACTGATCGCTCGCATAGAGTCCGAGCTGATTCACTTGGAACTTCGACGGGTTGATGCCGCCCTCGGCGTACGTGTAGAAGTACTGCGAAGGGTTCAGATCGAGGAAGTCCTGAAGCGTCGGGAAGTAGTAGTGCCCGTACGCGCTCGGCATGAACACATTGTTGAAATCGAAGATCTCGTTGTGCGTGCCGATGGTGATGTTGTGCGCGCCCCGGAGGAGCGTGAAATCGTCGGTGATCTCGAGAATGTCCTGATCGAGGGAGTTCGCGGTCGAGAACTGCTCTGCGCCCGCGACGATGTCCGCATTGCGCGGTCCGGTGCCGCCGATCTCGATTCCCGGGAACGGCTCGGCAGAGGCGCGCCGGTCCTTGATGGTCGTGTAGTTGATGCGCGCCTCGTTGAAGGCGTTGCCGCCGAAGATGCTGTTCAACTGCGCGACGGTGGAGTTGGTCTCGTCCTCGAAGAAATACGTGGATTTCGGGAAGCGGAAGCGGTTGAAATTGCGATCCGAAATCACATCATTCGAGCCAGTGACGTAGTTGTGGCGAATCGTGAACTGGTTCGAATCGTTCACGTTCCAGTCGACGCGGCCGAAGAAATTCTTCGACAGGCTCGCCCGTGTCATTGTTCCGAGGCCGCCAGTGTCGTATCCGAACTGGTTCTGGAGGAAGTCGTTGACGATCTGGACGTCTCCGGGCCGGCGATAGTTCTGCGACGTGTAGTCGTCATCCTCGTTTTTGTCGTTGTACTCGCCGTTGACGAAGAAGAACAGCTTGTCGCGGATGATGCGCCCGCCGATGCGGCCGCCGTACTGCTCGGCATCGAAGTTCGAGATCGGGTTGTTGTTCGGGCCGTCGCCGACCCAGCTCGGATCGCGCCTCGAATAGAAGACCGAGCCCTGGATATCGTTCGATCCGGAACGGGTGATCGCGTTGATGCCGCCTCCGGTGAAGCCGCCCTGGCGGACGTCGTACGGGGAGACTGCGACCTGAATTTCCTGAATCGCGTCGAGCGAGATGGCCTGGGCATTGGCCTGACCGCCCGGCGTGCCGGTGTCAGCGAGGCCGAACAGGTCGTTGTTCACCGCGCCGTCGATCTGGATCGAGTTGTACCGGTTGTTCTTGCCGGCAACGTACATGCGCGTCGCCGAGATGTCCTGGGCGTCCACGTTGACGTACGGGTTGGTACGCGCGAAATCCTGAAGCGTGCGGTTGACCGTCGGGAGTGTCTCGATCTGTTCGGTCGAGACCGCGGACGTCGAGCCGCTCTTGTTAGGAGTGATGAGCGGGTCGGCTTCGGCCGTGACCACGATCGACTCCGCGACGCCGCCGATTTTCATCTTCAAGGTGGCGACTTCGCTGGCGGCGCCGAGGCGAACGTCGATGCCGCCCGTCTCCGCCGTCTGGAAGCCTTCGAGCGTCGCGGTGACCTTGTACGGTCCACCGACTCTGACGTTCGGAATGGTGAAGCGGCCGCTGTCGCCCGTCACGCTCGAATAGCGCGTGCCGGTCGGAACGTGGATTGCCTCGATCGTCACGCCCGGAAGAAACGAGCCGTCATCGGCGGAAGCGACCGATCCGGAGAGCGCACCGGTGGTGGCCTGACCGAAGGCGACTGGGCTCATCACGAGCGTCGCAACGAGGACGAATAAAAAGAGTCCCGGTTTAATACGATTCACTGCCGAAGCGAACATGATCCCTCCTGGAGGATGATGCCTAAGTTTCGAAGAGAGCCCCCAGGGTTGATCGAGCCGCGTGGACGAGGGGTCCCGGGGGGTCGTTTGTCGGCGGGATCTTACATCCGAAAGCGGGCCACCGCCAGCCACTTCAGCGTGAATCGGATGTGAAGAGGAAATGACCCGACACGGCCTCCCCGGGCCTCTCCCCTGCCACATCCTGTTTCGTGCAGAATTGCTCGTTTTCAGGGCTCCGGTGAGGCGCTCCCTCGATCCCTGCGCATCCCGCCTCGACGAGCCGGCGAAACCTCCTCCCGCGAGGGAGAGTCGAATCGGAAACGCATTGCGGAGGTGGCCCCCGTGAAACCGATCCACGCCTTACTGATCCTCGCGACATTTGCAATCGCCCCGGCGGCCGACGCGCAACGCGCCGCCTGGGCTCCCGACCGCGCCGCGCGGCAGCTGGCCGCCGACCTCGAGCAGGTCGAGATCGAGTCGGCGGCGAACGCCGCGGTCCTGCGTCGTGACGCATTCGTGGTCGCGCAGCTCACCGCCGCAGCGCGCGAGTTGCAGGACTTCCAGAAGAGTGCCGCCGTTCAGAAGGCGCTCGACCGCGTCGACGCCGCCGGGAGACGCGCGAGCGAGAGACCGCCGGCCGATCTCGAAGTGCTGCGAATCATCAGGAAAGCCAAGGCGAGTCTCGAAGACGCGAAGGAACGCGGTTTCTCGACCGACTTCGTCGCGCTGCAACGCGACATCGAAACGGCAAGCCGCGACCTGCAGCCCTGGGTCTTCCGCGACATCATCGCCATGCAGAAGCTCCGCGTCGCGCTCGCCGACGTCCAGAGCCGCGTCAGCCGGATGACCCAGGACCTCGACGCCGCGACAGGTGAAGTCCTCGCGTCGACGCTGGAGGACGCGCGGGAGTGAGGGGGGCGGGGGGGAGTTGTTAGTTGTTAGTTGTTAGGAAAGGCGAAGTTAGAAGTTAGAACGTTGAACGTAGAACCCAGAAATGGGCGCGTTCCCCGTTCTGGATTCAACGTTCAACGTTCTAACTTCTAACTTCGGCTTTTCTAACAACGAAACAGCTCAGAGTCAAAACCCACCCACCCCCCGCCTGTGCCCATCCACCCAGTACCCCCACGCGACAATCAGCCACTGCGACTGGCCGACCCAGGCGATCGCGTCGACGCTCGGAGGAGGCGATCCGAAGAGGTTGGCGGCCTGGATCAGCGCGAGGAAGGCAACGAGCGCGCGGAAGCTCCAGCGGCCGGTCGCGTCGGTCGCTGTCGTGACGCGGCCGTACATCCAGACACCGATCGCGAAGATCGTTCCCTCGAGCGCGATCGTCAGCGGCATCGACGACCAGCCTCCGAGCCCGACGAACAAGTCCGAGCCGGGCGCGAGCGGAAGGTCGGGACGGTGCATGAGCGCGTCGAGCAGCCAGTGGCTCACGACGAGCCCGCCGAGGACTGCCGCGGCCGCGCCGTTCCTCTTCGCGAAGAAATGCGAGAGCGCCACGAGGAGCGCCCATCCGAAAACCGCGAGAAGGCTGTGCGAGATCGGGTAATGCTCGAAGTCGAGCGGCGACGCGGCCATGAGGCCCGGAACGATTCGCGCGCGCTCGAGCCCGAGCAGTAGAAACGTCGGCCAGAGAAGGTCGATGAACTGCGCCGCGAGGAAGAGCGTGCCGAGCGACACGCGCGGCGCGATGCGCTTCGCGCCGAATCCCACTCCGAAGTGCCCGATGAACATTTCAATACGTTAACCTCGCGAAAGAATCGAGTCCACATGGCGCTTCGCGTGTGCCATGATTCGCGCGGAACGCGTCACCACAAGGGAGACCAGCACATGCTCGAGCGCCTCTTCGCGCGCAAACCTCTCGAACTTCTGCTCGCCGAGATGAAGGGCGAGCACCGGCTCCGCCGCGTCCTCGGCCCCGTCCACCTCACGAGCCTCGGCGTCGGGGCGATCATCGGCGCGGGAATCTTCGTCGCCACCGGCGCGGCCGCGCACAACGTCGCCGGCCCCGCGCTGATGCTCTCGTACGTCATCGCAGGCATCACCTGCATCTTCGCCGCGCTCTGCTACGCGGAGTTCGCGGCGATGGTCCCGGTCGCCGGCTCGGCATACACCTACGCCTACGCGACGCTCGGCGAGCTCTTCGCCTGGATCATCGGCTGGGATCTCGTCCTCGAGTACGCGGTCGGGAGCGCCACGGTCGCGACCGGCTGGTCGGGCTACTTCCAGAACGTCCTCTCGAAGCTCGGCATCGTGCTTCCGCCGACGCTTCGCGAGTCGCCCTGGCGCTACGACGCGGCGAGCGGTGGTTTCGTCGACACCGGCTCGATCATCAATCTCCCCGCGATCATCATCGTGTTCATCGTGACGATGATCCTGGTGAAGGGAATCGCCGAGAGCGCGTCGTTCAACGCGGCGATGGTCATGATCAAGGTCGCCGCGGTGCTCTTCGTGATCGGCGTCGGCACCTTCTACATCAACGCCGACAACTGGCATCCGTTCGCCCCGTACGGCTGGACCGGCATCAACTTCTTCGGTCATCACGTCGCGGGACAGACCGACGCGGGAGGCTCGCCGATCGGAATGCTCGCCGGCGCGGCGATCATCTTCTTCGCCTACATCGGATTCGACTCGGTGTCGACTCACACCGAGGAGGCGAGGAACCCGCAGCGCGACGTGCCGATCGGAATCGTCGCGTCGCTCGTCATCTGCACCGTCCTCTACATCGCGGTCGTCGCGGTGCTGACCGGGATGGTCAGGTACAACGAGCTCGACATCAACGCGCCGGTCAGTCGCGCCTTCCAGCAGCAGGGCATCGGCTGGGCCGAGGGGCTCATCGCCGCCGCGGGCGTCGCCGGCATCACCTCGGTGCTGCTCGTCATGATGCTGTCGGGCCCGCGCGTCTTCCTCGCGATGGCGCGCGACGGGCTCGTGCCGCACGACTTCTTCGCCGACGTCCACCCGAAGTTCCGGACGCCGTGGAAGTCGACGATCCTGATCGGCGTCTTCGTGATGACGCTCTCGGGTCTTCTCCCGATCGACGCGCTGCTGCACCTGACGAACATCGGGACCCTGCTCGCCTTCGTCATCGTCTGCACGGCGGTTCTCATCATGCGGAAGAAGTACCCGAACGCCGAGCGCCCCTTCCGCTGCCCCTGGGTGCCGTTCGTGCCGGTCATGGGAGTTCTCTGCTGCCTGCTGCTGATGTTCTCGCTCCCGGTGGCGAACTGGTGGCGCCTCTTCGTCTGGCTCCTCATCGGCTTCTTCATCTACTTCTTCTACGGCCGGAAACACAGCGTGATGGCCAATCACCTCGCGCGCGAGTTCGCCGAGCACGGAACCGGCGGGGCCTACATGTCGAAGCCGAAGGACGAGGAATAAGAATTCGGAATGCGGAATGGGGGCGCGAAAGCGCCCCCTTCTTCTGTCTCAATTCTTCAATCGACATCCGACATTCTTCATTTCGGTTTTCGTGAAGGCTCAGAAAACGAAATGTCGAATGTCGAATGAAGAATGAAGAATTGAGAAGTAAAGGCGGGAGGTCGTTCGCGCCGCGGCACCATCATGCCGAAAGGCCACACGCGACGTGACACCCGGCCTGCTCTGGCCTTTGGCCTCTGGCCTGATTCCCCGCCTGCTTTGACCTTTGACCTTTGACCTCTGCCCTGCCTCCAGCCTGCTCTGGCCCCTGGCCTTTGGCCTCTGGCCTGCTCCTCGCCTCTCGCCTATCGCCTCATCGCCTGCCTTACAAGATGAAATCCGTCGACAGGAACTTCGACGAGCGTTCGGTGAGGATCGAGCGGAGGATCGCCTTGTTCGCTTCGGTCTCTTTTGCCGCGACGAGGCTCCGGATCGTGAAGACGCGAAGGGCGTCGGTCACGGAGAGCGTACCCTCCGCGGAGTCCTTGCGCCCCGTGAACGGGAAGGTGTCGGGGCCGCGCTGGCACTGGCTGTTGATGTTGACGCGACAGACCTGGTTAACCAGAGGATCGACGAGCGCCGCGATCGCGTCCGGGTCGTTCCCGAAGATCGCAACCTGCTGCCCGTAGTTCGAATCGGCGACGAATCGCAGCGCCTCGTCGATCTCGCGGAACGACGCGACGGGCACGACGGGCCCGAACTGCTCCTCGTGGCGAAGTCTCGCATCAGGGCCGACCGGGTAGACGACCGCGGGGTGCATCCAGGTCGCCTCCGTCTCGCTCCCCCGCGCGTTGACGACCTTCGCCCCCTTCGCGACGGCGTCGTCGACGAGTCCCCGCATCCACGACGTCTTGTCGGTCTCGGGCAGCGGCGTGATCTGCACGCCGGGATCCCACGGCATCCCGTCGCGAAGCGCGTCGACCGACGCGCAGAACTTTCCGAGGAAGGCGTCCGCGACCGACTCGTGGACGAGGATCATCTTGATCGCGGTGCAGCGCTGCCCGTTGTAGGAGAGCGCGCCTAACGTGCACTCCTTCACCGCGAGGTCGAGGTCGGCGTCGGCGAGGACGATCGCGGCGTTCTTCGCCTCGAGACCGAGCACGCAGCGGAGCCGGTGAGGCTTCGGGTGCTGCGACTTGAGAATGTCGCCGACGCGGCTCGAGCCGATGAAGGCGAGCACGTCGACGCGCCCCGACTTCATGATCGGCGTGATCACCGTCGGGCCGTCTCCGTAGACCGTGTTCACCACTCCCTTCGGGAACGAGTCGCGGAACGCCTCGAGCAGCGGCGCGTGAAGCAGCACGCCGAGCTTGGGCGGCTTGAAGATGATCGTGTTCCCCATGATCAGCGCCGGGATGAGAGTCGTGAAGGTCTCGTTGAGCGGATAGTTGAACGGCCCCATGCAGAGGACGACGCCGAGAGGCGCGCGGCGGATCTGGCCGATCACCCCCTCCTCGATCACGAGCCGCGACGAGCCGCGATCGAGATCCTTCAGCGCCTCGATCGTGTCGCGGATGTAGACGACCGTCCGGTCGAACTCTTTCTCGGAGTCGGCGAGCGACTTGCCAATCTCCCACATCAGCAGCTTCACGACCTCGTCGCGCCGCTCCTGCATCCGCGCGGTGAATCGCTCGACGTGCCGGATCCTCTGCTCGACCGTCATCATCGGCCACTCGCCGCGCCCGCCACCCCAGGCGCGCGAAGCCGCGTCGAGAGCTTCGACGGCCTCGACCTCCGTGAGCAGCGGGTACCCGCCGATCCTCTGCTGCACGAGCCCCGCCTCGGTCGCGAGGCAGACCGGCGACATCACGTCCTGCAGCGGCCCGCTCCAGCGGCGAAGCTCGCCGTCACAGAGCCAGACGTGCTGCTCGCGCGGAGTGCCGAGGCGGTACTGCTCGGGAACGTCCGCTGCGCGGGGAAAGATCGAGGTGCGGGGTTGCTGCGTCATTGCGATCGCCTCCAGCGCCGCGCGGGCGCGACGCGACTGTCGGTTCGATGGTGGAGGCGATTCTACGCCGGGGAGGAGCACGCGGAGGCGCGGGGAAGGCACCGCCGCAGGACTTGTCATCCCGACGACCGATCCCGCGAAGCGGGATCGGAAGGAGGGATCTCGCAGGCTGGTACAGCTGAGGTCCGTCGCCGAGGTTCCCGCAAGTGGCATGGGAGTACCAGCCTGCGAGGTCCCTCCTCCTTCCCCCGCTCCGCGGGGTCAGTCGTCGGGACGACAACTCGATCGGGCGTCGCTCACCGCCTCACCTGGCCGCGATGCTCTCCGCCGTGAGCCCTTCGAGCGCGCGCGTCACCTCGGCGTGGAGCGATTCGGGGGCGCCGTAAAAGACCTTCACGACCCGCCCCTCCCCGTCCGCGAGCACCAGCGTCGGGACCGCGGGCGGCCCCTTGAAGGCCTTGCGGAGAGCGTCCGTCGCGATCACCACGCGTCCGTTAGGCTTCACCGACGCCACGAGCTTCTCGACGTCCGCGCGCTCCGACTCGATCGCGACGTTGACCACGCTCACTCGCGCCGGGTCGAGCGTCTTCATCCATTCCATCGACTTGATGCACATCGGACACCAGGTGGCCCAGAACTCGATCAGCACGGGCTTGCCGCGGAGTTGGGCGAAGGTAATGCTCTTCCCGCCTAGGTCGGTCATCGCCACGGCGGGAAGCGACGTCGTCGGCGCCGCCCCGTTCGTCACCTGGAGCGACGGTATCTCTCCCCCCTCGAGACGGAGGCGGATCAGCGTTCGCAGCTCGTCCTGGAAGCGCGTCCGGTTTGCGAGATCACTCCACGGGAGGTACTTGCCCCGCTTCGGCCCTCCCCACTCGTAGAAATCCTCGGGGCGGGCGACGAGCGCCTCGTCGACGAAGACGGCGGGGTACGCGGCGACGCCGAATCGCTCCGCGATCGCCGACGCGCCGAGATCCTCGACGACGAAGCGCGCGTTGCCTCCAAACTCCTCGACCACTTCCTTCGCCAGCAAACTTGCCGGGTCGGAGAGGCTTCACGTGTAAGGCCAGCGGACGAGCGTGACGGTGACCGTCGCGTCCTTCCGCGAGGCGACGGTTACCGGCTCGAAGAGTTTCGGGTAGAACGGCAACACGTCTGCCACGATGACGCGCTGGAACTCGGGGCCTCGCTGTCGCGCGATGGCGGCGAAAAGCGACGTGAGCGATGCTCCGCTCGCGCTCGCAGGAATCGCGGGCGGCACGGCGCCGGCGCCGGCCTCCTTCGCGGTGGCGCGGCTTAGAGCGAGGCGCGCCTCCATGAGCGAGAGCGCGGCGGCGTCGTAGAGCTTCTGATCGTTCAGCTCGCGCGCCTCCTTCAACATCGCGCTCGGAAGGATCGCATTGCCGCTCGTCCGGTCCTTCTCGAACGACGCGATGAGCTCCTTCTCGAGCGCGTCGAGCGCATGCGCGACCGACGCAGGAGGGGCTGAGGGCTCGTCCGACGCGGCGTCGACCGGGAGCGACTCGACGAACTCCGCGTACTCCAGGTTCGCACGCGCCTCCCCAAGGTAATACAGCCCGCTGTCGACGCCGTCGGCCTTGCCGTACGGGAGGCTCGCACGATGGAGCTTCACCGCGCGGTTTCGCGCTGCCTGGGCGAGCGCGCGTCCGAGGATCGTTCCCCCGTGCCGGGGCGACACGATCGACATGTCGGAACGCTCCGCTTCCCAGAGCTGAGCGAGGGCGGCCTGATCGTTCACCGTCGCGTGCTTCGTTCCGAGGAATGCGATGGCTCCGGCACTCACGGACGCGTCGCGCAATCTGTACAGGCGAAGCCGCGGGGACGATGCGCTGCGGGCGCGCTCGAGGAGCGTATCGATGGATGGCAGGGCTCCCCGTGCGAACTCCGGCAGCGACGCGGGATCGATGGCCGCGCGGCGCGCCTCGACCCTCGCAAGCTCCGCATTTACCGCGCCGGCGATCGACGGAGACTGCGCCGGCTGCGCCTTCCCACAGCCCGGCGCAGCGAGGAGAGCGACCGCAGCCACGGCCGCCGCCGCGCGGCGACCGCACGAAGCAGCCTGGAGCCAGAAGGAACGAGCCACGACGTCAAGCTACGCCGGCGAAACCTCCGGCGGAACTCCCACGGAACGACGTTGCCCGATTCGTTGCAGCAGAATCCAAATCGGCAGGGAGCGTCACTTCCGGTTTTCGAGCCCCGCGGAGGAGCGCTGGGCGCGGATCTTTTCGGCATTCTGCCCGATGTAGGTCACCATCGACTTCATGCCGTCGCGCGTCTCCGTCCACTGCGTCGCAAACTCCTTCTTCGACGTGAATCCGTTAGGCGTCTTGTCATCCCAGTCCAATACCGCGAGGAGGGTCGTCTCGAGCCCCAGCAGGTCGCCGAATGCCCAGATGTTGATCGGAGTCCCGATCTGCTGCGTCATCGACGCGAAGACCGCCTGGTCCTTGGTCGGATCGAGCTCCGGATGCGCGGCGAGCATGAATCGGAAGCGCAACTGTCCGGCGTAGAACCAGAAGACCGCCTCGTCCTTCTTGTCGGCGTCGTAGAGCTTGCCCGCGAGCAGGTAGTAGACGACGGGATGCTGGTTCTCGATCCCCTTCATCAGTTGCTCGGGGGTCTGCTTCGTCAGTTCGTCCATCGTGGGGTCCGCGGCCGCCGCGGAGGCTGTAGAAAGGAGCATCAGGGCGGCAAAGCCGACGATCGTCAGGAGTCTCATCACGGTTCCTCGCAGTTGTGAGCGTTGCATTCTCGAAGAATCGGACGCAACTGAGCCATGAAAAGTCTCGGCCGGACCGCTCGATTCCCCGAGTCGGCCCGGCCGGTGAAAATCGGCTGATTCGCGCGTCCGCGCGTCAGTTCGTCAGCGACGCCGCCTCGACGATCCGCTCCACGCTCGGGACGAACGCCTGCTCGAGCGGATACGACGCCGGAGGAGGCGCGTCGGGGCCCGCGACCCGCATGACCGGCGCCTTGAGCGCGCCAAAGGCCTTCTGCGCGACGATTGCCGCAACCTCGGCGCCGACGCCTCCAGTCAGGCTCGCTTCGTGAACCACGACCGCGCGGCCGGTCTTCTTCACCGACGCGAGGATCGTCTCCTCGTCGATCGGCTTGAGCGAGCGAAGGTCGATCACTTCGGCGCTCACTCCCCGCTCCGCCAGGACACCCGCCGCGTCGAGGCAACGCTGCACCGTCTTCGCGTAGGAAATGAGCGTGACGTCCGATCCTTCGCGGCGCACGGCGGCCTTGCCGATCGGCACGACGTACTCACCTTCGGGCACTTCGCCGGGCGTGTGCAGCAAGCCGATGTCGGCGAAGAAAATCACGGGATTGTCGTCGCGGATCGCGCTCTTCATCAGCCCCTTGAAGTCGGCCGGCGTCGACGGCATCACGACCTTGAGCCCCGGCGCGTGGACGAACCACGCCTCGACGTTGTGGTTGTGCTGCCCGCCGACGGCCCAACCCGCGCCCGTGCGCGAGATCGTCACGAGCGGGAAGGAGAACTGCCCTCCGGAGATGTAGCGCAGCTTGCCGGCGCTGTTGACGAGCTCTTCCATCGCGAAGGTCATGAACGGCGCGAAGAGCAGGTCGATCACGGGACGCAGGCCCGTCGCCGCCGCTCCCGCCGCCGTGCCGGCGATGATCCCTTCGGCGAGCGGCGTGTTGCGCACGCGGTGCGGCCCGAACTCGCCGACGAGCTTGTATCCCTTGGTTGCGGTTCCCTCGCCGAACGTGAGTACCGCGGCGTCGCGGCGCATCTCCTCGGCAAGGCCTTCGGTCATCGCTTCTTCACTGGTCATCGTTCTCATGGCATTCCTCTCAGGCGTAGACGTCAGCGGTCAGCTGGTCAAAGGATGGGTAAGGCGACTCGGCAGCGAACTTCGCGGCCCGTTCGACGGTCTGCGTCGCGCGCTCGCGCATCGCGTCGAGCTCGTCGCGCGTCACCGCGCCGCGGTCGAGCAGCTTCGCCTCGTACGCGCCGATCGGATCCTTCGTCTTCCACGACGCGAGCTCGTTCTTGTCGACGTACGCCTGGTCGTCTGGCTCCATGTGGCCGCGGAGGCGATAGGTGTAGGTCTCCAGGAAATAGGGCTTGCCCGTCTTGCGGATGTACTCGACTGCCTCGCGCGCCGCGGCGTAGACCGCCTCGACGTCGTTGCCGTCGACCGTCCTCGACTCGATTCCGTAGCCCTTCGCCCACTCGGAGATGTGGTCGGTGAGCATCGTCTCCTTGCGGTGGACGAACGCCTGCCACTGGTTGTTCTCGCAGACGTAGAGGATCGGGAGGTTCCAGACGGTCGCGAGGTTGACCGACTCGTGGAAGATGCCTTCGGTCGCGGCGCCGTCGCCGAAGAAGACGGCGGCGATGCCGTCGGTGCCCGACATCTGCAGGGAGAGGCCGACGCCTGTGACGAGCGAGAGCTCGCCGCCGACGATCGTGGAGGTCAGCACGACGCCGAGCTCCTTCGCGGAGATGTGCAGGCTTCCGCTCTTCCCGCCGCAGTAGCCGGTCGCTTTGCCCTGGATCTCGGCCATGATCTTTCCGGGATCGGCGCCGCGCGCGAGCAGGTGTCCCGCGCTGCGATGGTTGGTGAGGATGAGGTCGTTCGCGCCGAGCGCGCGGATGACTCCGACGGCCGACGCCTCCTGGCCGACCGAGGTGCACATGGTCGGCGACTGTCCGGCAGCCTGAAGCGCGGCCGACTTCTCCTCGAAGGTGCGGATGAGCAGCATCGACTCGAGGGCTTCGGTGACGCTGCGATCGACTGCGAGTTCCATTGTGGTCACTTGGGATCTCCTTCCGTTTGTCTCACGTGTTGCGGCAGATCGTTGCCGTTTCGAACTGCACGCAATGTACGGAGCGGCGGAAGGGAAGATTGCTCTTTGTTCACTAAGAGAATCGGAAAAGTGAGCGCGGAACGGTGAACGCGGCGCGGGAGTTCCTAACGCATTGCTAAGACGCGTGAGGCGGGTCACGAAAGGCGAAGGCGAGAGGCGAAAGGCGAAGGGCGATAAGCAGGCCGAACTTCGTCGCACCCGCGGCTCCGCGAGCGCTACGCGGCCAAAAACCTCGCCGGAAAATGAAAGAGCGCAGGCATTGCCTGCGCTCTTCAGATGCTGCCGGCTACGGACTTACGGTCTGCGGCGTCCCGATCCACCGCCGGAGCGTCCCGACGGGCGGCCGGAGGCCGGGCGCGAGCTGCGCCCTTTCCAGGGCTGAGGATCGAACGGATTGGGACGCTTTTCAGTGCGACCCGCTCCTTCTCCCCCTCGTTCGGACGAGCTCGCGGAGCGCGAATCGCGACGGGGCGCGGCGCCACCGGACGCTGACTGTGCATACGACGACGGACGGCCGTCACGGCTGGCGGTCGTCGATGCTCCCGAACGCCCCTGCGGGCGCTCGAAGCGACGGGCGTCGCCGCCTTCACGTCGCTCGGCCGGACGTGCTCCCGCTCTCTGCGGGCGCCCGTCGCGGCGGGCCGGACCACGCGCAGGACGGTTCTGCATCACTTCGGCGTACTTTGCCGCGGACTCCTTTGCAGCCTGCTGCCCGGCAATTTCCGCGGCGCGCAGATCGATACCTTCGACCTTCGTGCGCGGGATGCCGCGACCGAGGAAGCGCTCGAGAAGCCGAAGGCTGTCCGACTCGTCGGGCGACATGAAGCTGATCGCATCGCCGATCGCCTTCGCGCGACCGGTGCGGCCGATGCGATGCACGTAGTCTTCAGGCTGCGGCGGGAAGTCGAAGTTGACGACGTGCGAGATGCCGTCGACGTCGATACCGCGCGCCGCGATGTCGGTCGCGATCAGGCAGCGGACTTCGCCGGAGCGGAACTTCTTGAGCGCCAGCATGCGCTGTCCCTGCGTCCGGTTCGAGTGAAGCGTCGCGGTCGCGATGCCGGCGATCGAGAGCTTGCGCGCGATCTTGTCGGCGCCGTGCTTGGTGCGCGAGAAGACGAGCACCATCTCGAGCTTCTTGTCCTTGAGAAGGTGGATGAGGAGATCGACCTTCGCCGCCTTCGGGACCTCGATGACCTGCTGGGAGACGAGCTCCGCGGGGGTCGCCCGCGCGCCGATCTGCACCGTCACCGGATCCTTGAGAAAGTCCTTCGCGACCTGCTCGATGTCCTTCGACAGCGTCGCGGAGAAGAGGAGCGTCTGCCGCGTCTTCGGGAGCTTGGCGACGATCTTCCTGATCGACGGGAGGAATCCCATGTCGAGCATCCGGTCGGCCTCGTCGAGGACGACGAACTCGATGTCCTTGAAGTCGACGAAGTTGCGGCCCATCAGGTCCATGAGGCGTCCCGGGGTCGCGACGACGAAGTCGACGCCTCGGCGGAGCGCATCGATCTGCGGCTGTTCGCCGACGCCGCCGTAAATGGTCTTGTAACGGAGGTGGAGGTGGCGGCCGTAGGCCTGCACGTTCTCCTCGATCTGCACGACGAGCTCGCGGGTGGGAGCGATGACGAGGGCGCGCATGGCGCGCGACGGTCCGCGCTTCTGCATCTTCTCGAGCATCGGCAGGACGAACGCGGCGGTCTTACCCGTGCCGGTCTGTGCGACGCCGATGACGTCGCGTCCTTCGAGGATGACCGGAATCGCTTTCGTCTGGATCGGGGTTGGTTCTTCGTAACCCGCTTCGCGAACGGCTTTGGTGATATTCGGCCCGAGGCCGAGTGCTGTAAATGGCATAGAAATCCCTGCTTCTCTTCAGTTTGACTGATTATTCACTCTGAAGGAAAGGGTGCCACGATGGGACAACGACCTGCAGATGTGAGGCAGCGACACTAAGGAACCGTGGGAGGGGGAGAATTATTGCTGAGGGGGCGGTTCGGGCTCTCGCGTAAGGGACGAACACATCGAATGCAGAATGCTGAATGCTGAGTGAAGAATGCAGAAGAGGGAGCTCTCTTTCTACATTCTTCATTCCTCATTCTTCATTCGACATTCCGGTTTCTGCGGCCTTACGAAAACCGAAATGAAGAATGAAGAATGTCGAATGAGGAATGAAGAAGTAACCACCGGCAGCGCGGCCTCACGAGATTAGCTATGAACCCCCGGCGCCTCTCTCCCCGTCTTCTCGACGTACTCGAGGTAGGAGCCGCCGTAGAACATCGGGCCGTCGTGCTCTTCGCCGCTGAGCTCGAGGACGCGGCTCGCGAGGCCGCGGAGGAAGGTTCGGTCGTGGGAGACGAAGAGCATCGTCCCTTCGAAGTCCTTCAGCGCGTCGACCAGCATTTCCTTGGTCGCCAGGTCGAGGTGGTTGGTCGGCTCGTCGAGGACGAGGAAGTTAGGCGGGTCGAAGAGCATCCGCGCCATGACGAGGCGCGACTTCTCGCCGCCGGAGAGCGACCGGACCCGTTTGTCGACGTCGTCTCCCGAGAACTGGAAGGCGCCGAGAAGAGTCCGGATCGTGCCGAGCCCCTCCATCGGAAAGTCTTTCTGCATCTGGTCGATGACCGTCAGCTCGGGGTCGAGCAGGTCGAGCGCCTGTTGCGCGAAGTAGCCGAGCCGCAGACTCGCGCCGAGGCGCACCGAGCCCGAGTCGGGACCGATCGCGCCGGCGACCATCTTGAGCAGCGTCGACTTGCCGGCGCCGTTCTTGCCCATCACGCACCAGCGCTCGCCGCGACGGACGTGGAAGTCGAACCCCTCGTAAATGACTCGCGACCCGTACTTCTTCGAGACTTTCTCGAGCATCGCGACGTCGTCGCCCGAGCGTCCCGGGGTGCGGAAGTCCCACTTCACGATCTTCCGCTTCTTCGGCGGCTCGACCTTCTCGATCTTCTCGAGCGCTTTCACGCGGCTCTGCACCTGCGCCGCCTTCGCGGCGTGCGCCGAGAAGCGCTCGATGAAGCGCTGCTCTTTGGCCAGCTTCGCCTGCTGCCGGGAGTACGCCGCCTCCTGGTTCGCTTCGCGGATCTCCCGCTCGCGAACGTAGAAGTCGTAGTTGCCCGAGTAGGTGACGATCTCTCCGCCGTCGATCTCGACGATCTTCGAGACGATGCGGTTCATGAAGTCGCGGTCGTGCGAGGTCATGAAGAGGCTCGAGCTGACCGACTTGAGGAAGTTCTCCAGCCAGAGGATTGACTCGATGTCGAGGTGGTTCGTCGGCTCGTCCATGAGGAGCACGTCGAACTTGCCGAGGAGCACCTTCGCCATCGAGACGCGCATCTTCCAGCCGCCCGAGAGCGCCCCGACGTCGCCATCGATCTGCTCCTCGGCGAAGCCGAGCCCGAGCAGGCACTCGCGCGCCCGCGCCTCGAGCTCGTAGCCGCCCATGTGCTGGTACTCCTCCTGGACGTGCCCGAAGCGCTCGAGGATCGCGTCCATCTCGTCCATGCGGTCGGGATCCGACATCGCATGCTCGAGGTCGACCAGCTCGTGATGGAGGTCGCCGAGCCGCCCGGAGCCGGCGATCGCCTCGTCGAGCACGCTGCGACCCTGCATCTCGTCGACTTCCTGGCGGAAGTAGCCGATCGACAGCTTCTTCGGGATCGAGACCTCGCCGTCGTCGGGCGACTCCTCCCCGACGATCATCCGGAACAGCGTCGACTTGCCGGCGCCGTTAGGCCCGACGAGGCCGACGCGCTCGCCGGTGTTCACCTGGAACGAGGCGTCGATGAAGAGAATCTGTTTGCCGTGCTGCTTGGAGACGTCTGTAAAGGAGATCATTGGCCCGCCGATATTGGGTGATTCGCCGCTCGCTGCGGCAGGGCGGGTAACGCGGGAACGGCAATGCGGATTTCGGAAAGCGGAAGGCGGAGTGAAAAAACCGTCCCGCTCACCTGGCCGGGCGTGCGATCACCCCGCGCGCATGGAACGAGCCGCCGTTGCTGGAAGGGCGGGACGGCTGCGCCCCGCCGCGGCTTCCTCCATGCGAGTGACCATCGCCCGGACCGAAGCTCCGAACGCCGCCAGCTCCAACGTAGTAGCCGCCGCCCCAGGCACCGGCGCCATACATTCCGCCCCAGTCGTCATAGACGAGCGGACCGTCGAAGGGAGAGAACTGCGCCGGCGTGTCGGCGCTGTCGACGATGTAGAGCGCGGGCGCGGCCGATTCCTGGCGGTCCTGCCGGCGGGCGATCAGGTCGATCATCGGGTCGGTCTGCAGCGTTCCGCCGCGCAGCCGCATCTTCGGCGAGGGAGCGTCGATGACGAGCTCGGCGACGCCGTCGGCACCGACCTTGAGCTTCGCCGCATTTCGCGACTCGCTGGCGAATGCGACCGTCAGCCGCGACGATGGATCGGAGGTGTTTTCGACGCGGATACGCGACTCGGCGGCGACGGGAACCGCGACCAGCGCGATGACAACCCAAGGCAGCGACGACCTCATGAAGCACCTCCTCGCAGCGGGCCGCGGCGACTGTCCGTACGGCCTTTGGATGCACAACGCCACCCGGAGTCGGCGAAATCCCGCCGGGCCTCGGGCACGGGTAACCGATTTTCAGTATGCCCGGCGACGGTGACTTCGCCCGCGCTTTGAGGTATTTTCGAGGGTCAGCGCTCGTCCGCGAGGACGGCACTGATGCAGCCATGGCGCCAGCTACCCACCAGGCAACGCACAAGATCAAGTTCGGCACCTCCGGGTGGCGGGGGATCATCGGCGAGGATTTCACCTTCGCGAACGTCCGGATTGCGACGCAGGGGATCGTCAATTACCTGCGGCACAGCGGCCAGGACACGAAGGGAGTTCTGCTCGCCTACGACACCCGCTTCCTGTCGGAGAAGTTCGCGGCCGAGGCGGCGAAGGTGCTTTCGTGGAACGGCGTGCGCGCCTATCTCTGCAACCGTGACGTGCCGACGCCGTGCGCCGCGTTCGAAGCGATCCGGCGCAAGCTCGACGGAACGATCAACTTCACCGCGTCGCACAATCCTCCCGAGTGGAACGGGCTGAAGTTCTCGGTCGCGACCGGCGCGCCGGCCCTCCCCGAAGTCACGCAGGCGATCGAGCGGGAGATCCACACCGTGCAGGCGGAGGCGGCGAACCTCGACGTCTACGCGAAGCCGGAGCTGATCGAGACGATCGACCCGCGCGAGCGCTACCTGGCTCTGCTCCGCGACCGGATCGACTTCGAGGCGATCCGGAAATCGGGGCTCCGCATCGCGGTCGACTGCCTCTACGGCACCTCCCGCGAGTACCTCGACCTGCTCCTTCTCGGCACCGGCATTCCGATGAAGAGCATCCACAACTACCGCGACCCGTACTTCGGCGGCTATTCGCCCGAATGCAACCAGAAGAATCTGCTCGAGCTGCGGAAGCTCGTCTCCGACGAGAAGCTCGACATCGGGCTGGCGACCGACGGCGACGCCGACCGCTTCGGCATCATCGACGAGCGCGATCGCTTCGTCCCGGCCAACAACATCATCGCGCTCCTCGCGCTCTACCTGAAGCGCAAGCGGAACTTCCCAGGAGGTCTCGCGAAGTCGGTCGCGACCACGCACATCATCGACCACATCGCGCAGAAGCTCGACGTCCCGCTCTACGAGACTCCGGTCGGCTTCAAATACATCGGCGAGCTGATCCTCGACGACAAGATCGCGCTCGGCGGGGAAGAGAGCGGCGGGCTGTCGATCCACAAGCACCTGCCCGAGAAGGACGGCATCCTCGCCTGCCTCCTCGTCGCGGAGATGGTCGCGACGAGCGGAAAGAGGATCAGCGAGCTCACCGAGGAGCTGTTCGAGGAGTTCGGGCCGCATTACTCCACCCGCCTCGACATCAAGCTCACCCCGCAGGTCGACGAGCAGCTCTCCGTGAAGCTGAAGCATCCGGCGCGCGAGATCGAGGGGCTGAAAGTCGAGCACGTCGTGAGGACCGACGGCGTGAAACTCATCTTCGAAGGACACCGGTGGCTCCTGTTCCGGTCGTCGGGCACCGAGCCGGTGGCGCGGATGTACGCCGAGGCCTGCAGCCCGAAGGAACTGAAGAGCCTCGTGAGCATCGGGCGCAGACTCGTCTTCGCCTGAGCTCCGGGCATCGCGCCCCGCCGCGACACGGAAGGCCCAAACGCATGAAATACCACTTCGAGCATCACTTCCTCGTCTGCAACGGCGCCCGCTGCAACCGCGAGGATCGCGGCGACGAACGGGGCGAGAGAATCCAGGAAGCGCTCAAGGATCTCAACAAGGAGCGCGGCCGCAAGGCGACCGTCCGCGTCTGCAAGGTCTCCTGCCTCGACCTCTGCGACCATGGGCCTAACATGATCCATTACCCCTCGGGAGAGGTCTATTCGCACCTCGACCGCGATTCGGCGAAACGCGCCTATGAAGGGGAGATGGGCGACGGGCCGGTCGCGGAAGACAAGAAACTGGTCAGGCAGGATTGAGGTCAACGGTCATAGGTCAAAGCAGGCAGCGGGCCGCGTAGCGCCGCCTGTGTGGCGCAGGCACTCCTGCCTGCGCGCAACGCAGAGCGCCTGTGTGGCGCAGGCACTCCTGCCTGCGCGCGGCGCAGAGCGCCGGATTTTCCCCGACACGCGCTTCGGGCCTTCCAGAGGCGCAGTGGCCGCACCGTCGTCTCCCGACTGAGTGTCGCCCCCGGCGACGCGCAGGCAGGAGTGCCTGCGCCACACAAGCTCGGCTGCCCTCCCTCAATCTCCGATTCTCAATTCCTCATCTGCCGCAGGCGCAGGGCCCCTGCCTAGCACTTCCACCAGCACCGCGGCGATGATGACGGCTGCGCCCAGCACGACGTTTCCCGTCGGGACCTCGGCGAAGACGAAGAAGGCGAGAACGCTCGTCAGGAGCGGCTCGACGAGGATCGAGAGATTCACGGCGTACGACGGGAAGTGCCGCATCGCGCGGTTGAGAAGCGTGTGTCCGAGAAGCGTCGGCACAGCCGCGAGGAGCCCGAGCCAGAGCCAGTCGATCGGGCGCGAGGCGAGAAGCGTGTCACCGCTGGCGGCCGCCACCGCGGCGAGCATCAACCCCGACATCGTGTACACCGCTCCGAGATACGGCACGAGCGGGCCGTGCCGGCGCGTCCCCAGGAGCAGGTAGACCGCGACCATCGCCGTGCCGATGATCGAGTAGAGGTCTCCCCTGCCGGCGAGCCCTCCCTTGAGAAAGTCGCCGTGCGCGAGAATCGCCGCGCCGGCGAGCCCTCCCGCGAGCGAGAGCAGATTCCTGCCCGTCGCCGGAACCTTCTGGAAGATCACCTGCAGCACGAGCGCGAAGAGAGGCTGCGTCGCAAGCAGCACGACCGACGAGTTGATCGACGTCATGAAGAGCGACGCGATCCAGAAATAGAAGTGCGCGGCGAGAAAGAGCGCGGCCACGAATGCGACGCCAAGATCGTGCCGCGAAATCCGTTCCGCGCCGGAGAGCGCCGACCAGGCGACGAAGACCACCCCCGCCAGCAGCAGCCGCCAGAACGCGATCGTCGTCGGAGGCGTGACGCAGAGTCTGATCAGAATCGCGCTCACCGACACCGCGAGAAGCGCGAGGGTCAGGGAAGCCACGTGCGCTGGTCGTTGCATTGCGTGACTCGCCCTCGGCGCAAGGTTGTTAGTTGTTAGTTGTTAGTTGTTAGTTGTTAGACAGACATGAAAGCCTGCGTGGTTTCAGGCTGCGAGCCGCGCTCGGGATCAGGTCTCGGCCCCAGCAGCGAAGACCGCACCGTGTTCGAAAAATGTCTAACAACTAACAACTAAAAACTAACAACTCCACCCTCACTCCGCGTCGAACAGCCCGTCCACAAAGTCGTTCGGGTCGAAGGGGATCAGGTCGTCGGCGCCTTCGCCGACGCCGACGAATTTCACGGGGATGTTGAACTGGCGCATGATCGAAAGGATCACGCCGCCTTTGGCCGTGCCGTCGAGCTTCGTGACGATGAGGCCGGTGATCTTCGCCGACTCGAGGAACGCCTTCGCCTGGCTGACGCCGTTCTGGCCGGTCGTGCCGTCGATCACGAGGATCGTCTCGTGCGGCGCGCCGGGAAGTTCCTTGTCGATCACGCGGTGAACCTTCGCGAGCTCCTGCATCAGGTGCGCCTTGTTGTGGAGCCGTCCCGCGGTGTCGATGATCGCGACGTCGACGCCGCGCGACTTCGCCGCGGCGACCGTGTCGTGCGCGACTGCCGCAGGATCGGAGCCCGCCTTGTGTTTGACCATCGGCACGCCTGCGCGGTCGGCCCACATCTGGAGCTGCTCGATCGCCGCGGCGCGGAAGGTGTCGGCGGCGCCGAGCAGGACGCTCTTCCCCTCGCCCTTCCAGCGCGTCGCCAGCTTCGCAATCGTCGTCGTCTTGCCGGTGCCGTTGACTCCAACGACGAGCACGACGAACGGCTTCGCCTTGGTCACGTCGATCGTCTGCGTCACCTGCTGCGGAATCAGCGCGCGCGTGAATTCCTTGACCACGAGCGAGAGCTCGTCCATATCGCGGATTTTCTTCTCGCGGATCCGCGCCTCGAGTTTGCCGATGATCTCGCTCGTCAGCTCCGCGCCGACGTCGGCTCCCAGCAGCCCCTCCTCGAGCGCGTCGACGACTCCCTGGTCGACGCCGAGCTCGGGCGTAAACGCCTCCTTCACCTTGTCGATGACCTCGGTGTGGGTCATGAAAAGGCCGCGCTTCAGCTTCTGGAAAAACGATTTCTCGGCCATCGGGTTCTCCGGGCGGGGTTGTACGCGATGCGGGGGCGGGGGTCAAGCGGGGGGACAAGGCGGCGCCAGGCTTGTGACCGTCATTTGAAGTAAGAAGTTAGAACGCTGAACGTTGAACCCAGAAATGAGCTCTTTCTGGATTCAACGTTCAGCGTTCTAACTTCTTACTTCAGCATTTCAGCCCAACCAGAACCAACAACACCTACCCGTGCCCCCCAACCACCCGCTTCACCATCCCCTCATCGACCGTAAGCACTCCCCGGCCGTCGGGGCCCTTGGTCAGGTTCGCGGCCGCGGGCTCGAACTCGGCGTCGCGGATCACCCGCCGCCACACTTCTTTGAGCGCACGCGCGCCGAGACGCTTCTGGCGTGCCGCTTCCCACGCGATCATCTTCATGGCGCCGCGGGTGATCTGCAGGTCGAGGTCGAACTTCGCGAACCAGGCGCGCGAGCGGCGGAAGACCGAGCCTTCCGGCTCGATGAAGATCTTCGCAAGCTCGTCTTCGCCGAGGTCGCGCAGCACCACGACCGACTCGAAGCGCGAGACGAACTGCGGCGTCATCCCGTAGCGGAAGAGATCGTCGTACTTCATGTAGTCGCGCAGGTGAAACGTCGTCTCCTCGCGCACGACCCCGGTCGACGACACGACGACCATCGGCTTGAGCGGCGCGGAGTCGGTGCCGAGCACCGCTCGACGGTAGACCGAGTCGTACATGTCCTCGAATGCGCCGCCCGCGACGAAGAGAATCTGCGAGGAGTTGATCGAGACCGTCCGGCGCTCGGGCGTCTCGATCTCGAACTCGACGTTCTCGTTCTCCATGAGCGTCAGCAGCGCTTCCTGCGCGACGATTCCTTTCACGTTCGCGCTCTCGCCGACATTCGCCCTGATCTTGTCGACCTCGTCGATGAAGACGATGCCCCGCTCGACCCAATGAAGCAGCTCGTCGACCGGCGCCGCCGGCCCGAGCGCCTTCTGCGCGTTCGCGTAAAGCCGCGTGAGCACCGAGCGCCCGTACCCCTCGCGCGCCTCGGCGAGAACGTTGGCGTTGATCCTGACGACGTTCGAGTAACGCGCGAGGTCGGCGCGGTTTCGCAGCACCTGCTCGACCGCGCGCATGAGGGTCGTCTTTCCGGAGCCGGAGTTGCCGATAAGGAGGATGTTGTCCCCTCCCTGCCCCGCGACGTGCTTCACGATCGCGACCGCGATCTCCCGCGTCGCCTCGTCCTGCCCGAGCACCGTCTTGCGGAGCTCGTCGCACATCTCGGATGGTCGGATCGGCAGTGTCATCGCTCCCTCACTCGAACGCGACGCGGACCCGCTTGCGCAGGTGCCCGACGAAGGCGCCGGCGAGGGCGCCGATCGAGTTCCATATCACGTCGTTGACGTCGGTCACACGGTCGGGCAGGAAGTACTGTGTCGCTTCGATTGCAAGGCTCAGGCCGAGCGCGAGAAGGATCGTGAGCAGGTAGCTCTGGAGAGCCGGACGCGACGGCGTGTCGAGCACGATGAAGGTCAGAAAGCCCCACGGCATGAAGAGGAGCACGTTGAGAATCATCGGCGAGAGCAGCGCCACCAGTGTCGGAAAGCGAACAGGCCCTTCGGCCAGCTTGTCGCCGAGCACGCGCAGGTCGTGGAACGGCACGGGATCGACCTTCGCGTACGCCTTCCCGGAGGCCCACAGGGTGATCAGCGCAATCGCAACGGTCGCGACCAGGAGAAGGGCGATCGTCGTAGGACGGCTGATCGTGATCGTGCGGACGGAGCGGGCCATGTCCGGCGATTGTACTTGAGGGGAGAGGATCCGCACGAAGGGCCACAGGCTCGCGACACCGCGCCAGCCGTTTACACGCTGAATTTCGAACACCGAAATGAAGAATGTCGAATGGAGAATGAAGAATGGAGAACGGGATCGTCGCGTCACTTTTCTGAATTCTTCATTCCTCATTCGACATTCTTCATTTCGGTGTTCCTATCACCCCACTCCCGAATCGCACTCACACGTCTACAATCACTGCGATGTCCCAGGCCCCGCTCTTCCACGGAACCTACGCCGAGATCGCCGCGGCGCTCGCGGCGCGTGTCGCGTCGCGGCGCGCAGGAGCGCCGGTCGGCGCGACGGTCGAGATCATCGTTCCCTCGCGCTCGGCAGCCGAGGAGATCGCGCGACGCGTGGTGGGCGACGGCGGGGCGATCGCGGGACTCCAGATGCTCCAGGTCGAGCAGTTCGCGCTTCGCGTGCTCAACGGCGCAGGGAGCTACCCGCGCATCGTCGGAGGAGCCGAGTCGTCGCTGGCGATGGAGCTCGCGCTACGCGCGGCCGGCGGCAATCTCGCGACGATCCATGGCGCGGCGGCAATGCTGCTTCGCACGCATCGCGACCTCCGCGACAGCGACATGACGCTCGGCGAGATCTCGAAGCGGGTCACGAAGCAGAAGGGACTGCGCAACCGCGAACGCCTGGCGTCCGCGATCGCCGTCTGGAAGCGTTATGAGTCACTGCTCGCGGACGCGGGAGCAGCCGTCGAAGCCGATGTGCTGATCGACGCAACCGCGCGAGTCCGCGACGGCGCGCGCGTCGCCTCTCAGATCATCTTCGGCTTCTATGACGCGACCGCGGCACAGCTCGACCTGCTGCGCGCGCTCCTCGCGGCGGGGCACGTCGAATCGGTCTGGATTCCAGCTCCTCTCGACGTTGAGAGCGCCGGGCCGGAGGCTCCCTGGTCGTACGCCGCGCCGTTCGTTGCCGCGCTTGCGGCGGAGGGAGTGACGATCGCCGAGCGAGCCGCGCCAGCCACGGTGGAAGCCGAGTGGGAGATCCGAGACCACCCATCGCCCATGATCGAGATCCGCGAGGTCTGCCGGGAGATCCGCTCTCTCGTCGACCATGGAGTCGCGCGGTCGTCGATCGCGGTCGTGATGCGCTCGGCCGACGCGGCTGTGCTCTCGCTCTTCGAGCAGACCGGCCGTGACTTCGGCCTCGCCTTCCGCGGCGTGCCCGGGCCTCCCGTCATCGGCAACCGGATCGTTCGCGGCGTGCTCTCGATTCTCCGCGTCGCGCGCGGAGGCATGCTGCGGCGCGAGGTGATGGAGGTCGTGCGAAGCGGCCTCCGCCCGGGCGTGCTCGGATCGCTGCCGGAACTCACGCGACTCGAGCGCGCGACGCGCAAAGCGAAGATCGGGCGCGCCGGCGCCGCGGAGATCCGCGCGATCGCGCGCCACGAGCAGGCCGAGCGAGAGCGCGCGGAGCCTGACAGCGATCTTCTCGGCTACGCCTCACTCGTCGAGCGGCTCGCATCGATCACGAAGAAAGCCTCGTCGCCGCAGCGCGGAAGCGCGTGGGCGGACGACGTGGAGCGATGGGCCGGCCTCTTCGAGGCGGAAACCGAGGACGACATCGACGCCGTGATCCGCCTTCGCCGGATTGCCGGCCTTTTCCGTCGCGCTCCCTTCGCCACCGCGCGCCTCGACGCCGACGACGTACGGAGAGCGATCGAGGACGCGGGCGAGCTCGGCCGCGACGAGGACGCCGCGACGATCTGGATCGGCGACATCATGCGCTTCCGCGGACGCACCGCCGAGGAGCTCTTCGTCGTCAGGGCCACGAACGACAACCTTCCGCAGCGCCGCGTCGACGACCCGCTTCTGCCCGACTTCGACCGGATGCGGCTCGGCGTTCGCATCGTCGGCGACGGGCGCGAGGAAGAGCGGTTTCTCTTCGCCTCGCTCGTCGCGAGCGCGCGCTCGATGGTCCGCTTTTCCTTCTCCGCGGCCGACGGCATCGGCAAAGCGCTTCGTCCCTCGCCGATGCTGAAGGACCTCGCGCTCGAGCGGGTCCACTCGGCGCGACGCGAGATCCTCCACGACTTCAGAAAGTGGCTCCGCGACCGCAACTCGCCCCGATTCGGCCCTTCGAGCGCGATCGAGAAGAGAACCGCCTCGCTCCTCGCAAACCATGACGCGCGCTTCGTCCGCCAGCTGCAGCTCGCCGCGACACATGGCGGGGCGACGCCGTTCGACGGATACCTCGTTGCCAACGCCGCGTTCGAGTCGCGCCTTCGCGCGATCTTCGCGTCGACCTCTCCCTCCGCCATCGAGCAGCTCGGCGAGTGCCCCCAGCGCTTCCTCATGTCGACGCTCCTCGGGGCGCGCGAGCTCGAGGAGCCCGACGCCGGGATCGCGATCGAATCGCGCGAGAAAGGGACGCTCGACCACGTCATCCTCGAGCGCTTCTACCGCGGCCTCGGAACCTCCGATTTCGCCGCCGCCTCCGGGGGCGAGCTCGCTCCCGCGCTCCGCCAGCGTCTCGCGGAGGAAGTCGACCGCGCGTTCGACGAGCTCGACGCGGCGGCGCCACCGCCTAACAGAATGCTCCGGACGATCGAGCGCGCGGAAACGCTCGCAACGCTCGCCGACTTCGTCCGCTCCGACATGCGCCAGCTCGCGGAAGGGAACTGGCTTCCGCACGAGCACGAGCTCGTGATCGAGAGCGGGGATGAGGCCGCCCGCATCGACGTCGCAGGCGTGAGGGTCGGCGTCCGCGGGCGGATCGACCGTGTCGATCACGGCACCGACGGAAGCTGGCGTGTCGTCGACTACAAGTCGAACAAGGCGAGCCATCTCAAGGGACTCGAAGGGAAAGTCGCGGAGGGAGCGAAGCTGCAGACCGCGATCTACGCGCTCGTCGCGATGCGACGCTTTGGCGTCGACGCGGAGAAGGTCAGCGCGCGGATCATGCCGCTGCGCAATCCCGAAGCGGACGAGACGAAGTTCGGGTTCAACCTCTCCGCGGTCGAGGCCGACCTCGGGGCGGTGCTCGACACGCTGGTCGGCTCGGCGGTCGCGGGACGTTTCCCCGCCGTGCCTTCGGCCGAGGCGTGCAAGTACTGCCTCGTCAGGAGCTGGTGCAGGGAGAAGCACGAGCCGTCGGGTGACGACGCGAGCGTGCTCGAGATCCTTCGAAGGGACGGCGCATGAGCGCGCGCGCCGGAGCGACGAGCGCCGATGGACGCGCGAACCGCGTCATCGAGGCGGGCGCGGGAACGGGAAAGACGACGGCGATCGTCTGCCACGTCCTCGACATGCTGCTGCGTGATCCGGAAGCCGATCCCGAGCGGATCGTGCTGACGACCTTCACCGAAAAGGCGGCGGCAGAAATCGCCGACCGGATCCGCGAGGCTCTCGACGACATCGACGCGACGATCGACGACGACCCGCGCTGGCCGTCGAACCGCCCCTCTCCTGCGTACCGCGTGAAGCCTGAAAACATCGAGATCGCGCGCGTCGCGGTTGCGCGCCATCTGCAACAGATCGACCGGCTCCGCGCGCAGACGATCCACTCGTTCTGCCAGTCGCTGCTGCGCCTCTACCCGATCGAGGCGGGCCTTCCGGCCCAGTTCAGGATCATCGAAGGGTACGAGCGGAACCGCGTTCTCGACGAGATCTGGAGCGATTGGCTCGAGGAGGAGCTCTCCGAAGACGCCGACCCGATGTGGATCGAGCAGTGGCAGATTCTCTATCGCCAGTACACGAACCTCGACCGGATCCGCGAGGCGATCTTCTCGCTCGTCGTGCGGGCCGACCTGCTCCGCGACGAGGAGCTCACGCTGGGCGATCCGGGCACGGTGATCCGCGCGCTGCGCGCGATGATCGACGCGGTTCGGGAACTGAGGCCAGACGTCGTCGCGAACGTCCCGCAGGCGTCGCTCGACGCGGCCGCGTGGCTGCGCGAGCACGAGCCTCCCGTCTCGGACTGGATCGGCGAGTGGATCGAATGGTCTCCGCCCTTCGAGCGGATTCTCGATGGTGTCGCGTTCAACCGGGGAGCGAGGGAGTATCCCGGTCGCCTCGAACTGCAGTCCATGAAGGGCGACTCGAACAAGAAGCGCGCGGCGCTCTTCCCGCTCCTCCGCAGCCATCGCGTCGCGGTGGCGTTGCGCGAGGTCGCGCTCCGCTTCGCAACGTTCCTCGCGTGGGCGAAGGAGGAGCTCGGCGCCGTCGACTTCGACGACTTGCTCTCGCTCGCAGCGGAGCTGCTCGACGACCGCCGCGTCCTCGCCGAGATACGTGCGCGGTACGACCACATCTTCGTCGACGAGTTCCAGGACACCGACCGCGTGCAGGCGAAGATCGTCGACGTTCTCGCGCGCGACGACGACGGAGAGCTCGTCCCCGGACGGGTGACCGTCGTCGGCGACCCGAAGCAGTCGATCTACGCCTTCCGCAGCGCCGATCCGGAGACGTACCGCTCGACCGTCGAGGGATTCATCGACGGCGGCGCGACGCCGGAGCTGCTCACGGGGCAGTACCGCAGCGCCCCGCGCCTAGTCGAGGCGATCAACGCGATGTTCGGCGTGTTGCTCGACGAGAAGGAACGCGATCCGAACGTCGTCCATCCCGCCTATCACCCGCTGGACGCGAAGAAGGAAGAGGACGGCGAAGACGCGCCGGCCGTGAGGATTCTTCTTGCGCACGACACGGAAACCGACGCGATCGCCGACGAGGCGTCCGCGGCGGCGGAGTGGATCGCGCGCGAGCTCGAAAGGCGAGCCGTGCCGCTCTCGCGCTTCGCGATCCTTCTCCGGAAGAACCGGCCGATCGCCGCCTTCGCCGATGCGCTCGCCGCGCGCGGGATCGCCGCCGTCACGCCGTCGTCGGGGTCGCTTCTCGAGCAGCCGGCGATCGTCGACCTGATGGCGGTGCTTCGCGCGGTCGCGCATCCGTTCGATCTCGCCGCGCGCGTCTCCGCCGCGCGCTCGTCGCTCTTCGCCCTCACCGACGACGAGATCGTCGCGCACCACGTCGCGTGCGACCGTGGTTGCGACTGCGTCTGGAGCGCCTTCGAGGCGCGCCTTGCCCGATGGAAGGAACTGGCGCGACGCGATTCGGTCTGCAGCGTGATCGACACTGTGCTCGCGGAGACGGGAGCCGAGGCGACCGCGGCGCTGCTGCGCGACGCGCGCGCGCGCAAGTCGCACTTCGATCGCGTCCGCGAGATCGCCGCGTCGTACGACCGCGGCACCGGAGGCTCGCTCGCGCAGTTCGTCGACGATCTCGCCGTGAGGCGCGAGGAGGATGCCGAGTCGGAGCCGAATCTCGCCGACCACGATTCCGACGCCGTCCGCATCATGACCGTGCACGGCGCGAAAGGGCTCGAGTTCGACACCGTGCTTCTCCCCGACCTCGCGTCGCCGCCGGGCGGAGGAACCCGCCCCGCCTTCGCGACGGCCGAGCCGAAACGGCTCGTGATGACGGGGGCGGCGCGCTCGGTCTCGTCGAGCGAAGAACGGCCCGGGCACGTCGACAAGACGCTCGCAAGCGTGCAGACCGACCGCCAGGAGGGCGAGACTGACCGTCTCTTCTACGTCGCGGTCACCCGTGCGGCGTCGCGCGTCGTCTTCGTGACGCATCCGTTGGACTCAGCGCAGAAGGAGCAGGCCTTCATCAAGCGCCTTCGCGCCTGCGTCGGCATCCCCAAAGCGGAATTCCTCGGACACTGGCCCGACGCCTCCGGCGAAATCGTCGAGACCGTGGAAATCGGCGGCAAACGGATCGACGTGGCGTTCGAGCGATGTCCGGCGCCGGTGCCGACCGCTTCGCTGTCGCGGATCGCGAGCGACGAGGCTCGCGCGATCGTCGACGCGAATCCCGATCCGCGCGCGGCGACGCAGGCGGTGCGCGACGCGCTTCGCCCTGACGCGTCGGAACCGGAGCGGATCGCGCCGGAAGTCGTCGAACAGCGGCTCGCCGCGGCGCGCTATCGCGATCGCGGCTCGATGCTCCACCGCGTGCTCGAGCGCTGGGACGGCGATGAAGCGAAACTGCCGCCGCTCGTCGAGGCGCTGCGCGTCGAGGCGGCGCTCGACACTCGTGATGCTGCGATCGTGGCCGACCGTGTGAAGGCACTCCGTCTTTCGGCGGGCTGGCAGGGCATCGACGCGATGGAGACGATCGGACGCGAGGTCGTGCTCCACGCGGCGAAGGGAAGCGGAGCGAGCGAAGAGCTGCGCGTCGACCGGCTCCTGCGCGACGCGGGCGGCCTCGTGGTGCTCGACTACAAGAGCGGCCACCCCGACGAGTGGCGCCTGGAGAAGGACAAGTCGCAGGTGCGGCGCTACTGCGAGATCGTGACCGACCTCGCCGGCGAGCCGTGCCGCGGACTCCTCTGGTACGTGGCGGCGGATGCGGAGAGGATCGTCGAGGCTTGAGGTGACTACGAGAGTCGATGTGGCGCAGACACTCCTGTCTGCGCGCGACGCGAAGCGGCGCATGGGCGGGCCGTCGACGAAGAATGAAGTTCTCGGGCCGAACCGCGCCACGTCACTAGACGTTTCTCATCTCCCATTCCGAATTTCGCAATCCGCGCTTCCCAGTGTCGCCTTCGGCGACGCGCAGGCAGGAGTGCCTGCGCCACATTGCCGTCTCCCTCGCCTCCCCTGATACAGTAAAGCTCATGCCTTTGTGGGAGATCTCCCTCGTAACCTTCACCGCGCTCTTCGCGATGGTGAATCCCCTTTCGGTCGTGCCGTCGTTCGTGGCGATGACGGGGAACATGACGAAGGGGACGCGCGCGCGGGTGGCGCTGATCGCGGGGCTCGCGACGACGGTCGTCCTCACGATCTTTCTCTTCTTCGGCAACGTCGTCTTCAAGTTCTTCGGGATCACGCTGCCGGCGTTCCAGATCATGGGGGGCGTCTACTTCTTCGCCAGTTCGGTGATGTCGCTGCTCGAAGACGAGTCGCGTCCCGAGACGACGCGCTCGAACCGCGCGCCCGACGAGAAGATGGTGGAGGCTGCCGAGTCGCACGATCCCTTCAGCGTCGCCGTCGTCCCGCTCGCGATTCCGCTGCTCTCGGGCCCCGGCGCGATCACGACCGTGATGCTGCTCGTCGCGCTGCACAAGACGATCGAAGCGAGGCTCGCGGTGCTCGGCGGAGTCGCCGCGATCGGCGTCGCGAGCTACCTCGTCCTTCTCGCCGCGCTTCCGATCTCCCGCTTCATCGGCGCCCGCGGCCGCGTCGTCTTCGACAAGGTGATGGGCCTGCTCGTCGGCGCCATCGGAATCCAGTTCATCATCGACGGCGTGAGGCCGCTCGCGAAGGAGATGCTGTCGGGGCTGAAGTGAGCGGGAGTTACTGGATTTCGGATTTCGGATTTGAAAGGCAGTCACGTCTTCAAGCTCTCGGAAACAGTCGAGTGCCGCCGTCCCCGCCCGTTTTGCACTGATGCATCAGCCTCGCGAAGCGAAATCCGTAATCCGAGATCCGCAATACCCTACCGCACCGCCCCTGCCCTCGTCGCCGCGCTGCGGAAGCATTCGCCTAACACGAACTGCCAGCCGCCGTCGTAGTTGTCGCGCATCTCCTCGGCGCCTTCGCCGTAGTTTTCCCAGCCGCTGTGGACGAGCTCGACGTGCGTCAGCTCGCCGTCGGGGTCGAAGAGCACTTCGATCTCCTGCGCGGTCGCCGCTTCACGACCGGGGTGCCAGCTGAAGACGAGACTCTCGCCGTCGACACACTCTTCGACGGTGCCCCAGAGGTGCGGCTCGTCGTCGCCGGTGATCTCGTAGATCTCGCCACCTTCCTTCGCCTCGAAGCTGCAGGTCTTCGATTCGCCCGGAGCGACCGAGTGGGACTGCAGAGGCCACCAGCTCGCGAATCCTTCGGTGAAGAGCTTGTACGCCTCCGGCGCGGGAAGGTCGACAACGGTGTTCACGACAACAGGAACGATCTCCGTCTGCTTTTCAGCCATGGACGCAGCCTCCTCTGTGTGACGCTAAGTCCACAATATGCCGGTGGCGGGAGGAGTCAAGGGACGGGCGGCACGCTGTTTCGAAATTGAAAATTGAGAATTGAAAAATTGAAAACAACGCGCTGAAAGGCACTGCTGTTCGGAACAGCGCGTTGCCGGGAATCGAGGCGAATCCACTGTCGTACCGGAGAAACAGGTCGCCGCGAACTGTCGCCCGCTTTCAATTTTCAATTTCCAATTTTCAATTCGGCGATTGCCGCAGCAGCGGCAATAACCGCACAGCCCGCCGCCGGAGCTCCCGTCGCGCGTCGCCGACCGAGGCCGGCTCTTTCTCGACGAGATCGGCGAGCGAGTGGATCGATCGCCATGCGTCGCCGAGCTCGCCCGACTCGTGGAAGAGTGCGCGCGGCTCGCGCCCGTGCTTCGTCGCGAGGTCGGTGAGCGCCCGCCGGAGCTCGCGCGGGTCGTCGACGTGCGACATGAGAGCGGCAAGCTCGCCCGCGTCGTGCTTCCGCCCGCGGAGCAGCAACGCCGCGACGAGCGTGCACGCGAGCAACCCGGCGATCGCGCCGACGATCGGAACCCATTCGTTCGACGTCTCCACCGGCGCCTTCGCGTCGCCTCCGCTGCTCTCCTTCACCACCGCGCGCTTGACCACGATGCTCGACGCGGCGCAGCCCACCTGCGCGGGGGCACCCGCCACCGGGTCGAAGCATCGCAGCTCCATCCCGGGAAGTGTCATCGGCCCCGCATTGCGCGGAAAGACGACGTAGCGCCAGCGGCGCGACATCGTCATCGGTGCGCGCGTCGTGATCTCGGTTCCAAGCTCCTCGATCTCGACCTCGCCGTCGACCGGCTCGAGCCAGCGCGGAGGAACTGCCGATCTGAGGTTGCCGGTGCCGCTGACCGTCACGTCGAACGCCACCGTCCCCGCCGCCGAGAGCTGCGGCACCGAGCGGCGCATCGTGAAACTGCCGACGGCGTCAAACGATCCGGGCAGAGGCTTCACCACGATCGGCGTCGCCACGGTCCTGCGCTTGACGTCGACGACGCGCCCCTCGAGGAGGCTGAAGCCGCCGAACGGATCGTTGAGCGGCCGGATCACCTCGATCCCCGCCTCGAGCGCGGGGATCTCGATCGTGCCCGCGCGCAGCGAAAAGAGTGTCGCGCGCCTGATCGCGACCTTCTGTGCGGCGTGGCCGCCGACGCTGACCTCCTCCGGCATCGCGTCACGAATCGGCTCCTCCTCGACCCAGAAACCGTCGAGCTTCGGGTTCGAGGCGATCGCGTAGCGCCGTATCGACGCCGCCGTGTAGAGATCCCACCCGACGTCGATCGCCTCACCCTGCCAGACCTCGCGCTTCGGAACGTCGACGGCGAGGAGCACCTGGTCGCGCCCCGACATGTAGAGCTGGTCGAACGCCTGCGCGAGGTTCGACGAGTCGATCGCCGGTTGCGCGGCTACGACGATCTCGACCGCGGGCCGCTCGTCGCGCGCGCCATCCGTCGCGAGCACGAGCGGGCCGACGCGCGCCGGCCCTTCGCCCTTCGGCGAGGCCCACCAGGTCAGCGTCTTCCTGCGCGACGAGACGCCGTTCACGAACGACATCTCGATCGAAGTCGACGCGGGACCGCGAAGCTCGAGGTTCTCGAGCGGGAGCTCGACCTCGTCGATCGACGCGAACGGGCCTTCGAGCACGAGAACGATCCTGACCGACTCGTCGGCAGGCACGCGCCTCGGCTCGACCTTCAGCTCGTTCTCGCCGCGCGCGGTCGCCGCGAGGCCCGAGAGCAGCAGCAGCGCGAACGCGCGGCGCCACATCACCAGTTGCGACCCCTCGGCGCGCTCGAGCGGCGCATGCGCGAGAGCTCCTCGCGCTCCTGCTGGCTGACGGAGCGTAGCAGCGACTCCAGGTCGACGTCGCCCTCGGGCTGCTTTTCTCCTTCGTCTCCCGCCTTCGGTTGCTGCTGCTTCTGGTCGCTGCCCTGCTGCTTCTGTTGCTGTTGTTGTTGCTGCTGCTGGCGGCGGCGCTCCTCGTCCTTCTGCTTCCTGCGGAGCGCGATCTCGAGATTGCGCTTCGCGTCGGCGTCGATCGGGTTCCTTCGCAGCACGTCGGAGAAGTCGCGGATCGCGTCGTCCCACGACTGCGACTGGAGCGCGGCGGAGCCGCGGTTGTAGAACGCGTCTGCCGCGAGCGTGTCGTCCTTGATCGCGTCGCCGAAGTCGGTCGCTGCGCGCGATCCCTCGCCCGACGCGACGCGCGCGGTCCCGAGGTTGTAGCGCGCGATCGCGCCATGGTCGATCTGCTCGGCCGCCGCGAACGACGACGTCGCCTCCGCGTTCTTCTTCTTCTCGTACTGCTCGATCCCCTGCTCGGTGCTCGCGCGCGAGTTCGAGGAGCGGAGCCAGGCCTGCAGCGCGGGAGGGATCGCGACGAGGGCAAGCGAGAGAATTCCGGCCGCGATTCTCATTCCGCACCCCGGTTCGCGACCATGCCCGCGAGGAAGAGGCAGAAGGCGGCGCCGAGAGGCCACTGGTAGCGCTCGATCGGAATCGACTCGACGCGCCCCTTGCTCGCCTTTGCAGCCTCCGCGGCGACGACCATCTGCGCCGTCACCGGCTCGGAGGGATTCGCCCAGAAGTGCCCGCCGCACTCCTTCGCGATCGTGCGGAGCGGCTCCTCGCTCGCGCGCGTCCTCACGGTGACTCCCGACTCGTCGCGGAGGTTGGTGCCGTCGGCGAGGGGAATCGGCGCGCCATCGGAGCCGCCGACGACGACGGCGGAAATGCGGAGCCCTCGCGCGCGCGCCACGCCTAACGAATCCTCCCAGCTCTTTCCGCGATGCTCGCCGTCGCTGATGATCACGACGTCCACGGCGCGGTCGCCGACGCTTTTCGCGAGCTCGATCGACTCGTCGATCGCCTTCGCGAAGTCGCTCCCTGACTCCGCGAGCTCACCCGTCTCCAGCGAGTCGATGAGCGTCGCCACCGCCGCGTGATCCTCGGTGAGCGGCGAGGCCGTTTCCGCGGTCTGCTCGAAGACGATGAGACCGACGCGCGCATCGGACGATTCGATCAGCTTCCGCGCAATCGCCTTCGCCGCGGAGAGGCGCGAGGTCCCCGCGTCGCGCGCGTCCATGCTCTGCGAGAGGTCGAGCGCGACGACCAGGTTCGATTCGATCGCGGGAAGCTCGCGCAGCTCGACGCCGTAGCGCGGCCCCGTCGAGGCCAGGATGCCGCAGACGAGCGCGAGAAGGACGAGCCAGGGACGGAACGGGCGCAGGCCGTTGGACCTGCCGCGAACGCGCGCGGAGACGAGACGCTCCGCCGCCGCCGCGCGCTGCCGTTCCGCGGCGACGAGCAGCATCGCCGCCGCCGGAGCCGCGACGAGAAGCCAGAGCCGCTGCGGCTCGGCGAAGGTCACGCCGGCAAGCGCATCCATATCGTCTCTCCGGCGAGCAGCGCGATCATGATCAGCGCGAGGCCCGCCAACAGCGGCTGTTCGTAAAGCTCGTCGACGCTCGTCGTCTTCGGCGCCTCGAGGCTCGTTCGTTCCATTTCGTCGATGCGCGCGAAGATCGACTCGAGCGCCTTCTCGTCGGTCGCGCGGAAGTAGGCGGCTCCAGTCGACTCCGCGATCGACGTCAGCATCGCCTCGTCGAGGTCGGCGCGCATCGGGCGGTAGACCGTCTCGACTTCGCCGGTCAGCCGGTTCTGCACGCGCACCGGCATCTGCACGATGCCGCGGCTCCCGACGCCGATCGTATAGATGCGGATGCCGAGCTTCTTCGCGAGATCGGCGGCGGTGACCGGGTCGATCGATCCCGCGTTGTTGATCCCGTCGGTCAGCAGGATGATGACGCGGCTCTTCGCACGCGACGTCTTGAGCCGGTTCACCGCGGTCGCGATCGCGTGGCCGATCGCCGTGCCGTCGCCGTGATCGCCGAGATCGCACTTCTCGAGTGCGGCGACGACGATCCGGTGGTCGAACGAGACCGGGACCCTCGTCGCGGCGCGCGCGCCGAAGGTGACGATCCCGATCCGGTCGTCGACCCGCTTCTCGACGAACTGCGCGATGAGCTGTTTCGCAACCGTGAAGCGATTCCGCGGCCGGAAGTCCTCCGCGCCCATGCTCCCCGATGCGTCGAGGGCGACGACGATGTCGATGCCCCGCTTCTCGGTCGCGAACGTGAAGACACGCTGAGGGCGCGCGAGCGCAAAGGTGAGCAGCGCAAGGCCCGCCACCGCGAGGAGCGAAGGAAGCCAGGCGAGCCTGACGACGACTCCGCGTTTCTCGCCGGCGAGGCCTAACGACGAGATCCTGAATGCCGCGATGCGGCTGCGGTGCGAGCGGATCGCCCAGGCGCACCAGAGCGCGAGCGGCAACAGCGCGAAAAGCCATTCCGGCGAGCCGAGGCGGTTCACGCGGCCGCCTCCCCCTCGGGGGCTGCCGGGATCAGCTCCGCGGCCGCACCCACCAGCGTGTCGATCGACACGCGCGGCGCGCCGAATGGCGAAAACTTCGTCCAGTCGCCTCCGCGGAGAATCGACTCGACCGTTGCGACCGTGTCGGCGCGGCGCCCGGCGCGCCGCATCGTTGCGAGCAGCTCGTAGCTCGTCAGCTCGACACCGAGCGACGGCTCGGTCGAGGCGAGATAACGCCTCGTGGCAGACGACAGCAGCACCCACTTCGACTCGTCGTCACCGAGCGTGCGCAGCTTTGCGAGCGCCGCGCGGAACGCCTCCGCGGGATCCTCGACCTGCGGGATCTCCGGGATTGCGGGCATCCTGCGGAAGCGCAGCAGCAGTGCGAGCAGCGCCCAGAGCAGCGCTGCGGCACCGGCCGCGATGCCGATCGCGATCCACGCGGTGTTCTCGCGCGGCAGTTCTTTCGGGGGCCGGAGCGGCGCCGGCTCGAGCTTCTCGTCACCTGCGGCGAGCACCGATGCGACTTCGATCGCCAGCGTTCCCGTCTCCGTGACCTCTCCGGGCGTGTGCGTCACGACCTCGACACGCAGCGTTCCGGGATGAAAGGTGCGGAGCACCACCTCGCCAGGGGACGTCGACACGACTTCGAATTCCTGCGAGGGGCGGACCTCGAACGATGCGCCCGACGCCTTGATCGTGATCGCGTCGCCGATCGTCGGCTTCGCGGGCGAGAAGGTGAAGGGCGAGGTCGCGAGCGCCAGGAGGAACGCGACGATCATCGCTTTCTCCCGCTGCGCTTTTCGAAGAAGCGGACGAGCGCGCGCTCGTACGGTACGGCAGTCGAGATGTCGACGAAGTCGACGCCGCTCGCGGCGAGCGCCTCGTCCGAGACGCGGCGAAGCGCGGCAGCGGCGCGCGCAGGCTCGCCGGAGCGGAGATCGATGGTTCTTGCCTCGCCCGACTCCGCGTCGATCATCGTGACGAGCCCCTTCGACGGGAAATGCGCCTCGCGAGGGTCGGCGATGCGCATCGCGATCACGTCGTGCCGCGCGTCGAGGCGGCGGAGCGCGCGCGACCAGCTTCCGCCGTCGAGAAAGTCGGAAAGGATCACGACGACGGTCTTCTTGCGAAGCGCGCGCCCGAGGAATCCGACCGCCTTCTCGAGGTCACCCTTACCCGCGGCCGCGCGCGACGCGCCGAGCGCGGTGCGGATCACCGCCTGCGTGTGGACGCGCCCGCGCCGCGGAGGAATCATCCGCGACACGCCGTCGCCGACGATTGCCAGGCCGACGCGGTCGCCGTTCTCGAGGGCGCTGAATGCCAGCACCGAGCCGATCTCCACCGCGAGGTCGATCTTTCGACGATCGACCGAGCCGAATGTCATCGAGCCCGACACGTCGAGCGCGAGCAGAATCGAGAGGTCGCGCTCCTCGACGAACTCCTTCACGTGCGGCACGCCGCTGCGCGCCGTGACGTTCCAGTCGATCGTCCTGATGTCGTCGCCGGGCTGGTACTCGCGCACCTGCGAGAACTCGACGCCGCGCCCGTGAATCGCGCTGTGATACTGCCCCGCGAACCCCGCGCGCACCAATCGCGCCGTCACGAGCTCCAGCTCGCGCATGCGGCGTCCGACCGGCACTTTCCACTCCGCCGGCGGCGTCGACCTGAAGAAATTCAGCCTCACGGCACCGGCACCGACGCGAGGACCTGGCGGAGGATGTCGTCGGGCGACACCCGTTCGGCCGCCGCCTCGTACGTCAGGATGATCCGGTGGCGCATGACGTCGGCCGCGATCTCCTTCACGTCCTCCGGCACGACGTACTCGCGCCCGCGAAGGAACGCGTGACCCTTCGCCACGTGCGCGAGAGCGAGCGTGGCTCGCGGGCTCGCGCCGAATTCGAGGAGCGGCGCAAGGTGCGGAAGCTTGTGCTCCGCCGGCTTTCGCGTGGCCGTGACGAGGTCGACGATGTAGCGGGAGAGCCGCTCGTCGACGTGAACCCGCGCGACCATCGCCGTCAGCTGCTGCATCGCCTCACGCGGCAAAACGCGGGCAACCGCGACCTCACCCTGCGACGGGTCGAGGTAGATGCCGAGCATCTTCAGCTCTTCGTCCTTCGTCGGATAACCGACGAGGAGCTTCATCATGAAGCGGTCGACCTGGGCTTCGGGGAGCGCGTAGGTTCCCTCGTGCTCGATCGGGTTCTGCGTGGCGACGACGACGAACGGATCGGGCAGGGCGTACGACCGGTCACCGATCGTGACCTGCCGTTCCTGCATCGCCTCGAGCAGCGCGCTCTGCACTTTGGCAGGCGCGCGATTGATCTCGTCGGCGAGGAGAAAGTTCGTGAAGACCGGGCCTGGGCGCGCGTTGAACTTCCCCCCTGCCGGGTCGAAGATCAGCGTGCCCGTGATGTCGGCCGGAAGCAGGTCGGGAGTGAACTGTACCCGCTTGAACGACGCTTCGATGGCGCGTGCCATCGTCCGCGCGACGAGCGTCTTCGCGAGGCCCGGCACTCCTTCGAGCAGCACGTGCCCGCGGACGAGCAGAGCCACGATGAGGCGGTCGACGAGCGTCTGCTGGCCGACGACCGCGCGTGCGACCTCGGTGCGGAGCCGGGCGATCGCCTCGTGTCCTTTGGCGATCTCCTCCGCCCCGAGGGTCTGTCGTCCGTCGCTGCTCACGAGAGAACCGCGTCGATCTTCTTGCGGAGCGCGCTCTCCGAGACCATGCCGACGACCCGGTCGACGACCTTGCCGTCCTTGTAAAGAATCAGTGTCGGAACGCTCATGACCCCGTTCCTCATCGCGATCGACTGGGTTTTGTCGATATCGACCGAGTAGACGCTCAGCTTGCCGGCATACTCGCCGGAGAGTTTCTGCATCGTCGGGAGCAGCGCCTTGCAGGGGCCGCACCACTCGGCGCCGAACTCGATCAGGGTGAAGCCCTTGGCCAGGGCCCCGTCGTATTCGTTTTCGTTCAGTTCTCGCATCGGTTCGGTATCCTCTCTCGTGTCGATGCGGCCCGCGGGGCCGCGACCCGGGCGATTCTAGCGCCCAGTTCTCAAGGTGAACAACGGAGCCACTGTTGCTGAATCCAAAAAAGAAGTGGGGCCAGAACTTTCTTCGCAACCCGAGAGCGGCCCGGGACATCGCCGCGGCTCTTCAGCCGGCCGGAGACGACCTGGTGCTGGAGATCGGCCCCGGGGACGGCGCGCTGACGCGCGAGCTGGTCGCCCTGGGGCGTCCGCTGCGGGCGATCGAGATCGACCCGGAGCTGGCGGTGCGGCTGCGGGCGTCGTTCGGGGAGGCGATCGACCTCGTCGAAGGGGACGCGACCGACGCTCCGCTGCCGGAGGTGCCGTTCCGGGTGGCCGGGAACCTCCCCTACAACGTCGCGACGCCGATCCTGCGGCGCGTGATCACGAACCCGAACTGCCGCCGCGCCGTCTTCATGCTGCAGAAGGAAGTCGTCGACAAGATCCTCGCGGGGCCTTCGGAAGAGGAGTACGGCTACCTCAGCCTGTTCGTGAAGGTCTACGCCGACGCGCGCCAGCTCTTCACGCTTCCGCCTAACTCCTTCTTTCCGCGGCCGAAGGTCTGGAGCGCGGTGGTCGTGCTCGACCCGGTCGAGCGGGCGCTCCGGAGCGCGAAGGACGATGTCGTGGCGCTGGTTTCGTGGTCCTTCCGGATGCGGAGGAAGACACTCGCGAACAACCTCGCCGGCTTTCGTGATCTCGACAAGCACGCGGCCGAGGCGGCGATCGCCGCCGCCGGCCTCGATGCGCGCGTGCGTGCCGAGGCGCTGTCGCTGGCGCAGTTCGACGAGCTTGCGACCGTGATCCGCGAGCGCACCTGACCGGCTCACCTGACGAACGAGGGGAGCGGTGTCCGGGCGATGCGAGATACTGCGCATGGCCGGATGCTGCCGCCGACGACGCATTGAGCAACGACACCGAAATCGTGATCGCGGGCGCGGGGCCGGCAGGCCTCGCGGTTGCGGCGTCGCTCCGGCGCCACGGCCTGAGATCGCGGATTCTCGAGCGCGGAGACACGCCGGGATCGGCGTGGGCGAGCCACTACCGGAACCTGAGGCTGCACACCTCGCGCGCGATCTCGGAGCTCCCCGGGCTGCGGCTATGGACGGCGACGCCGTACGCCACGCGCGAAGAGTTCCACCGCTACTGCGAAGACTACGCGCGGGAGCTCGCGCTCGACGTCGAGACGCGATGCGAGGTCACCGGCCTCGTGCGCGAGGGCGAGCGCTGGCGTGTCGAGACCTCGCACGGCGACTTCGAAGCGCGCCACGTGGTCGTGTCGACCGGGTTCTTCTCCCGGCCGCGCGTGCCCGACTGGCCGGGTCGGGACGAGTTCCGGGGACTCTGGCTCACGCCGGGTGCGCTCGACGAGGGCACGCCGCTCGCCGGGCGGCGCGTGCTCGTCGCCGGGCTGGGCAACACGGGGGCCGACATGATCGCGGAGCTCGCGCGACTCGGGGCAGAGCTCACGGTCTCCGTGCGCGGGCCCGTTCACGTCGTTCCTCTCGAGCTCCTCGGCGCGAACGTGTTCCGATGGAAGCATTGGCTCCCGGAGCGCGCCGCGGCGGTTGCCAAGCGCCTCGGTGCGGGGGCGGCGGAGAACGTCGAGCGCTTCGCAGCCTTTGCCTGGGCGGACGTGCAGGAGCGCGCGTTCGGCGATCTCCGGAGCCTCGGGTTAGGCCTGGCGGCGCCGGAGGAGATTCTGCTCGATCACAAGAACGGCCGGCCTCCCGTCGTCGGCGGCGCGTGGGCGGAGTTGCTTCGCCGCGGGGCGCTGCGCCTGAGGCCCGAAGTCGTCCGCCTCACCGCGGATGCGGTCGAGTTCGCGGGAGGGGCGAGGGAGCCGTTTGACGCAATTCTTCCGACGATTGGGCTCGAGGAGAGCCGGTTCGCGCTGGCGGGGGAGCTCCCCTCGCCTCTCCGCGACGGCGCCGTCGACGGAAAGCCGGGACTCTGGCTCTGCGGAACCGCGCCGGCGCTGCGTCACATCCGGCGCGGGGCGCGGCAGGTCGCCGCGGCGATCGCCGCGGCCATTCGGGAACGTCACGACGAACGGCCATAGCGGAAGCACCGGTGGTTCGCTAGTGCGCTCAGCGTCACGAACTCACGAGTCTCGCAACCCCGCGGATACATCCGCTGCCGGCCTCGGCCTCTGCCGGCCCGTCGCCTTCCCCTACTCCCTGACGGCGATGAAATCGATCTCGATCGGTGCGCCGAGCGGGAGCTTGGCGACCTGCACTGTGCTTCGCGCCGGTTTGTGGTCGCCGAAGTAGCTGGCGTAGATGGCGTTCATCGCCGGAAAATCGGCGAAGTCGATGAGGAAAACGGACGCCTTCACGACGTTGGCGTAGGAGAGGCCCGCCTCGGCGAGCACCGCTCCAAGGTTCTTGAAGACCTGATGCGTGGACGCCTCGAAACCTCCCTCGACGAGCTTTCCCGTCGCGGGGTCGATCGGCGTCTGGCCGGAGAGGTAATAGGTGTTGCCGACGCTGACGGCCTGGGAGTAAGGGCCGATCGCCTTCGGCGCCTTGTCGCTGGTGTAGTAGTTCATGCTTCCTCCGCTGTCCCCCTCGGGGATCCGACGCGGGAGTATATCGCCCGGCAGCGCCGCGCCGCCCTTGATATACTTGCCGGGATCTCTGAACGCAGTAACAAGGTGGATACGTGACATACCCAGGCAATTCATCGCTGCCGTCCGAAGTCAGGGAGCGCGTCGCGCAGACCTTCCGCCAAACCGTCGACCTGTTCAAGCAGGGACGGAGTGACGAAGTGCGCGCCGGCTGCGAACTGATGCTCAAGATGGACCCGCTCTTCGAGCCCGCCAAGCGGATGCTCGACAAGCTCAACAACCCGTTCGCGTCGGTCGACGTCGAGGCGCTCCTCGCGAGCGTCGGCAGCGACGATTCGGGCCCGGTGGCCGAAGCGAGAAGCGCGTTCGCATCCCGCGACTTCCGCCGCGTAATGGAGATCTGCGGGAGCGTGCTCGCTTCTGATCCGTCGAACGCGGCCGCCCGCGAGCTCGGCGCTGCTGCGACTGAAAAGCTCGAGGCCGAGCCGTTCGTCATGCAGTTCGTCGAACAGGCGCGGAACGAGCTGGCAGCCGGACGCCTCGACGCCGCGAAGTCGGCGCTCGACAAGGCTGCGTCACTCGACGAAGACCACCCGGGCGTCACCGGAACCTACGCTTCGCTCGAAGCTGCGAAGTCGGGAGGCGCGTCCGCCGCGCCATTCGACACTTCATCGGCCTTCGCCCCTCCGGCCGAAGAGACGGCGGCCCCTTCGGGATTCGACTTCTCCTCGGCGTTCGTCGTCGATTCTCCCGCACCCGCTGCTCCCACCGCGTTTGCCCCGCCGAGTGCGGCGCAGGCAGCCGACTTCGGCTTCACCTTCGAAGAAGAGAAGGCTGCGAAACCCGCCGGCGGATACGAGGCTCCTCCGAGTGCCTTCGAGCCGCCGCCCGGTGCCGTCTTCGATGGTGCGGGCCCCACCGAGTTCGACTTCACGACCGCTGCGGTCGACCTCTCGCCCGACGATGCGGCGAAGATCAAGCAGTACCTCACCGAGGGCGACGCCGCGTACGGCAAGCAGGACTTCCAGAAGGCGATCGACCTCTGGTCGCGCATCTTCCTCATCGACGTCACGAACGACGAGGCATCTCAGCGCATCGAGCTGGCCAGGAAGAAACGGCTCGAGGTGGACCAGCAGATCGACGATCTTATGGTCGCCGGGACGCTGGCGTTCGAGAAGAAGGACAACGCCACGGCGCGGGAGAAGTTCGAGGAGGTTCTCCGCCTCGACCCCACTCACTTCAACGCGAACGAGTACCTCGAGAAAATCACCGACCTCCAGAGCGGCGCAGTTGCTCCGAGCGAGCCGCCACGCACGATGCCGCACGCGGCGCCCGCGCTCGACGACCTCTACGACGACTACGAGACGAGCGAGGACGTTCTCGCTCCCTCCGACAGCGCGGCGTCGGTGGCGTCGACCGGCCGCGTGAAGACGGCAGCGCCCGCAGCGCGCGGTGCGAAGAGGGGGATTCCGAAGGTCGCCGTGATCGGCGGAGCCGTGGCGCTGTTGGCGATCATCGCCGCATTCGGCTGGTTCATGTTCGCTCCGAAGGGGCCGAAGTTCGACCCCGCGGCGACGCAAGCCGAGCTCGAGCGCGCCGCCGCCTATGCCGGCCACGCCGAGTTCGATCGCGCGATCGACGTGCTCAAAGCGATCAACCCCGAAGACCCGATGCACAACAAGGCGCTCGAGCTGATCGCCGACTACCAGGAGCAGAAGGCGCAGGCGCATGACAAGGCGGCACAGGCCGACTACGACACCCGCCTTACCAAAGCGCGCGAGGCATTCGCCATCAAGAACTTCCTCGAGGCAAAATCTCAGTATGAATCGGCCTCGGCGATCAAGACTCTGTCCCCGGAGGATCAGGCTAACTATCAGGTCGCGTCGCAACAGGCTGCCAAGCTGGATGCGGCCCAGATGCTCTTCAAAGAAGGAAAGTACGTCGAGTCGATCGCGGCGCTCGACCAGTTGCTCCTCGAAGACCCGGAGAACGTGAGCGTTCGCCTGCTGCTTGCGAATGCTCACTTCAATCTCGGGCGGTCCCTGCTCGAGTCCGAACAGCTCACGCAGGCGGGCGAGGAGTTCAGCAGGACGCTCGAGTTCAATCCGCAGGACGATCTGGCGCAGCGTTCGAAGGACTTCGCGCAGCGATACGACGGCGAGCCGAAGGATCTGCTTTACAGGATCTACGTGAGGTATCTGCCGGTCAGGTGACGCGACGGCGCCGCCGGGGGGACGGGAGGTCGGGATGACGGTGCGATTCGACGAGATGGAGTTGTTCAAGGGCCCCGCAGCCGATGAGGCAGAGGTAGAGGCTCTCGCGCCGGCGCGGGCGGAGAAGGCCATCGCCGCGGAGCCGGGCATGGCGGTGGCGCCTCGCTGGCGTCGCACTCTCGCATTCGCGACCGACGCGTCGCTCTTTCTCGCGCTGGCGCTGGCAATGAGTCCGCTGCTCGACTTCCGGGCGAACCTCGACGACACGATCCGGGCGGAATGGCCCGCGCTCGTCGCCTTCGCGGGATTCGTCCTGCTGCTCTCGTTCCACTACTTCGTGGTGAGCTGGGCGGTCTGGGGTCGCACGGTCGGCGGTTCGATCTTCGACACGCGCGTCACGCTCGTCGACGGCTCGCCGATCGACTTCCGGAATGCGTCGCTCCGCTGGGTCTGGATGCTGGTGTCGGTGACGACCTGCGGGCTCGGCTTCCTCGTCGGCCTGCTTCCCGGCGGACGATCGCTGGCGGACCGGATGTCGAACAGCCGCGCGTTGCTGTCGTGACGCCGGCGGGCCGCGCCGCCGCGTCGCCTGCGGCCTAACCGGATGAACCGGCGAGAGACGATGGCCGAAGCCGTCTATTCGCCGACCACGACGTTCGCTCCCGCACCTGCCGGCACTCGCGGCAAAGCTGCAGCGGCAGGCAGGTAGAAGAAGTCGATCGACAGATCGCCCCCATACGTCTCCGCCCAGCTCATCGGCGCGAAAATGAACGAGACGGGCCCGCTCGCGACGATGTCGCGCACGGCAATCTCTCCGGGCGAAAGGAAGAGCGGCCGCGCCCCGCGCGGCCGCAGGTGCCTGCTCAGGACGTTCAGCGGAACGACGATGTCGCCGACGGACAGCGACACGAATCCTTTCACTTCCTTCGCCTGGGGCGAAAGAGAGACGCTGAAGCTGCGGACCTGCGCCGCCGGAAACGCGATTTCGAACGGTTCGCCGTCTCGAAGGGGCGGCTGCCGGAGAACGAGCAGCGGAGCGCCGGCGGAAACCACCGCCACCACCTCTCCCTGCGCATGCGGATCCTTGAAGGTGAACGTGCCATCTGCCGCGATTTCGGCAGACTCGAGCACGCGTCCGTCGGGCCGGTACCAGATCACGGCGCCTCCACCAACGGCGGGATGGAGCACCCGGCCCTTTCGAATGTCCACAGCGTCGAGAGCGATGGTCACGCTCTTCTCCCGCTCGGCGCTCATCACGAATCGCTCCGCGCAGCGTTTGCGATAGTCGTCGCGTAGCGCGCACAGCTCGATCTCGCGGCCGCGTGGAACATCGCTCAGCGTGAAGGCACCGCCCTCGTCCGTCTTCCCGAACTCTCCACCGAAATGCACGGCGTCGGGAATGTCGCGCCTGTAGACGACATAGATGATCTTCGCGTCCTGGATCGCCTTGGTCGACTTCGCGTCGATCACGTTGACCACGATCGTGTTGGGGACGATCTCGATGTCGAACCGCGTATTCGGAACCGGTCGCTCGTCGGGCACGAACAGGAGCTCGATCTCCGAATCGCAACCCTGCACGCCGATGGGCGGGGCATCGCTGAACATGCGGTGAGCGACTTCGGGGGGAGGTGGCGGGACAGGAGTAGAGACGGTGAAGTACTCTCCCGTCGCCGGATCAGTCGTCGCTCCCTCGCCAATTTCGACCCAGCCAAAGAAAGGCTCTCGATCGCGGGTCACCTTGCCGAACCAGCGGTCGAACCTGAGCTCGATCGCGGCGCGAGAGTCGACCTGAGCGACCTCGATCGTCTCGAAGGCCGCGGGGAGCGTTCCGTACCCGAGGCGGAGCAGGTAGACGCCGGGAGCGACGTCGTTCAACGTCTGAGCTCCGGCCATCTTCTTTTCGTCGAGCTGCGCTGACTCGAGTTGAGCGCAGGCGCTCTTCCCCACCGCACGAGCGGGAGTTCCCGCCTGCAAGCCGGGACAGCGAGCGAGAGTTACGCTGAGCCCGCTCTCTGCGGCGCCGGGAACGTCTCGCTTCTGCGGCGCAGTTGCGTCGACGCGAGGGCATCGTGGTGCGCGCGCGATCTGGTCGGCGATGCTGACGACGTCGTCCAGCACGCTCCATCGTACGGTGAGCGTGGTCGTGGGCGCGATCCGGAGAGAAGCCTCGGCCCGGAACTCCTTGAGCTCGCCACCGGTGCTCGCCCAACCGGAGCCAGCGACGCGCACGGTGCCCGAGCCCATCGTCGGCGCCGCCTGTCGGAAGAGCGCGAGGGCCTCTTCGCCACGGAACGCCGGGGCCGCGCGATTCGCAGCCGCGACGGAAGGCACATCTCCCGCGACCAGCTCGAGCTTCCCCGGCGCGCGTTCTCCGGACGGGATTCTCTCGAAGGCACCCCGATCGGGGACCAGCCCGATGGCGAAGTCGATCTTCCCTTTCGCAGTCGCCGGGCGGGGAAGAGCGCGGACCGCTCCCGCGTCCACCTGCAGTTCGGCTCCGATCGCGCGGATGGCTCCTCCCACCATGAGCAGAGGGAAAAGCGGGGCGCCCGATGGAACGACGACTTCGCTCTCACCCGGCACGACGGGAAGGACGACGCCTGAGCGCTCGACGTAAACGCCGGCGGTCTCCGGCTTTGTTAGGCTGAAATCCAGGCGGAGGCGCGCGGCGCGCTCGAGCTCGATCACTCGCTGATCGCCCTCGACTCTCCCCGCTCGAATCACCAAAGCGCGACGCGACACGTATTCGTCCGCGTGGCGCGCGAAGAGGTTGCCGTCGCCGGCCGGCAGCGCGACGTCGCTATCGGCGGACACGCAGCGGACGCGAGTAAAGGTCGTCAGGCGCTCGAGTGGATCGTCGAGCGATCTCGCGTCGGAGATGCAAACCTCGCCACCCGCAACGGGTGCGCCCTCGAATTCGAGCCGGAACGTTGCCGCCTGGGCGGTAGCCCCGATCAATGTCCCCAGAACGACGGCCAAGAGTCGCTTCATGGGAGCCCTACCTCCGGATGCGGCGATCATACGACGCTGGACCGCGCGCCGCAACACCGGCCGCATACCCGACAGGCGCCTAACGCGACGACGGGAACCAGTGGTAGAGGAAGAAGTAGACGAGCACGCCCGTCACCGAGACGTAGAGCCAGATCGGAAAGGTGATCCGCGCGATGCGGCGGTGCTTGTCGAACTTCCCCGACAGCGCGAACGTGAGCGTGGCGATCGCGAGCGGGACGATGAGCGCCGCGAGCGGAATGTGTGTGAAGAGGATGAAGAAGTAGGCCTTGCGGCTCCACCCCTCACCGAGGAACGTCGTCATGCCCGAGTTGTTGTGGTAGACGAGATAGCTGATCAGAAAGAGCACCGACGAGCTGCACGCGGAGAGCATGAGCCGTTTGTGCGCGACGCGGTTGCCTCGCCTGATCTGCACCCAGGCGGTCACGAGCAACAGCGTGCTCAGCGCGTTGAGCGACGCGTTGACCGCGGGGAGCGAGTTCACCCATTCCATTCCGTCACTCCTTCGCGAGCGCGACGAGCCCGCTGCGAAGGGTGGCGAGCTGCTCCGCATCGAACGAATCGTAGTAGGCGCGAATCCTTCCCTGCTTGTCGACGAGCACGAACTTCGTGCTGTGAACGATCGGCTCGTCGGGCCCGCCTCCACCCTTCGGAGCCGCGAGCTTGAAACCTTCGATCGACAGGGTCGAGATCTGATCGCGCGTGCCGGTGAGAAAGACCCAGGCATCGCCGACGCCGTGCTTCTTCCTGTATTCGCGGAGCACGGCCGGAATGTCGTAGTCAGGGTCGACGGAAATCAGCGCGTAGCGCACGTTCGCGTCGCGAGGAACCTCGGCGGCCAGCGACTTCATCGAGGCCATCATCGTCGGGCAGACGCCGGCGCAGCGGGTGAAGATGAAGGCAAAGACCGTAGCCTTGCCGTGGAATCCGGCGAGAGACACGGGTTGACCGGCGTCATTCGTGAGTGTCCCGTCCGGCACCGTGAAGAGCACGGGGAGCTCGGGCTTCGTCTCGCACGAAGTCGAAAGAAGGCTCGCGATCAGAACGAACGCGACGAACAGAGTTCGACGCATGAGCGGTTTTCCTTTCAGTCACTGCCGCCGCCGGAACGGGCGGGCCCGCAGCGACGCGAAGAGTATCAGGAACCAGGGCGAGGGGCGATGAGGCGACGAGGCGAGGAGCAATCGGGGGACCAGAGACTCGATGCCGGAACTGCGACTCGTCTCCGTTTCGCGTTCCGCGTTCTTAGCTGATCTGGCCGGCGAGGAGGAGCGCCATGATGGCGAGGAGGTAGATGTTCGAGAACATGAAGAGCTTCCTGGCGCTCGCCATCGTCTTCTTCGCCGCGAATCCGCCGGCGACCCAGAGCAGCGCGGCGCCGGCGAGCAGTGCGCCGGCGAAGTAGGTCAGCGTCGCGTGGCCGAGAAGCGCGGGAAGAAGGCTGAAGAGCAGAAGCGCCACGGAGTAGCCGAGGGCGTGCCGGCTCGTCGCCGTGCCGTCGCCGTCGTGGACGGAGGTCATCTCGAATCCGGCGCGTGCGTAGTCGTCCCGGTAGATCCACGAGATCGCGAGGAAGTGCGGCATCTGCCAGAGAAACATGATCCCGAACATCAGCCACGCAGGCGTCGCGAGCGTGCCCGTCGCCCCCGCCCAGCCGATGAGCGGCGGCATCGCGCCGGGCAGCGCGCCGACGATCGTGCAGAACGTCGAGCGCGTCTTCATCGGCGTGTAGACGAAGACGTAGGAGACGAGCGTGACGAAGGCGATCAGCGCGGAGAGAAGATTCACCGCAAGGGCGAGATAGGCGATGCCGGCGACGGAGATCGAGACCGAGTAGGCGACCGCCGCGCGGAGGCTCATGCGCCCCGCGGGAAGAGGCCGCTTCCTCGTGCGCGCCATCTGCGCGTCGAGATCGTGCTCCCAGCACTGATTGAGCGCGTTCGTGCCTCCGGCCACCAGCGCGGTGCCGAACAGCACGTGAGCGAGCACCGCCCACGAGAACGGATCGGCGAGCAGGTATCCCGCGCCCGTCGTGATCAGAATCATCATGACGATGCGGGCCTTGGAGAGCTCGAGGTAGTCGCGCACGACGGACGCAACCGCCGGACGGCTCTCGAGCGCGATCGTTCCGCTCACGCCGTGACCTCCCGACCGATCGGCGCGGGCGCGCCCGCCTCGCGCTCCATGCGCGCGGCGGTGAGCGCGAAGACGAGCGCGTTCGCGAGCACGAACGCTCCGAACATCACGTGGACGCTCGTCACGATCGGCGACTTCGCGGTCCAGACGGTGAACGCGCCGAACAGAATCTGGATGACCACCGCGCCCATCAGCGTGGCGTAGATCGTGCGCAGCGGCCCGACCGCGCGGCGACGCACCATCGGCCCGAGCGCGAGAATCGCGATCGCGACGGCGACACCCCACGCGCGATGCATGAAGTTGATCGCGATCGCGGCGTTCGTGAATTCAGGCACCACGCGCCCGAGCGAGAGCGGGAAATCGGGAATCGCGAGCCCGGCACCCTTGTGACGCATCAGTGCGCCGATGACGATCTGCGCAAACACCGCGCCCACGAGAAACTTCGACAGCGGACGGAGCTCGCCGAGCTCCGGCGCGACCCGAAGGCTCTCGCTGAAGCGCGACGTGAGAAACGCGATCGAGACGCAAAGGCAGAGAAAGATCTGCGCGAGCGAAGCGTGTCCGACCGACACGGCGACCGGCAGCTGAAAGATCACCGTCATTCCGCCGAGCACACCCTGCACGACGACCGCGGCGAGAGCGAGCCATCCGAGGTTGCGCACTGTCGCCTTCGGCTCGGCCACTTGAAGCATGAACGCCTGGACCAGCACCAGGAAGCCGACCGTGGCCGCAATCAGCCGATGACCATGCTCGAAGAGGATTCCGCCGACCATCGGAGGGAAGACCTGGCCATAAGCGAGCGGCCAGTCGGGAACGGCGAGCCCCGACGACGTGCTCGTAACCATCGCGCCGGCGAAAATGAGCAGCAACGTCGAGAACGCGGTCACTTTCGTGAAGCGCCGGAGCCACGCGGGCGTGGAGAGCGTGTCTTCGTGTTGCATCGGTTCCTTTCCGCCTGGGCAAGCCGCGCTGTGACGCACGCCGCAGCTGGACGTGACGCGCGTTACGCATTCTCAACCGCGCGAGCTTCGAGCGTGTTCCAGAATTGCGCTCGATTTCAGGGGTTCTGCGGCTGATCAAGGCCGCCGAAAGCGGAAATATAGAGAAATCGCCTCTCGAATTCCAGCGTATTGCGCCGCAGGGGACCGGTTGAAACATTTGAAACAAGCGGTCGGCCGCGCTGAAACAAAACGCCCGCCGGGGTGGGCGGGCGCCAAATCAGAAGCAAGGAGAGGAAATCAGCCGATCGCGGTGGTGAGAAGCTCCGAGATCGTCTTGATCAGGTGCGACGACTGAATCGGCTTCGAGATGTAGGCGTTCGCTCCGAGCGCGAGGCCGCGCTCGCGGTCTTCCTCTGCGCCTTCCGTCGTGATGATGATGATCGGAATGCTCTGGAGCTGCGCGTTCTGTCGGACGAGCGACACGAGCTTCAGCCCGTCCATGACCGGCATGTTGATGTCGGTGAGGATCAAATCGATCTTTTCGCCGGAGAGCTTCTTCAGCGCGTCGACGCCATCGACCGCCTCGATGATTCGCGCGTTCTTGAAGCGCTTCAGCGAGAACGAGATGAGCTGTCTCATCGTTGGTGAGTCTTCTACGACGAGAAACGTTGTGTTTTCCATCAACTGGCCCTCTGACCCCGGGTCTCGCGAGCGCCGCCGGCGCCCGACTTCCTATGTGGTCGTAAGCAGATCGAGGAAGCTCTGAATCGTGTTGAGTTTCCGCTCCGACTGCGAATAGAGCTTCGACGAGAAGATCGCCGTCGCGGCATGCGCGGCGAGCAACGAGAAGAGCTCGTAGTCGACCGCCGAGAACGAGTCCTTCTGCTGGAGCAGGCTGTAGATCACGATCAGCCCGATCACGTGTTCCTTGATCTTCAACGGGACGGCCGCGAGCGGCTTCTCGAAGGTGATCTCGCCGCCTTCGATGTCGTGGTTCACGTAGTACGCTTCGCCGCTCTTGGCGACCTTGCCGAGAACGCCTTCACCCCAGCGGACGGTGAGGCTGTCGAGCCCCGTCCACGGCTTCTCTTCTTCGCAGGCGATCGTCCTGAGCTCGTTGGTCTTCTCGTCGAGCAGCAGGATGGCGAACGCCTCCGCGCCGACCAGATTGATCACGATCTCCTGGACGATCTGGATCACCTCGCGGAAGTCGAGCGTCGAGTGGAGCTGGTAGCTCGCGACGTAGAGGTTCGCAAGGTTGTTGTTCTGCTCCTCGATCTCCACGTAGCGCGAGGCGAAGTCCTTGTTCTCTTCCTCGACCTCACGGAAGCGCTCGTGCAACCGACGGTTCTCGTCGGTAAGGGACTGGATTTGCGACCGGAGCTGCTGGGTCTCCTCCTGGCTCGCGACGGGAGCGCCCGTCGCCTCCATCGACGCGAGACGATAACGAAGGCGCTGGTTCTCCTTGAGGAGCTCCTCGGTGAATTCCTTACCCTTGTTAAAGAGCTCGAGGAACTTCTCACCCTTGCGGTTGTAGTCGTCGGTAGTCATCGATCCGGCCCTTTTGCAGAATCTAGCACAACTGGAACCACCCGAACCATCCCTGCCACGTCAGGAGGCAGTGCAGATTTCGAACATGGCATCAGGGATCTCGGGAAGCGGCAGCACTTTCTGAACGACGCCCGTCCTGACCGCTTCCCCCGGCATCCCGAAAATGACCGCGGTCTCGGCCGATTCGGCGACGGTTTTTCCGCCCCGCGCGGCAACCTTCCGGATGCCTTGGGCCCCGTCGTCTCCCATCCCTGTCAGAACGATCGCCAGCAGGCGGTCGGCACAGGCATCACTCGCGGAATCGAACAGCCGGTTCACCGAGGGGGCGTAGAGGTCGTCTCCAGCTTTGTCGCTCAGGCGGATCCGCAGGACGTCGCCGTTGCGGACGACTTCGGTCTGCCTCCCGCCCGGGCCGATGTAGACGACGCCGGGAACGAGCGCCTCGCCGTTCTCCGCTTCCTTCACCTTGTACTGGGTCAGCCGGTCGACTCGTTCCGCGAAGAGGCGCGTGAAGGTCGGGGGCATGTGCTGCGCGACGACGATCGGGACGCGCATCAGCGGGAGTTTCTGAAAGACGAGCTGGAGCGCGGGAGGGCCGCCCGTCGATGCGCCGATCGCGATCAGATCGACGGCACGCCCCGCCACCATCGGCTTCGGCTCCTCGATCTTCGTTTCCTCGACGACGCGCGCCCTGACGTTGTCGAGCTTCACCTCGGTGCACTGCCTGACCTTGGCGATCAGGTCGCGCTCGATCTCCTCGAGCTTCGACGACACGCGCCCGCCCGGCTTCGCGATGAAGTCGACCGCGCCGAACTCGAGAGCCTTGAAGACGCTCCGGTCGCTCGCCCTCGATGACACCACGATGACCGGCGTCGGACTGTTCGCCATCAGCCAGCGGAGGAAGGCGAAGCCGTCGAGCAGCGGCATCTCCAGGTCGAGCGTGATGACGTCGGGCTTGTGCTTGACGACCTGCTTGATCCCGTCTTCACCGTTCACCGCCGTCGCGACGACGCGGATGTCTCCCTGCTTCTCCAGAAGCCGAGAGATCGTCACGCGGTTGTACGCGGAGTCGTCGATGACTATGGCTCGGATCAAGTGTCGCGGGCCCCTCCTCCCGTCACTTCTGGTAGACCATGTCGTTTCTTAGATGCTTCAGCTTGAACTGGCTGGAGAGGGAAATCAACGATTCGGAGTGGCCCAGCAGCAGGTAGCCTCCCTCGTTCAGCCTCCCGTAGAAGTTTCCGACCACGACTTTCTTCGACGAGTCGTCGAAGTAGATGATCACGTTCCTGCAGAAGATCACGTCGAGATAACCGAGGAGGGCGACGCGTGAGGCGTCGTAGAGGTTCAGCCGCCCGAACGAGACTTTGTTCTTGATGCTGTCGACGACGCGCCAGGATCCATCGGCCTCTTTCGCGAAGTACTTCTCGCGCAGCTCGGGTGTCGTCGCGCGGAAAGCGTTCTCGCGGTAGTGCCCCTTGCGCGCCTTCGAGAGCACCTGCTGGTTGATGTCGCTCGCGAAGATCTCGAACGCCGCCTTGTCGTAGTACCCGCGCTCGGTCAGGAGCATCGCGATCGTGTAGGGCTCCTCCCCCGAGGAGCATCCGGCGCTCCAGATCCTGACCTTTTTCACCTGCCGGCTCGAGATCAACTCGGGCACGATCTCGTCGATGAAGGCGGTCAGCTGTGCCGGCTCACGGAAGAAGTAGGTCTCGTTCGTCGTGACGAGATCGAAGATGTGGTCGTACTCGGCCGCGGCACGCGGATCGTACTGGAGGAAGTAGAAGTACTTCTGGAAGGAGTCGAAGTTGAGCTCGCGGGCCCTGGGAGAGAGACGCTTCTGGATGAGGTACTTCGACGTCTCGGCGAACCAGAGGCCGCTCCGCGCGTAGATCGCGTCCCGCATCTGCCGGAACACGTCGTCCGGCAGATCGAGGTGGTGGTTCAACCCCAAGTTGAATCCGCTAGTCATCCAGGTCGTCCAAGGGCCGGGGCGTGAGGCCGCGAGAGGGTGGCCGCACGACTCGGCGCTCGCATCAGGGCGTATCTCTCATCGACTGCAGAATCGCCGCGATGATCACCTCGTGCCTGCTGCCGGCGTGACGCCACGCGTCCTCGAGCAGGTCTCTGTAGGTCTCCTTGTGCTTGACGAAAAGGTGTGAGATTTCGTCGAGGACCGCCTGGTCTTCGATCGCCGCGAGAAGGCAGGGGAACGACGAGCGGCTCGCCATCTTTTCGAGCCCTGCGACGACCGACTGCCGCACGAACGTATCGGGATCGGTCGCCATCGCGTGATGGAGCGCCTCGAGCGCCCGTTCGTCGCCGCGCTGGCCGAGCGCGAGCGCCGCGGCGGCGCGGAGCCGCCAGTCGGAATCGAGCAGGAACGCAGCCAGTTTGTCGAAGATCATGGCGCCCGGAATCCGCGACAGTGCGAGGATCGCCGCCTTCCGGATCTCGATGTCAGGCTCGTCGAGCCGCTGCAGGAGGGCGTCGCGCGCCCCTTCGCTCTCCGACTTGCCGAGCGCGTCGATCACCGCGATCTTGACCGGCGTGACGTCGGTCTCGAGATGTCGCACGAGAGGCTCGACGATCGCCGCATCGCGATACTCGCCTAACGCCTGTGCCGCCGCGGTGCGAAGCCAGATGTCGCTGTCCTCGAGCGACGAGATGAGCGGCGCGAGCCCCGTCTCGGGCTTGAGCGTCTGAATCGCCTCGATCGCCGCGAGGCGCACGTTCGTCGACTCGTCCGCGAGCGAGAGGACCATCGTGTCGGCGAAGCGTTCGTCTCCGAACTTGCCCATCAGCGAGATCGCCTTCTGGCGGATCACCGGGTCCTCGTCCTTCGACGCGAGCAGCAGCTCGTCGTGGTAGCCCTCGCCCTGGATGTTGACGTAGATCGAGAGCGAATTGAGCTTCGTCGGAACGTCGCTCGACCCGAGCAGCCGCCGGATCTTCGCGAGCGTGTCGTTCTTGATCTCCGGGAACGCCGCCACGAGCGCCGATGCCGAATTCACCGCGGCCTGCTGGCATCCGACGTCGGAATCGTCGAGCTTCGCGAGGAGATAATCGACTGTGCTCGTGTCGAGAATCTCGCCGAGCGCCTCGATCGCGAGCCTGCGGATCATCGCGTTGTCGTGATCGAGGAACTGGAGGATCGTCGGGATCGCCTCCGGCCCTCCCGCCATGTTGACGATCCGGATCAGCAGCGCGGTGATCTCGTCGTCGTCGCTGTTCTGAAGCGCCTCGAGAACCGGGTGCGAGGCGACAGCGCCGAGGTCGATCAGCGCCTGCGCGGCGAGGTCGGCGCTCTCCGGCTGCTGCAGATGGTCGAGCAGCGGGCGCGTCGCACGCGCATCGCCCGACCATCCGAGGAACGTGAGGATGAAGTTCTTCACGTCGCGCTTCGGCGTCGAGACGAGGTGGTCGACGAGCGCGTCGATCTTCGTCTTCGGAAATGCCTCGCGGAACATCCGCTGGATGATCTGCCGCTCCGCCGCCTCGATGACGCGAGGCTTGTCGGAGCGGGCGATCCGGATGAGCGCGCGAAGCGCCGTGAGGTTCAGCTTCGATTCCTCGTTGAGGATCCGGAGGAGGAAGTTGACCGTCCCGACGTCGGCGATCCGGCCGATCGACTCGAGCACCGGCTTGCGGAGCGACGGCTCCGCGTAGAGCGGAAGGATCGACGGTAGCGCGGCGCGGTCACCGATGTGCCCGAGCGCTTCGACCACGTGAAACTTCAGCCAGAGATCGTCGCGGCGCAGGAGCTCGAGAAGCTTCGGGATCGTCCGCGAGTCGCGGTACTTGCCGACCGACGCCACGGCCGACGAGAGGACGTTGATGTCCTGCTCTCCCTCGAGCACGTGCAGGAGCAGAGTCAGGCCGTCGTCGTTGCGAAGGTCGCCGAGCAGGTTGACGAGCGAGAGACGCACGTCGGGATCGCGCTCCTGATGGAACTCGCGAAGGATGATGTCCAGGCTCCGCTGCCCGATCCGGATGAGCGCCTCGGTCGCCGAGTTGCGCTTTCCCGCGTTCGCGTCGTCGTGAAGGGCAAGGATCAGGCCGCGGATGATGTCGTCGGAAATGTGCTGCAGGAATCCCTCGACGATCGCCTTGCGAACCCGCCAGTCACGGTCGCCGAGAAGCTCGAACGCGAGCGCGAGCTGCTCGCCGTCGTCACTTCGCGCAACTGTCGCGGCGACGCGGTGACGCGCGTCGGAGTCGGTCGATCGTGCCTGTTCGAGCAGGTTCGGGTCGATCGTCATCGCATCACGCTTCCGCGCTGCGGGATCCGAGGACCTCTTCGCGCTTCATTTCGACGAAGTGCTGCAGTGTCTCGTGGAAGAACTCCGTCCGCTGGCGGACCTTGAATGGAACGCGGCTCTCGTAATAGTTGCGGCCGTCCTCGATCTCGGTGCGAAGAAGCTCGAAGAAGGTTCCCTCGCGGATTCCGCGTTCCACCTTCTCCGCGTTGTAGATGATGATGTCGGAGAGGATGAGGCGAGCGAGCCGCTTCGCTTCGTCGTACTCGCGCGGCTCCGGCTCCTCGTGGTCGCTCACCGAGGGGAAGAGCTTCTTGATGATCTTGTGGAACTCGATCGCGGGGATCTGCTCCTCGATGTACTCGTCGGCGCCGTAGAGATTCGTCGGATTCGCCCGGAAGCGGTTCGCGCGGAAGAGCGCGCCGATCAGCACGACCTTCGAGTGCTTCAGATCGGGGTCGGCCTTGATCTCCTCGGAGATCTCCACTCCGAGCTTGCCGCGAAGGTAGACGTTCAGGATCACGAGCTCCGCGCTCGTCTCGCGAACGCGCTCGAGAGCTTTGTCGCCCGTCTCGAATACGTGAGGCTCGAAGCCGAGCCTGGCGAGCTCGGCGACGAGAAATTCGCGGAACGAGCGCGGCTCGTCGGCGATGACGGCGTGACGCCGCTTCGGAGTCGCGGGCCGCGCGACCGGCCCGTCCCCAACCACCGTGGCAGTCTCCGCGTTGACGGGACGCAGCGTCTTCTGTTTGCCGCAGGAGGGGCATGCGACCCTGACCGGGCCGGCCAGAGGCAGTACTACGTTGACCCGATACGTTGCCGAGCACTGCTTGCAGGTGATTTCCATGAAGGTGCGATACCTACCCTGCCAGTATTCTCTCAATGTCGAGGAGGATGACCAAACCGTCCTGCCCCTGGAAGACCCCTGAAACGTACTCACTCTGCTCCGAGGAGCTGACGACCGGATGGCTCTCCAGCTGCGCGCGATCGAGCTTGACGACGCGCGACACTCTGTCCACGAGGAAGCCTGCCGTTTCTCCGGCACGCTCGACGACGATCATTCTCGCGTCCTTGAGCGTGTCGAGATCGACGCGCGGATGCCCCAGCTTCCGCCGCAGATCGATCACCGTCACGATCGTACCGCGAAGCGACATGATGCCCACGATCGCTTCGCCGGCGTTCGGAACTCTCGTCGTGGCGCGCGGCGGGACGATCTCGACGATCTTCTCGATCTCGACCGCGTAATCTTCTCCCGCCACCCGGAACCGCAGGAGCTCGAGACCGGTCGAGACGTCGGGGGACTCGGATTGCTCGGCGGTTCTGGCGGACGCGCTCCAGGTACGCCTCTTGCCCGCGAGTCGCTTGAACTTCGCAAGCCGGTCTTCGTCGACGACTTCCGACTCTTCTTCGGCCACCAGCGCCGCGGCGCCGGCAGGCGCGATCTCTTCGCGCTGCGGCTCGGGCGGCGGCTCCTTCTGCGCGTTCTTCGCCTGTTTTTTCGCTTTCGCGGGCGCTGCTTCAGCAGCCTTGGGCGGCTCGTCCACTGGCACCGCAGGTGCCGCCGGCTCCGCGACCACCGGGACAGGCTCGACGCGCGCGGGCGATGTGACCTCGGGCTCGGGAGTCACGACAGGAAGCGCCTCGGCGGGAGGCTGCGCTTGCGCCGCGTCGGCAGCCGCGTCCCTCGCGTCCTTCGACTTCTTCCGGATCTTAACGAGATCGACCATCAGCGCTGTCCCCCGTCGAGGCCATGCTCGCGCGCCGCGGCGACGATCCTCGCACCGTCGATCGTAACCGACTCGTCGCCGAAGGCATCGAGCAGCGCGGTCGTCGCGAGCGTGTTGATCACGCGAGGAATCCCCTCGCTGTAGCGATGGATCGCCGACATCGCCTCCATCGTAAACGGGTTCGCCCCTCCTCCAGCCACCTGAATGCGATGATTGACGTAGCGGACCGTCTCGTCCTCGGAGAGAGGGGAAAGGGAGTATTGGATTCCGATCCTCTGGCGGAGTGCCCGGTACGCCCTGTGACCGAGCCGCTCCTTGAGCTCCGGCTGCCCGATCAGGATGATCGACAGGAGGTTGTCGTCATCGAGCTGGAAGTTCGTCAGCAGCCTGATCTCCTCGAACGTCGCCTTCGTCGGGATCAACTGCGCCTCGTCGATGATGATGACGGGCTCGCGCTTCTCCTCGTAGAGCTCGAACAGCTTCGTGTAGAGCTGGTCGAGAAGATCGGCGCGGTGATGCCTGGGAGTGAGGCCGAACCCCGAGGCGATCGAGCGCAGAAGCTGCGCGGGCGAGAGCGCGGGGTTGACGATGAGAATCACGGGGCGCGCCTCGCCGATCCGGTCGATCAGCGCGCGCGAAAGGGTCGTCTTTCCCGAGCCGACGTCCCCGTAGAGCAGCGCGAGATCCTTCTCCTCGACGGCATACTCCAGCCTTGCGAGAGCCTCGCGATGCTGCGGGCTTTCGTAGAGGAACGCCGGGTTCGGCGTCTTGCCGAACGGCTTGTGGCGGAAGCCGAAAAATTCGCGAAACATCGTGCTGAATCGCGTCCGAATCGTGTTCGGGCCGCGCCGGTTGAAGGATATCAGGATACTTGAGATTCGCCCTCACACTCGCGCTGCCCGATCTCGACGCGCGCCTCCCCGCGCCGGCGCGTCAGCCATCGGCCGCGGAGTTCATCCCGGCCCGGCGATACAATCGGCTCGTGAAGGCTCCCGGCGCGGTCGGATCGTCCCCTCCCGTTCGCCGCGCCGCGACGCGAACCGCGCGCGGAGCTGGCGCATGACCGGACGAACGACGCCGATGACAGACCCTTCGATGCCGGCGGTCACCAGCCGAATCGGAGAGGGCGAGTGGAAGGCGCTGACATGGGCCGTTATCGCCTCGTTGCTGGTCGTCGCATTTCCGTATGTTCACGGTTTCCTCTCCGCGAGAGACGGCTGGCAGTTCTCCGGCTTCGTCGGCCTTTATCCCAACGACTACCACAGCTACCTCGCATGGATGCGGCAGGCGCAGGACGGTCGCATTCTCTTTCAGGATCTCTACACGACCGAGCCCCACGGGCGCGTCTTCTTCCACCCCTTGTTCTGGTTGATGGGAACTGCATCGCGGCTGACCGGACTCCCGCCGCTGGCTGTCTGGTATCTGGTTCAGGGGCTGTCGATCGTCGGGATGATGGTCTCGCTCTATCTCCTGATCGCGCGGATCACCGACGACCGCGCAGTACGATGGGTCGGCCTCGGCCTCGTCATGACGGCAGGGGGTTTCGGCTTTCTCACCGACCCGGGCGCGCCCTCGACCAGGAAGGCGATCGATCTCTGGATGCCGGAGACGAATGCGTTCGAGGCAATCTGCACCTCCACCTTCACGCTGCCCTTCTCCCTCGCCCTGATGCTCATCGCTTTCGTGTTCGTGCTTCGTCACTACGAGGGTGGGCAGTTGCGCGATGCCGCGCTGGCCGGTCTCGCAGCGCTCGTTCTGTCGACCACGCACCAGTACGACATGGTCGTGCTCTTCCTGGTGATCGGCGTCCATGCGCTGCTCGATCTGCGCCGGCGCTGGAAAGGGGCGGCAATCGTCACCGCCGTTTCACTCCCCGGCTGTCTCTACAGCGTCGCCGTCGTCGGGCTCGATCCCGTATTTTCCGCTCACCTCGAGGCCGTCATGAGAAGCCCGAGCGTGTGGGCCCACGCGATCGGGTGGGGGCTGCCGCTCGTGTTCGCTCTCTTCGCGCTCGCATCGCCCGCGCTGCGTCGCGGGCAGCGCGATACCGCGTTTCTCGCGACCTGGATGATCGTGCAGCTGGCGATCCTCGGCGTGCCCCTCAACTTTCAACGAAAGCTGACCTGGGGCGTGCACGTGCCGATCTGCCTGCTCGCCGCGCTCGCGATCGTGAACGGGCTGCGCGCGTGGGCGGCGAAGCGGCGGTCGAAGCAGCCCGAGCGCGCGCTCCTCGCAGCGAGCGCAGCGATCCTGATCGCGTGCTCGGCGGGAAATGCAGTGTTCTACGCCGATCTGTTCCGCGTGAATCGCGCGCACTACATGATCGACTACATTCCGCTCGAGTACGTCGAAGCATTCCGCTGGCTCGACGCCAACGGCGATCGGAACGGCGTGGTCCTCGCGCCGGGCGACCTCTCTCAGTTCATCCCCGGAAGCACCGGCTGCACCGCCTTCATCGGGCACTGGGCGCAGACGCTCGACGAGAGTCGGAAGACGAGGTTCGTCGCGCGCCTGTTCGGGTCGGGCGCCACCGACATCGGCGACCGCGAGATTCGCATACTTAGGCGCAACCGCGTCCGCTACATCGTGCTCGACGATTTCAGCCGCGTCAGCATGAACATTCCACGCGATCGGTCCGCCTTTTCATTCTCGCGCAGGGCGAGCGTGGTGTTTCAGAATCGGCTCGTCACCATCTGGCGCCTCGGGCGGGACATGGACCCGCTCCCGTGGGGCGACGGGCGCTGGGACGACTGACGGCACTCCGGCAGGAACGGCGCGTGGCGACAGGGGGAGACTCGACGCCGTCCGTGACGCCTAACGACCGCTTCGAATCATTCGCGCGGTCGGCCCGTAGTTGTCGATCAACGAGCCGACATCGACGACGAGAATGATCTCGTTCTCGCCGATCTCGGTCGCGCCCGCGATTCCCGGAATCGCCTTGAGGCGGTCGCCTATCGACTTGATGACGATCTCCTGCTGGCGGACGAGGGCGTCGACGAGGATGCCGACCATGCGCTCGCCCGCCCGCGTGACGACGACGAACCACTTCGTGTCGGGCGAGCTCGTGTCGCGACCGTCCTTCACCTGGAAGGCATCGGAAAGGCGCAGCAGCGGAAGCGCGAAGTTCCGAAGGCTGAAGACTTCGCGCCGCTCGACCGTCGTGATCTCTTTCGCGCGAATCCGGAGCGACTCCTCGACCGAGGTGAGCGGAATCGCGAAGTTCTCGTCGCCCGCCCGCACGACCAGCGCCTGAATGATGGCGAGCGTGATCGGCAGCATGATCCGGAAGGTCGATCCCTTTCCGATGTCGGAGATGATGTCGATCGAGCCCTTGAGCTCCTGCAGGTTTTTCCGCACGACGTCGAGGCCGACGCCGCGGCCCGAAATTTCGCTCACTTCGGCGGCGGTCGAGAATCCGGGAGTGAAGAGAAGCTCGCAGGCGCGCGCCAGGTCAATGGTTTCTTTCGGCCCGACGAGCCCGCGCTTGACCGCCACCTGCTTGACCTTCTCCGGGTCGATGCCGCGACCGTCGTCGATGACGTCGATCACGACCGAGTTCCCTTTCTGATAGGCGTTGAGCACGACGCGCGCGGTCGCGGACTTTCCCGACGCGGTCCGCTGCTCCGCGGTCTCGATTCCGTGGTCGATGGCGTTTCGGATGATGTGCATCAGCGGGTCGGTCAGCTGCTCGACCATCATCTTGTCGAGCTCGGTGTCCTCGCCGCGGAGGACGAGATCGATTTCCTTCCGGAGCTCGCGCGCAACCTTGCGGACCGTGCGGCCGAGCTTCGAGTAGATCTGCCCGATCGGCACCATTCGCGTCTCGATGACCGACTTCTGAAGCTCGTTCAGCTTGCGGTCGAAATTGCGCGAGATCTTGACGAGCTCGTGCGAGACGATCCGCTGATTCTGAAGCGTGCGGGTCACGCCCTCGAGGTGGTTCTTCTCGATGATCAGCTCGCCGACGATGTTCATCACGTGGTCGAGCTTTCCGATGTCCACGCGTACGGTGCGCGACATCGACCGGAGGGTGAAGTCCTCTTCGGCCCCCGGCTCGGCCGCGATCGCGTCGTCGGGAACGGCCGGCGCCTGCACCCCGGTCCGGAGCGACCTGACCTTCGCTTCACGCCCCGCCATTTCGACCACCGCCGCCTCGCCTGCGTCCGAGCCGTACAGCAGGCGGAACGAGATGCCGCTGCCTCCGCTCGAGTCCATCGCCGGGAGCGTCGAGATCACCTCCCCGAGCTCGCTGAGGACGGCGGTGATGGCGCGCAGCTTCTCGTCGAAGTCGCTGAAGTCGAACGTCACCTCGACGAGGAAGATCGCGCGCCCGCTCTTGACGTTCTCGACGAGCCGGTGCTCTTCGTACTCGGTGAGCGACTTCTTCGTCTGCTCGTCGATCTCGAGCCCCGCGAGCGGGTCGCCCTTCTGCTCCGGCGCCTTCTGCGAGACGAGCGCGTGGATGCGGCTCGACAGTTTCGGCACGTCGACGAGCGCCTCCATCGAGGGATCGTGGATCGCGATCACCAGCCGATTGAGGCTGTCGACAGAGTCGTAGAGCAGGTCGAGCAGGTCGCGCGAGATCTCGACCTTCCCCATCCGGAGCTTGTCGAGCATGTCCTCGAGGTTATGAGAGAGCTCGGAGATCTGGACGAAGCCAAGCATCCCGGCGAGCCCCTTGAGCGAGTGAATCTCCCGGAAGATCTTGTTGACGAGCTCCGGCCGGACGTTCCGCCCCTGCGACTCGAACTCGACCAGGTCGTTCGACAGCGCGTCGAGAAGCTCCTCGGCTTCGGACGTGAACTCCTCTTTTACGCGATCGTCGTCTTTCGTCATGTGGACGATTTCCCGAGAATCCGGCGCAGCTTCGAGAGGAGCTCCTCCGGCGCGAACGGCTTGACCAGGTACTCCTCGGCGCCGAGCGCTTCCGCGCGACGGCGGTCTTCCTCGCTCGATTCGGTCGAAATCACGAGGATCGGGATCCCCTTGTAGCCGGGATGGTTCTTGATGAAGCTGACGAGCTCGAGCCCGTTGATGTCGGGCATGTTGATGTCGGTGAGGATCGCGTCGAGCTTGTGGTGTGGCAGCACCTTGAGCGCCTCGAAGCCGCTCGACGCCTCGACGATCTCGATGTCCTCGGCGTCGGGATAGCTTTCCACGAGCGTCGTCACGTAGGCGCGCATCGAGGGCGAATCCTCAACCACGAGTATCTTCATGCTGTCTGCCTCATTCGAGCCCGTACCGCCCCCGGTTCGCAATCATCGCGTTCCGAAGCGCGAACCCCGCCTGCGAAAGGAAAATCTCCAGGCCGGACACTTCCTCGATCGGAGCGCGGTTCGACGCGTTGTCCGCGTAGAGTATACCGACCACCTCATCCTTGTTCAGGATCGGGAGCACGAGGACCTCGCTCGGCATGAGGGTGCCGAGCCCGCCGATCAGCCTCACGTTCGCGTCGGTCCTGCGCAACTTGCCGCGGTGCGGCTTCCGCGCGTCGACCACATCCTTGAGTACCGATGGCTCGTTCCGCCCGAGCTTGATGCCTTTCGCACGCTCGTTCATGTCGCCCGCGCCGCCGGTCGGGCCGAAACCGCCGATGCCGACGAACTGCACCATCGCGGAGGCGAAGATCGCGCCGCGCTCGAGGTACTGCCCGGTGAGTCTCAGGATCGTCTGCGAGACCTGACTGATGTCGTTCGGATCGCTCAGCTCGTTGATCAGCTGCATCAGGACCTGCGAGTTGCGCTCGCTCTTCTCCTGCACTGCAATGTTGTACGAGGCGTCGGCGTCACCGCCGCCCGCCTCGATCTGCTCGGAAAACGACCGTTGGGCGAAGAGCACCAACTCGTCGGCGAAGAGCGCAAGCTGCTCCTCGACCATGCCGGGCTGAAGGTGCCCTTCCGCGGGTTTGGTCAGGTACAGGTCGGCGCCGCTCTTGAGCAGATCGTGCCGCCGGCGCAGATCGGCCACGCGATCGATCACCACGACGGGAAGGCGGTGGTTGCGCCGCTTGATCTGGGCGAGAAGCTGCAGCACTTCACCGACGCCGCCTCCCGAGGGAGGCCCGAGGTCGAGGAAGGTCACGAAAAAACGGTTCTTCTTCAGAAGCTCGACGACCTCGTCGCGCGCATCGTCGACCGAGCCGTACTGCGTCGTCGTCATCCCGCGCCGCGTGAAGGCGCGCCGCGCCGAAACACGGAGAAGAGGGTCCTGCTGGTAAAGCACGACGATCTTCTCCTTGTCCTGGATCGGAGGCCGCTCCGTGATGCGGAACTCGGTCGGCGGCCCTTTCCGCGCGGCCGCAGCGGGTGGCGCAGCCGGCGCGATCTCCTGCGGGGGCTCCTCCGTCGGCGTGAACGGCGTCACCGGCGCTTCGGGCACGGGAGGCCTGTCGACGATCGACTCGACGAGGGCCGCGAGTGGCGCCGCGGAGACGGCTGGAAGCGGAGCTGCCGGCGTCGCCGGGGAGAGCGCATCGAGCGCGGCGTCGAGACCGAGGTCGAACGGCTCGTCCTCGATCGCGGCGAATTCGGCGGCCGTCGACCCGGCGACCGGTGGATCGAACGGAAGCGGCTCCGCAGCGGCAGTGGGAGGCGCTTCGGTAAGGCCGAGATCGAGCCGGCCCGACGGCGGCGACGACACGGGGGCGTTCCCGCGCAGGAGCTCCTTTCCCGCGCGCATCGAGTCCTCCAGCCCCTTGAGAGGCTTCAGCTTCTCCCCTTCGCCGAGGATCCTCGCGGGAGCGATGCCGCCTTCCTTGAAGATCCGCTGCGGTTCGTATTCGATGTCGAGCGGGGTGAGGGAATCGCTGAGGATGAAGTTGAACTCTCCGTCGCGGCTCGCCAGGAGCGGGGTGATGACGTCGAGAATGTGGAGCCTGATCGCTTCCGAGAGCGCATCGACGGTCACGACGTTCATGTCGATGACGGCTGTGCCGAGCGGGATGCCCGAATCCTCCGCCCGCTTCATCGTCTCGAGCGTCGGCGCGTCGACCATGCCGCAGGCGAGGAGAAAGGAGCCGAGATCGGGATTCTTCGGAGAGGTCGCGTTGACGATGAGTCCCTGCTGGAACATCACCGAATGACGGCCGTGCGAATCGATGATCTCCAGAACGCCCGTTCTCCTGCTGAGGAAAACGATCTGAACGATGTCTGTCAGGGACAGATCTTCGAGACGCCCCAGAAGGCTCAACGGTCTCTCCTCACACGCGCAGACGCGGACTCAACGGGGGCACGGTTCTCCGCGCCGGTCGTCGGGCAACCGCAGCTTCAGACCAGATTGTAGCGTTTCAGGACGCCGTCGAGTATTCCATTGATGAACTGCGACGACTTGTTGGTTCCGAATCGCTTGCCGATCTCGATCGCCTCGTCGAGAATCACCAGCTTCGGCGTGTCGTCCAGATAGAGCATCTCGTAGATCGCCATCCGGATCAGGTTGCGGTCGACGACCGCCATCCGCTCGATGCGCCAGTTCTCGGTCTGCTCGACGAGGATCTTGTCGATGTCGGTCTGCTTCTCGAGCGTGCCGCGGAACACCTTGATGGCGAACTCGCGGATGTTCGGACGCACGCGCTGGATATCCTCGAACGTCTCGATGATCTCGCTGGGATCGTTTCCCGCGATGTCGTGCTGAAAGAGCATCTGCAGCGCGAGCTCACGTGCTTTGCGTCGGGCGCCCATTTCGAGTCTCCGGCCCCTTACGCCAACCTGCGGTATACGTTTGCCATTTCGATGGCGGCGAGCGCCGCCTCCCAACCCTTGTTGCTCCCCTTGCGCGTCCGCGCCTGCGCCTGCTCCATGGTGTTGCAGGTGATCACGCCGAACGACACGGGAATCCCGAGCTCGATCGCCACGCGCGACAGCTCGGTCGTGACCTGCGCCGAAATGAAGTCGAAGTGCGGCGTCTCTCCGCGGATCAGCGCGCCGAGCGTCACGATCGCGTCGGCCTTTCCGGCCCGGCCGATCTTCGACACGGCCTGAGGGACCTCGAACGCTCCCGGAACGCGATAAATCGTGACGTCTTCCTTCCTCGCGCCATGGCGGGCGAGGCAGTCAGCCGCTCCTTCGAGCAGCAGCGAGACGATCTCGTCGTTGAAACGGCTGGCAACCACGGCAAAACGGAGTCCCTCCGCCGCCATGTCGCCTTCGATCGTCGTGAAAAGGCCAGTCACAGGACGCGCATTATAGCCAGATCACCGGAGAACGGGAGAGGATCGCGCCCGGCGCAGCGATTGCGACATCAGGGGGATCGCTCCGCTCAGCGCCCGGCGACCGCCATCTCGCTCCGGGCCTCGTCGCCTCCCCGGGCTCCGAAGTAGGAGACGATTCCGTCGTGGATCGCCTTCGCGATCGCCTCGCGGTGGCCCCGCGTCTGGATCTCGGCGCGGTCCTCGGCGTTGCCGAGGTTGCAGATCTCGAGCAGCACGCGCGTCGGCACGCTGTTGTAGCGGATCACGGCCGGTACCCACTCCTTGCCTCCGCGCACGACGTTGTCGCGCACCGGATTGAACGGGTGCACCTCGAGCCCCGACTCGTTGAACTCCCCGATGATCGCCTCGGCAAGATCGGTCGAGAGCCCTTCGGCGTGCAGCGCATCTTCCTTCGAGTGCGTCACGACCGGGCTCTCCTTCACTTCGGCGCGCGCGAGATAGACGGGGCCCGATTTCTGGAAGGTACCCTTCGTGAAGCGCGCACCCGGGACGTACGCCATCGCCCCGCGGATCGACGGATGGAGCGAGTCGGCATGGATCGAGACGAAGACGACTTTCTCGGGCGCGCTCTTCGCCGAGACCTTCCGGAAGATCGAGTTCGCCAGGTACCAGCGCAGATTCACGCCGATGATCGAGTCTTCGAGATCGTAGGCGGGGGTCGTGAGGACCTGGTGGTCGGTGATGTTCTTGAGCTTGTCGCGATTCTGGATCTTGCAGCCGTTCGCGCTCGACTTCGTCGTCACGTAGACCTTCGCGCCGCTCGTCTCCTCCAGGCGCTTCTTGAGGCGGCACGTCACGTCGTACACGTAACTCGATTCCCAGATCCCCTTGTGCTCGGTGCCGACGTCGCGCCCGCCGTGGCCCGGATCGAGGATCACGTGGACCCCTTCGAGGTTCTTCGCCTCGACGCGGCGCGTCCGCTTCGCGCTCTCGCGGCGCACCTGCTCCATCTCGACACGCCGCGGATCGTCGAGCGGACGGTATTCGGGAAGAAGCAGGTCCATCGGAATCTTCACGTCGAGGCCGACAGGCAGCTTCGACACGTCTGCGATCCCGTTGAAGGCGACGAGTTGGTCGACCACTTCGTTGACGTCTTTCGCGAATAGACGGCCGGTGAAGCGAATGACCACCGACGAGTAGAGCGCCTCTCCCTTCTTCAGCCTGTAGGTGGCGTAGGGACGATCGCCCGTGCGCACGAAACGGAGCGACGCCGGCTCGATCTGCTTCGTGACCGCGAGATCGATCGCCGGCGGCGCCGGCGTGATCGCGAACTCTACGGGTGCGACCGGCGGATCATCCTCGGCCACGACCGGTTCCGTCGCCTTCGCGAGCTTCTGCGGGCCCGACCAGCGGAACGCATCGGAGAGCAGAGCGGCCGGGATCAGGATCACCTCGCCAGGCTTCGTCGAGAGCTGATGCCTTCCGTTCGCCGTGCGGATCGCGGAGTAGTTCGCCCCGTCGCCCGTGAACCACTCCGCGATGTTCCAGAGCGGTTCTCCTTCGACGGAGTTCCCGGTCGTCACGCGGTGGAGCCAGCCCGCCTCCGAGGCGTGATCGTGCGCGAAGAGCGCATCCATCGTCGCCCGCTGAAGCTTTGGCTTTGCCAGTGAAAGGGGGACGCGAACCTTGCGGTCGCGCTGCAGGTTCGCCCCGAGGCCGTTGAACTCGGCCAGCGCTTTCCAGTTCGCTCCGTCACCCGTGACGCGTTGCGCGAGCTTCGAAAAGGCTTCCGATCGACGGGGAGAAACGATGAGCTCGACCTGCAACTCGGAGGTGACGACCGCATCGATGCCGGGCTCGACCACGGCTTTCAGGCGCGGAGATGCCGCACCCGCCGTCGCGGAGAACAGCGCCATCGCGACGAAAAGAATGATCCTTCGCACCCGACACACCCTCACAAGTCGATATTCTACAACAAGTTGATGACGGCGGACCAATGCGCCGGCCGGCATCATGCCTCGGCCACCCCGCGTCAGCGCGCCGGGGCGATGAGTGGAAGGTCGAGCGCCTGCTCGAACGCGCTCGCGGCGCGGAGCAGAAGCGGCTCGGAAAAGTGAGCTCCGAGAAGCTGAAGACCGACCGGAAGCCCGTCCGGAGAGAGTGAGGCCGGAATCGAGATCGCCGGGTTGCCTGCGAGATTCGCCGGGGCGGTGTAGACGTCGGAAAGGTACATCAAGAGGGGGTCGTCGAGCTTCTCCCCCTTGCGGAACGCGACCGTGGGCGTCGTCGGCATCGCGATCAGGTCGACGCCGCCGAAGGCGGCTCGCAGCTCCGCCGTGATTCTCGCGCGAACCTTCTGCGCGCGCCCGTAGTACTCGTCGTGATAGCCGGACGAGAGCGCGAACGTGCCGAGCATGAGACGTCGCTTCACTTCGTCGCCGAAGCCTTCGGTTCGCGAGCGGACGTAGGTCTCTCGCAGGGAGTGCGCGCCCTCCGCCCGCCGGCCGTAGCGGATTCCATCGAAGCGCGCGAGGTTCGCGCTCGCCTCGGCGTTCGCCACGATGTAGTAGACCGCGATCGAGAGGCCGAGCGACGGAAGCGCCACACGCCTAACAGTCGCGCCGAGGGAGCGCGCGAGCGCGAGCGACCGCTCGAAGCTCTCCCGCATCGCGTCGTCCAGGTTTTCCCAGGTCCCGTCGACGATGCCGATGCTGAAACCAGCGATCCCGCCGTCGAGCGCAGCCTCGTAGTCGGGCACCGGCTCCGCGGCGGACGTCGCGTCGAGGGGGTCGCGCCCGGCGATCACGCCGAGTACCCGCGCGCAGTCGCGCGCCGAGCGGGCGAAGATTCCGATCTGGTCGAGCGACGACGCGAAGGCGACGAGCCCAGACCGACTGACTCGGCCCCAGGTCGGCTTCAGTCCCGTCACGCCGCAGAACGCCGCCGGCTGGCGAACCGAACCGCCCGTGTCGGAGCCGAGTGCGACGGGGACGAGCCCCGCTGCGACTGCCGCGGCCGAGCCGCCTGACGAGCCTCCGGGAACGCGCGCATGGTCCCAGGGATTCGAGGTCGGCCCGAACACCGAATGCTCGGTCGACGAACCCATCGCGAACTCGTCGAGGTTGGTCTTCCCCGCTACCCACGCGCCGGCCCGCTTCAAGCGTTCGATCACTGTCGCGTCGGTCGGCGAACGGAAATTCGCCAGGATCCGCGACGCGCACGTTGTGAGGGTTCCCCGCGTGGAGATGTTGTCCTTGACCGCGACCGGGACGCCCGCGAGCGGCCCGTCGGCGCGCGCTTCGGTGCACGCCGCGCGCGACTCCGCTGCGTCGAAATGGACGAACGCGTTCAGCTCCGCGTTGCGGCTCTCGATCCCCGCGATGGCGTCGGAAGAGAGCTCCGAGAGCGTGAGGCTTCCACGCCTAACATCTCGACTGATCGACGCGGCGCTTCGCGCGCCGACCGGACCCGCCTCACTCACCGCCGATCACCTTCGGCACGACGAAGTGACCGCGCGCAAAGCGGGGGGCAGCGTTACCGACGGCCTCGGCGGGGAGAGACTCCGCCGGCTCGTCTTCACGGAGCCTGACCGGCGCCACCGGCAGGGCGGGCTCGTCGTTCCCGCCGGCATCGCGGATCTCGTCCACATAGTCGAGAATGCGCGACATCTCGCCGGCCATCCGCGCCTCACCGGCCTCGTCGAACTCCAGGCAGGCGAGTGTCGCGACACGACGCACTTCATGCGTGCTGATCTTCATCCAGGAGCAAGCCTAGGGGATCGCGAAACGGGTGGCAAGCCGCGAGCGGGCTCGCGCTCAACGGGCGAGGGAGCGGAGCGCCGCGATGATTTCGCTCTGGTCGGGAAAGCGCCCCGTCTCATGCTTGGAGTAGACGCGCACGTCGCCGGCGAACACGTCGAAGATCCCTCCGCTGCCGCGGATCAATTTCGAGTCGTGACCCAGCTGCTCCTTGATCTCGGCCGCCAGACTGGAGGCCCGGGGGAGATAGTTTCAGACTCCGCAGTAGTGGATGATGACGTTCATTTCGTCTCGCCCGCCTTGATCAGGACGGCGGTGATGTTGTCGTAACCACCGCGTTCGTTCGCGCAGTCGATCAGCTTCTGGCAGGCTGCCTCGAGGTCGTTCGCGTTCTCGGTCACGATCCGCAGAATTTCGGGCTCGGGCACCATGCCGGTGAGGCCGTCCGAACAGAGGATGAAGATGTCGCCGTCCTTCAGGTCGATCTCCGACGCGTCGGGAATCACGGTGAGCGCGCCGCCGAGCGCGCGGGTGATCACGTTTCGCAGCGGGTGGCGTTCCGCCTCGTCGGCGCTCAGCATTCCCGCCTGAACCTGCTCGAAGACCCAGGAGTGATCGTCGGTGATCCGCTCGATGGCGCCGTTCCGGACGAGGTAGGCGCGCGAATCGCCCACGTGGGCGACCGAGATCGAGTTGCCGTCGACGAGCGAGGCGACCACGGTCGTTCCCATCCCGCGAAGCCTCGTGTCTTTTCTCATCGCCTCGAGCACTCGCGTGTTCGCGAGCTTGAGCGCCGCCATGAGTCGGTTCGTGGCCCTGGTCAGCGTCTCGTCGTAGGCGTAGGGCCACGTGCCGTCGTCCTGTTCGGTGTTGGTGACGAATTCAGAAACCGACTCCGCGGCGATGCGTGAAGCGATCTCCCCCGCCGCATGTCCGCCCATCCCATCCGCCACGAGATACAGACGCGACGCCTCATCAACGCGGAACGAGTCCTCGTTGTGCTGGCGCTGCCTGCCGACATGGCTGAGACCGCACGCCTTGACTTCCATCCGTCCTACCTTCGAGGATTCGAACGTCGAGAGTTACTTCTTAGCTCGCGCCTGCCGAACTTCGGCGAGAGCGGTTTCGATCTCCGCGTTCCCCTGATCCCATTTTAAGGCTTCTTCCAAGTATCGCTCAGCTTTTGAAAAGAGTCCTACCCTACGACAGAGTATCCCCGCGTCCTTCAGAAAGAGGGGATTGTACGGCTCCTTCTGCACCGCGATCTCGACCGCCTGCACCGCCTGTCGGAGCAGCGACGGCACGCGGGCCGACGCGAGCGCGAGAAGATGATGCGCTTTCGGATCGTCGGCATTGTGCTTGACGGCCATGTCGAACGACTCGATCGCGGCGGGGATGTCTCCCGCCTTGAACGCTTTTACGCCGTTGGCGACGTAGATCTTGGCGAGCTCCTTCGGATCGGACATCGCCCTGCCGCCCACCGCGCCCTGAAGCTCGCTATCGTGCTGCTTGCGCCTCGGCGCGTTCGTCAGCACGTTCATCGCCTCGGTGAGCACCTGAAAGCGGCGCTCCGCGTCGGCTTTGTCGTCGCCGCGGTAGCGGTCGGGGTGCTGCTCCCGCGCCAGCTTGCGAAACCTCTCGCGTATCTCGTTCTCCGTCGCGCTTCGCTCGACGCCGAGAACTTCGTAGTAATTGACTCGCATCGCGGCCTAATGCTTTTCCTTTGCCTGAAGCAGCTTTCTCGCGTGCACCCGGATGATCTCCGAAACGTCTTTGCTCGTGCTCAGGTGCTTGAGATCCTTAGAGGTTAGTCGACCAGTGAGGTTCAGAGCAATCCCGGCAGGAGTCTTCGGGTTTTTCACGAGGTTGTGCACGACGGCGTACTTGCCCATGTATTCGCGCTTCGTGCCGATGAGCCGCAGCACCGATTCGTCGAGGTTCCGCATCGCGGCAAAGGCTTCGATCTCCGATTCCGTGATCCGGGGACTCTTGAGCACCGCCGTGCAGACGAGCTTGTTCCGATCGCGCACGAGAATCCCGCGCACCGTCTTCCCGCCTTTGTACGCGACCTGCACTCGCTCACCGACGCTCATGTTCGCGATCATGGTCCAGACCGAAACTTTGTCAGTCTCGTTGAACTCACCTTCGGGAGGCGCGAGCGTGTTCTCGGGCTGCGGTACGGTTTCCGCCTCGTCGATGAGCTCCGCGATCGGTCCGATGTCGAGGTCGTCCTCGATCTCGAGAGCCTGCAGGACCTCCGCGGCGAGCGTTCTCCTCAGCTTCTTCTCGAAGAACTCCTCACGCGCCTCCAGGACACGGCGCTGAACGTCGGGCGTGATCTGCGCGTTTTCCAGGAGCGCGTCGAGAATACCGGGGCGACGGATGATCCGCTCCTGGTTGACGATGATGATTTCCTGAATCGACGACTGCACCGAGCGCGCGAGTTTCTCGATCGTCTCGTCCGCGACGGCGCGGCTCCTCACGACCGCCTCGAGGATCGCGGGGTCGCCCGTCTTCAATGCGATGGCTTCGATGCTCACCGCATCGGCAAGCTCGGAGTGGCAGAACGCAGCGATCGCACGCGGCGGGAAGTCGGCAAGCGTCACCGCCGAGGTCGTCGCGATCTCCGCGTCGCTGCTGGCGGCAAGATGCGCGAGCACGGCGATCAGATCGTCCTGGGGCAGCGGCAGGAGTCCCTGCGCCGCGAAGATCGTGAAATCGCGCGGCAGCTCCCCGCGCTCCATCCTCTCGATGAACAGTCTTGCATCGAGCTCGGGAGTCTCGTTCATTGTGCCGGCCCCCCTTCGAGTCGCTTGAGCGTCTCCCAGTCGAGGCTGAAGCCGCGCACGACCTTGCCGCGAGGGCCCATTGCCGGGACGGCGTGACCGTTCAGCGACAACTCCAGGCCTCCCGCGTTTCCGACGACTTCGAACCGGATCTCGTTCTCCGCTTCGAGCTTTCGCGTCTCCCCGGCGCGGAGCACCTGGTTCAGCGCCGGCTCGCCGTCGACCTGCAGGATCACCCACGTGTCCTCGATGACCTTCACTTCGAGCTCGAGCTTGTCGGGCGACGATGCCGACGCGGTCGCGCTGACGACCGGCTCGGTCGGCACGACAGGTGCCACTGCAGGCGCGACCACTGTCGCCGCGGGAGGCGGCTTCGTTCCGTGCTTCCGCTGATCTGCACGCCCGCCGAGCCACCACATCACCGCGCCGAACACGACGAGGAGCACGGCGAATCCGAGGATGTTCCGGTCGATCCTGATGAAGGGAAGTCCTTCGGCTTTCTTGACCGCAACGGGAGCGACAGGAGTCGCCGACGTCTCTGGCAGCGCCCCGACGAGCTGCGAGAAGCGCGACGCCATATCCTCGGCGTTCAAGCCCAGGTACCTCGCGTACTCGCGGACGAAACCGCGAGCGAACACGGGCGCGGGAAGGCCCGCGAAGTCGTCCTGTTCGAGCGCCTCCAGGTAGCGCTTGCTGATCTTCGTGGCGTCGGCGATCTCTTTCAGCGTGACGCCGCGAATTTCGCGCTGCTTGCGCAGCTCGGCACCGAGAGAGTCTCCGAGCCGAGTCGCGTCATTGACCGGCTCATTCATTCGATCCGCCATTGTAGCCAATTCCTTCGGGTGCCGAGTCGTCGGTCTCGGCAGAGACCTTCTCGCGCCGCCCTTCCCCTTCGAGGCTCTCGATGCAGCGACGGATGTAGACCGAGGTCGCCGGATTCCTCGAAAGAGCGTCGCGGTCCTCGCGCCTGAGGTACCGGAGCTGCGAGGCGGCGATCGCTCGGGGCGCCACGGGACTCGACGCCAACGCGCGCCGCACAGAATAGCGGAAACCCCACTTCCCGTGCGCCGCGACCATCGTCACGTGCTCTGCCGTCGCGCGATCCGATTGAAGGAAGGCGACCAGATCGTCTTCGCGCAGCCGCGCGTTGTTGAGCAGCGCCGCGAAAACCCGCAGATCGGCGTCGCCCGCGAGCGCCTTGCCGACGTCGCGGCTGCAGCTCTTTGCCGTCGAGATCTTCTCCCCGAGCGTGAGCCTCGGGAGCGCACTCAGGAGCTGCGCGTCGATGGCGATGCGAATCGTCGGTGCCACCTGCACGTCGGTCGAGAACCGGAGCAGGTCTGACCAGTAGAGGTGGCGGACGAACTTCAGCGCCAGATGCTGCGGCGTCGCCCGGCAGGTGACGAGCCTGAGCTTGACGTCGTAGTAGGAGGCGAGCCGGGAGTTCGCGGCGATTGCCGCGCAGACCGGAGGAGTGCAGAAGCGATTCGACAGAACGGCGACCGCCTCGTCCTCGCCAATCGACGCGAGGTTTGCGGTCGCGAACGCATTGAGCTCCTCCCGATTCATGCCGCGGATCGAGTGAAGCCCACCCTGCCTGTTTTCTCCGCTCACCGGCTCAGTCTCACTGCCATTTTCGCTCAACCGGCGGCAGCCGCCACCTCTTCCGCCAGCCTCACCGGGCGCTCCCGCCCGCGGCCGGCGGCCTATACTTCACGGAGGAGGTGCGCGATGAACTGCCCGAATGACTGTGGCGTACTCACGAACCGGGAAGTGGGGGGCGCGGCGGTCGCCCTATGCGCGCGCTGTGGAGGAATGTTCCTCGAGCCGGGAGAGCTCAACAGGGTCGCCGGGCACACGGCGGGAGACCTCGAGTTCTCCACCGTCGACCTCGACTCGTTCGAGCACGACGACGATCACGGACCGATTGCGTGTCCGGCAAACTCCAGCCACCTCATGAAGAAAGTCGAGTTCAACATTCTGAGCAACATCATTCTCGACTTCTGCGACGAGTGCGGCGGCTTCTGGCTCGACGGCCGCGAGCTCGTGAGAATCCGTGAAGAGGTCAACGAGTACAACGAAGTCGAACGGGAAGGCGTCGAACCCTGGACCGTGCGCCTGTCTCGCTTCTTCTGGGGGCTGCCGTTTCCGCACTAGCGTGCGGAATTGAGAATTGAGAATTGAGAATTGAGAGCTCGATAATTAATAATTTTTTGAATTTATGAAATAGCATCGTTGTAATTCGGCCAAAATGATGGTTAATTTACATCTCTCAATTCTTAATTCTCAATTCATATTACGACGTCATCAGACGCCGTAATAGGCCCGGTACCAGGCGACGAAGCGTTCGATGCCGACGTCGATCGGAGTCGCGGGGCTGAAACCGACGTCGCGCATCAGGTCATCGACGTCGGCCCACGTGGCAGGCACGTCGCCCGGCTGGATCGGAAGCAGGTTGAGCTTCGCCTTCACGCCGAGCTTCGCCTCGAGCACGGCGATGAACTCCATCAACTCGACCGGCTCGTGGTTCCCGATGTTGTAGATGCGGTACGGCGCTGCGCTCGTCCCCGGGTCGGGATCGTCGCCGCGCCATTGCTCGTCGGGCAGCGCGGGATGGTCGGCCGTGCGGACGACTCCCTCGACGATGTCGTCGATGTAAGTGAAGTCGCGGCGCATCATTCCGTGATTGAAGACGTCGATCGGCTCACCCGCGAGAATCGCCTTCGTGAAGAGAAACAGCGCCATGTCGGGCCGTCCCCACGGCCCGTAGACGGTGAAGAACCGGAGGCCGGTCGTCGGGATCCCGAAGAGATGGCTGTAGGTGTGAGCCATCAGCTCGTTCGACTTCTTGCTCGCCGCGTAGAGGCTCACCGGATGGTCGACGTTGTGGTGCACGGAGAACGGCATCTTTGTGTTCGCGCCGTAGACGGAGCTGGATGACGCGTATACGAGATGCTCCACGGGATTATGCCGGCATCCCTCGAGGATGTTCGCGAACCCGAGCAGATTCGACTGCACGTAGGCGTAGGGGTTCTTCAGCGAGTAGCGGACGCCAGCCTGCGCCGCGAGGTTCACGACCACCTCGGGCCTGAAGTCCTTGAAGAGGGCGGCGACGGCGTCGGTGTCGGCGATGTCGAGGCGCCTGAAGGTGAAGCCGCCCCGACCGTCGAGCTGGCGCAGCCTCGCCTCTTTGAGCCGGACGTCGTAGTAATCGTTCAGATTGTCGACGCCGATGACCTCGTCGCCGCGCTCCACGAGCCGGCGCGAGAGGTGATAACCGATGAATCCGGCCGCGCCGGTTACGAGAACGCGCTTGCTCACGTGGGCCTCCGAAGACGGCGGAATCTTACCTCACGGGAAATCGCTGCCGGGCAGGGGCGTCGATCCCCCGCCCGGGCCCCAACTCCGGGAACGCGGCGCGACGGGCATTGCGCCCGTCCTCAGCCGCGAAGTCCCTTCACGACCTCGCGCACGACTTCGGCGATCTGGTCCTTCTTCAACTCCGGGAAGACCGGTATCGCAAGCGACTCGGCGGCAGCAGCCTCCGAATGCGGGAACTGCTCCTTCGCCGAGGGGAGCTCCTTGAAGCAGGCCTGCTGCGGAAGGGTGAGCGGGTAGTAGACGTCGCAGCCGATTCCCTGCGCCTTGAGGTGGTCCATCACCTTGTCCCTCGTGGCGCGACCTTCGGGGAAGCGGATGCAGAACTGGTTATAGATGTGGCGCCGGCGTGGAAGGGCATGCGGCAGCTTCACGCGATCCCCGACTCCCGTCTCGGCGAACAGCTCGCGGTAGAGGTCGGCATTTCGCTGGCGGCCCGCATGCCACTCTTCGAGATACTTCAGCTTGATGTGCAGGATCGCCGCCTGGAGCGCGTCGATCCGGAAGTTCCCGCCCACCGCGTGGTGGAAGTACTTCGGTCGCATCCCGTGGACGCGGTAGTCGATCAGCTTCTGATAGAGCGCCTCGTCGTCGGTCGTCACGGCGCCGGCGTCGCCGAACGCGCCGAGGTTCTTGGAGGGGAAGAACGAGAAGGCGCCGATCTTTCCGATGCTGCCGATTCTCCTGCCGTCCCATTCTGCGCCGACTGCCTGCGCAGCGTCCTCGATGACCACCGCGCCGCGGCGAGCCGCGATCTCGTTGATCACGTCCATCTCTGCCGCCTGGCCGAAAAGGTGGACCGGGATGATAACTTTCGTCCGCGACGACATGTGCGACTCGATCTGCGTCGGATCGATGTTGAACGAGTCGGGCTCGATGTCGACGAAGACCGGGATCAGCTCGAGCCGCTCGACGACGCCTGCCGTCGCAAAGAACGAGTAGGCGGGAACGAGGACCTCGTCGCCGGGCTCGAGGTCGAGCACCATCAGCGCGATCAGCAGCGCGTCAGTCCCCGACGAGACCCCGACCGAGTACTTCGTGTGGCAGTAGGAGGCGAAGTCCTTTTCGAACTCCTCGACCCGCTTGCCAAGGATGAACATCTGCGATTCGTAGATTTCCTCCGTGACCGTCATGACTTCTTCACGGATCTGCTGGTATTGGAGTTTCAGGTCGAGCAGAGGAACTGCCATGGTGTGCACCTTTCGTATGGCAACAGCCGGGCCGATCTTATCGCAGGTCGCCGCTCCGTGTCGGTGGCCGTCACTCACCGTCCCGGACGCACCGCCACCTGCCCGGCGGGCCGGCGCCCCTCCGTGAAAACCGGCGCAGACTCCGGGGAGGAACAGCCCGACCACTCTGTCTCAGCCGACAAATAGACGCATCATCGCCGCCCCCCGTATCTATCGCTGACAACGGCGCAACAGGCGCCCCCTCCTTGCAGTCCGTCAGGAAATCACTCCATCGGAACACGCTATAAGTGTAGCTATTTATAGCGACTTATTTTTATGACCCCAAAGCATAATTCGTATAGACGACTTTTTCCATGGCGTCGTATCAAGGGGCGAATGACGCAGGAGAGAGTGAACTGAACGAACCGCGGCGCCGACCAACGGCCGGGCCGGCGACGCGAATCCTGCGAAAAAAACAAGAACCGGATCAGGAGAACACAATGAAACTGAAGAACGTCATCATCGCAGCATCGATCGCCCTCACGGCCGGCTTTGCCTCCGCCGACAGCCTCGACTTCGTCATCCCCGCGGCGGGCACCGGCCCGGGCGCCAACTCCAGCCAGTGGCAGTCCGAGGTCACGATTCACAACGCGGGCCAGGAGCTCCTCGTCGTCAAGCTCACGTACCATGACGCTACGGGCGCCCTTCGCTCGATCGACCTTCCGGTGCCGGCGCGCACGACCAAGACGCTCAGCGACACCGTGAAGCACGACTTCGGCCAGACTCAGTCGACCGGGGCGATCGTGCTCGACACCGACGACGAGTTCCGCGGCAAGCTCGCGGTCACCAGCCGCACCTTCAACCTTTCGCCGACCGGCGAGTTTGGGCAGGACATCCCCGCCCTCACCGCAGGCCAGTCGCTCATCGTCGGTGACACGGGCGTCCTCAACGGCCCGGCAAACGCCGCCGCGAACCGGTTCAACATCGGCGTCTTCGCCGCGCAGGACACGAACATCGAATGGAAGCTCGTCCGGCGCGACGGCACGGTCGCGAAGAGCGTCACCAAGACCCACAAGGCGGGAACGCAGACCCAGTACAACGGCGGCATCGCTGCGCTCTTCGGCGAGACTGCCCAGGACAACGACGTCGTGCACGCTGCCGTTCGCAGCGGTCAGGTATGGATCTACGGCAGCGTGGTAAACAACCAGACCGGCGACCCGACGTACATTCCGTCAGGCAAGGTTCGCGAGAACCTGCTGCCGCAGGTGCTCGGCATCGACACCAATCGCGACGGAGTGATCGACTTCACAGACGCCAACGGAGACGGCGTTCTCGACCAGACGCTGAAGATCGCAGCCGGCCGCTTCCCGAACGAGTTCAGGCTCATCGCGAACGACCCCGAAAAGGCCGACATCAGCTACACGATCAGCGAGAGTGACGGCTCGGTGCGGTTCCTCGACGCCCGGGGCATGATCACCTGGTGGCCCAACGCGTCGTTCCTCGGAAAGACCGGAAAGCTGGTCGTCAAGGTCTCCGACGGCGTCGACGCCATCGACTTCACGATCCCGGTCCTCTACTACTAGCCCGGACATCACCGCAGATCGAACGGCCCGAGGCGCGACGCGCCTCGGGCCGTTTCACACAGAAAGGGCCCGGCACGCAGCCAGGCCCTTTCTCATTGGGATGCATTGAATCGGGATCAGAACCTGAAGATGACCCCGCCCGTGAGCTCGAACTGACCGACGGAGTTCCGTGACGTACCGGAGTAGCAGCCGTCAGCGCTGCAAAAAACGTCGTGCCCGCCCGGGATGTTTCCCGACAGGTAGCTTCCCTGGACACGAAGGCCGAAATGATCGCCCAGGTAGAACTTCGAGCCTCCGCCAAGGGCGTAGGCAAATCCGGCCTCACCGGTGAAGCCTTCGTTCACGTCGAACTGCGTCGCTCCGATCTCGACGTTCAGAAACGGCCTCACGACTTTGCTGTCGACAGGAATGAAGAAGACCAGCCCGCCGAGATAGGAGTCCGTGCTCACATGATTCGGGCCGACTGCGTGAACCTGGGTCGGCGACAGGTCGGTCCCCTGATGTGTCCAGCGGAACTCGAAGTCGAGCCGGTGCGTGATCGGAAACGTCGCGATCAGCCCATACTCTTCACCGTCATCGAGAGAGAATTCGGCCGGCTCACCATTGAATGACAGGTGCGAGAAATCTCCTCCTGACCTGTAGCCGATGGTCGGAGTCAGTTCGAACCCACCCGCGAGTGCCGGAACGGCGAGCAGCAGGCAGACGAAGGCGACAATCCAGACGCGTTTCTTCACACAAACCTCCAATCGTTTCGATGGAGGGAGCATACGCCTTTCCGGCCTCGTCGGGGTAACACGGGGGCTGTAAAGCGGACGGGACCGCCGGCGGCGAACCTTACACGAACGACACGCGCGCGAAGCGTCGCTTGCCGACCTTGAACATGTACGCGCGGCCCGCCGCACAGTCGAGCGTCGCCTTCGGGTCACTCATTTTCTCATCGTCGACGTAGACGCCACCCTGCTCGACGAGCCGTCTCGCCTCGCTGTTGCTCGGCGCGAGACCCGCCGCGACGACGATCTTCACGACCGGCATCGCCGCCTCCGCCGCCGGAAGCTCGACTGTCTCCACGTCGGTGGGAGCCTGGCGCTCGCTGAAGATCCTCCGGAACTCCGCCTCGGCGCGCTCGGCGGCGCCCACCTCGTGGAAGTCGGCGATGATCGACTTCGCAAGCGCGCGCTTCGCGTCCATCGGGTGAACCTTGCCCGAGGCAACCTCGGCGCGCAGTGCCTCGATCTCCGCGGGCGAGTGGTCTGTCGAGAGCAGGTAGTACTTCCACATCAGGTCGTCGGAGATCGACATCACCTTGCCAAAGATCGCGTCGGGCGCATCGTCGATGCCGATGTAGTTGCCGAGCGATTTCGACATCTTCTCGACGCCGTCGAGGCCCTCGAGCAGAGGCATCGTCAGCACCACCTGCGGCTCCTGCCCGTATTCGCGCATCAGGTCACGTCCGACGAGGAGGTTGAAGAGCTGGTCGGTGCCACCCATCTCCACGTCGCACTGCAGGGCAACCGAGTCATACCCCTGGGCGAGCGGATAGAGCAGCTCGTGCATCGAGATCGGCTGATGGCTTTCCCAGCGCTTGCGGAAGTCGTCGCGCTCCATGATTCGCGCGAGCGTGTACTTCCCGCAGAGCCTGACGATCCCCTCAGCGCCGAGGGCCCCGAGCCATTCGGAATTGAACCGCACCTCGGTTGCGACCGGATCGAGGAGCTTGAAAATCTGGCGGCGGTACGTCTCGGCATTGGCCATCACATCCTCGCGCGAGAGCGCGGGTCGCGTAGCCTTCTTCCCCGAGGGATCGCCGATCATCCCAGTGAAATCGCCGATGAGAAAGACCACGCGATGCCCCATCTGCTGGAAGTGGCGCATCTTGCGGATGACGACCGTGTGTCCCAGGTGGATGTCGGGCGCGGTCGGATCGAAGCCGACCTTCACGAGCAAAGGCCTGCCCTTCTCGCGGGCGCGCTTGAGCTTCGCCTTCAGGTCGGCCGCGTCGATCAGGTCGACGGCGCCTTTGCGGAGGAATTCGAACTCTTCCTCGAGCGAAAGGCCCGTGCTGCGGTCAGGAGTCGTCATCGGTTCACCTCTTCAGCTGGAAAAAGCAGCGCGGATGATAGCGCACCCGACCGGGGGCCCGGATTGCGAGGCGTCGCGTGGCGACGGCAGAGCTCGACACCCGATCGCCGACCGGGGAGCGCTAATCGACCAGCTCGGCCTCGAAGAGGTCGTACTCCTGGGCGCCGGAGAGGACATCGCCCTCGACCGACCAACGCCAGGTCTGGAAGAGATAGAGGTCGAAGTGAAGGAGGATGACTTCGGTCGTCATGTCGACGCGCTGCGCGAGTCCGCGGAGGATCCCGCGCTTCGATTCCTTGATGACGTGACCGAGCTCGTAGATCACCGTGTTCCGCTGCCTGTAACCCGACGCCGCACAGAAGTAGTTGAGTGCGAGCTCGATCTTGAAGCGCTCCATGTAAGCCGCCGGGACCGCCTCCCACACTTCGCGCCGCATCACGCGGATGCCCGAGAGGACGGGGCCCATGTGCGCCTTGAGGTGGAGGAAGTTCCGGATCGGGCCGCGGTGGCGGATGCCGACGTTCATCTCGCACTTCCGCTCCAGTACGGGGCGGACGAGGGAGGAGATGTGCTGGTCGCTCAGGTCGAGCATGTCGGCATCGACGAAGAAGATCACGTCGTTCGACGCGTGCTCGACGCCAAGGCGCATCGCGTAACCCTTCCCCTGATTGCGGCGAAGGGCGATGGTGCGGACATCGTGCGCGCGGGCGATCTCGACGGTTGCGTCAGTGGAACCGTCGCTCACGACGATGATTTCGTCGATGAGAGGACTCCGCTGAAGCGAACCGAGTACGTTCGCGATCGTCTGCTGCTCGTTGTAGGCGGCGACGACGGCCGTTACCTTCAATATCTGCTCCGACACTTCCCCTGTCCGGGGTGTGAATCAGCGGCGCATTCTAGCAGGGAAGTCGTGGATTTAAACAGTTTCGTCCCCCGAGGCCGGCTCGTGTCACCAAAGAATATACCAATCCGGAACGGCTCGGTTGCGAAGCCCCGGCAGCTTCTGCCACGATGCCTCACCGATGAGCGAGCCGCCAGGGCAGCTTCGAGCGCACCGACCGCTCCTCCTCCTGATCGGCTCCCTCTACTTCGCCGAAGGGATGCCGTACGGCATCGTTTCCGAGCTTTTACCGCTCTACCTCCGGGAGCGGGGAGTTCCCCTGGCGGAAATCGGATTCCTGGGAACGATCGGCCTTGCCTGGACTCTGAAGTTTCTCTGGGCACCGCTCGTCGACGGCCTCGGCAGCTACGCGGGGTGGATGCGCGGCGCCCTCGTCTCGGTCGCGGCGGCGCTGATGTTCATCGGCTTCGGAGGGGAAGCCGGCTCGCCGCTCTTCTGGGTCGCCGCCGCGGCGCTCGCGCTGGCGTCGGCGACGCAGGATGTCGCCATCGACGCCATCGCCGTCGCGACGAGCACACCCGCGAACGTCGGAATCGTGAACTCGACCCGAATTGCGACATATCGCGTGGCCATCATCGTCGCCGGCGGCGGCCTCGCGGCGATCGCCGGCTCGTGGGGATGGCGAGTGGCGTTCTCGGCAGGCGCAGCGCTTTCACTCGCCTGCCTCGCGTCAACCCTGTTCATCCGTCACGAGCGGGTGCCCCGCACGACCCTGTCGCCGATTCCCGCGCTGCGTCGCTGGCTCGCCCGCCCCGACATGGCGACGATTCTCGCCGTCGCGCTCCTCTACAAGCTCGGTGACTCGACGCTCGCCCACATGATCAAGCCGTTCTGGGTCGACAGCGGCTACGGCGTCGCCGAGATCGGCACGGCCACGACGGTGATCGGAATCGGCTGCACGATCGTCGGCGCGATCGCGGGAGGGCTCTGGGTAGGCAAGCGGGGGCTCGGGCGAGCGCTCGTGGAGCTTGGCGTCATCCAGCTGGCGTCGAACGCGACCTACGCGATCGCCGCGGCCACCGGTGCGGGACGCGCTTCCATGTACACGGCTTCGGTCGTCGAGAACCTCGCCGGCGGCATGGGCACAGCCGCCTTCCTCTCGTTCCTCATGACGTCGTGCGACCGCGAGGATCCGGCGACAGAGTTCGCGCTCCTTACCGCGATCATGGGGCTGTCACGATCGCTCGCCGGCACCACGAGCGGACTGCTCGCGCAAAGTCTAGGATTCGTCGCATTCTTCTGGCTGACGATGGCGCTCGGAGTGCCGGGGCTCGTGGCCGCGATTCGGGCGAAGGCGCGGGCGACGGTCTCGTGAAACGAAGGCGACAGGCGAGAGGCGACAAGCAGGCAGGAGCGCCGACTATCCAAACGTTGCGGAGCCCTTAGTCACCGAAGCGCTGCCTCCTCATCGCCTTTCGCCTCTCGCCTCTCGCCTTTCGCCCCTCGCCTCTCGCCTCTCGCCTTCCGCCTCTCGCCTCCCTCACGCCAACTCCCTGACGAACATGTAGACGAAGATCGCGACACCGAGAAGGCCGGTAGCGACGTAGGCGAAGCCGAGGAGCGGTCCGACGAGAGTCGTCGCGTAGATGTACGACGCGCCGGTGATGAGAGAGATCGCGACGACGAACAAGCGCAGGACCCTCTCCTGCTCCAGTGCAGTGGAAAGGTTCGTGAACTCTCGCAGGAAGCGCTGTGCGATCAGCACGAACAGGGTCATGGAGAGAAACGACAACTCGCCGAGCTGCGGGCTCGACAGCAGGAAATCGTAGCCGCCGTGCAGCAGGACGACCATCGGCAGCGTCGCGTTGAGGATCTCCGTCGAGCGGTTCCAGGCCCTGGAGGCATCGTAGACGGCCAGCGCGGCGAGCGCCGTGAGCGACACGTGCAAAAGATTCGCCGTCAGAAATCGAGTCAGGGCGACCGACACGTCGAAGCTCTGGAAGTAGAGAACGTTCTCTTCGGCCGCGAAGCCGAGTCCAACGAGCGCGCCACAAGTCAGCGCCTCCAGCCGCGATCCCCGACGCCGGAGAAGTGGCAGCAGCGGCAGAAAGAGCAGCAGCTTGCACGCCTCCTCCCGCAATCCGACGCCGAACACGAAGTAGATCGCGTCGGGGATGATCTCCCCGACCTGGCGGAGACTCCAGATCGACTCCTCGGCCGTGATCACCAGTAGCGTCGGGTAGACGCTGAGCACGCCGAGCGCGAACGCCGCAACGTACAGCAGCCGCCGCCCGCGCTCCGGCTCGGACATCCGGCCGAGAGTGGCGACGATCAGAAACCAGAGAACCGCCGACAGTGCGGCGAGCGCGACGGGCCACGCGCCGATCCCCTCGAAGCTCGCGGGCCAGATCCATAGAAGGAGCAGCGGCCAGTCGCGATCGTGCTCTGCGACGGTCACACGGAGCCTCGGACCGACCACGCTGCGGAAGCGCGGATCATCGATCCGGGCACGAATCTCATCCCACGCGCCGAGCTCCTTCCACAGCGCGAGCGCGCGCTCGAGATCGCCTTCCGCCTCTCGCGGAAACGCCAGCCCTTCACGCTCGTATCGACGCGCAGCCTCACCGAGGTCGTCGTTCAGCATCGCCGCCCGCGCGAGCAGCTGATTGGCGTGCCTCTCCGGGGGGGTCAGGTCTGCGAGCACGACCACCGGGCGCGAGTCGGTGCCAGGATCGCGCAACCTCACCTCGAACCAGTAGCGCGCCATGCGCGCCTCGGCCTCGCTCATGCCCGGGCTCGAGAGGTAACGCTCGACGAGCTCGTCGCCACCCGACACGCGCGGTGCCTCCTGCGGCGCCGCAAGGCGGGAGGCCTCGCCGAGCTGCACGATCGCGGCCCGGTTGTCGATGAAGGCAATCAGCGTCTCGAAGTCGGCCTTCGCCGAGAGCGCCTCGACGAAGAGCCTGTCGGCCGCCTCGAAGTCTCCCATTCCTGCGAGACGCATGGCGCGATCTGAAACGCTCCCTTCGACACTCGAGGCGAAGTGGATCACAACGGCGCAGAGGATCGACGCCAGCGCGATCGCGACCGAAGGAAGCACGAGCCTCCGCAGCCGGGGATTCTGCTGAAGAGTTCGAGGGAGCAGCCGAAGCATCGAGGAATCATAGCGGCGCCCCGCCGCTGTGAGGCTTCAAATACGCGATGAACAAAAAAGAGACGACCCCGGTTGCACGGGGTCGTCTCGCAGGCCGGCCGGCAGGGAGGGTCTACCGGTTGTTCTGCACCATGATTTCCAGCGCGGTGAGCGAGTTGTCTGCCTCGACCTTCGCCTTGACGTGGACGCGGTCGCCGACCTTGATGTCGGCGGTCGTCAGCGTCGTGCCGCCTTTCCGGATCACCGTGTCGCCATTGATCACGGCGGTCTGCTCGCCCGTCGAGGCATCCGTCACGGTGATCGATGCGGCGCTGATCGCGACCACGGGACCCTCGAGCTCGCGCTTGGCAGGCGGATCGTCGTCGCCGACGCCGCCGTCGTCTTCGCCTTCCTGCAGCTTGATCTCGATCGCGTTGTAGGTCGCGTCGGGATTGGGAGAGGCGGTGACGTGCACCTGGTTGCCGACGGCGAGATCGGCGGGAGTCAGCTTCCGGTTGCCTTTGCGGATGGTCGTGGTTGCGACGATCGCGGCGGTAACCTCGATCTTGCGGCTCGCGTCGAGAACGGTGATCGAAGTGTCCGACACCGCGGTGATCGGGCCTTCAATCTGGATGCGCGGAGAACGCGCCCCGCGCCGCCGGGGGCTCGCGCTGTTGCGCTGAAGCTCGACGATCAGGGCGTCCGCTCCGGCGTCGACTTCGAGCGTCGCGCCGATGCCGTCGGACGAGCGGCTGAACGACAGCTCGAGCGCGCCGTCGGGAACCCCGGTCAGTGCGAAGCTGCCGGTCGCGTCAGTCACGGCGGCGATGCCGACCCCGCGCACGCGGACTTCGATCCCCTGCGGACTCGAGCCCTCGATGTCGCCAACCGGCACGACCTTCCCCGCCACCTGCCGCATCCCATTCGTTCCGGTGACCGACTTCTCACCATTGCACGCGACGAGCCCGAGAATCACGACGAGTCCGAAAATCGGGAGCAACCGAGCCTTCATGAAAAACCTCCTCGAAACACAAAAGGGGCTCTACGCCCCTTCGCTTTTCATGGGTACGGGTTCGTGCCGAACCGGTACCCGCTATGTTCGTTGCAACTAAAGATAGTACTCCTTCCGGCAGGTAACGTGAGCCATCTCACAAAAAACGAAGATCGACGGCACGCCGCACCAAATTCGACGCTTCGGGCCGCCTCCTCGCCGCGTGTGGAGAGTGAGTCTGGAACTACTGCTGCGGCTTCGGCATCGCCTGCGGCATGAAGGTCCGGACGAGAATCCGCAGGTGATCCTCGACTCTCCGGTCGCGGACTTCCCCTGCTCTCTCCATGAGCTCCGGCTCGCGCGCGCCGCTGAAAGCGCGCGGAACCGGCGTCTCGAAGCGCTGAAGGAGCGCGAAGTTCCGAATCCAGCTTCCCTGGCGGTCGATCAGCCGCCCGCTCTCGTACTCCACTGAGGGGAGGTCGTCGATGTGCGGAGGGACTCCACGGACCATCACGTCGACTCCGGCAGGATCGAGCATGAGCGAGCTCGCCATCTCGTAGACGTTCGCGATCCCGACGGACTCGAGGTCGGCTCGAACCGCGGGCGAGATCCGCGATTCGATCCTGTCGAGCGGGATCGGTCCCTCCTCGAGCCGGCCGATCACGATCGTGAACGCGTTAGGCACGTTCGGCACGTACCAGATCGTCGTGTTGGGAAAGGCTTCGTGGAAGGCGCGAACGATCTGCACGTAGTTGCGCGTCGTCAGCGAATAGGTCGGAAGCCACATCGAGATCACGCCGCCGGGGTTCATCCGCTCGCGGCAGAGCCTGAAGTAGTCGAGCGTGTAGAGCGAGCCGTTGCCGGCGTAGCGCGGGTGGATCGAGTCCGAGAGGATCACGTCGAACTTCTCCGGAGTCGCGAGAACGAAGTTGCGCCCGTCGTTGATCTCCGCCACCACCCGCTTGTCCTCGAGCACGCCGTGGTTCTCCGAGCGCAGCTCGCGGTCGGAGACCTCGAGCACCTCGGGAGAGATCTCCGCGATCGTGATCTTCTCGACGGGATGGAGCGACACCGAGTACGCGGTACCGCCGCTGCCGAACCCGATATGCAGAACTTTCTTCGGATTCGGGTGCATCAGCAGCGGCAGATGCCCCTGCAACTTCTGCGTTCCGCGCAGGTCCCTCGCGCTCCCCGCGACGTTCACGCCGTTCAGCTCGAGAGAGAGGAATCCGTCACCCATTCTTCGCAGAGTGACCGTTGCCGTCACGTCTTCCCGGAACAGGAGAATCGGCGCCTTCTCGTCGACGAAGATGCCGGCGGAGAGAATGACCTGATCGGGCTTCGCCGCGACGAACGCAACGGCGAGTGCGGCGGCGCCCGCTGCGAGAGCCCGCCATTCCTTTCTCGCTTCCGTCAAGCGCGCGAGAAGGATCAATGCAACTGCCAGGTTGATTGCAGCCATCGTGAAGAGGCCGTTCTGCGATCCGAGAAGCCGCACGAATACGAAGCCGGCACCGAGCGACCCGAGGATGCTGCCGATCGTGTTCCAGAAGTAGACCGTCCCCACTCCGCGGCTCTCGCTCTGCTGGCGGAGGCGGCTGTAGAGCTTCACCGCGACGGGAAACGTGGCTCCCATCAGCGCCGTCGGCGGGAGGATCGCCACGAGCACGCTCCCGAGGAATGCAAGGAGCCGCGATTCGTAGCTCTCCACGCCGGTCAGGCCGCCAAACCACTCCAGGATGTCGGGGAACTTCACGAACAGGTGAATCTGAATCGCGAGCACGACGGCGAGCGCGATCTGGAGTCGAGCCAGGAGCTTCGATAGATCGGCGCGCTCGATGACCGTCGACACCGCCGCGCTCCCGACCGCCAGGCCGACGAGGAACGAGAAGAGCATCAGCGAGTAGGAGTAGACACTGCTGCCGAGATGGAGCACGAGAATCCGCGACCAGAAGACCTCGTCGGCGATCGACGTGAGCCCCATGAGGAAGCTCGCGAGGAGGATGATCCTCGCCGGCATCGCGGAAAACGCCGGCGCCGCCTCGTCGCCCGGAACTTCCGCCCGTACCGGCTCGGTTGCGGCGGCGTTCATTCCTCCCTGGCTCCAGGCGAGAACGAGCGACACGGCCGCGAGCACGAAGTTGAGAGCCACGGCACAGGTCAACGTGAGAAGCAGCCCGATCGTCGGAATCGTGTAGAAACCGGAAAGCGCCACGCCTGCCGTGGCCCCGAAGGTGTTGACGGCATAGAGCGCCGAGACCGCGCGGCCTCCGTCGAGACGCTCGCGGGTCACCCAGCGAACGAGTATCGGCAGAGTCCCGCCCATGAGGATCGTCGGCGGAAGCAGGAAGAGCGCAGCCATCGCCGCGCGCGCGACGGCGAGCGCGAACGGCGAGTCGCCGATCGATGGATACGCCGCCACGTAGAGAGCATCGAGCCATTGAAAAAATCGCGGGGAGAGCGAGCCGAGCAAGCCGATGCACGCCTCGAGCACCGCGTAAACGAGCAGCGGATTGCGGCGGCGAAACGCCCCCGCGAAGAGATAGCCGCCGAAGCCGAGACCGGCAAGGTAGACGGCGATCAGCGTCGCCGCCGCGTAGACGGAGTTCCCGAAGACGAACCCGAGGTGCTTCAACCACACGATCTGGTAAACCAGCGCGCTGACTCCCGACACGAAGAAGATCGCGAGCAGCGGCGCTCCCGGGCGGTTCGAAGTCTCGTCCATGAAGGCGAGATTCTAAAAGAAATCGACATCGCCGTGTGTGCCGACGGCTGTCACGACATCTCCGAATCGGCTATCGTTTCGCCGTGAAGGCACGATTCCTCGCGCGCGGACCCTTCGTCGCCGGCTCGATCGTCGAGCTCGAAGGCGACGAGCTCCATCACGCAGCGAGGGTCAGCCGCGTTCGCGAAGGCGAGTTGGTCGAGGTGATCGACGGTCTCGGCGCCGCGGCCGGAGCAGCGGTCCGGAGCGTGACGAAATCGTCGGTCTCAATCGAGATCCGGGAGCCTTCGATCCCTTCGCGCGAGTCGCCCGTCGCGATCGAGCTCGCACAGGCGCTCATCCAGCCGGAGAAATTCGAGCTCGTGCTGCAGAAGGCGTGCGAGCTCGGTGTCGCACGCATTACTCCGGTCATCTGCGAGAGGATCGAGACGAAGCCGGAGCGCGTCGCGGGACGCTCCGAGCGCTGGCAGCGGATTCTGCTCGAGGCGACGAAGCAGTCGGGGCGCGCGCGCGTCCCGGAGCTCGGTGCCCCCGAGCCTCTCGCATCGCTGATCGCACGCGATTGCGCACGCGTCCTCTTCGACGCCGACGCCCCCGAAACCCGCGTCATCTCCGCGAGCCCCGAACGTCTCGTCCTGCTGGTCGGGCCCGAAGGAGGCTGGAGTGAGGCGGAAACCGGCTTCGCGACGGAACACGGCTGCGAGATCCGCCGTCTCGGGCCGAGGCGCCTGAGGGCGGAGACGGCGGCGATCGCAGCCCTCGTCATCGCCGGCTCGCTCTGGGGCGACATGCGCGAGCGAGGATGACGCGCGGCGTCGCAGCCGGCCTCGGAAATCGGGCCCTCCGCGCGCCCGGCGCCGCGCGCGCTTCGTGATAGATTACGGGCCGACCACACGAGGAGCGGAGGTAGTCTCAATGTCCCGGGAAACGCTGACGATTACAGACAATCGCACGGGCAAGGTGTACGAAGTCTCGATCGCCGAAGGCACGATCAAAGCCACCGATCTTCGCAAGATCAAGACGGGTGACGATGACTTCGGACTGATGACCTACGACCCGGCATTCATGAACACGGCGTCGTGCCGCAGCTCGATCACCTACATCGACGGCGACAAGGGGATCCTGGAGTACCGCGGTTACCCGATCGAGCAGCTCGCCGAGAAGGCAACCTATCTCGAGGTCGCATATCTGCTCCTGAACGGCGAGCTCCCCACGAAGCCACAGCTCGACGATTGGGTGCAGAACATCACCCACCACACGATCATCCACGAGAACGTCAAGAAGTTCATCGACGGCTTCCGCTACAACGCGTCGACGATGGGCATGCTGATCTCGACTGTCGCGGCGCTCTCGACGTTCTACCCGGAAGCGAAGAACATCGGCGACGCGGAGAACCGGAAGCGGCAGATCCACCGGCTGATCGCGAAGCTGCCCACGCTCGCGGCCTTCTCCTACCGTCACATCGTCGGCATGCCGTTCGCGTACCCCGACAACGACCTCAGCTACACGGGCAACTTCCTGAACATGATGTTCAGGATGACGGAGCTGAAGTACACGCCTAACCCGGCGCTCGAGCGGGCGCTGGAGGTCCTCTTCATCCTTCATGCCGATCACGAGCAGAACTGCTCGACGAGCGCGATGCGCAGCATCGGCAGCTCGAGAGTCGATCCCTACTCGGCGGTCGCGGGCGCGGCCGCGGCGCTCTACGGCCCGCTTCACGGCGGCGCGAACGAGGCGGTCCTCCGGATGCTGCAGGAGATCGGCTCGAAGAGCGCGGTTCCCGAGTTCATCAAACGGGTCAAGGGAGGCGAGGGGACGCGCCTGATGGGCTTCGGCCACCGCGTCTACAAGAACTTCGACCCCCGCGCGACGATCATCAAGAAGATGGCGTACGACGTGTTCGAGGTGACCGGGCGCAATCCCCTGCTCGACATCGCACTCGAGCTCGAGAGGATCGCCCTCGAGGACGACTACTTCGTCACGCGCAAGCTCTACCCCAACGTCGACTTCTACTCGGGGCTCATCTACCAGGCGATGAAGTTCCCGGTCGACATGTTCCCGGTGCTCTTCGCGATCCCCCGCGTTTCCGGCTGGTTGTCGCAGTGGGTGGAGATGCTCGAGGACGACGACCAGAAGATCGCGCGCCCGCGGCAGATCTTCACCGGATCCCCACGCCGCGACTACGTGACGATCGACAATCGCAAGTGAGCGATCGGCGCAACGTTGATTCCCCGAAGGCTCCGGAAACCCCGGAGCCTTCGTCGTTCGACCCGGTACTCGAGATCGCGGTCCCGGGCGACCGCGACGATCTTCTCGACCTGATCGCGGGGGAGCTCTACGCGGCGGGCTCGTCGGGAAGCGCGCACGAAGCCGACGGCGACCGAACGATCGTCGTCGCCTGGTTTCCCGACGAAGCGTCCCTCGACATGGCGGTGAAGCTGCTCGAGCAGCTCGAAGGGGTCTCGCCTCGCCGATCTACACGGGCGCGCGTCGACTGGCTCGCGCACTACGAAGACTCGCTCGTCGCCATGGAGATCGGCGCCCGCTTCGTCGTCGCGCCGCGGGCCGACCTGATCGCTCCGGGCGAGAGGCTCGCGATCGTCATCCCACAGGAGCAGGCGTTCGGCACCGGCTCCCACGAAACGACGTGGATGTGCCTCGAGCTTCTCGAAGCCATCCCCCTCGAGGGAGCGAGCGGCCTCGACGTCGGCACGGGGAGCGGCATCCTCGCGATCGCCATGGCGCTGCTCGGCACGCGCCGCGCGTTCGGCTTCGACAACGACCTCGCCGACACCTGGGGAGTCGTCGCGAAGAACCTCTCGCGCAACGGAATCCCGGAGGAGCGGGTCTCGTACTTCTTCGCGTCGGCGGAAGCCCTCGCGCCATCGCGGCACTTCGACGTCATCACGATGAACATCCTTCCGCACGTCATCGCCGAGCTCCTCCCGCACGTCGCTCCCACGCTCGCGCCCGGCGGAAGGCTCATCACGAGCGGCATCCTGATCGCACAGAAGGACGACGTGATCGCCGCCGCCTCGACGAACGGCCTCGCTCTCGTCGACGAACGCACGCGCGGCGAATGGTGGGCGGGAGCGTTCGCGACTACAGGCGACAGGCGATAGGCGAGAGGCGATAAGCAGGCCAAAGGCCAAAGCAGGCGCGAGCGGTCGTGTTCGCGAGGCACCGCTCGTAGCACCCGCGGCCCGCGCAGGCATAGAGGCGTCTTACCGGAGGGCAGCGAGACGAAGCGCTCCGCGGGCGTGACGCTCGCCGACCTTCCGAAGGAACACGGGCGCTACAACTAGAAAACGCCGGCTTGCGCCGGCGCTCCGAATCCACTGCCTGCTTTGGCCTCTGGCCTCTGGCCTTTGGCCTGCTTATCGCCTCTCGCCTGTCGCCTCGCGCCTGCTCTTAGGAGAAAAACTCCTTCACCTTGTCGAGCACGCCACGTTCCTTCACGTCGTCGCCTTCGAGCTCGGCGTACTGCTCGAGCAGAGTCCGCTGCTCGTCGCTGAGCTTCTTCGGGACGCGGACCTTCACGTGCACCCAGTGGTCGCCCTTTCCGTTGCCCTCGACGAACGGAACACCCTTGCCTCGCATGCGGATCGTGTCCTGGGGCTGGCTTCCGGGCGGAATCGGGAGGGACTCCTCGCCCCATACCGTTTTCACCTTCAGCTCGGCGCCTAACGCCGCCTGAGTGAAGCTGATCTCTTCTTCCGCGTGGATGTCGTAGTCCTTCCGGACGAAATGCTCGTGCTCGGCGACGTCGATGAAGACGTAGAGGTCGCCCGGCGGGCCGCCGTTGATCCCGCCTTCGCCTTCACCCCCGACGCGAAGGCGCGAGCCCTCGTCGACTCCCTGCGGAATCCGGAGCGTCAGCTTGCGGGTCTCGCGCACGCGCGCGGCGCCGTTGCACGTGGCGCACTTGTCCTTGATGGTCTGGCCCGAGCCGCCGCACTGCGGGCAGGTCCGCGAGACGGCGAAGAAACCCTGCTGGAAGCGCACCTGTCCGCGGCCTCCGCAGCCGGTGCAGCTGACGGGCGCGCTTCCCGCCTTCGCGCCCGTCCCCTTGCAGGTGCCGCAGGTGATGCTGCGGGGGATCTCGACGTCGAGCTCCTTGCCGAAAACAGCGTCCTCGAAGGAGATCGTCACGTCGTAGCGCAGGTCGGCACCGCGCACGGGCCTGTTGCCGCGCTTCCGGCCGCCGCCGAAGAGATCGCCGAAGCCGAAGATATCGCCGAGAATGTCCGAGAAATCGACGAAATCGGCAGCGTTGAACGGCTGACTGCCGACTCCCTGATGACCGAAGCGGTCGTAGCGCGCGCGCTTGTCCTGATCGGAGAGCACGCTGTAGGCCTCCGACGCCTCCTTGAACTTCTCATCGGCGTCGGGATGGTCGGGGTTCTTGTCGGGGTGGTACTTGACCGCGAGGCGGCGGTAGGCCTTCTTGATTTCCTCGAGGCTCGCGTCGCGGTTGACGCCCAGTACTTCGTAATAGTCGCTTTTTTGCGTGGAGCTCATGGTCGCCATCGGGGCTCGCGCCCTGGAGTCGTGACGGATGCCCGGCGCGCGGTCAGCGCGGAGGCTCTTCCGTCCCGAGGGAGGACTTCATCGGGTTGTAGAGCATGACGCTCGTAAGGATCTTCGACGCCAGCTGCAGGTCGTAGATCGCATCGTTGAGCGCCTGCTTCGATTCGCTGTTGAGCGCTTCCTTGCACTTCGCGATTACCTTCTGGACCCTGTCGCGATCGGGATCGTTCAACAGCTTGCTGAATTCGCGAAAAACCTTCTCGTTGGTGTAGATCATTCCTTCGAGACGGTTCATGAGGGCGCGCTGCTCCCTGCGCGCCGCGTCGCTCTTGGCGTGCTCCTGCGCGTCCTTGACGAGCCGGTCGATCTCGTCTTTGGAGAGGCCGCCGGCGGGATTGATCTGCACGCCGGTCGACTGCCCGGTCGCCTGGTCGACCGCCGTGACGTTGACGATGCCGTTCGAGTCGATGCTGAAGGTGACCTCGATCTGCGGGACGCCGCGCGGCGCGGCGGGAATGCCGACCAGGTCGAACTTGCCGAGGCTCTTGTTCTCCTTGGCGAACTCGCGCTCACCCTGCAGCACGTGTACCTGGACCTTCGTCTGGTTGTCCGAAACCGTCGTGAAGATCATCGAGTTCTTCGTCGGGATCGTCGAGTTGCGCTCGATGATCTTGGTAAAGAGCGATCCGTTGGTCTCGACGCCGAGCGAGAGCGGCGTGACGTCGAGAAGGACCATGTCCTTGATGTCGCCGCGCATGATGCCGCCCTGGATCGCGGCGCCTATCGCGACGACCTCGTCGGGATTGATGTTCCGGTCGGGCTCGCGTCCGAACGCTTTGCGAACCGCCTCGATCACGCGCGGCATGCGCGTCTGCCCGCCGACGAGGACGACCTCGTCGATCTTCTCCGCCGTGAGCCCTGCCTGCGAGAGCGCGTCGTTCACCGGGTCGATCGTCTTCTGGATCAGGTCCTCGACCATCGTCTCGAAGTCGGACCGCGTCAGCACGCGATTGAGGTGCTTCGGCCCCGAGGAATCGGCGGAGATGAAGGGGAGCGTGATGCGAGTCTCGTCGTTCATCGAGAGCTCGCACTTGGCCTTTTCCGAGGCTTCCTTCAGGCGTTGAAGCGCCATCCTGTCCTCGCGCAGGTCGATGCCCGCATCTCTGATGAAGCCTTCGATGAGCCAGTCGGTGATCCGCTTGTCGAAGTCCTCGCCGCCGAGGTAAGTGTCACCGGAGGTCGAGAGGACCTCGAACAGGCCGTCCTCGAGCTTGAGGATCGACACGTCGAATGTGCCGCCGCCGAGATCGTAGACTGCGATGTTCCGGGTCCCCTTCGTGTCGAGGCCGTAGGCGAGCGCGGCTGCAGTCGGCTCGTTGATGATGCGGAGGACCTCGAGGCCCGCGATGCGACCCGCATCGCGCGTGGCCTGCCGCTGCGCGTCATTGAAGTGGGCCGGGACCGTGATGATCGCCTCGGTCACTTCCTCCCCGAGGAACTCCTCGGCGAAAGTCTTGATCTCCATGAGGATGAACGCGGAGATCTCCTCCGGGGAGAACTCGCGGTCGCGGATCTTCACTTTCACGTCGCCGTTCGACGCCTCGGTGACCTGGTAGGGAAGCACCTTCTTCGCGTGCGTCACTTCGTCGGATACGAACTTCCGGCCGATGACGCGCTTGATCGCGTAGATCGTGTTGAACGGATTCGTGATCGCCTGGCGCTTTGCGATCTGGCCGACGAGGCGTTCGGCATCCTCGGTGAATCCGACCACCGAAGGGGTGGTGCGGCTGCCTTCCCGGTTCGGAATCACCTGCGGTGTCGCCACGTCGACGACGGCGACGCAGGAGTTCGTCGTACCGAGATCGATGCCGAGAATCTTCGCCATCGCCTAACCTTCCGACCCGCTTCCGTCCCCGCCTTCTCCGGTCGGGGGCATGTCGGCCTGGGCAACGCTTCCCGAGGAGACGCGCACCATCGCGGGGCGCACGAGGCGCTCGTTGAGCATGTAGCCCTTCTGAAGGATCGTCGTGACCGCGTGGGCGGGGAGCGGCGACTCATCGTCGCGGGCGACCGCCTCGTGGACGCTCGGGTCGAACGGAACGCCCGCCGCGTCGACGGCACGGAGTCCCGCCTTGCTCAGCACGTCGGAAAACTGCTTGTAGATCAGGTCGACGCCAACGAGGATGTCCTGCGCCGACTGCGCGCTCGCGGCGAGGGCTCGCTCGAAATTATCGAGCACCGGAAGAAGCTCGCGCATGATGTCGGCGAGCGCGTAGCGGTAGAAGTCCTGCTTCTCCCGCTCAGTGCGCTTGCGGAAATTGTCGATGTCGGCGCGGGAGCGAAGCAGCCGGTCGCGGAGCTCGTGGTTCTCGCGCCGGAGCTCTTCGACCTGCGCGCTCTCCGCGACGGGCGCGATGCCGGTCGCCTCCGCGGCCCGCTGTTCCGCATCGAGATCGAAGGATTCGAGCGTTTCTCCGCTGTCTTCGATCACGTAGGTATCGTCGTCAACGTTCTTTTCGAGATCGTCCCGCTCGGTCAAGACTCGTTCTCCTGCTCAGTCTCCTCGATCTTCCGACTGAGCGCCTTCGCCAGATAATCCGCCAGAGGAGCCATTCTCGCATATTCCATGCGGGTCGGGCCCAGGATGCCGACGAGCCCGAGCGGCCGGCCGGCCGGACCGTAGCTCGTCACCACGAGGCTGGCATTGTGGGCACGCGTGAAACTGCTCTCGGAGCCGACCAGGATCTGCGTCCCCCCCTCGACGAGCAGCTCGCCGAGAATCGAAACGAGCTCACGCTTGTGCTCGAGAACCACCGCGATCCTGTTGAGGGCCCGTCCCTCGGAGAACTCGGGCTTCCGGATGACCGACATGGCCCCTTCGACACAGAGCTCCTCGTCGACCGGAACGACTTCCTCGACGGCGTTCATGCTGAACTCGATCGACTCGCGCCAGTCCTGGTCCTCTCGCGCCCGCTCGCCCGACACGGCCGTGCGGAGCGCCGCGAGGAAGTTCTCCAGGGCGCAACCAGCGAACTCCGCGGTGAGGTAGCGGCTGATTCGCTCGAGCTCGTCGCGGCCGCGCACCGCCGGCACCTCGAGAATGCGGTTCACCACCACCCCGTTCGTCCCCACGATCACGCACATCACTTTGGTGTCGGATACCGGGATGAAGTCGATGCTGCGCATCACCAGCTGGTTCAGCTTCGGCATGAAGATCATGCCTACCTGGTCGCTCAGCTTCGAGAGCAGGCGCGAGGAGTGATGCATCATCTCGTCGACTTCGTCGGCGCGGCCGACCTCTCCGTCGATCTGTTCGCGCTCGAGCTGACTCAGCCGGCGCGACCGCATCAGGTGGTCGATGAAATAGCGGTAGCCACGGTCGGTCGGGACGCGCCCGGCCGACGTGTGCGGCTGCTGGAGGAACCCGAGATCCTCCAGATCGGCCATGACGTTCCGGAGTGTCGCCGGGGAAAGCGCGAATCGACCGCTCTTGGCAAGCGACCGCGAACTGATCGGCTCACCGCTCGACACGTACTCGAGGACGATTTCGCGCAACACGTCGCGGAAGCGCGGCTCGAGATCCTCGAGCCGGAGCGTCGTCTTTTGGGGCAGCTGTCCCGACCTGTTCGCCATCGTTAGCACTCTTTACTCGCGAGTGCCAATGTAGAAAGCGCGCGCCGAAGTGTCAAGACCAACGGAGCGAGACAGTTGACGATTCCCCGACGGAGGGGCAAAGTGCCTCCAGCCCGAATGTTTCACGCAGGCCGTCTTCCCAGGTGCGCGCTCGCCATCGCCTTCGGGCTGATGGTCTGGGCTACTTCTGCCCGCGCCGAGATCATCGACCGGATCGCCGCGGTGGTCGAGGGCCAGGTGATCACCACGGGCGACGTCGAGCGTCTGATCCGCGCGGACCTGATCCCGCGCCGCGAGGGGGAGCAGGAGACGGACTACCGGCGCCGCGTGCTCAGCACCGCGATCGACTTTCTGCTTCAGCGACGAGACGCGGAGCGCTTCGGGCTCAAGGACGTGCGCCCCGCGGACGTCGACGCGCGGATCGAGATCCTCGCGCGTGCCGACGGCTCGAAGGAAGCGATGTTCGCGCGCCTCTCGTCCTCGGGGATGGATGAGACGAATCTCCGCCAGATCATCCAAAGACGACTTCAGATCGACGCATACATCGAGGAGCGCTTCGCGCCGCTGATCTTCATATCGCTCGACGAGATTGAGCGTTACTATCGGGAATCCTGGAGCCAGCAGAGGCGTGACGCGGGGCAGCCCGTCCCGCCACTCGCCGAGGTGCGCGAGCAACTCAGGGAATCACTGCGCTCCGAGGGACTCGAACAGGAAGTGCGGCGGTGGACCGAACGCCTTCGAAACAGGGCCAACATCGACATTTACGCGTTCCAGTAGAAGGAACAGGGATTGAGCCTCGAGAGTCTGGAAATCACGCCGCTCTGCACCGTCATCGCGCCGATCATCAGCGAGCGTGACAGCGGACGACTGACGGTTGTCGTACGCGACCGGCGCACCGACCTCTGGTGGGTCCAGGGTGACCTCGTCCTCGCTTCGACCTCCGCGCCCGCGCTTTCGATCGGCGCTTTCCTGGAGAAAGGCGGGCACATCGCGCCAGGCGCGGGAGCCGCGCTCCGCGAAATCGACGGGCCCGACCTCGCGCTCCGATTCTTCGATGCCTCGGTCGTCGGGTCCGATCGCGCCGGGCCGCTTCTGCGCGAATGGATCGAAGGCGTGGTGCTTCCGCTCTTTTCGCTCGAAGAAGGGAACTGTGCGTGGATTCCCGGAGACGCGCTCGAACCAGAGCGGCGCGTCTTCATTCCGTCGACGGCAGCGCTCGTGCTCGAAGGAATCCGCGGCATCTCCAGCGGGCTCGCCCTGAAGCGGTCGATCGGCGATCTGACCCGCAGGATCGAGTTCGCCCGCGAGCCGCGGTTCACGCTCGACGTCATTCCGGTGAACGACGACGAACGGCGCCTCGCGGAGACGCTCAGCGAGGCCGCTACGATCGGCGACTTCGTCAAGCGGGCCGGACGCGAGGCAGTTCTTGCCGTTCGCGTCGCGGTCGAAATGCTCTCACTCGGCATCTACGAGATCGAGCGGGCCGACCAGAAACACGAGGACAAGGAGGAGATCGAACGATCCGCGCGCGACCTCGCGATCATGTCGTCGCTCGGAACTTCCGACGAGCGCTCGCTCCGCGCCTTCGCCTTCGCGCGCCACGCGGAGCGGAGCGATTACTACAAGCTCCTCGACCTGCCGAAGGGAACGACCCGCTCGAACATCGTCGCCAATTACGAACGCCTCAGAAAGCTGTTCGATCCGTCGTCGTATCCCGTGGTCCTGCGTCCGATCCTGAACGAGACGATACAGACCCTCGACCGCGCACACGACGTACTCACCAGCACCGCGAAGCGCGGCGAGTACGACCGGCTGATGTCGCAGGGGCGCGGAAGCGACATGCGCGCGGTCCACAAGATGATCGTCCGCCGCAGCATCGCCGAGGCGAACTTCACGAAGGCGCGCGAGCTCGTAACCGAGGGGGAATACCACGGGGCGATGATGCTGCTTCGGCAGAGCGTCACCTACGTGCCCGACTACGCGGAGGCGTGGTTCCTACTCTCGACCTGCCAGCAGAAGAACCCGAACTGGAAGCGCGAGGCGATGGAGAGCCTGCAGCGGGCGATCTCCGCGAATCCGAACTTCACCGAGGCGATCCTCACCCTCGGCGACCTCTACCGGAGCGCCGGCCTGACGGCTCGCGCCCGCGCCTGCTACGAAGACGTCATCGCCATCGAGCCCGAGAACGGCGAGGCGAAGCTGAGGCTGAAGAGCCTGAAGTAAGGCGGGCCATAGGCCAGAGGCCATAGCAGGCAAGGCAAGAGGCGACGGGCGAGAGGCGATCAGCAGGCAACAGCGCCCATGGAGCACGCCCCAGAAACGCTGACAGCGGCGAGATCCTCAGCACTCAGAACTCGGAATTCGGCACTATTTTTTGCCTAACACTTCCCCGATCCACTCGGAGACCGTCTCTTCGACGATCTCGACCTGGTTCTTGAAGAAGTGGTCGGCGCCGTTGACGACGATGAGCTCGGCGTTGCGGCACCCTTCGACGATCTTCGCCAGCGTGTCGACGTCTCCGAACTCGTCTTCAGATCCCTGGAGGAAAAGGATCGGCTGCGGGGCGTGGCGGATATAGCTCATGTCGTACTTGTTCACCGGCGAGCCGATGAGCACCAATGCGGCAACGTCGTCGCGCGACCAGGCGACGCGGCTTGCGATCCACGCGCCGAACGAGAAGCCGGCGAGGAAGAGCCTGGCGCCGCGGTGCCGGGCCTGCATCCAGTCGATCGCCGCCTCGACGTCCTGCTGCTCCCCTTCACCGTTGTCGTGCCTCCCCTGGCTGGCGCCGGCGCCGCGGAAATTGAAGCGCAGCGTCGAAACGTCCTGCCGCTCGAGGCCGCGGCTGGCGCGAAAGACCACCTTGTTGTGCAGCGTTCCGCCATGCAGCGGATGGGGATGGCAGACGACGGCGACGCCGCGCGGCTCGTCGATCTGGCGGTAGAGCGCCTCGAGGCGCCCCACGGGCGAGTGCAGATCGATGTGTTTCAGCGGTTTCGGGTTCACGGGCGCTCCTCGTTCGTCAGGCGGACCAGGACCGCATCACCGTCCACACGGACTTCGTGAATGGTGACGCGGACCTGCATGCCGGGAAGGCTGTTGGGGGTTAGACCGGTGTCGAGCCGGAACGACCAGAGGTGCCAGGGGCAGACGATCTCGTCGCCGAGAATATCCCCTTCACTGAGCGGTCCGCCGCGATGCGGGCACGAATCGTCGGTTGCAAAAAATCCGCGCGCGGTATGGCACACGGCCACCTTCCGCCCCCGGACGACATACGCCTTCACGCTTCCGACAGGAAGCTCGGCGACATCAGCGACCTTCTCAAACTCACTCATGCGGTGACCGCGGAGCGCATGGTAGCCGTGGAGGCGGGAAAACTCCAGCCACGGACGAGGCGAGAGGCGAAAGGCGAGAGGCGATGAGCAGGCGCGGTGCCTGCCGCAGTCGCTCTGACCCGCCACGAATCCTACGGACTTCGGCCTCGGATTGGACGAATCGGAAGCCCCCTTGAACTCTCGCATCATCGCCTCTCGCCTCATCGCCTCTCGCCTTTCGCCTCCCGCCTGCGATAACGTCGCGAACCTGAGGTATTCACTCCATGCAGATCGGCATCGTCGGGCTCCCCTTCTCCGGAAAATCGACCCTGTTCCAGGCGGTCACGAAAACTCACATCGACGCGGCGACGCTGGCCAAGGGTGATCCGCACCACGGGATCGTGAAGATCCCCGACGCCCGGCTGGAGAAGAGCGCCGAAATCTTCAAGCCGAAAAGCACGGTCCACGCCACGATCGACTTCGTCGACGTCGTCGGCCTGAAGAAGGGCTCGAGCGGCACGACACAGTTCACGACAGGCTTCTTTTCCGCGGTGAAAACGAACGACGCAATGATCCACGTCGTCCGGCTCTTCCAGGACGACACCGTGCCGCATCCCGACAGGACGATCGACCCGCTGCGCGACGTCACGACGCTCGACACCGAATTCATCATCGCCGACATGGCGGTGCTCGAGCCGCGCATCGAGAAGATCAGGAAGCAGCTCGGCCGCACGCACGACGAGCTGATGAAGAAAGAGCTTCCGGTCCTCGAGAAGTGCCTCGCGTGGCTGCAGGAGGAGAAGCCTCTCCGCAACGAAGACCTGTCGAAGGACGAGCTTCACCTCCTCAAGACCTATCAGCTCCTGTCACTCAAGCCGATGCTGATCGCGTTGAATCTCGACGAGACGCAGCAGCCGATCCTGAAGGAGGAGGTCGCCCTCATCTCCGCGGCGAAGGCCGGGCTGCGCACACGCGTGCTCGGATTCTTCGGCAAGATCGACATGGAGATCTCGGCGCTGTCGGCCGAGGAGGCGCGCGTCTTCATGGACGAGTACGGGATCGAGGAGTCGGCGCTCGACACCCTGATCCGCGAGGCGTACGCGCTTCTCGGGCTGCAGTCGTTCCTGACGGTGGGCGAAGACGAGTGCCGGGCCTGGACGATCCGCGTCGGCATGACGGCGCAGGAGGCGGCGGGAGTGATCCACTCCGACTTCTATGCCAAGTTCATTCGCTCTGAGGTGGTGCACTGGAACGACTTCCTCTCCGCCGGCGGGTCGTTCGCAAAGGCGAAGGAGTCGGGCCACTGGCAGCTCGAAGGCAAGACCTACGTCGTCCAGGACGGCGACATCATGAACATCCGGCACGGGTGAGGCCGAAGGAGAAAGGAGAAAGGAGCACGGAGAAGGGAACCCGACCCTCGGTGGCATCCCTTCTCCTTGTCCCCTTCCCCTTTCTCCTTGCTCCTTGTTCCTTTCTCCTTGCTCCCCAGCCCTTTCCACGCTCTCCCATCGCAATCCACCTCTCGATAGCTTGACGTTTCGCCCGCGCGGATGCATGTTAGGGTCATGGACAGCGGTACCTTCGTTCTCCTCCACGTCCCCCGCCTGCATTCCCAGCACCGCCGGTTCTGGCGCGCGTAGCCCTCGGGCTCTCTCTCCCGTCTGAGCACTGCTCCAACGTCGCGTGATTTGCGTGCGGCCGCCTCGCGCGTCCCCCTCGTGGAGCAGAGCCCAGCCTGCATCCAACCCTTCGGCTGACGGGTGTCTGCAGGCGTGGAGAAAGGAAGAGCCATGACTCTTCTAAGCCTCATCCTCACCACGCTGCTCGCCGCAATCGTCGCAGGCGGCGTGATGCTTTCCCTCGCGTCGCTGCACCGCATCGGACCTAACGAGGTCGGCCTCGTCACGAAGCGACTCTCGTTCCGCAAGCTCCACGACGACAACCCGATCGCTTTCGGCGGCGAAGCCGGCTACGAAGCCGATCTCCTGATGCCGGGGCTCCGCTGGAAGCTCGCGGTGCTCTATCGCGTCGACAAGTTCCCCTGGGTGCAGGTCCCCGCGGGCGAGATCGGCGTCGTCATCGCGCAGGTCGGCGCCCCGCTTCCGATCGGCGCGAAGTCGGCCGCGTACAAGAGCGTCTTCGGCAGCTTCAGTGACGTCCGCTCGTTCGTCGGCAAGGGTGGCCAGAAGGGCGTGCAGCGCCCCGTGCTCCCTCCGGGAACGCTCGTACCGATCCACCCCGTCGGCTTCCTGGTGATCACGAAGAGCCAGGTCTACGGCCTCCCCGTCTCGACGGAGCTGCAGATCCGCAACGGCCGAAACGAACGGCTCAGCTGCAAGGCGTTCGGCCTCGACCCGAAACAGCTCGAAGTCGTGCGTGTCGAGCCGCAGGTGACTGAAGGCGAGATCATCGACATGGTCGGAATCATCACGGCATACGAAGGAGATCCGCTCCCCGCGGGCGACATCGCCAGCCGCATCGGCGGCTTTCGCGACGTCGGCGAGCTCGAAGTCTCGGGAGAGCAGGACGCGAAGCTCATCGAATCGATCCTCGGTTCGAAGAACGAGCTGCACAACAACTACCAGGACTTTCAGAAGTTTCTGGAGGCGGGCGGCCGCATCGGCATGCAGCACGACCCGCTGCTCTACGGCGGCTACACGCTGAATCCGTTCCTCGTAAGCGTCGAAAAGGTCCCCATGCTCGTCGTGCAGCAGGGCCAGGTCGCGGTCATGAAGTCGTTCGTCGGCCTGCCGACCAAGGACACCTCGGGCGCCGACTTCCAGCACGGAAGCCTCGTCAGGCCGGGACATCGCGGCATCTGGCAGGAGCCTCTGCGGACCGGCAAGTACGCGATCAACCCGCGCTGCTACCAGGCGGAGATCGTCCCGACGTCGATCCTGACGCTCAACTGGGCGAACGCCGTCTCGATGGCGCACAAGCTCGACGAGCGCCTGCAGCAGATCGAGGCGAAGAGCCGCGAGGGATTCGTATTCAAGATCGACCTACAGGTGCAGATCCACGTCCCCGACACCGAGGCGCCGTACGTGATCTCGATCGTCGGCACGATGAAGAACCTCGTCAACGAGGTACTGCAGGCCGCGGTCGGGAATCACTTCCGCGACAAGCTGCAGAGCATGCCCGCGATCAGCTTCATCGAGACGAGGCAGGAGGTGCAGCAGCAGGCGCTCGCGCACATCAAACAGCAGCTTTCGCAGTATCGCGTGGTGACAAAGGGTGTCTACATCCAGGACGTGGTGCTGCCGGCCGAGCTCGTAAAGGTGCTCACCGAGCGCGAGATTGCGACGCAGGAGATCCAGACGTATCAGCGTCAGCAGGAGGCCGAGCGCGTCCGCATCGAGACCGAGAAGGCGCGCGGCACGGCCGACATGCAGGCTCGCCTCGCGCAGGCGCAGGTCGGCGTCGAGATCAAGAACAACGAGGCGGCCGCGCGCAAGCTCGAGGCCGACGGTGAGGCGACCTACATCCGCGAGACCGGTCGCGCGAAGAGCGCGGAGATCGAAGCGGTGGGTCTCGCCCGCGCGAAGGGCTACGAGGCGCAGCGCGACGCGGTCGGCCGCGAGGCGACGGCGATCGTCAACGCGATCGAGGCGTTAGGCAAGTTCCAGCAGAGGATCGTCCCGGAGGTGCTGACGCTCTCGTCGAATGGCGGGGGAGGAAGCTTCGAAGGCCTCGCGTCGACCCTCATCTCGCACTTCCGGAAGGCTGCGACCGACAAGAAGAGCGCGTAAGCGGAATCGCCAGGAGCGGCGACGGGCGCGGCGAAGGCCGCGTCCGTCGCCCGCCCTTCTCCCGGAGCCGGTTTTCGAGGACACTGGAGCCGCTCATGCAGATCAACGTCCCGCCGGTCTTCCGCTACCCGGAAGCAATCGCCTTCTGGATCATCTACGTCTGGGCCTTCGTCGCGGAGGGAAAGCTCATCCGGAAGTCGCTCTCGAGCGAGCCGGGCCCGCAGGATCAGGGGACGATGCGCTTCATCCTCATCGCGAACCAGACCGCGATCGTTCTCGCATTCGGCCTCGCGTTCGTGCCGTGGGGGCTGATTCCTCAACCGCGCGCCGCGCTCGTTGTCGGCACTCTGCTGCTCCTTTCTGGTGGCGTGCTCCGCCGGATCTGCTTTCGGACCCTCGGCCGCCATTTCACCGGCACGGTGACCGTCACTCAAGACCAGCCCGTCATCCAGGACGGCCCGTACCGCTGGGTTCGCCATCCTTCCTACGCCGCGGGACTCCTGCTCTTCCTCGGCGTTGGAATCGCGCTTGGCAGTCTGCTGAGCGTCGCAGCTCTCATGGGGCTGAGCGCATGCGCCTACAGTCGAAGGGTTCGCGCCGAAGAGATCGCGCTCGTCGAGACTCTCGGCGAGCCGTACCGCGAGTACATGCGTCGAACGAAGCGGTTCATCCCGTTCGTTTACTGAACCCCCGCTCCCGATGCCGGCTTCTCCGAAGCTCCGGCGAGGACGCGCGTCGGCGCGCGGGCCTCGCCGGAAGCAAATCGGTGACAACCCGCGGCGCGACCTCGCCGCCATCGTGACCGTTGCTAGAATCGGGAGCGACCCGACAGCTCGAGCATTCCCTAACCGCTTAGCCCCGACCCCCGAGGTGACCATGCGACTCTTCCGCCTTTCCGCCGTCGTGCTCTTCCTGTTGTTAGGCGCGACGAGCGCATTCGCCGATTCGCCGTCGCCGACCCTGCCACCCTGGACGCGGGGCCACCTCGACATCCACCAGATCAGCACCGGCCGTGGCAATGCGGCGTTCATCGTCTTTCCCGACGGGACGACGCTGCTAGTCGACGCGGGCGATGCGGGCGAGGGGATCCCGCTCGCGACCGCGATGCCCGACGCGAGCCGGGGCGCAGGAGAGTGGATCGCGCGATACCTGAAGCGTGTGGCCGGTGACGACGTGCGGATCGACTTCGCCGTCGCGACGCATTTCCATCCCGATCACATCGGCAATCCGCAGCCGACGGCGCGCAAGTCGGCCGAAGGCGGGTTCGCCGTCGTCGGTCTCGCCGCGGTGAACGAACAGGTGCCGATCCGGAAGCTCGTCGATCGGGGTTTCCCCGACTATGGCGAGCCCGCGACTCCGGTGGGCGACGTAATCGACAACTACAGGAAATTCGCCGACTACACCGCGAGGTCTCGGGGAATCATCAGGGAGAAGATTCGCGTCGGACGCAGCGACCAGCTCGTCTCCGTTCGCGACGCCGCCGCGTTCCCGGGGCTCGAGGTTCGCGCCGTCGCCGGCAACGGCATCGTCTGGACCGGCAAAGGGAACGACGTAGTCGATCGCTTCCCGCCGCAGAAGGAACTTCCAAAGGGAGACCGCGCCCCGGAGAACAGCTGCAGCATCGCGCTTCGCATTCGTTATGGGAAGTTCAGCTTCTACACAGGTGGCGATCTCTACGGCCAGCCGGAGCCCGGCGCGCCTGCATGGTGGGACATGGAGACGCCGATCGCGAAGGCGATCGGGAAGACCGACGTCATGGTCGTCAATCACCATGGCTCGATCGAGCCGGCGAATCCGTTTTCCCTCGGGACACTTCAGCCGCGAGTCATCGTCGTTCCCGCCTGGTCGCCGACGCATCCTTCGCCCGACGTTCTCAAGCGGTTGCTGTCGACGCGCATCTGGAGCGCGCCGCGCGACGTCTTCATCACGCAGTTCCGCGACGCGACGAAGGCGGCGATCGGGCCGCGCGCGACGAAGGTCGCGTCCGACGCGGGCCACATCGTGATCCGCGTCGAGCCGGGCGGCAAGACCTACCGCGTCTACGTCGTCGACAACAAGGACGAGTCGGGTACGGTCAAATCGATCTTCGGGCCGTACACGTCGGGAGTGCGGTGAGTGATGTGGAGTGCGCAAGCGCAGCTTGCGCCCTTCCAGGCGGAAGCGCAGCTTCCGCCTAACGTCGATCGGAGTTGACCGCCGAAGCTTCGCTTCGGCGTGGAAGAGCGCAAGCCTCGCTTGCGCACTCCATATCAGAACACGGCGCGCGGACGGGCGCCGTTGTCGCCCGGCTCGGCCCAACGCCCCGGGATGCGCTCGCCGCAATCGGGGCAGCAGCCGTCGCGAAGCCGGTAGGCCGTGACGCGGAAACCGATACGCCCGACCACGAGCTTTGCGCACGACGGGCAATGGGTTCCTTCGAGATCGCCGAACACGCCAGGGATGTTGCCCGGATAGACGTAGTGCAGTCCGGCACTCCGTCCGATCTTCCACGCCCGCATCAGCGTGCCGGCATCGGTATCGTCGTTGGCCGTCATCTTGTAGTCCTGGTGGAACGCGGTGATATGCCACGGAATCCGCGGATCGACGCTCGCGACGAACTCCGCGATCTTCGTCAGCTCCTCGTCCGACGAATTGAATCCGGGCACGACGAGCGTCAGCACCTCGAGCCAGATGCCTCGCCGGTGAATCTCGCGGATCGTGTCGAGCACCGGGCCGAGCCTGCCGCCTAACTTCCGGTAACTCGTCTCGTCGAAGGCCTTGAGATCGATCTTGTAGAGGTCGACCCAGGGAGCAATGTACTCGATCACCTCGGGAGTCCCGTTGCCGTTCGACACGTACGAGCACGCAAGACCTTCGGCCTTTCCGAGACGGAAGACCTCGACGGCCCACTCGGAGGTGATAAGCGGCTCGTTGTACGTCGAGGTGAGAACGCGCGCGTGGTGCTTCTTCGCGAGCGCGATGATCTCTTCGGGCTCGATGTCGCGGGGCTCCGCTCCCGCGACGGGGTCGCGCAACGACTGCGAGGTGATCCAGTTCTGGCAGTAGCCGCACTTGTAGTCGCAGCCGAGCATGCCGAACGACAGCGCGTTCGCGCCAGGGTAGGCGTGAAAGAACGGCTTCTTCTCGATCGGGTCGACGGCGATGCCCGCGACGTACCCTCGCGGAACCATCAGCTTCCCTTCGTCGTTCCAGCGGATCCTGCAGACACCGGCATGCCCCGGCTGAATGCGGCATCGATGAGCGCACGCGACGCAGCGGATCGCGCCGGCGTCGAGCGCCTCCACGAGCTCGCGGCTCTCTGTCGTGCGGGCGTGGAGCGCATCCTCGAGAGTCGCGCCTCTCATGGCCATGATCACAATGTCCAACGATCCGGCCGGGTGGCGAAATTCTGCCGTCGGAGGCGAGAGGCGACAGGCGGGAGGCGACGAGGGGAGCGGGATTGCGGAATGCCGGGCAGCACCAGACGCCGGAGGCTGGTGCGGTCCCGCGCACGGTCGCTGACTTCCGCGGCCCGAGACATGAACTTTGCCGACGCAGACGGCGGTGGCCGGCTCATCGCCTCTCGCCTATCGCCTCTCGCCTATCGCCTCTCGCCTGCATTCATAGGTACACTCGCCGCCGGGAGCACCATCACGATGAACGAGATACTTCTCGAGCGCGAGTCGGGCATCGCGACGATCACACTCAACCGCAACGAAAAACTGAACGCATTCGCAGGAACGATGCGCGAGGATCTCATCTCCGCGCTCGAGGAAGTCGCGGACGACGAGACGCTCCGCGTCGTCGTCATCACCGGGGCAGGCCGCGCGTTCTGCGCGGGCGGCGACGTCGAGTACATGAGCGGCCTGCAGAAATCGGGCGATGCCGCGACGTTCCGCGGGCTGCTCGAGGCAGGCGGAGAAATCGTCGCCCGGCTCCGCGCGATGCGGCACTTCGTCATCGCGTCGGTGAACGGGATCGCCGCCGGCGCCGGCTGCAACCTCGCTCTCGCCTGCGACTACCGGATCGCTTCGGAGAATGCGAAGTTCGCCCAGTCGTTCGTGAAAATCGGGCTGCACCCCGACTGGGGCGGCACCTGGTTTCTGCCGCGGCTCGTCGGCAAGGGACGCGCGATGGAGTTGATGATGTCGGGCCGCGCGGTCGACGCGCGCGAGGCGCTGGAAATCGGAATGATCGATCGGGTCGTGCCGGCGGAGAGCCTCGCGTCCGAAACGGCGGTGTTCGCCCGCGCGATCGCCGACGGGCCCCGCATCGCCGTGGAAGGGATCAAGCGCGCCGTGCACGCCTCGGAGTGGCAGTCGCTCGCCGATCAGCTTTCGATGGAGGTCGAGCACCAGCTTGCCGCATTCATGTCAAGCGAGGCAACCGAGGGAATCGCGGCGTTCTTCGAGAAGAGAGCGCCGAAGTTCGAAGGGTAAGCACAATGGCCTTAGGTCAACTGAAGCAAACTTGAAGTTAGAACGATGAACGATGAATTGAGAATCCAGAAGAGAAGCCGTAGCGGCTTTTCTGGATTCAACATTCATCGTTCTAACTTCTAACTTCGGTAGCTCCGCTCTTAACTCGAGGCCATCAGGTGGTGAGCAGTGGTTTAGCTCGTCCTCACCAGCACGACCGTCTGGTCGTCGTACTGTGGCGCCTCGCCGGCGAACTCCCGCACCTCGTCGCGGATCAGGTCGCGGATCGCCGCGCAGCTCTTGGTCTCGTTCGCCGTGAGGATGTCGGTCAGGCGCACGGGGCCGAACTCGTCTTCCGCGACGTTGTTCGCTTCGGTGATGCCGTCGCTGTAGAGCGCGAGAAGAGAGCCGGCAGGGAACGGACGGGTCTGCGCTTCGTAGCGGCTCGCGCCGAGAATGCCGATCGGAAGCCCGTGCGAATGGAGTGTCTCGACCTTTCCGTCGAGGACGATGAACGCCGGGTTGTGCCCGGCATTCACGTAACGGATCTCCTCCGCCTTACGGTCGATCGTCGCGATGATGAAGGTGATGAACTTCGACTCCGACGACCAGCGGTGGATGTGCCGGTTGAGCTCCTCAGCGATCTCTCCGAGCGGGCGCCGCTCGTGGAAGAGGAGTTGCAGCGCCGCGTGAAGCGCGGAAACGAGGATCGCCGCGGGGACCGACTTCCCGGAGACGTCGGCGACGCAGGCGGAGATGACACCGTCGCGCTCGAAGAAGGTGTGGTAGTCGCCCCCGAGCTGGCGTGCCGGGTTGTGCAGCACGGCGATCTCGTACCCCTCGGTCGTCGGCAGGGTGCGCGGAAGAATGTTGTTCTGAATCGAGCCGGCGAGCTCGAGGTCGCGCTCGATCGCCTGCTTGTCGAGCGCGTCACGGTGAAGTCGCGCGTTCTGCAGGGCGATCGAGACCTGGTTCGCGAACCGGTGGAGCAGGCGAAGCTCGCCATCTTCGAACGGTCCGACCGAGCCGTCGCGGAACTCGCGGTCGGCCGCGGCGAGGACGCCGATCACCTCGCCGTTCGACGAGCGGATCGGCATCGCGACCAGCGTCTCACATCCGGGGAAGATACAGTCCGCGCCTTTCTCGAACGCGACCGGCTCGCCGGCGTCGAGAAGAGTCTTCACCGCATCGGGGCTCAGCTCGTCGTCGAGAAACTGCGCGCGCGCTCCTCCGAGAGCCTGATGGAGCGCGAAACGCGTCCCCTGCCGGAGATAGAGCGCGGCGCGCCGCGCGTTGACGAGCGACATCGTCCTTACGAGGATTTCGTCGCCGAGCTGGCCCATGTCGAGCATCGAGGCGATCGAGAGACCGATGTCGTAGAGCGACTCGAGCTCCCACATCTGCAGGCGCATCTGGAAATCGCCGTCGCGGACTTCGGTCGCGAGCCTGCTCGCCGCAAGCAGTGCGGACAGGTACGCGCCTAACGCGCGCAGGCTCGAGCGCCCGTTCTCGTCGAGCGCCTGGGCGCTGCCTCCGCCGAGTACGAGCGCACCGAAAACCTCCTTCGACGAAGCGAGCGGGACGAGGTAGTCCGCGGGAGGATCGCACTGCTGCAGGACCGACCCGGGCTCGCGCACCACGCAGAGACGCTCTAGAGCGTCGGGGAGACCGCTGCCGATCGCTGCGGCGAGCACGAGCTCACCGCGCTGTGAATCGTCGAAGTAGACGCCGATGCGGCTGTATGGCAGATGCCGCGAGAGCACCTCGCGAATCGTCTCGGCGCGCCGCCGTGAGGCGGACGCCGCGCGCGGCGCGATCTTCTCGATCGCCTGAAGCTCGTCGAACAGCGTCGCCGTCAGTTGCATCCAGCTCCCCGTGAGTCGTCGGTTGATGCCGATCTTACGCCTCTCGGCGGGCTCGAACGGTAATGACATCGTGATGTTGGATACGGGAAAGGAGGGCCGCGGGTTCTGGTGAGCTCGTCCGAGCGAGACCTGCTGGACGCGGGAACGCCGGGGTGATGCGGGACTGCGAAGAAAAACCGGGCTCGGGCTCGGAAGCGTTCACGTTCACGGAACAGCCCGGGCGCGAGCAGCGTCGTTCAGTGCGACTGAAACGGGAGTGAAAATCCCGTGAACGTGAACGAGCCAGGGCCCGCGCCCGGCCTCTGAATCTTCAAGCTTCTGGTTGGATGGTGAGGTCCCGTCTTACGACGCGGCGGGAAGCCCGAGCTCCTGCGATGCGCTCGCTTCGTCGGGGAAGATCTTTGCGTATTGCGCGAGGCCCATGATCTGGAAGGTCTTCTGAATGACCGGAGTAAGGCAGCAGAAGGCGATCTGCCCTTCCTTCTCGGTCATCTTCTCGATGACTTCGATCAGGATGCTGATTCCGATGGAGTTGACGATCTTCGTCTCCTGGAGATTGAGAATGAGAGTGCGGATGCCGTCGTCCATGAGCTCGTAGGCGCGCGAAGCGATCTCCTCACCCCCGAGGTTGTTGATGTAGCCCCGCGTGTACAGGACCGCCGCATCGCCTTTGCGCTGGACCGTCACTTTCAAGTCGTCAGTCATCGCGTCGTCTCTCGGAGAATTTGACCATATGGATGGTGGTACCGTCGGCACCCGAGCTGATCTCGAGGTCGTCGACGTGGGCGCGCATGATCTGGAGCCCCCAGCCTCGTTTGCGAGGAGCGTCGGCCTTGCCGGGCTCACGAGGCTTCACCTTCGAAGGGTCGAAACCGACGCCACGGTCTTTGATCCAGACCTCGAGCTTCGCCCGACCGTCGGTTGTGATCCCTCCGAGGAATCTTAGATAGATGCGCTCATCGGCGCAACACGCGTGTTCGCGCGCGTTGATGCAGGCTTCGATGATTGCGTGGGAGACTTCGTCGATTTCGACGCTGCCCATGCCGACGGTGCGTGCCAGGTCGGCGGCGGTCTTGATGACGGCGAGCTCGATATCCTCGACCATTGGAAGAGTGAGCTCGACCTGTCGATCGACGGCGTCAGTCATCAGTTCGGACCTGGAGCCATTCGGCGTTAGAACTGGAGAAACAGCGTCGCCGCGACCTTGATCCAGCTGGGGATCCCGAGCAGGCTGTCGTACGCGAACAGAAGCAGTGTATTCATCGCGAGCACTGCGGGCAACACGTACCGTGCATTCACGGCAACTTCGAGCTTTCTGCGTACGAGTGCGGTCATTGTCGTCCCTCTCAACTGGCGTGGGTTTGGAACCCGCAGAGGGAGAGAGCAATCCGGCTGCCAACTTCAGCCGCATTCGCACGAGACACGTAACCTATTTGTTTTAAAGACTTAACAGCTAGACACCACAAACGGGCGCGCCTCAGGTATTGGGTATTTTCTCTACATGTCTACCAAGCAACGAACACAAAATGCCGTAAACTATTGAAAATAGATAGATTCAGTTAATGTCCGTAAATTCAGCAATTGGCCTATTTTGGGACAACAAGTCGCGAAGTCGATACACAGTCTTCCTGTCGACACCGAGGATCCTCGATGCGTGTGACATGTTGCCCCGCGTTTCGGTGAGGACTTTCGCGACATAACGCAATTCGAGCTCACGAAGGGTGGGGAGATCTGCCCCGAACCCCTGGCTCGCTGCCACTCCCGGCGCGTCGCTCAAGCTTCCGAGGTGAAGATCAGCCGCGCTGATCACCGGATCGACGGCGAGCGCCACCGCCCCCTCGATCAGGTTCTCAAGCTCGCGCACGTTGCCGGGAAACGAGTACGAGAGAATCCTGTCGAGCGCCTCGGGCGCGAGCCGGATGTCGGGCCGCCCCTCGCGTCTCCCGTACCTGTCGAGGAAGTAGCGCACGAGTTTCGGAATGTCCTGTCGCCGCTCCCTGAGCGGAGGCAGCTTGATCTCGACGACGCGGAGCCGGTAGTAGAGATCCTGCCGGAACTCACCCTTTTCGATCATCGTCTCGAGCGACCGGTGAGTCGCCGCGAGGATCCGGACGTCGACTTTGATCCTCTTCCGCCCTCCGAGCTTCTCGATCTCGCGCTCCTGCAGGACGCGCAGCAGTTTCGCCTGGAGGGTGAGCGGGATGTCGCCGATCTCGTCGAGGAACACGGTCCCTCCCTGCGCGAGCTCGAATTTTCCGGGTCTCGCCTCGACTCCCGTCGCCACGCCGCGCTCGATGCCAAAGAGCTCGGACTCGAGCAGCGTTTCGGGAAGCGCCGCGCAGTTGAGCGCAATGAACGGCTTGTCGCGGCGCGGCGAGTTGCCGTGCACGAGGCGCGCGATCATCTCCTTGCCGGTTCCCGACTCGCCGCGGATCAGGACGTTCGCATGACTGTCGGCGACGCGCGCGACGAGGTCCATCACCTTCTGCATCTGCGGCGAGTCGCCGATCATCAGCCTGTCGCTGAACTCGCGGAGCATCCTCTCGCGCAGCGTCCGGTTCTCGCTCTCGAGCGACTCGCGCATGCTGTTGAGCCTGGCGAAGTTTCTCGAATTGTCGATCGCCGCAGCGCCGATCGTCGCAAGCGACGCGAGAAAGCGCAGGTCGTCCTCGACGAAGCTTCCGGGCGCCGCGCCGCGCTCTTCCTTGCCGACGACTCCGACGGCACCGAGCAGGGCGTCACCCGCGAGGAGCGGCGCGACCAGCACAGCGCCCCCCGGCTCGCCCAGGAACTCGCCTACGGTGGTCGAAAGCGGCGTCCGCATCGCCAGCACGCGCCGCACCGGCTCGGTCGCCATCACCCGCTCGGCCGACTCACCTTCCCGCAAGCCGAGCGCGTAGAGATGCTGAAGCTGCGATTCGGCGTCGAGCGATACTGCGAATCCGATCGTCGCGTCGAGGACCGCGACCGCTCTCTGCATCAGCTCGTCGAGAAGATCCCCTTCGGGGCGCAGCGAGCTGAGCGCCCGCCCGATGTCGTAGAGCGCCTCGAGCTGGAGCAGCTTGCGCCGCAGTTCGAATGGGACCTGCATGTCGTGCGATCGGGGGATCTGCCTCCACCCCGCCGCCGACCAGTTTCGGCCCTCGCCGCCGATTTCGCAACGCAGAACACCGTTAGACTATCGGAATGCGTCTCGGCATCATCGGCGGCGGCCGTGCCGCGTGGGCATTCGGAAGCGCGTGGCGCTCGGCTGGCGACCCGGTCATTGGCGTGGCGCTCCGGGAAGCCTCACCAAGCGGCCTTCCGGAGCTTCTCGCGGCATCGCGTACCTCGATCGAAGAGGTCATCACGCGCGCCGACCTGGTCCTCGTCGCCGTGTCCGACGACGCGCTTCCACTCATGTGCGGCAAACTGGCGGCCCTCGCGCGCGACGAGGTCTGGTTGTTCCACGCGAGCGGGTCGCATCCCGCTTCACTCTTCGCGCCACACGCGCGGTCGTTCAGCCTCCACCCGCTGCGCTCGCTGCCGCCGCGAGGCGCCGACGGAGCGCTCGACGACGCGCTGCTCGTCGTCGAAGGCCCCGAGGAAGCGCTCGAGGTCGCAGAGGCGATCGCGCTGCGCGCGCGCGCCCGCCTCACGCGCGTCACGGCTGCCGCGAAGGCGACCTACCACGCGGCGGCAGTGCTCGCGGCGAACTACCCTGCCGCGCTCCTCTCGATGAGCGAACGGCTGCTCGCCGGCGCAGGAGTTGAGGGGGTGGGAGTCGACGACCTCGCCGCACTCGCGATCTCTGCGATCGAGAACTGGCGTCGCAGCAGCGGCACGGCGAGGTTTACCGGGCCCGTCGTTCGCGGCGACGAAGCGGTCGTCCGAAAACACTTGGATCTTCTCTCGGCTGAGCCGACAATGAAGGCAACGTACGCGAGCCTCGCGCTCGCGCTCTGTGAAATCGTTCTCGAACGCGACCCTGACAACCCCCGCGTGATGAGCATCCACGAGGCTCTTCGCGCGCTCCCGCTTCCTTGATTCGTTTTGGAAGCGGGTGCTACCATCGATCCCTACCTCGGAGCAGGAGCGGATGGTCTTCTTCAATTACGCGACGATGCAGATGGCCGCGAAGATCGTGTACTACGGTCCGGGCCTCTGCGGAAAGACCACAAACCTCCATTACATCTACCAGAAGACCTCTCCAGGGAGCCGGGGAGAGATGGTCAGCCTCGAAACGGAGACTGACCGAACCCTCTTCTTCGACCTCCTGCCGATCGACGTCGGCGTGATCGGCGGCTTCAAGACCCGCCTTCAGCTCTACACCGTCCCGGGTCAGGTCTTCTACAACACGACCCGCAAGCTCGTGCTCAAAGGCGCCGACGGCCTCGTCTTCGTCGCCGATTCGCAAAAGGCGATGGTCGACGCAAACCTCGAGAGCTTCGGCAACCTCCGCGAGAACCTCGCGGAGATCGGCCTCGACCTCGACGAGCTCCCGGTGGTCGTGCAGCTCAACAAGCGCGACCTCTCGGCGATCCTTCCTGCCGACGAGCTCCAGCGGATCATGGACCCGGAAGGAAAGTACGAGTTCACCGAGTCTTCCGCAGTTACCGGCCAGGGGGTCTTCGAGACCCTCAAGCTCATCTCGAAGCTGACGCTCAAGAACCTGCGCAAGCGCATGATGGGCGACGAGCCCGCGACCAAGATCGCTCCGATCGTTCGCGATCGGAGTCAGGCACCGACCGCACATGAAGCGGCGAAATCCGCTCCGAAATCGGGACCCGCGCCGCCACCGGCTCTTGCCGCCGCTGCTGCTGCCGCCCCCGCGGCCCCTCCGCCTGCGACGGCGCTCGCGCCGGTGATCGAAGCTCCGCCGGTGCCGGCGCCGAAGCCCCCAGCACAGGCCCCCATTACCGCGCCAGTGGCTCGCGTGGTCGAGGCTGTGGCGCCGACTCCCGGCGTACCGGCAGCTGTCGAAGCGCCCGAGGTCAAGCACGTGAAGGTGCGCTCGTCGGTCGACGTGATGGCCGAGCTCGATGCGCTCCGCAAGAACGCGACCCAGGGAACGAGGAAGAGCGCGACGTCGGCGCTCGACGCACTCAACCTGCTCGGCGCATCCGCGAGGAGAACGCCAAAGACGATTACACTCAAGGCCGAGGGTGCCGCGACCTCGAAAACGAAGCGAGTCAGGATCACGGTTCAGCTCGAGGATGGCGAGAGGAATGCCCTGCAGGTCGAGGAGCAGATCGTCGATCTGCAGGACACGGCCGACATTTATCAGGTAAACTTAAAAATCGATTTCGGGACGGCGCACTGAGGCGCCCGACCGATGGGGTGGTGGGAGCGAGAACGACGATGATCGCGAGGAAACTGACGATCGCGGGGCTTTCGCTGCTGCTCGCCGCTTGCGCTACGAACAGTATGCCCCCTGCTCCTCGGCCGGCGCCTGCGCCGGTCGCTGCCGTTTCTCCCGCGGCAACCCTTCATGGCGACGTCGCCGAATTCAGTGAGGCGCTCGAGAGCGTGCACTCGTTCATCCTCGAGCGCGAGGCGGAGACCGCCGCGGGACTGATCGCCGACTACGAGGCGGCGACATCGATCGAGATTCCCGACCACCCGACCGTCTTCGGTGCGCTCAACCTCTTCTCGACCGACCTCAGACCGAGGATCCAGGCATCGCTCGACCGCTCGACGCGCTACCGGGCGATGATCGACGCGATCCTCGACGAGCATGAGCTTCCGCGCGCCCTCGCCTATCTTCCCGTCATCGAAAGCGGCTACATCAACTCCAACGTGTCGCGCGTCGGCGCGTACGGAATGTGGCAGTTCATGCCGGGAACGGCGCGCGATTACGGTCTGCGCGTCGACTGGTGGGTCGACGAGCGCGCCGACCCCGAGCGCTCGACAAGGGCGGCCGCGCGTTACCTCAAGGACCTGCACGCGAAGTTCGCCGACTGGCCGCTTGCGCTCGCGTCGTACAACGCGGGGCCGGGCCGCGTGAGCCGGAGTCTCGCGTCGAGCGGATCCGGCAGTTTCTGGGAGCTCTCCTCGAAGTCCGCATTGCCGCGCGAGACACGCGGCTACGTTCCGACGTTCTTCGCGACTTTGATGATCGTTAGCGAGCCGGAGGCGCATGGCTTCCAGCTTTGCGAGCCGGTCGAGCAGGTCGACGACTCGGTGGAAGTGGCGGTCCCGGGCCCCGTCTCGCTCAGGTACGTCGCAGAGACTGCCGGCGTCGACGAGCGCGTCATCCGAGATCTGAACCCGATGCTCCGTCGCGGCGTGACCCCGCCAGGAACGATCAACGTCAGAGTGCCTAAACAGTCGGCGCGCCGAGTGGCCGCGTCAGCGTCGAGCCTCCGCGGCGACGACCCGTACCTTCGGGTAGCGCACTACACCGTCAGGAAGGGCGACAACCTCAAGTCGCTCGCGCGCAAGCTCGGCTCCGAGCCGCGCACGATCTCGGCGATGAACGGCGGGATCGGAAAGCTCCGCACCGGCGCATCGATCTGGGTTCCGGTCAGCCAGACCGAGCTCTCTGCCAGCCTCTCGCAGAAACCGAAGTCGAAGTACCACACGGTGAGGAAGGGCGACACGCTCTTCGCGATCGCGAAGAAACACGGCCTTTCGGTCGACGAGCTCCGCGCGATGAACAACCTCTCGCGCAAGGCGGTGCTCAAGAGCGGCCAGAAGCTGCGCGTATCGCCTACACACGCGGTCACGGCCGGCGGGCTTTGATTTCGAATTTCGGATTGCGGAATTCGGATTTGGCTTCGCCCACCTGATCGATCCGCGTCAACGGCCTCACCTGGCGCACTCCGCGCACCTCTCAAATCCGAAATCCGATATCCGATATCCGAAATCGCCTTTCTCCTTTCCTTGAAATTCGCGCCTCCCGGGTGTTAGTTTCGCCCACTTGTCACGGAAGGACTCCCCATGGCCGACAAAGACGATCTGAAGAAAACCCTCAACCTCCCCAAAACCGGGCTCGCAATGAAGGCGAACCTCCCGCAGAACGAGCCGGCGCGGCTCGCGAAGTGGGACTCGATCGATCTTTACGGACAGATTCGCAGACTGTCCGCCGGACGGAAGAAGCACGTCCTGCACGACGGCCCCCCGTACGCGAACGGTCACATTCACATCGGCCACGCGCTCAACAAGATCCTGAAAGACATCGTCGTCAAGTCGCGCACGATGATGGGATACGACTCGCCTTACGTTCCCGGCTGGGACTGCCACGGCCTGCCGATCGAGCACCGTGTCGACAAGGAGCTCGGCCCGAAGAAGAAGGAGATGTCAGCGGTCGAGTTCCGTCGCGCCTGCCGTGACTTCGCCGGCAAGTTCGTCGATCTCCAGCGCGAAGATTTCAAGCGTCTCGGCGTTCTCGGTGACTGGCCGAACCCCTACACGACGATGTCATTCGGCTACGAAGCCGACATCGCCGACGCGCTCGGCCGCTTCTTCAAGGAAGGTCTCGTCTACAAGGGGCTCAAGCCGGTGCACTGGTGCACCCACTGCCAGACCGCACTCGCGGAGGCGGAAGTCGAGTACGACGACCACACCTCGCCTTCGGTCTTCGTCCGCTTCCCGCTCGGGCAGGACGCCGCCGAGGCACTCGGCATCGCGTCGGGTGAGGCCGCCTGGGCCGTAATCTGGACGACGACCCCGTGGACGCTTCCCGCAAACCTCGCGATCGCGCTCCATCCCTCACACGACTACGCGCTCGTCCGCGTGCCCGACGGCCTCCACATCGTCGCCCAAGAGCTGCTCGAGGGAGTCGCAAAGAAGGCAGGCTGGACTGATCCGCAGGTAGTCCGCACCTTCAAAGGACCCGAGCTCGACAGGAAGCACTACCGGCACGCGTTCCTCGACCGCGAAGGGATCTTCGTCGTCGGCGAACACGTGACGCTCGAAGCGGGCACCGGCCTCGTCCACACCGCGCCTGGACACGGTGCCGACGACTACCGTCTCGGCGTCGAGTACGGGCTCGAGATTTACACGCCGGTCAACCACCGAGGCGAGTTCACTCCCGACGTGACGGACTGGGCGGGACTGCATGTTTTCAAGGCGAATCCCCTCATCGTCGAGAGGATGAAGGAGCGCGGCGTGCTCCTCGCTTCGGAGAGCATCCGCCACAGCTACCCTCACTGCTGGCGCTGCAAGAACCCGATCATCTTCCGCGCGACGGAGCAGTGGTTCATCGCGATGGACCGCGTCTCTTCGACCGGCAAGGCGCCGCTCCGCGAGCGCGCCATCGCGGAGATCGCGAAAGTCGAGTGGCTCCCGAAGTGGGGCGAAGAACGGATCCGCGGCATGGTGGAGAACCGTCCCGACTGGTGCATCTCGCGCCAGCGCCTCTGGGGTGTGCCGATCACCGTGCTCTACTGCGAAGGCTGCTCGGAAACCGTCTGCAACGAAGACTTCTTCGCGCGCGTCGTCGCGGCGTTCCGCGCCGAAGGGGCCGACGCCTGGTACGCGCACCCGGCGGAGCACTTCCTTCCCGAAGGCTTCCGCTGCAAGTGCGGCGGCTCGTCGTTCCGCAAGGAGAACGACATTCTCGACGTCTGGTTCGACTCGGGCTGCTCGCACGTCGCCGTGCTCAAGAGCCGCCCGGAGTTAGGCTGGCCGAGCGCGGTCTATCTCGAGGGGCACGATCAGCATCGCGGCTGGTTCCAGTCGTCGCTGCTCGTCGGCACCGCCATCGAAGGTGGAGCGCCGTACGGGCAGGTCGTGACCTGCGGCTTCGTCGTCGACGACAAGGGGCGGAAGATGTCCAAGTCGCTGGGCAACGTCGTTGCCCCCGAGGACGTCATCAAGAAGCATGGCGGCGACATCCTGCGGATGTGGGTCTCGATGATCGACTACCGCGACGACATGGCGATCGGCAACGAGATCATCGCCCGCATCTCCGAAGCGTATCTGAAGATCCGGAACACCTGCCGCTTCATGCTCGGCAACCTCAACGACTACGCCGACTTCGATCCGTCGAAGGACGCGCTCCCGTTCGAGGAGATGGATCCGCTCGACCGCTGGGCTGTGAATCGCGCGCACGAGACGTTCGAGCGCTGCCTCAGGGGATACGAGGAGCTCGAGTTCCACGTCATCTACCACAAACTCCTGGAGCTGAGCACGGTCGACCTTTCGGCGCTCTATTTCGACGTCATCAAGGACACGCTCTACATCGAGGCGAAAGACTCGAAGCTCCGCCGCTCCGCGCAGACGGCGCTGCACATGATCCTCTCGGGTCTCGTGCGCGTGGTCGCGCCGATCATGTCGTTCACCGCCGACGAGATCTGGGAGCGCATGGGCGGCGCCACCGAGGCTTCCGTGCATCTCGCGGGGTTCCCCGACTTCTCGAAGTCGCGCATCAACGCGGAAGATGCAGCCGCCTGGGATCGGATCTTCCGCCTGCGTGAAGCAGCGAACAAAGTGCTCGAACGCGCGCGCGCCGCGCAGCAGATCGGCAAGTCGCTCGAGGCCGACATCGTCCTGACCGGCGACTTCGTGCCCGAAGCGCTGACCGGAGGCGTAGCGGCCGACGACCTCGCGCGGTTGCTCATCGTCTCGCACGTCGACTTCGATCGCTCGTCGTCCGAAAGCGACTCTGAGGCGATCACGTTCGAGGGAATCGGAACGGTCGGAATCGTGATGAAACCGGCGCGAGGGGCGAAGTGCATGCGCTGCTGGCAGTATCGCGAAGAGGTCAGCGAAGCGCGCGGAACGTGCGACCGCTGTGACGCGATCGTGTCGCGGTCGTGATGTCGTGCACGTTAATCGGTTACACTGAAGCCGTTCCCCGTAAGTAACGGAAAAGGAGGCACATCAAAGCATGGTGACTAAAAAAGAGATCAAGAAGAAAGTCAACAAGATGACGGCCACTGCCAAGAAGACGACCGCAAACGCGGTCAAGGCGGTGAAGAAGGCGGCCGCGCCGAAGATCAAGGCCGTGAAGAAGGCCGCCGCTCCGAAGATCAAGGCGGCGAAGAAAACGACGGCGAGGGTCGCCGCGAAGGTCAAGAAGACCGCAGTCCGCGTCGCAGAAGATGCGAAGGACGCGGCAGCCCCGGTCGTGAAGAAGGCCCGCCGCGCAACCGGCAACGCCCTCATCAGCGCCGGCAAGGCAATCCGGTAGAAACGCGGAACGCATAACGCGGAACGCGAAACCGCGAAAGGGAGAGAGCAGCGCCGGCAGCAAAGGCTTGCTCTCTCCTTTTTGTTTTCGTGTCTCTCGATCCCGCCGACGATTCCGACACAATTCGGTGCCGCGTTTCGCGTTTCCAGTTCCGCGTTCCCCATCTGCTATTCTTCGGCGATGGGACGCGTCGCCGATCTTCACACCCACACCAGGCATTCCGATGGGCTCTACGAGCCGCGGGATCTCGTCGATCGCGCGGTCGCGGCCGGTATCTCGATCCTCAGCATCAGCGATCACGACAACCTGACCGCGTCGCGGGAGACGGCGTCGTACGCGCGCTCGCGCGGGATCGTTCTCGTCCCGGGCACCGAGCTCTCGTGCCAGCACGACGGTGTCGACGTACATGTACTGGCGTACGGCGTCGACCTCGACGATCCTGATCTCGAATCGCGCCTTGCCTCGTTTCGCAGGACGCGCGACACGCGCGGTGAGATGATGGTCGAGCGCCTCCGCGAGCTCGGATACCCGGTGAGCATCGAGAGGGTCCGCGAGATCGCCGGCAACGGCGCGCTGGGCCGGCCTCACGTCGCGCGAGCTCTCGTCGAGATGGGCGCCGTCGACTCCCTCGATACCGCCTTCAGGAAGTTCCTCGGCGACGGACGCCCCGCGTTCGTCGACAAGCAGCGATTCCGGATCGACGAGGTCGTCGAGCTCGTGCGCAACGCGGGTGGCGTGACCTCCGTTGCGCATCCCTCGGTTTACCGCGACCACCGCCGCATCGTGAACGAGCTGATCGAAGCCGGCATCGACGGCATCGAGACGCGCCATCCCGACATCGACGAGCCGCAGCGCGACTACTACGAGAAACTCGCCCGTGACCGGGGGCTCTTCACGACCGGTGGTTCGGACGATCACGGCAACGGCGGCCCGAAGACGATCGGCTCGATACTCGTGCCCGAGTCGATGATTCAGGGATTGCTCGACCGGATCGACGCATAGCGATTAGTGGCAACGGCCTCCGGCCGTTGCGCGCAGGCCGGAGGCCTTCGCCACAAGAGATGCCCCAACCGACCACGCCTCTCAGCGCCATCTGGAGCGAGCTCGAGCGCGAGGCGCTGCGCCTCGGGGCGATCCGCGTCGGCGCGACGTCGCTCACCGACCAGCACGTCGAGCGTTTCGCGGAGTGGCTGCGCGACGGCCGCGAAGCGGGAATGGCCTATCTGCGGAGCAACCTCGCAAAACGCCGCACTCCTCGCGACCGGTTCCCATGGGGTCGATCGGTGATCGTCATCCTGGTTCCCTACGATGCCGACCGGTCGCCCTCGCCTTCCGACTCTCTCTCGAACGGGATCGCTCGATACGCGCAAGGAGACGACTACCACGACGTCGTCGAACACGTTCTGCAGCGGCTCGAATCACTCCTGTCGTCGCTCGCCCCCGGAACGAAGAGCTGGCGCTACGTCGACACGGGCCCGTTTTCCGATCGCTCGCTCGCCGCGCAAGCTGGCCTCGGGTGGATCGGGAAGAATGCGATGCTGATCGACCCGGAGATCGGCTCGTACTTCTTCATCGGCACGCTCGTCACCTCGCTCGAGCACGACCTCGATATCGCCGAGGTGTCTGACCGTTGTGGTGATTGCACGCGCTGCATCGACGCGTGCCCCACCGACGCCATCGACCGCGAGCGCTTCGTCGACTCGAATCGCTGCATCAGCTATCTGACGATCGAGCACCGGGGCGCGATCGACGCGCCGCTGTCGGATCGGCTCGCCGGAAACGTCTTCGGTTGCGACATCTGCCAGGAAGTCTGCCCGTGGAATGCGCACGCGCCTGGGGGACACTCGGCATTCCGCACGCGCGCCGGATATTCGGGTCGCCCGGTCACGGATCTCATCACGATGACCCAGGCCGATTTTTCTTCGCTCTTCCGCGGCAGCGCGATCAAGCGCGCCAAGCGCGCAGGGATGATCCGCAACGCCCTTCTCGCGGCAGACAGCGTCTCCGCCGATGCGCTGGAATCGTCGAAAGGCGAGACGGACGAGGGCATTCGCGCAGCACTCGACTCGCGCGAACGCAGATCTCTGCGACAATGAGTCTCAACCGCCGCATCGAGGAGGACGCCGTGACGACTTCAGGCATCGCTACATCGAAGGGAACCATCCTCAAGAGCCTCGTGAAGTTCCTCGAGCAGGAGCTCACTCGCGAGCAGTTCGACGCGGCCGTCGCCACGCTTTCTCCCGACGATGCGACTCTGGTGCGAGGGAAGGTCATCCCCTCGCTGGCCATACCCGAAGCGATGCTCAATCGCCTGACGGAAGCGGGAGCGAAGGCGAAAGGCGAAGACCTCGACACGTTCGGCAGACGCGCCGGCCTCACCGAGCTCGCCGACTCGGTCGGCATGTATCGCGTCTTTCTCATGGCCCTGACGCCTCCTTCGCTCATCGCAAAGGTCGGAACGTTCTGGAGCTCGATTCACAACACCGGAAAGCTCGTCATCCTCGACCAGTCGAAGACCCACGTGCGCTTTCAGCTCAAGGACTTCCCGTCGGAGAAGGCGCACTGCGCACGGCTCACCGGCTGGTGCCAGGGGCTCGCGGAGATGACGAAGGTAAAGAACGTCAAGATTGCGCACGACGTGTGCATGACCCGCGGCGCCGCCCACTGCGAGTGGGACCTTCGCTGGGACGATTGAACGCGGAACGCGAAACCGTAAGACAGAACAAGGAATGAACGAAGGGCCGCCGGATATCGGCGGCCCTCTTCTTTCATATCAACGAGAAGCTCGCTTCTCGGTTCCGCGTTCTAATGCGTGTGGTCGTGGCCCCCATGGCCGTGATCGTGGTCATGGTCGTGGTCGTGGCCGCCGAAATCAGCGGGCGGGCGAAATCGAACAGCGTCGCTCACTTGCTTCGCGAGGCTGATGAATGCCGCCGTCGCGGGTGAATCGGGATCGAGGCTGACGATCGGCTCGCCGGAGTCGCCGCCGACGACGACCTTCGGATCGATCGGGACCTCGCCGAGGAACGGAACGCCAAGACGCTCGGCGGTCTTCTGCCCGCCGCCATGCCCGAAGATCTCCTCGCGCTCGCCGCAGTGCCGACAGATGAAGTAGCTCATGTTCTCGATGATCCCGAGAACCGGCACGTTCACCTTGCGGAACATCGCGAGCCCCTTGCGCGCGTCGATGAGGGCGACGTCCTGCGGCGTCGTCACGATGACGGCGCCGGTGAGCGGCACCTTCTGGGTGATCGTCAGCTGCGCGTCGCCAGTGCCCGGCGGAAGGTCGATCACGAGGAAGTCGAGCTCGCCCCACTTCACGTCGACGAGGAACTGCTCGAGCGCTTTCATCACCATCGGCCCACGCCAGATGACCGGCGTGTCGGGCTCGGTGATCAGTCCGAGCGACATCATCTTCACGCCGTGCCGCTCCATCGGAATGATCTTCTCGTCGCTCTCGTCGATCTGCGGCCGTCCCTCGATGCCGAGCATCATCTGCTGCGACGGGCCGTAGATGTCGGCATCGAGCAGGCCGACCTTGTGGCCGAGCTTCGTGAGGGCGAGCGAGAGGTTTGTCGAGACGGTCGACTTGCCGACTCCCCCCTTGCCCGAGGCGACGGCGATCAGGTATTTCACCCGTTCGAGAGAGCGCAGCGGGCCTGCGGCGACCGAAGCAGTCGCTGCCCGCGAGCCTACTTCCACGTTCACCTCGACCTTCGTCACGCCGGCAAGGCGACCGATCGCCTCGCGCGCCTGCGCTTCCACCTGCTGCGCGATCTGCGGATTCTCGGTGGAAAACTTGAGGGTGAACGACACCGCGCCACCGTCGATGCTCACGTCCCTCACGAAGCCGAACGACACGATGTCGCGGCTGAGACCTGGAAACTTAACTACGCGCAGGGCGTCGAGTACCTGCTGTTCGCTGATCATTGCTGTTCTTTTCCTTCCTGAATTCTTCGTACTCGGCGAGGATCACCGGGATGGCGTCGTCCGCTGCATCGACCATGGTGACCAGGTCGAGGTCGTTCGGGCCTACTAAACCGCGCTTGCCCATCGTCTCTTTCATCCAGTCACGCAAACCGGGCCACATGTCGCCCACGAGGATGAACGGGTGCGCCTTCATGTGCCGCACCTGCAGCAGCTGCCAGACCATGAACGCCTCGAGACAAGTCCCGATCCCTCCAGAGAACACGACGAACGCCGAGGAAAGGCGCACGAAATGGTGAAGGCGGGAAAAAAACGTGCGGTGGCGGAAGACCCGATCGACGAACGGGTTCGTCTGCTCTTCGCTCTGCATGTGGATCGGGAGACCGAACGAGCGCGCTTTGCTGTCGATCTGCCCTTCGACCGCACCGGAGTTCGCTGCTTCCATGAGCCCCGGACCGCCGCCGGTGACGATGTCGATCCCGGCGTGAGCGAGCTCGTAGCTGAGCTTCTTGACCTCGTCGTACACCGGATCGCCGCGACGGATTCGCGAGCTTCCGAAGATCGACACGCGGAAATGCTCGACGCGCTCGGGCTGGATCTCCTCCAGATCGTTGATCGTCTCCCAGAGGTGATAGATCGCCTTGTCGAGCACTTCGGTGGGATCGGCAGCCGATTTCTTCTTCTGCTGCGATCGCCGAAGCGTCTCGATCTGCGGCGTCGTGGTGCGCCCCTTCTTCTGCATGGCGACTCTCTCCCCTGCGGCGAGCCTGCCGCCGCCGTGCCGCGCTCCCGACAGACTCGAAGCTACTTCATCGTCACGAGCACTTTTTCCGTGGTGTAAGGCTGGAGTTTCGGCACCGCCGCCCTCGCTTCCGCCTCGCTCTTGAAGCGGACCCTGACGCGGTGGACCGTCCCCTTCTCGCCTTTGACGCGATCGACGAATGCGGAGGTGAAGCCGACGTCGATCAGCTTCGCAGCGAGCGCCTCTGCGCGTTTCGCGTCGCTCGTGGCGAGGAGCTGAGCCCACGCGGGACCAGCCGTTGCCGGTGCCGCAGTCGTCGTCACCGGCGGCATGACGGCCGCAGTGGCTGGCGGAGTCGCCTTGGCGGGTGCGGTCTCCTTCGGAGGAGCGGGCGCGGCGGTCGCCAGCGCCGGTGTGATCTCTACGCTTTCACCCGTCCCGGTGGCAGGCACCTCGGGTTGGGCCTCTTCGACGGCCTCGGTCGCGGTCGCCATCGCCGGCATCGGCCGCTCGGTGATCACCGTCGTCTCTGCCCCTTCGGACTTTTTCGCCGCGGCGGGGTCGAGCTGGCCACGGCCTACCATCACCCCGAAGGCGAACGAAGCGGCGAGGGACAGCAGGAGCAGTACGAAGGCTACGAACGCCTGTGTCGCGGTCAGCGAGATCTCGTAATGCGAATCGTCGTTCAGCTGCTGGTCTTCCATCGCTCACACCCTCCCGTCAGTCAGCTTCGTCCTTTTCGCGAACCGGCGCCGGCGCCGGCGCCGCATCCCAGTTCGTGTGGTAGACGACACCACTCTCGAAATAGACGGCCGCGGCGCCGCCGTCGCGGCGCGGGTAGATCCACACCGAGAAAACGCGCGAGCCCTCGATTTTCTGCCGGATCCAGTCTTCGCGCGGATCGCCGAGGAGCGCCTGGACGTCCGACTCCCTCATTCCCGCGGTGACCTTGAGGAAATTGTCGGGCGAGATGTGGCGCTTTGCCTCCGCGAGCTCGAGCTTGGTCTTCGCCTCGGCATTGTTCGGGTCGATGTAAAGCGCCGCGCGGTACATGTTGATCGCGCGGTCGTAGCGCGAGAGGATCTCCATGTAGCCGTCGCCAATCCGGATCTTCTCGCGCGCAAACAGCTGTGCCGCACGCGGATCGCCAGTCTTCTGGTAATAGTTTTCGAGCTTCTCGATGAAGCGGGCGTAAACCGGCTCGACCTTGCGCTCGTTCTGCAGATAGGTCTCGATCCGCTGCTTCCGCGGGAGCGCGGGATCGATCGCGGGCGCGGCGGCGCGAAGCGTTTCGAGCCACTTGTAATCGGCCTCGATCGCCTCCCACTCTCCTTTCGGAGGAGCCGCCGCGGCGGCGGCGAGCGGGAGAAGAAGAAGAGCCAGCAGAGCTGCAATCGGGAATCGCCTCATCGGGACGGCGCTCCAGGGACCGTACCTCGGATTTTTTCCTGCGCGGCGGCAATCGCGGCGTCGAGCTGGTCGCCGAACTCCGTCCGGAGTTCCAGCACCCAGCCGTAGAGCATCTCGTTCATCAGATCCTGCACGATCTGCCGCTTGTCGTGCGCGTTCGCCGGGCCGAGGTTGGTCAGCAGCTGGTCGATGTCGAGCCGTCCCTCGTTGACCATGCTGATGCCGGTCAGGTACTGCATGTTCCGCGGCGAGACGCGCGTGACCACGCGGTCGACGAAGTCATAGGCGTAATCGCCGATCCGCTGAAAGACGACGCCGAAGAAGTCCTGAAAGACCGTGTTGTATCGCTCGACCTCGCCTTCGAGCTCGTACTCGGTGGCGATCATCTCGCGACGCTCGTGGCCGGCCTCGTCGCTCGTCTCGCGAACGTCTTCGACCATGCCGGCGACGAGAAGCGCCCATATCGTCCGGCAGACGACGAAGTTAGGCAGGTAGCTGCGCTCGCACGCGGTCGCGATGCTGAGCGGCTCGGAAAGAAGGCCGAAGACCTGGGCCTCACCTTCGGAAAGCTCGAGCGCGAAGGCTCGCGCGTCAGCGCCCGGAAGCTGCCGTATGACCCGCTCGGTGCTGCCGATCCCACGCTCGACGACGCTCCACCGGTCGACCGCGCCGATTGCGGCGAGGATCAGCTTGTCTGACTCGATCGAGACGGCGGTGAGCTCGGACGGGAACGAAGCGAGAAACTCGATCGAATAGTCGCCCGACCCGAGGGAGATCGCGTCGTTGACGATGCGAGTGATCTGCATCTCGAGCGCGCGAGGCATGTCCTCGCGGGCTACGGCGCCCGTCTCGACGAGCACCTCCTCGATGCGGCGCGCGACACCCGCTTTCGAGATCGCCACCTCGTACTGTGCAAGCGAAATCTCGCCCGCGGTGAGAAGCACGTCGGCAAGGCCGAGGTCGCGCGAGTTGCTCGAGGCGAAGGCCAGCCGGCCGTCGAGGAAGTAATAGGAGTCCTGCCGCGACTCGCACGCGATCGAAACGACCGCGGTCTCGCGGCTCCGGATGACCGTCCGGAACAGGTCGGGCACGGTCGTCTCGGAGAGGGAACCCTGGATCGTCAGCTCTTCGGACATGTCGTAATGGGGGATCGAAGCGAAGCCGGCAGCGCGAGCTCGCGCCCGGTCACACTCCGGTTCCGGCGCGGCTCGAGTTGTACTCGCCCGCGACCCCGATCGCATTCTTCGTCGTCGATTTCACGCGGTACATCGCCTCGTCGGCCTGGCGGATCAGCCCGTCCTTGCTCAGCGCGTGAATCGGATACGTCGCGATGCCGAAGCTCGCCGTGATCCGAACCTCGAGCGTCTCCTCGATCTCGAACGGCATGGCCGACATCGACTTGCGGACGCGCATCGCCACGCTCATCGCCTGGTCCTTGTCGGTCTCCGGAAGGATGATGCAGAACTCGTCGCCGCCGAACCGGACCACCTTGTCGATCGTGCGCACCGCCGTGAGCACTCGCTTCGCGACTTCCTGAAGTACGCGCGAGCCGGTCAGGTGGCCATGCGAGCTGTTGATGTTCTTCAGGTCGTCGAGATCGAGGAAGATGATGCTGAAGACCGAGCCGTAACGGCGCGTCCTCTCGATCTCCTCGTCGAGGTAGCTCTCGAAGAAGCGGCGGTTGAACGCCTTCGTCAGGTCGTCGCGCATCGCGAGGTCGCGACTCTGGCTGAACTGCCGCGCGTTCACGATCAGAGGCATGATCGACGCGACGTATCGCGTCGCCTCGTCGAGAGCCTCATCGCCAACCTGCACTCCGCGCTCGATTCGCCCGGCAAAAATACCGATCAGGTCTTCCCCCGAAAGCATCGGAAGCGCAAGGCGCAGCGAGCCGTCGAGCGTCTCCACCGTCACGTGCGGGTGCTTCTCTCCCACCACGTCGTGCAGTTTCTCCAGGACTTGCGTCGCGAGCTCTTCGTCAGTGTGCGTGTCGCGTTCATCGCTCCATGCGCGAATGAACGTCTCGCGCACGGGATCGTGAAAGTAGAAGCTCGTCGTCGTGACGGGCAGGCTGTGCGACAGCGCTTCGGAGACCCTGCGGCAGAACGTCTCGAGATCGGGTTCGGAGAGAAGGCTCCTCACCTCAGCATCGGCCGCTGCCGTCTCCTCGAGGTCGAGCAACCTGCGTCGCAGGGTGACTACCCGCTCGGCCGCACCGAGCACCGCGTGCGGATGCTCCACCATCTCGTGCTCGGTGACCCAGACCTCGTCCGGCCCGGCCGGAGCAGCGCCACCGTCGCCCACGTGAACGGTAAAGAGCCCGCCACTCGCAGGAGCCGCGGCGACCGAACTGTGATCGACGATCACGAGATCGGAATTCACCCGGTCGCCGCATCGGCGAAACGAGTGCTCGGGGCATTTCCCGGAAAGCGTCCCGAGAAGATCGTCACGATCAGTGCAAACGCCAATATCCATCTCGAATGACCAGCAGTCGTGATTCTACTGTAAGTCGAGCGCTTTCCGTACGATGGGCTGACCCGAATCCGCGTCCGTGAGTGGCCTCCGCACGTCGCTGCCGCATCGGGTTTCGGACTAACATGGACCCCGATGCGCGTTGCCCGGCTCCTTCTCGCCACCCGCTCGCATTTCGACCTGAAGTGCTTCCGCCTCGACAGCGCCGGTTCGCAGGCACCCACGGAGGATCGATGGTGCCTTCCGGGGCGGAGCGAACCCGGGCTGGAAGCTCGCTCCGAAGGCGAGATCGCGCGCGCGTTGCGCAGCTCCGCGCCCCAGTTGCTTCACGTTTACGGCTCGGGCACCGTGCCACACCAGCTCCTCTCGGCGACGGGCGGCGCGCCGTGGCTCGCCGACCGAAGCCTCGGCGCGTCCCGCCCGTTCTTCGGCCACCGGCCGAGGGCGCAGGCGAGAATTCTCGCCGAGCGGATCGCCGAGCCGGTGGCGGACGAATACTTTGCTCCTCGCCCTCCGCGCGCCGCATCCGCGCGAAGACGCGTCGGCTCGCAGCGCCAGTCTTCGCGCTCCGAGTCGGCCCGGGATCTCGCCGACGCGCGTATCAGGCGGTTCCGCGACGACATCGACTGGTTTCTCTTCGACACGCCGCCCACGGCCGACGAGATGGCGACGCTCGACCTCTGGGTCGACCTCGCGGACGAGGAAACCGATCTCGACGGCATGGTCGGCGAAGCGCTCGCGCTCGGGCTGCCTCTCGTCGCGACGCGCACCGCGGCGAACCGCAGGCGCACTGCCGACGGGCGCGCGGCTGCGCTCTGTCCGAGCCGCGACCCGAACGAGATGGCCCACGCAATCGTGACCATGCTCTTCAAGCCGGAGCGCGCAACGCCGATCCTCACGGCGGCGGCGGAGGTCCGTGACCAGTTCCGCGCGGAGACGCGCCGTGAAGCACTCCGCCTCGCGTATGCGGAGGTGATCGGATGAGGGCCGACATCGCAAGGCCCGGAGGAGCGCCCGGGCAGGCGATCGAGATCGTCGAGAGCGCCGCGCGCCGCGTGGGAGCTCGCGCCTTTCTCGTCGGCGGCCCGGTTCGCGACATGCTGCTGGGTATCGCTTCGCGCGATCTCGACATCGCGGTCGAAGGAGACGCGGAAACCGTCGCGCGCGAGCTCGCGCAGCACACGGGATCCGAACTGCGCGTCCCCGGTTCCTTCCTCACCTTCAAAGTCGCACTGCCCGAAGGCGGCGAGATCGATGTTGCGACCGCACGCCGGGAACGCTACCCGCAGCCCGGCGCACTGCCGGTCGTCGAGCCGGCAGGCATCGAAGAGGACCTGCTTCGGCGCGACTTTTCGGTGAACGCCATCGCTCTCGAGCTCTCCTTGTGGACGCTCGTCGATCCGACAGGCGGTGTCGCGGATCTCGGCAGTCGCCTTCTGCGCGCGCTGCATGGGGCGAGCTTCCTCGACGACCCGACGCGAATCCTCCGCGGCTTCCGGTTCGCTGCCCGGCTCGGATTCGGATGGGAGCCCGAGACGCACCGCTGGCTCTCAGACGCGATCGCGAACGATGCGTTCGCGACAATTTCGAAGGAGAGGATCTGGAGAGAGCTTCTGTACGTGTGCGACGAGTCTCCCGGCGCAGCTGCAGCACTCGCGGCGATCGCCCGAAGCGGCGCCCTCGCGACGATTCTCGGCGTACTGCGCGAGCCGGCTGAGACGGAAGCTCTCGAGCGGTACGAACGTGAAGCGAACGCGTTCGCTCGCTCCGGCGCGGACCCAACGCTCGTGAAGCTCTCACTCTTTCTCGCCAACGCGCGGCTCGACGCCGGGACGCTTGCCGGAGCACCGATGAGAGAACGCGCGCGCGACCTCCTCGCCAGGATCGCGCGTGATCCGCGACGGCGTACCCGGGAGCTCACCGCCCTGTCGGCTGACGCCGCGATATTCGACACGCTGAGCGCAATGCTGCCCGAGGAACGGGTCGTTGCCGCGCTGCTGGAGCCGACCGTGCGACCGCTCGTCGAACGATTCGAGGAGGCGGTCGCCACACGCTTCGTCTCGAGTGCGTCGGAGCTCGGCGTGCCGCCTGGCCCATGGGTCGGCGCCGCCCTGCGGGCCACCTCCCGCGCGATTTTCGGCCGCGCGATCACGCCGGGGGAGGCGCCGGCTTTTGCGCGCCGCGCCGCGCTGGATTATCTTAGAGAGCAAGACCGGAAGGAATGAGGCCTCGTCCGACCACGCAGCTCGCGCTCGCCACGGCCATTGCCGCGGTGGCCGCGTTCACGTCGGCGTCGCCAACTTCGGCGCAGGACTCCCCGGTGCCGACGGAGCTCGGCACCGCGATCTCGATCCCGACACCTGACGAAAGCAAGCTCGACACCCGTAACTACAACTCGGCCGAGCTCAACGGCGCGGCTCCTGCGCTCGGCTCCCAGCTGATCGACGGGCGGTTGCCCCGCCCCATGCTCGATTACAGCTCGAAATCGTCGGGATCACTTCAGCGAGTCTCGATCTTCGAAGGAGGACTCGTCGTCCTCCACATCGACGCGGGCGGAGCGCGGCTCCGCAAGCGCGTACACATCCCGCCCGGCGCCATCGACATTTACCTCAGCCTGCTTTCCATCGATCAGATCGAGGAACTCGCGAGGTTCGACATGGGACTTGCGATCTCGAAGGACACCGCGTACCTCCGGCGCTACCGAGACGACGGGACACCGGCCGAGGTCAAGTTCGCCAACTCGCGAATCCTCCCGGAGAACATTCAACGGCTCCGGACGGTCCTCGATGACCTCGTGAGAATTCTCTCTGAAGACCGCGAGGTCACGAACCCGATGATCGCCTATCGGCCGAGGCTCGGCGACAGGCTGATCGGGGACGACCAGAAGCTCTACCAGGTGATTTCGATCAAGAACGAGGGGACGCTGCTCGAGCTCAGGGCGACGAAGGACCCGATCACGATCTACGTGTCGACACAGGACGTGTACACGAATTTCCACGCGGTCCTCGGGCGGGAAATCGAATAGCCGATGCCGGGAGTCCGGGTCACAGGAGGATCGCTTCGCGGAAGACGGATCCAGCTGCCCAGGGGAGTCGAGGTCAGGCCGACCTCGGATCGTGCACGCCAGGCGTACTTCAACATCGTTCGCGACCGGCTCGCCGGCGCCCGCTTCCTCGACCTGTTCGCAGGCACGGGGATCTTTTCGATCGAAGCGCTCTCGCGTGGAGCGGGGAACGCGCTCGCGATCGACGAGTCGCAACGCGGCGCAGCAGCCATCTCGGGAATCGCCCTCTCGCTCGAGCTGGAGCTCGACGTCCGTTGCGGGAAGCTGCCGCAAGCCCTCGGCGCGATCGCATCGGAGCCTCCGTTCGATCTCGTCTACGCCGATCCTCCGTACGACCTGAAGCTCGACACCGCGACGCTGGTCGAGATCGACGCGAAGTTGCCGCTTTCTCCCGGGGCGATCGTCGCGATCGAACACCGGGCGGGACTTTCCGCGCTCGAGGATCTGTCCCTTTCGAGACTCCGCTTCACTCGCGACGCACGCTACGGGAATGTCGCGATCGCGTTTTTCGCTCTTTCCGACACATGATCGACGAGATCGAGATTTCGTGTGACGAGCTCGCGACGCGCATCACCGCGGGCGAAGACATCTATCTTCTCGACGTTCGACTGGCGCAGGAGAACGAGCTCGCCCGCATCGAGAGAAGCACCCTGATCACCATGCAGACGATCCCGGCGAGATTGATGGAGATCCCGCGGGACCGCGAGGTGATCGTCTACTGTCATCACGGCGCGAGATCGCTCCAGGCAGCACTCTTCCTCAGGCAACACGGAATCGGGGCGCGATCGCTCCGAGGTGGAATCGACCATTGGTCAATCACGGTGAACCCGAATATACCGAGGTACTGAATGGCATCGAACGACATGCGCGTGACGGAAAACGGCGGCATCAGCATCGCTCTTGGCGAGGGCTCGGTGACGAGCACGCTCTTCGGGATCCACGACGAGAACCTCCGGCTGGTCGAGGACGCCTTCGGCGTCCGGATCTCCGCGCGCGGGAGCGAGCTCTTCCTGCGCGGGGACGAGCCCAATTCGCGCGCCGCCGGGAAGGTGCTCTCCGAGATGCAGGCACTCATCGAGCGCGGCTATCCCGTCACGCGCAACGAGATCATCACGGCGGTCCGCGTCGTGAGCGAGGACCCGGAGGCGAGCCTCGTCGAGTTCTTCCTCGACGACCGCGATCGCGCGGCGTCGCGCCGAGTCGCCACGCCACGCAACCTCGCGCAGAAACAGTACCTCCAGGCGATCGAAGAGAATGACATGACCTTCGCGCTCGGCCCGGCCGGCACCGGAAAGACGTTTCTCGCCGTCGCCGTCGCCGCCTCCGCGCTCAACGCGCGGACGATCAAGCGGATCATCCTCTGCCGCCCCGCGGTCGAGGCAGGTGAAAAGCTCGGTTTCCTTCCCGGCGACCTCGCGGAGAAGGTGAACCCCTACCTGCGCCCGCTCTACGACGCCCTATACGACCTGATCGGATTCGAGAAAGTCTCGAAGCTGCTCGAGCGCAACGTGATCGAGATCGCGCCGCTCGCGTTCATGCGAGGACGAACGCTCAGCGACGCCTTCATCATCCTCGACGAGGCGCAGAACACCACGCCCGAGCAGATGAAGATGTTCCTCACGCGGCTCGGCTTCGGCTCGAAGGCCGTCATCACCGGCGACGTGACGCAAACCGATCTCCCCGAAGGAAAGAAGTCGGGGCTGCAGGTCGCCGTCGAGATCCTCGGGGGAGTCAGCGGTATCCAGACCTTCCAGTTCACCGACAAGGACGTCGTCCGTCATCCACTCGTCGGCCGCATCGTCACCGCCTACGACACGCGGGACCGCGAAGACAAGGCAGCGAAGGAGCGGAGACGTGAAGAGCAGAACGCAGACCGCAGGAACTGAAGTCGACGTCTCCGGCCCCGCCGTGCGCGGCCTGTCGCGCAAGGATCTCGGCGCGTTCGTGCGCCGCTGCCTCGCGCGGCTCGATGCCGCCGGTGCGGTCAGGAAGCCCGTCGACGAGGTGTCGATCGCCTTCGTCGACGACTCCGCGATGCGGAAGCTGAACCGCGCCTACCGAGGGAAGGACAAGACGACCGATGTCCTCACGTTCGAGGGGATCGACATCGATTCCGCCGACGTCGGCGACCACTCGCTCGGAGAGATCGTGATCTCGCTGCCGCAGGCCCGGCGCCAGGCGCGGGACGAACGCCACTCACTCACCACCGAAGTGCGCTACCTGCTCCTGCACGGCCTCATCCACGCCCTCGGCTACGACCACGAGACCGACGACGGCGAGATGAATGCGCTGGAGACGAGAATCAGAGCGAAGGTCGGGCTCGAGTAGCGAGGCGAGAGGCGAAGGGCGAGAGGCGATGAGCAGTCAGGAGCCTTGGGCGACTGCACGCGTCGCACTCTGTGTCGGAAATCGCGATTCGATCGGATTCAGCTTAAGACGCAGGATCGAACCGCCAGGCCTTTCGTCGCCTGCTCATCGCCTCTCGCCCTTCGCCTGCCTCAAGTCAGCCACGAAGCAGGACCGAAACCCCGAGCCGCTCGCTGCCTGCTCATCGCCTCTCGCCCTTCGCCTCTCGCCTGCCTCAAATCAACTTCACGATCCCGTCGCGCTGGAGCTTGCGAAGGATGAGCAGCGAATCGATCTCCCGAAGCGGGCTGATTTTCAAGATCGAGCCGATGTCCCATGTTCCATTGATGCGCGAGATCATGAACCCTTCGTTAGGCGTGAAGTTCATCTGACTGATCTCATCGAAGTCCTTCACGAGTTTCGGGACTTTCTTCGGAACGATCCCCTCCGCCTCGAGCGCGTTCAGGATCATGGCGGATGCGCCTTTGAGCGCGCTCGCGACCTTGGGATTGGTCGGGTCGACGTTCTGCGCAGCCTTGAGCATCCGCAGCGTCTTGTCGAAATCGCTCGCTCTCAACGCTTCCTGCGCGTGATTGAGAAGCGACGAGAGCTCATCCGCCTCGGTTCTGACGGCCCGAACCTCCGCGCTCGGCGTGCGCACGGGAGGCTGAATCCGCTTGCCCACGCGCATGAACCCTGCTTCGACGAATTCACAGACCGTCTTCGCCACTTTGAAATGCGACGAGCGGCTCTCCAGGATCAGCTCCTCGATCGAGCGATGTCCGTTCACCGCCTCGACGATCCGCCTCGGGACTTCATGCAGCGACGCGGAGTCGATCGGCGAGATCACTTCCGGCACCGCCTCGCGATCGGGCACGAGCCGCGTGATCCGCTTCCATTCGTCGATGCGCCGCGATCCCTCCATGATGATTCCGGTCACGTCGATCTGCAGCGGGACCATCTCCATGCTCGGAAGCTCGTCGTCGATGAAGTGAAACTCCGCCTCTCTCCAGAGAAAGATCTCGTAGATCGACTCCTCGGCCTTTTCGCGCATCAGGCGGCCGAGATCTTTTTCGGAGATCACACCGAGATCGACGAGGATCCTGCCGAGCAGCCGCTTGGTGCGCGCCTGCTCCTGCATCGCTTTCGTCAGCTGTTCCTCGGTGATGTAGCCGTGGCTCATGAGGAACTGGCCGAGGTACTCGCGCGGGTCGGTCGACGCGGAGGAGATCACCCGCCCCTCGCGGAAAAAGATCTTCTTCTCCACTCCGCCCTGCGTCAAAACGAGGGTTCCCGTTTTCTGGGCAAAGTTGAGCCACTGGAGCAGATCGCCCGGTGCCATAGTGCGGAGATTTCCCGAGATACCCATGTGGCGCGGTGATTCTACCAACCACGGTGGAGAAATGCCCCGAGCGAACGATGGACCGGCGAAAACCGCCTCCGGGAGGGGCGGGGAATCGCGCGTCCTCACGCCGGGCCGAGCGACGCCGGAGCCGCCGTGGGCACAGTGACATCGACCGTCCGCGCGCGGCGCGCGAGGCTGGTCGTGATGCGGCCCACGCGCCCCTCTGCGATAATCTCCCCAAGCCACTCATGGTCGACCAACGCGACGTCGACGCTCACGACGCACCGTCCGAGGGTAACGACGACACGCTCGTTCTCCGCGACGATGGCTCCGCGCCGCCGATCGATCGAGCGGAGGCACGCTTCAAGCCGGGCGACACGCTCGACTCCCGCTACAAAGTCGTCCGCCTCATCGGGCGCGGCGGAATGGGCGAGGTCTATGAAGCGGACGACCTCGAACTCGGCGAGGCGATCGCGATCAAGCTGATTCAGCGCGATCTCGCGACCGACGAGCCGTCGATGGTCCGCTTCCGGCGCGAGATCCAGCTCTCCCGGCGGGTGACTCATCCCAATATCTGCCGCGTCTTCGATCTCCATATCGACTCGTCGGGCGCCGATCCCCTCTCGTTCGTCACGATGGAGCTGCTCGACGGGCGGACGCTCGGACACTACCTCCGCGCTCAGGGGCCGCCCGACCTGACGGACGCGACGCGAGTGATCCGCGAGATCTGCAGCGGACTCGCAGCCGCGCACCGGCTCGGCGTGATTCATCGCGACCTGAAGTCGGAGAACGTCGTGCTTGCGCGTCGCGCTGACGGTTCGCAGCGCGCGGTAATCACCGACTTCGGCCTTGCACGGCGCGTCACGGAGGCAGCCGGCGACGAGTTCAGGACGACGCCCGGAATCCTGGTCGGCACGCTCGCGTACATGGCCCCCGAGCAGTTCCGCGGCGAGCCGGCGAGCGTCGCAACCGACATCTACGCGCTCGGTCTCGTCATTTACGAGACCCTCACCGGAGCGCATCCCTTCAAGGGATCGTCTCTCGTCGCAACGATGCGGCGCATCCAGGAAGACCCTCCGCCGCCGAGGCTCTCCAATCCCTCGATTCCCGCTGTTCTCTCGGCGATCGTGATGCGCTGCCTCGACCGCACACCGTCGAAGCGATTCAGGAGCGTCGACGAGATCATCTCCGCGCTCGATGCGGACAGCGCCGCGCCGATGTCATCGACTCCGTCACTCCCGGGACGCCGTTCGGCCATCCTGGTCGCAGCCTTCATCCTCGCCGCGGCCGCGGCCGGGCTCTGGATCGCGTCGAGAACCCCGCCGCCGGCAACACCACTCGCTGCAGCGAGGCCCATTCGTTCTGTTGCCGTTGCCGTCACCGGATTCCGGAACCTCTCGCGCGATCCCGCGTTCGACTGGATGTCGACCGCGCTTGCCGACATGCTCGCCACGGAGATCAGTGAGGCCGGAGGGGCACGCATCATCGCGCCCGAGCAGGTCGCGAGAGTGCTCGACGAGCGGAGGCTCGGCGGGATGGACGCGCCGTTCGACCGCGTGCTCACCGCGGTGCGCGAGAACCTCGGCGCGACGCGAGTCGTCTCCGGATCGTTCCTGCGCGACCCGGCGGGCAGCGGTCGCGTCAGAGTCGACGTTAGGCTGATCGACGCGGCGACCGGAGACACGATCGCCGCCGACGCGATCGAGGGGACTGATGCCGAGCTCCTCGACCTCGTCACCCGTTCCGGCAGCGTGCTCCGTTCGCGTCTCGGCGGGTCGCCGCTCAACACCGAGCAGACGGTGCGTCTCGCGGCCGCACGACCGGCAAACGATCGCGCGCTGAGGCTCTACGCCGAGGGGCTCGACCGTCTCCGCGCGTGGGACCCGCTCGCGGCGCGTGACCGGCTCCGCGAAGCGGTCGCCGCCGATCCCGAGTTCGCGCGCGCGCACGAAGCGCTCGCCATCGCCTTCGGCCGCCTCGCGTTCGACAAGGACGCGCTCGCCGAAGCGTCGCGCGCGCACGAGCTCGCGGGACGCCTCGGCGAACGCGACCGGCTTTCGATCGCGGCGCGTTACTTTGAGATGGCGCGCAAGTGGGACGAGGCAATCGCCGCGTCGGAACAGCTCGTCCGGCTCCAGCCCGACGACGTTGAGCTTCGGAAGCAGCTCGCGCAGATGCAGTCGAACGGGGGTAAGCCGAAGAACGCACTCGAGACGCTCGCCGGGATTCCGCGCGAAGGGCTGCCGACGCGCGACCTCGGGTCGATCGAGCTCACCGAAGCGAACGTGAAGCTCGCCGCGGCCGACTATCCCGGAGCGCTCGCCGCAGCGAAGCGGGCGCAAAAGAAGGCGCAGGAATCAGGCGCGAGCCTGCTCTGGGCCAACGCCCTCTCGGTCGAAGGGAACGCGTTGCAGCGAATCGGACGCCTCGACGATGCGAACGAGCCGTTCCGGCGATCACTCGAAGTCTTCCGCAGCTTCGGCGACGTCGGAGGCGAAGCGATGACGATCAACCGGATGGGTTCGCTCGCGTTCTCCCGCGGCGACTACGCGGCGGCAAGAACGTACTACCGCCAGTCGCGGGAGATGGGAAAGAAGCTCGGAAACCGTCGCGCCGAAGCGCTCGGCGTCGTGAATCAGTCCGTGCTCGAGATGAAGGACGGGAACCTCGACGAGTCGATGCGTCTCTGTCTCGCGTCACGCCCGATCTTCGAGGAAATCCAGAACAAGGTGTTCCTCGCGGGGACCTGGGACAACATCGGCTATCTCCAATACCTCGCGGGGAACCTCCGTCAGTCGCGCAGCGACCTGGAGCGCGCGCTTGAGATCGCGAAGACGAGCGGAAGCGCTCACATGGAAGCGGTCGCACTCTACAACCTCGGAGACACGCTCGCGGCGCTCGGCGAAGCCGACGGAGGGCTCGCACGGCATCGCGAAGCACTCGCGATCCGCGAGAAGGCGGGAGAGAAGCGCGAGACGCTCGACAGCCGCGTCGCGATCGCGGCGATCGACCTCGACGAGGGCCGGATAGACGAGGCACTCCGCGCCGCCGGCGAGGCTTCGGCCGCCGCTCGCGAGGGGAAATTCATCGAAGCCGAGCTCCGCGCGCACCTCGTCGCGGCCCGCGCCCTTCGATCGCGCGGGAAGCTCGAATCGGCGAAGGTGGAGCTCGCGGCGGCAGACGCCCTCGCGACGAGCGCGGGCAAAGTCGAGCGCTCGATGCTCGCCATCGAGCTGGCGGCGCTGCGCGGCGCGGAAGCTGCGACCCGCGGAGACGGTGCCACCCGGGCCGAGACGGCGGCGACAGCGGCTGCGTCGATGGGAACGAAGCTGCTCGAGCTCGATGCGCTACTCGTACGGGCGACGATACTCCGGACCGATCCCGCTTCGCGGCGCGAAGGCAAACGTGCGCTCGCGACAGTCGAACGACAGGCAGCGTCGATCGGTTACCGTCAACTCATCGCACGCTCGGCACGGATTCGAGTCCCGTAGAAGCACGACAAGCGGTGTCCCTGCGCCGCACCAACAAAGTACGTCGCTGGATCGACTCTACTCTTCCCTCACCTTCACCGAACTGAACGTTACCTCAACCGACCGGTCTGCACTCAGCGTCTCGCACGGCGCGGGCATCACGCGCTTGTCCCATCCCGAGGCCTCCGCGCGCAGGACGAGAGGACCCGAGGGAACACCCTGACTCAGCCGGTAGGCCCTGGGCCCGCAGAAGACGAGAGCCGGCTTGCGTGTCGCACTGGAGCTTCCGTGGCGAGGCGACAGCTCCGCGACGATGAGCGCGCCCCCGAGCTTCGGCACCGGGATCTGCACGCCGTGCCCGAGGGTGGCCGTCGCGATGATTCGGGGCCGCTCGCATCGGCCGGTTGCGCGGACCAGAGCCTGCCATCGTCCATCGGTCGACGCCTGTCTGAAGTTGCAGAGCATCGCGAGCTGATAGCGGGGCGACTCCCATAGCGGGTACTTGTCGTCGATCGCCGCGGATTGCCGCAGGATGCCCGCGGGTCCCTCGGGGCGCGTCAACGCCGCCGCATTCAGCTCGTCGAGCCGGCTCGTGTAGGCGGCGTAACTCTGCATTACCGGCATGGGACTCCAATCGAGCCCGTGTGCCCACGCAAGACTGATGGCCCACGGCTCCACGTGAACCGAACCTCCGCGAAGTGCCGCTACGACCGCGGGCAGAGGCCCCGTGAGGCTCGCGGCGGTCGGGTTGAGGGTCGTCAGCTCCCAGGACGGAACCGGGTAGGCATCGCGGATCGCACCCCTATCGGCTTCGAGAGCCGCCGACCGCGCGTTCTCGCTCACTGCAAGTCTCAACTCCCCTTCCAGAGTCCCGAGCGAGCGGACGGGATGGAAGTACTGCGCGGCGCCTTCCCTTCCGAGAATTGCAACGCTGACTGACACGCAAACGACAGTGATCGCTGCTACCAACGCGATTGGGACTCGGGACGACGGCCGGCCGGGGGAGGCGCCGGGCCGGCCTAACGACCCGGCAATCGGCACACCAAGGATGAAGAGACCGATCGGCAGAAGCCCGAGATGTCCAGCGTCGAGACGCGTCGCGCTCGCGAGATACAGCGCGAACGCTGCTCCCGCCACGGCCAGCGCAAGCGCAACACGGCGGCGCGCCGGAAGCTCCGCCCCGCGCATCCAGCTGACCCCGCCGAGCAGTGCGGTCATGCCGAGGCCAAACGCGAGCGTGGCGAGCGGAAGCCAGCCCGCCAGATCGTCACGAACGTGCCGCATCGCCGTCGGGTATGCGGCGGCGAGCTCGACGCTTCCCTTCAGCCACGGAACCAGATCGCGAAGCGTCTGCCCGGCCGCGAGCCAGCCGCCAACGAAACCCGCGAGGGAGGACGCAATGAAGCCGGCGAGCGCGAAACGCCAGCGAACCGTCGCGAGCATCGCGAACGCGCCGATCGCGATCGCAGCGGTACCGGTATTGAATTTGATCAGGACGCTGAAACCCGCGAGCCCCCCCACAAACCAAACGACTCGGCTCGTGAGTCGCGCATCGAAGACGAGAACGAAGCATCCGAGCACGATGCCGAGGAAGAGCGCGGTCGCGACGCCACTGCTCGCCGCAGCAGCTGTCACCGGCAAGGCGAGAAGAGCCGACCACCAGAGTCCGCGCGCCTCGGTCAGCCGCCAACTCGCCCAGGCAACGAGCGAAAGCGCGACGAACTGAGCGACGACGGAGCTCCATACGAGGGACGACGAGAGAGGAATCGCGGCGACGACATGTCCCCACGGTCCGTACGTAAAAATCAAGTCGCTCCCCCAGTGAAGCCCGAGCTCCCGCGCCCAGCTGAGTCCGAGTTGCCATCCGGCGTCGAGTCCGCCGGCGACCGGGGCGAGGGGCGGGCCGAAACCCGCGAGCGTGGAGAGCGTGATCGCGGCCCAGGCGGACGGTCCGCTTCGACGCGGCGCGGCGACGGAGGCGGCCGACAAGCCGTGGTTCGATTCCGCCGTCTCCATCGCTCACCTCCGCGCTCGGGAGCACGGGTGGGAAAGTGTACACCGCGCGCCTTCGCAGGCCGGGTTGTTGCGTCACAGCCTCCGCCGCTCCCGACGATACAATGAACAGGGCAGGGAACGATCATGACCGAGAAGACGAAAGACCGCGCCGAATCGAAACCCGTCACGACGAGCTCCGGCTTCGAGATTCCCGTGGCCTACGACGACCGCTCGTTGCGCGACCGCAGCTTCGACCCGTCGCGCGACCTCGGTGATGCGGGCGAATATCCGTTCACGCGTGGCGTGCAGCCGACCATGTATCGCGGCCGCCACTGGACGATGCGCCAGTACGCCGGTTTCTCGACCGCGAAGGAATCGAACGAGCGCTACCGCTACCTTCTCGAGCGCGGGACGACCGGGCTCTCGGTCGCCTTCGACCTGCCGACGCAGATCGGCCTCGACTCCGACGACCTGCTGTCGCGGGGAGAGGTCGGCAAGGTCGGCGTCGCGATCGACACGATCGACGACATGGAGACGCTGCTCGATCAGCTGCCGCTCGATAAGATCTCCGTCTCGATGACGATCAACGCCCCGGCGTCGATCCTGCTCGCGATGGTGATGGTCGTCGCCGAGCGGCGCGGCATCTCCTGGGACAAGCTCAACGGCACGATCCAGAACGACATCCTCAAGGAGTACGCGGCGCGCGGCACCTACATCTTCCCGCCGAAGCCGTCGCTCCGCCTCGTGACCGACATCTTCGAATACTGCTCGAAGGAAGTTCCGCGGTGGAACACGATCTCGGTCTCGGGCTACCACATCCGCGAGGCGGGCTCGACCGCGGTGCAGGAGGTCGCCTTCACGCTCGCGAACGGGCTCGAGTACGTTCGCGCCGCCGTGGAGCGGGGCCTGGACGTCGACTCGTTCGCCCCGCGAATTTCGTTCTTCTTCAACGCGCACAACAATCTCCTCGAGGAGGTCGCCAAGTTCCGCGCCGCGCGGAAACTCTGGGCGGAGCTGATGCGCGACCGCTTCGCGCCGAAGAGCGCCAAATCGCTCGCGCTCCGCTTCCACGCCCAGACGGCCGGCTCGACGCTCACCGCGCAGCAGCCGGAGAACAACGTCGTCCGCGTCGCCTACCAGGCGCTCGCCGCCGTGTTAGGCGGATGCCAGTCGCTCCACACGAACTCGCGCGACGAGGCACTCGCGCTGCCGACCGAAGACTCCGTGCGGATCGCTCTCCGGACGCAGCAGGTCCTCGCGTACGAGTCGGGAGTGACGATGACCGTCGATCCGTTCGCCGGTTCCTACGCCGTGGAGGCGCTCACGCTCGACATCGAGCGCGAGGCGCGCGCGTTGATCGAGAAACTCGACGAGATGGGCGGCTCGCTCGCTGCGATCGAAACGGGATTCGTCCAGAACGAGATCGGCGACGCCGCCTACAAGGCCCAGCGGGCGATCGAGGAGCACGAGGACATCGTCGTCGGCGTGAACGATTTCGCCGACAGTGGCAGCCCCCCACTGCCCATCATGAAGATCGACGAGTCGGTCGAGCGCGACCAGGTGGCGCGCCTCGTGGAATTCCGACGGCACCGCGACGCTTCGCATGGACAGGAGGCGCATCTCCGCGCTCTCGAGGCGCTCGACCGCGCCGCAGCCGACGGCACGAACCTGATGCCGGCGATCGTCGAGGCGGTCAGGCGTAACTCCACGATCGGTGAGATCGTCTCAACACTGAAGACTACCTTCGGAGAACACACGGACCAGGGGTTCTAGGAGAAGAATGAGCCATCCAACCCGCATCGGCTTCGGCGTCGCCTGCCTCTTCATGGGTGTGGCCGGTGCACTTCTGCCCGTCATCCAGGGCTGGTTTTTCTTCGCCCTCGCGGGCGCCTTCTTCTTCCCGAAGCATCGCTGGGTCCATTCCGGCCTCGGACGCGCGGAGAATCACGCTCCCCGTTTCGTTGCTTTCATGCGCCGCCACGGAATCGGCGCAGCCGCCGACACTATCTGAACCGCCGCGCGTGACCTTCCCGGCGATCTGTCTATAATCGTCGCCGCATGCCTGCAGCCCGCCTGATTCTCGAGGATGGCGCCGTGTTCGACGGCGAAGCGTTCGGCTCGACCGCCGATTCGATCGGCGAGGTCGTTTTCAACACCTCGCTCGCCGGTTACCAGGAGATCGCGACCGATCCCTCGTACCGGTTTCAGATCGTCACGATGACCTACCCGCACATCGGCAACTACGGTGTCGAGCCGCGGGCAGAGCAGAGTGAGGGTCCGCAGGTTGCCGGCTTCGTCGTCCGCGAGTTGTGCGAAAAACCGAGCACCTTCGAGGCGCGCGGATCGCTGCAGGACTACTTCGCGAAGGCGAAAGTCTCGGCGATCACCGGCGTCGACACGCGCGCGCTGACCCGCCACATCCGCTCACGCGGCGCGATGCGCGGAATGATCACCACCTCCGATTCTCCCGTCGACTCGATTGTCGCGACGCTGCTCGCCGCTCCGTCGATGGCGGGGCTCGACCTCGTCAAGAGCGTCACGACGATGCGCACCTACCCATTCGAGGGCGAGGGCGCGCAGCCGCGAACCCGCATCGCCGTCTACGACTACGGCGTCAAGCGCGACATCCTTCGCCGTCTTTCCGCCTCGGGCTGCGACCTCGTCGTTTACCCGGCGACGGCTCATCCCGACGAGATCCTCAACCTGAAATTCGACGGCGTCTTCCTGTCGAACGGACCGGGCGACCCCGAGCCGGTCACCTACGCGCAGGAGAACATCCGCCACCTGATCGGCAAGGTTCCGATCCTCGGCATCTGCCTCGGGCATCAGCTTCTCGGGCTCGCGCTCGGAGGCCGAACCTACAAGCTCAAGTTCGGCCACCGCGGCGGAAACCACCCGGTCAAGGAACTGAGCAGCGGACGCGTCGAGATCACCGCGCAGAACCACGGATTCGCGGTCGATCCCGACTCGCTCTCCGCGAATGACATCGAGCACACTCACGTGAACCTGAACGACGGCACGCTCGAGGGCTTCCGCCACCGCCGCGAGCCGATCATCGCCGTCCAGTACCACCCCGAGGCGGCGCCCGGACCGCACGACTCGTTCTACATCTTCGACGACTTCATGCGGATGATCCGGGAGTTCAAGGGCAAGAGCGGCACTTGAGCCTTCCGCGGATGATCGCGTGGCGCTATTTCAGGCGCCCTACCGACCGGCTCATCTCCGCGGCCGGACTCGCATCTCTCCTCGGTCTCGTCATCGGCGTCCTTTCGCTCGTCGTCTCGATGGCGCTGATGACCGGCTATCGCCTCGACCTGGAGCGAAAGCTGCGCGCGGGAAACTCGGAGATCTTCCTCTACTCCTTCCGCGGCCCGATCGACGAACTGGAATCGACACTCAAGACGGTTCGCGCGACGGCCGGCGTCGGCACCGCGTCCCCGGTCATCTTCCAGCAGGCGCTCCTCTCATCGGAGCTTTTTCCCGGCGGGGAGCAGGTGATGCTGAAAGGCGTCGACGCGGCACGTGCGGCGCATTCTCAAATGCTCGCTCGAATCATCGGCCCCGGGTTCCGGCAGAGCGACGGTACTCCCGGCCTGGCTCTCGGCAGCTATCTTGCGAAACGCCTGCGCGTGAAACCGGGCGACGCCCTGACGATCACCGTGGCGACGAAGCGCGGTGAGGGGATCATGCCGCGCAGCCGCGCCTTCCTCGTGGCGAACGTGTACGAGACCGGCTTCCACGAATTCGACTCGACGTGGTGCTTCCTCGCGATCGACGACGCGCGCGAGCTCTTCGACATGCAGGGCTCCGCGAATCTGATCGAGATCGACCTGTTACAGGGCGCCGATCTCGACACGGCGGCGGCGGCGGTCACGACCGCGACCGGCGACCAGTTCGCCGTGACGACCTGGAAGCAGATGAACGGGCAGCTTTTCTCGCTGCTGAAGATGCAGCAGTTCATTCTCTTCATCGTGCTCGGACTGATCGTCTTCGTCTCGACCTTCAACATCGTCTCGATGTTGGTGATGACCGCTCACGAGAAACGGCAGGAGATCGGCATCCTCGCTTCCATGGGGGCGCCGCCTTCACTCATCCGGCAGATTTTCGTCTGGTATGGACTGCTCGTCGGCGTGGGCGGAACCGCGATCGGAATCGGGATCGGTGTCGTCGCCTGCTGGGTGCTGACGAGATACGAGCTGATCTCGTTCGGGCCCGAGATCGCGCAGGTCTACTTCGTCAGCTCGATTCCGTTCGTCACGCGGCCGCTCGACCTCGCGCTGATCGCAACGTTCACGGTGACTGTCTCGCTGCTCGCGAGCCTGATCCCGTCGGCGCGCGCCGCACGACTGAGCCCGATCGACGCACTGCGGCACGAGTAGCGGCGTCGTAGCCAGGGCGTCCCGCCCTGGCAAAGCCGGCAAAGGCCGGAGGCCTTTGCTACAGAGCAACCGGCTGGTCGCGGGCGATGTCGACGAGATCGAGGTGGTCGACCGGATGGTCCAGAAACGTCTCGGCAATCCGGAGAAAGCGCTCCGCGGCATCGGTCACGAGGAACTGATACTTCGGATTGGTCTCGTTCGCACAGATCGCGCTGTCGCGCAGCGCCGCCTCGACCGCGTGCGCCGTTGTTTCCGCCGAATCGACGATCGCCACGCCCTCCCCCGTCACCTGCTCGATCGTCGATCGGAGGATCGGGTAGTGCGTGCAGCCTAACACCAGCGTGTCGATCCCGTCCTGCAACAGCGGCGCGAGGTAAATCTCGGCGACTTCGAGCGCGACGTTGGTTCCGGCCCAACCCTCCTCGGCGAGGGAAACGAAGAGCGGGCACGGCTGCTCGATCACCTCGATGCCCCTGTCGATTGCCTGGATCGCGCGGGTATAGGCGCGCGACCTCACCGTTCCCTCAGTTGCGATCACGCCGACACGCCCCTTCGTGACCGCGACCGCGGCGCGCGCGCCCGGCTCGACGACCCCGATCACCGGGATCGGGAGCTCGCGCGCCAGGATCGGCAGCGCGGCGGCCGTGGCCGTGTTGCAGGCGATGACCAGCATCTTCACGTCGCGCTCGAGAAGGAATTGCGCCGCCTCGCGCGCGTAGCGCTGGATCGTCTCGGGAGACTTCGTGCCGTACGGCACGCGCGCGGAATCACCGAGGTACACCAGAGGCTCGCCGGGAAGCGCGCGGGAGATCTCACGGAATACCGTCAGACCACCGACGCCGCTGTCGAATACTCCGATCGGGCGCGAGTCCACCGGCTCAGCCCCCTTCCTCCGCCGGAGCGTTTCCGTCGCGCTTGATCCCGTACTGCTCGATCTTCTTGTAGAGATTCGATCGCGGAGTGTCGATCGCTTCCGCGGTGCGCGAGACGTTCCATCCGTTCTCGCGGAGCTTCGCAAGAATGAACGACTTTTCCATCGAGTCCTTGAAGTCCTGCAACGTCGTAAAACGGACCATCCCTTCGACCACTTCCTGCTGGTCGTGGAAGAGCTCGACTGGCAGATCCCTCAGATCGATCTCGTCCGAGGAGACCATGACGACGAGCCGTTCGATGAGATTGCTCAACTCCCGGACGTTTCCGCGCCAGCGCGCTTCCCTCAGCGCGGTCAACGCCTGCGCCGAGAAACTCTTCGCGCGAAAGTTGTTCTCCGCCGCGAACACTGCCGCGAAATGGCTCGCCAGAAGCGCGATGTCGTCGGGACGCTCGCGCAGCGTGGGCGTACGAATCGGGATTACGTTGAGCCGGTAGTAGAGATCCTCACGGAAGCGGCCATGCTTGATCTCCTCCTGAAGATTCTTGTTCGTCGCAGCGATCACGCGAACGTCGACCGTCAGCACCGCGGCCGCGCCGACCGGCTCGACGTGCCCTTCCTGCAGTACGCGGAGAACTTTCGCCTGCGTGCGGAGCGACATGTCGCCGATCTCGTCGAGGAAGATCGTCCCGCCGTCGGCCTGGAGAAACTTGCCCGTCTGCTTTCTGACGGCGCCCGTGAACGAGCCCTTCTCGTGCCCGAACAACTCCGACTCGATCAATTCCTCGGGAATGGCAGCGCAGTTCACCTGCACGAACGCCTTCGCTGCGCGAGGGGAAAGCCGATGAATCTCGCGGGCGACGAGTTCCTTGCCGGTGCCTGACTCGCCGGAGATCAGCACCGTGGCGCGCGTCGGCGCGGCACGCTCGATCTGCATCCGAAGCTCGCGGATCGCCTGCGATTCGCCCACGAGGCCGTAGCGCTGCGCTTCCTTCTCGCGCAGTTCGCTGTTCTCGCGCTCGAGTGCCGCCTGTCTGACTGCGTTGCGGACCGAAAGGAGCAGCCGGTCGCGATTGAGCGGCTTCTCGAGGAAATCGAACGCTCCCTTCCTCGTGCACTCCACCGCCGTCTGAATGTCGCCGTGGCCCGAGACCATGACGACCGGTACGCCGGAACCTTGCGCACGAAGGTTGTCGAGAACTTCGATCCCGTCGAGGATCGGCATCTTGATGTCGAGGACGACGACGTCGAAGACACCCCGCCCGACCTTGTCGAGCCCTTCCTGGCCGGAGCGGGCCTCGTCGACCTCGAATCCCTCGTACTCGAGGGTCATCCGGATCGCCTCGCGTACCGCCGCTTCGTCATCGACCACCAGAACGCGTTGCGCCATGGCCCTCCCTTCGTCGGGCCATTATACGCACCCGCCCGGAACGACCGGTCGCCGGGAGCCCTCTGCTACAATCCGCCGCGACGCGGGCCTCCCCGGCCCGCCACCGGGATCGCGGCCTGATTCGCGGTCATCCACAGGAGGAGTTGCTTGAACGTCACGGTATCGCGAGAGCTCACACTCTCGACCATCGACCATCTCTATGTCCTCGTCAGCGAGGAAATGAATCTGGACCTGCCGGTGCGGCTGCGCACGCGCATCGAGAAAGCCATCGCCGACAGCGGCTTCGAAGGACGCGGCGACGAATCGATCACGGTTCTCGCCGGCACCCCGCGCAAGATCACCCTCGTCGGACTCGGTAAGGCCGAGAAGATCTCGCATCGCGGCCTTCGCGCCGCCATCTACGCCGTCGGGAAGACGGCGCGGCGCCATCGGGACGGCAAGATCGGATTCGCGATCTGCGCGTCGTTTCCGAACGCGAGCATCGAGGCATCGACCCGCCTCGCCGCCGACCTCGTCGCCCAGTCGGACTACAAGTACGCCGCCTACATCACGTCGTCCGAAGCGAAGAAGCGGACCGAGATCGCGTGCACTGTCGTGGCGCCCGCATCGCTCGACCGCCGCGCGGTCGCCCGCGTCGCTTCGCAGTGCGCGGTGCTCACCGGCGCGATTCGCACGGTTAAGGACCTCGGCAACGGCCCCGGCAACCTCGTGACGCCGACGCAGCTCGCAAAGAGGGCGCAGGAAGTCGCGCGCGAATCGGGCATCCGCTGCACCGTCTACGACAAGAAGCAGATTCAGAAGATGAAGATGGGCGGACTGCTTGCCGTCAATCGCGGCTCGGCCCAGGAACCACGCTTCATCGTCATGGAGTACGTCCCGGCGGGACGAAGGCCGAAGAAGACGGTCTGCCTCGTCGGCAAGGGCATCACCTTCGACTCCGGCGGCATCTCGCTCAAGCCGGGCGAGCGCATGGAGGAGATGAAATTCGACATGTGCGGCGCCGCGGCGGTCATCGGCACGATGCAGGCGGTCGCGAAGCTGAAATTGCCGCACCGCGTCATCGGCATCATCCCGTCGACTGAGAACCTGCCGAGCGGCACGGCGTACAAGCCCGGCGATATCGTCACGACGATGTCCGGCAAGACGATCGAAGTCGTCAATACCGACGCCGAAGGGCGCGTGATCCTCGCGGACGCGCTCAGCTACTCGGCGCGTTTCAAGCCGGACCACCTGATCGACTACGCGACCCTTACTGGCGCCTGCGTCGTCGCGCTCGGCAGCGAGGCGACCGGGCTGTTTTCGACAGACGACGAGCTCGCCGCCCGCCTCACCGCGGCGGGCGAAGAGGTCGGGGAGCGACTCTGGCGCATGCCGGTCTGGGACGACTACAAGGATTACATCAAGAGTGAGTGGGCCGACATGAAGAATTCGGGCGGACGGGCTGGAGGCGCGATCAGCGCCGCGATGTTCCTCCGTGAGTTCGTCAACTGCCCGTCGTGGGCACACCTCGACATCGCCGGCACTGCATGGGCGGACAACGAGACCGCGCGCGAAGCCAAGGGCGCCACCGGCGTCGGCGTCCGCGCGACTGTTCGCTTCCTCGAGGAGCTTGCCTGACGCGCGCAGTCCCTGCTCGACAAGTCCGCAACGGGCCGCGACACGCGTCGCGGCCCGTCGTGCTCGCGGGCACGCTCGCCTTCGCCCTGCTCACGTCGTGCGGCCGCGGCGTGGAGAGCGAACCTGTGGCGGCTCCCCCACCTCCCGGCCCCGATCAGGTGGCCGTGACGGCCTCCCCGCTCGAACCGACCCTGGCCGAGTCGCTCGGCGAATGGAAACGCACTGGAGCTCCCCGCACGCGGAGTGCAGCCTCACTGGGCGATTACATCGGTCCCGATGCCGAACGCTGGAGACGATATGCGCTCCTCGACACCGTGGCCGGCTCCTACGAGCGCGCGGACGGCTCGCTCGCGATCGTCGAGCTCTACCGCTTTCGTGCAGCGTCTGACGCGTTCGGCGCATATTCGACGCGACGCGGATTCGACGCGCGCGTCGTCCCCGTCGGTAACGAGGGCTTCTCTACATCCCACTCGCTCGTTGCCTGGAAAGGACCGGCGGTCATCCGGATCGTTGGAAAGTCCGCCGACCCTGCCGCACTGGAAAAACTCGGCGTGGTCGTCGCCGCCTCGCTCGGCGAAGGCTCGGCGAAGCCTTCTGCTCTCGCCTTCCTCACGGGTCTGCCGATCGTGGCCGGCACCGAGATCTGGACGGAGGAGGAAGGACTCGGCTACGCGATGTTTCGCGGCTCAGCCATGGCGCGGATTCAAACCGGCGACGGCGTGCTCGAACTCCTGCGCCACCCCGACCAGGACGATCGCGCAGCACAGGCGATGTTCGAGGAGTTCCGGAACTCGGTGACGCTGAGTGCGAAGGCGATCGATCCGGTGCTCGGCATCGGCAATGAGGCGTTCTTTGCACAGGACACACACCTCGCCAACACTCTTGCGTTCCGAGCGGGGAGCGACGTCGTCGTACTGCGGGGACAGGCCACGCCGGAGGCGTTCATCCGAACCGCGGAGGCAGTCGCCGCGAGACTGCGCGCAACCACTCCGGTGGCCGTCGCTCAGAAACCCGTCAGCGTTCCCTGACCCAGGTTCCGCTCTTGCCACCGCTCTTGCGCAGCAGCCGGATGCTCTCGATGACGATTCCCTTCTCCGCGCTCTTGCACATGTCGTAAATCGTCAGCGCCGCGACCGCGCAGGCGGTCATGGCCTCGATCTCGACACCCGTCCGTCCCGAGCAGCGCGCCGTCGCGCGCACTCCTACTGTTCCGGCCCTGACCTTCACCTCGAATTCCACGTCTGCGAAATCGAGCGGGATCGGATGTGTGAGCGGGATCAGCGACGAGGTCTGCTTTGCCGCGAGAATTCCCGCGACTTTCGCCGTCGCGAGGACGTCGCCTTTCGGAAGCGCCTTACGCGAAAGGAGCCGCACCGTAGCCGGAGACATCCGTACAAGCGCCTCCGCGACCGCCTCGCGCGCGGTCACCTGCTTCCCGCCGACGTCGACCATCGCGATCGATCCGTCGGGCGCGACGTGGCTGAGATCAGCGGGCGTTCGTTTCGGCATCGAGTTTCCTGGCCTCATCCAACTCGTCTGGAGTGTTCACGTTGGAGAGCGCGGCACGGCCGCAGTGCGCAACGACCTCGCTCTCGCTCACGATCAGCGCCTGATGCGCGTCGACGAGTCCCTTGAGGGCATAGCGCCCGGCGAGAATCCTCGCTTTGACCGTCGCAGCGGTCGAGGCACGGTAGCCGGCGCAAAGCATGTGCAGCTTCGATCCGATCTCCGGTACCACGATGTCCGCCCCCGACGCCTCGAAACGCCCACGGAGGTATGCGAGCGCCTCGGCGGTAATCAGTGGATAGTCGACACCGAGCACCCAGCACGGCTCGCCCGCGGCGTGATCGAGCGCGCAGTCGAGCCCGATGATCGGCGCCACAACGTCGTCGTTGCTCTCGCAGACCACAGGCACAGAGAAGCGCCCTCGCCCCCTCTTGGTGACGACGATGACCTGCTCGAAGGCCGAGGAGGCGGCGGCGATCACCCGATCCGCGAAGGTCGCTCCGCCGATCTCGATCGACCATTTGTCAGCGCCCATTCGCGCCGAAGGGCCACCTGCGAGCACATAGCAGTTCACCGCGCGATGGTAACAGAATGAGCGAGCACACCGCTGGGATCATCCCGACGCTGAACGACGAGGGGTCGAGGGAAGGCGGTGTCCGTTCGGCGCGCGACGCGGGTGCTGCGGATTTCGTCGGCGGCGGCGACGGCGGCGGTGATCAACTGGCGGATCGTCGCCTCGTAGTACCTCCGCGCCTAACCTTCGGGACTTCGCCGTCTGTAAGGCTCGCACTGAGGCGATCAGCGTTTCTCTTCGTTCTCCGGCTTCGCCTTCTTCGCGTGGCGTGACCGGCCGAGAGAGACGTTCACGGGATTTGACCGCTCGAGGAAAGGGATCGCGGGCCGCGCCCGCACACCGAGCTCGACCCGAAGTGCGCGCAGCCCCTTGTCTTCGGGAAAGCTTCGCCGCCCTTCCTCGACCGTCTCGATCGCCTTCTTGCGCATCGAAGCCGCCACGTAGACCTTCGCCAGATTCGCGTAGTTCGTCGGCTTGAAGAAATTGAGCGTAAGAGTCTTCTTGCAGATCTCGATCGCTTCCTTGTACCTCTTCTGCACGAGCGCGAGACAGAGACCGTAGTACGAGAGCGCCTCCACCGAATCCTTGTTGTTGATCGTGAATTCGCCCCGCTCGTACGCGTCCGTAAGGTAGTTGATCGCTTCGAGGTAATCTCCGCGCTTCGCAGCGCGTATCCCTTTGCTGATGTCGCGTTCGCTCTGGCTCATGCAATCCTTCCCGTACGGCGCAGCCTTTCGATGAACGCAGCGAGGCGCGAATCGTCGTCAGTCCCCAGGTCGATGAACTTCATGCCATATCGGGCGGAGCCACCGAGAAATTCGGCCCTGACGACGAGCGCTTCGACGCGCATCGGCACCGGGTCGTTCTGCAGATAGAACTGAAGAATAACACGCGCCTCGGGCGCGAGAATCTGGTTCGTCTGGACCAGCATTCCGCGCGACGAGATGTTCATACTGTGCCCCAGGAAGAACTGTCCCGCGCGCTCCATCGAGAGCTCCAGCTTCACGAGCGTGCGGAGCTCTTTCCGAGCCGGCACCGACGAAAGCCGGGCGACGCGCGAGTCGAGATCCTCCTCGTCGACTGGCCGGTGGATCACGTCGTTGCATCCGGCGGCGAGGCTGAGCGCGGCGATCGCCTCGTCCCCTTCGTCCGCGATCAGCAGGAGCGAGACCGAGCGTGTGTCGGGGCCATCCCGCACAATGCGGCAAAAGTGAGGGACGTCCATGTCGCCGAGGTTCTGCTGCAACACCACGAGCCGGGGACGCCGGGACGGAAGCAGCGCAATGGCAGAAGCTCCGTTCGGCACCACGACCACGGCATCGCCACGGCGCAGGAGCAGCCCTTCGACTCCAAGCCCTGCGCGGTCGGGCGTTACCAGAACGATCGTGCCCGGATCCATCGTCTCCAACTATACCGAGATCTGCCGCAGGCGGCTAACGGCGGCCGCCAGGTCCTCCACGAGGAGATCGACATGAGCCTCGGTGTTGCACCGCCCCAGGCCGAAGCGCAATGACGACATTGCGATCCTCTCGTCGAGGCCGATCGCCTTGAGCGCGCGCGACGGCTCCTTTCGCCCCGAGGCACACGCGGCCCCAGTCGATAGCGAGAAGCGGCGCATCGCATGGAGCAAAGCTTCCACATCGACACCCGGAAGACTCACGTGCAGGTTGCCAGGCAGCCGGGCGTCGTCCGGACCGTTCACCACGGCATCCGGGATCACGGCGAGGAGCTTCGTCCGGAGCCTCGTCCGGAGTGCGACGAGGCGCACGCTCTCGTCCGCCATCCCGCTCACGGCGATCGACAGCGCCTTCGCGAGGCCTACCGCGCCGGCCACATTCACCGTGCCCGACCGCACCTTCTTCTCCTGCCCGCCTCCCGCCACGGGCGAGAGCAGGGACGTACCCGTCCGGAGGAAGATCGCGCCGATTCCCTTGGGGCCGTAAAACTTGTGCGCCGAGAGCGAGGCGATGTCGACCGGAAGCGAGCCGAGATCGAACGGGATCTTTCCCACTGCCTGTGTCGCATCGGTGTGCAGCGGCACACCCGACGCGCGACAGGCGTCGCCAATCTCCGCGATCGGTTCGATCGTTCCGAACTCCGCATTCGCCGCCATCACGCTGACGAGGACCGTCGACGGGCGAATTGCGTCGCGGATCGCAGCGGCATGGACGACACCCCTGGCGTCGGGCATCACGGCCGTGTGCTCGATTCCGAGACGCGCCATCTGCTCGAGCGGCTGGAAGATGGACGAGTGCTCGACGGCGCTCGTGACCACATGGGCGCCGGGATCGAGGGCGATTCCCCGGAGCGCGATGTTGTTCGACTCGGTCGCGCCCGACGTGAAGTGGATCTCCGACGGGAGGCAGCCGAGGCTCTGAGCGACGCTCGCACGCGCGTCCTCCAGAGCGGAGGCAGCACGACGCCCGTGAACGTGCGTCGATGCGGCCGCGTTACCGAAGTTGTCGAAAAAGTAGGGCAGCATCGCCTCGACGACCCGCGCGTCGCACGGAGTCGTCGAGTGATGATCGAGATAGATCGGCAGTTCGCTCATGGTCACCTCAGGGGATGCGCCGCATTTTCGCAGGAACGGCCGCGCAGGGCCACTCCAACTATGGCGTCAGGTCGAGGGTTCCGGCCGAGCGGCCGGTCGTATCACGAGCGACGCCGACGGCTCCTGCGGCGCGGCGCCCGCGGCGCCGGCATCGGCTCCTCCTGCCGCTGCACCCGCCTTGCAAACGACTGCCACTCGCGGAACGTCTCCACGCAACGCCCCGAAGAGAGCGCGTAGAGCTCGAAGAGCGCCAAGGCGTCGCCGAAGTGCTCGCGGAAGACCAGCCGCCACTGCGATTTTCTGTCGGTGGGCGGCTCCTGCACCCGCCACAGCGCTTCGAGCGACTGTTCGACGTGATGCCTCACTCCCGACGGGAAAACGAGCCGCGCGGCGACGGGAGCAACCACGTCCCGCACGAGACCGAACGCGTCGCCCGGACGCAGCCGCTCTCCGCGAGAGGCCTCTTCCTGCTCGAGAGCCTTGAAGAAGCCGGGCAGCATCAGCACCGCCCAGAAGACTCCGTCGCTGAACTGCCGCCCGGACTGAATGGTCCTGTCGAGCACCTCGAGCATCCGCCAGAAATAATCCGCTTCACCCGACACGAGAGACGCGTACAACCCGGGGATGAGCGCCTCGAGAAGGCGCGTCTCGACCATCAGCTCGAACGCGTCGAGCGACCAGCCGCGGCGCAGCAACTCGAGGATCTCCTCGGAGACGCGCGCCGGCGACGCCTTCAGGATCTCGTCACGATGGCGGATGATCGCGTCCCAGGTCGCCGCTTCGATCTCGAAGTCGAGACGCGACGCGAACTCGATCGCGCGCATCATCCGCACGGGATCTTCGCGGAAGCGGATGTCGGGGTCGCCGATCACGCGAATCAGGCGGCTTTCGAGATCGGCGAGCCCGCCGGCGTAGTCGATGATCGAAAAGTCGGCGATGTTGTAGAAGAGCCCGTTGATCGTGAAGTCGCGGCGCCGCGCATCCTGCTCCGGAGTGCCGAAAGTGTTGTCGTCAGTCACGAGCAACTCGCCGTCGTCCCGCACGCCCGGCTCGCGCCGGAACGTCGCGACCTCGACAACTCCCTCCTGAAACACGACGTGGACGAGTCGAAACCGTCGTCCGATGATCCTGCTGTTCCTGAACAGCCGCCGCACCTGCATCGGGTGAGCGTCGGTCGCAATGTCGAAATCCTTCGGAGCGCGGGACATCAGGAGGTCGCGCACGCTGCCGCCGCACAGATAGGCCTTGAAGCCGCTGCGGTGCAGACGGTAGAGCACTTTGAGGGTGTTGTCAGGAATCAGGTTCCGCGAGATGCAGTGCCGCTCCCGGTCGAGAACGATCGGAGCGGGCCGCGAATGCGGTGGCTCCTCGCGAATCTCGACGTCCACACCCTCTTCCGAATCGATCGTCATTCTCCCGGTGTCTCCCTGAAACGCTCAGCGTGGTAATGGTAACGGCTGTCGACAATGTAAAACGTGCGATCCCATCGCGTGCTCGACAGCAAGTGCACCGCGATTCCGGCCATTTCGGAGACGCGCTGCACGATCGTCGCATCGGCTGGCAACGGAGGCTCCGAATACGACCAGTAAACCATGAACGCGCGTCCTTTGATCAGCCCGCTGGAGACCGTCCCCCAGTATCGCGAGTCGCTCGACTCGTCGCGATTATCTCCCATCATGAAGTACTGACCGTCGGGGATTACGAGCGGCCCGAACTGGTCCCTCACGTGCCTCGACAGCATCGGCTTGTCCGGGATGACGAGGGGATCGACGTGTACCACATACGGCTCGCCGAGCGCCTTTCCATCGACATAGACCACCTTGTCCCGGATCTCCAGGGTCTCGCCAGGCAACCCGATGACGCGCTTTACATAGTCGATCGCCGGATTCGACGGGTAACGGAAAACGGCGATGTCCCCGCGCCGGAGGCTCCGGAGAGGAAACAGGGCTTCGAAGAGGCGCCCTTGCGCCGGTCCGTACGCGAACTTGTTCACGACGATGTGATCACCGACGAGGAGATTGTCGACCATCGACCCGCTCGGGATCTTGAACATCTGGACGACGAAGATCCAACAGAAGTTGACGAAGATCAGCGCGACGAGGATCGCTTCAAAATACTCCCTGAGCACGGATTTGCCCGTGCTTTCGGCCGCACCGCTCATCACTTCGGCTGAAACCGCCCTTTCAGATACTCCATCGCCCCGGCCCACGTCTCTGCCGTGATCATCACGCCGCCGGAAGGCAGCCTGCTCTCGTTGAAGAACCGGCCCCTGCGCAGTTTCGTTCCTGTGGTGATCAGCGTCTGCCCTGCTCCCGGGACTGGGGACGCGGATGCTGGTTCGAACGATTCCACGATCACGACGACCTGGTCTGCGCCTGCCCAGGGGAAACCGGTCACGACCTGCGCGAGAGGTGCCCCTTCCGCCCAGTCACCCGGACGAAGCCGGAGCATGCCCCCCCCAAGGGCGTCGAGGTCGCGTGATGCATCGTCCCACGCGAGCGGCTCGTCCGAGAGCGTAACGAAGAGCGGTACCTTCTCGCCGTAGCGAACGGTCCGAGGCGGAATGAGAATGGCGTCGGCCGCTCCGAACGCGATCCGTTCGGGTTCGCGCACGAGTTTCCTGCCGGGCTGCACCAGCGATTCCCGGTTCGCTCCCGAGTACTCGATCGAGTCGACGTGCGGCGGAACCACAGGGCCGTCCAGAATCATCGCAAGGCGCTCCGCGCGAGGCTCCCACGCGAGCGCGCGAACCTTCTCGAGCGGTGTCTCGAAGGTGAGTTGGAACGAGGTCGGAACATGGACGCTCCTCACGAGCGTCGTGTCCGGCCTCCGGATCAGAAAACTCACCTTGTTGCCGCGCGGAGCCCATGTGACTGCAACTTCGTCCGCGCGGTCGGAGGGAACCCAATTCACCTTTTTCCCGTCTGTCGAGGCGATCGCCACGTCGAAGTTGCCATCTCGGATCGCAGAAAAGACCAACTCCTCGCCGCGAGGCGCTACATCGAACGAGTCGATCTTCGGAAAGGCAGCACCCACGATACTTGCCCCGTCGGCCGTCATGCGCTCAATGTGCTCACCGTCATCGCCATGAATGACCGCGAAGAGGTCACCCGTGGCCGGGACGATCGTGGGCCTCGTCACGACGCCCGCGACCCCGATGTCGCGATGCTTCGAGTCGCGCACCCAGATCAGCCGCTCCCCATCGACGCGAACGTAGTTCGTTGCACTCGACGCGGCGAGCACACTCCCCGCAACCACGTCGGTTCCGTCGGATCGCTTCCATTCGCCGCGCCGCACGCCGTCCGTGAGCACGAACGACTCGGCATCGACCGGACTGATTCGGGTGGGACACCAATCGAGACGGAGCACCGATCGCGTGCTTCGATCGGCAAGCGCGATCGCGCTCAGCTCGCACGTCTCACGGCCGGTGACATACCAAAGCGTGCTTCCGTCACGCGAGTACGCAGCCGCCGAGATCCGCAGCTCCTCCGCGGAGACCATCGGCTGCGACGCGGGCGGCAGGGTAGCGCAGCCGACAAGCCACGCGGTGCAGAGCGAAAGGACGATCATTCTCATGTCGTACGCATTGTACGGATTCGCTCGCCAGGCGGAGTGCCGAGCCATGCAACCCCTGCTTTCTATCGAATGCACGATTCTGTATTCTCGTCGCGCCCCATGAAGCCGAGACTGCGCGCCATCATTGCGCTCAGCGCCGTCGTCGCGCTGGGAGTCGCGTCGTGCTCCTGGTCGAACGAGCCGACGATCCCCGAGGACAACATCGGCTTCTTTCTCCGCACCAATCTCCCGTGCGTGCGGGCCGAAGTCAACGGATCGGACGCAACGCTCATCGTCGCGACCGCACTGCCCAGGACGGCGATCAGCTCGACTTTAAAAGGCGATCTCTCGAGCGCGCGGCTCCTTCTCGGATCAACGCTGTTCACCCGGGTGAAGCCACTGGCGCTCGACGTCGGAGATCTCCCGGCGGACGGACTCCTCGGTGCGGATGCGCTCCGGGGAAGGATCGCGACGATCGACTATTTTCGCGGGCTTCTGATCCTGAGCGCGTGGCCAAAACCACGACTCGATGTGACTCCTTGGGATTTTGCAGGTGGCCCGCCTCGCGTTCCGGTGACCATTAACGGCCGCGAGACCTGGGCAATCGTCGATACCGCGCTTCCCGACACCGCCGTGATCCCGCGTGAATTCCTCGGCTCCGCGACGGGCGACCGAGGAAGGGTCGATCTGAGGGTCGCCGGAGTCCGGTTTCATGACGTGGACGTGTCGATCACCCCCGTAGTCACTCCGAGACTCGGCAATCGCGTCCTCTCGAGATTCGTCGTGACCATCGACTATGCAAGAGAAAAGGTCGGGCTCTGGCCGGATCCGAGGACTGCAGGTGCGTCGCAGCGTTAGGCTGACGGCGTGCAGCCTCGCCCTCTCGCTCGCCTGTGCATTCAACGCGGGGGCGGCCGATCTGCACATCTTCACTCTCGCCTCCGGCCAGGGAACATATGCCGACTCTCCGACCAGCTGGCTCGACGGAGGATTCGGCAAGCTGCCGGGCAGCAGCGACGCGGACGGCTCTGCCGCGGCGTCGGGAGCGCTCGACGTTCAGGCGGGGCTCCGGCTCGACCTCGGCACGCACTGGTCCGTCTGGACGCATGTGATCGCGCGGGCTGAAGACGGTGTCGACGCGAGTGGCAGCGCAGGAGTCACCGAGCTCTGGATCGAAGGCTCCGGCGATGTCGCGGGAGGGCGACTGCGAGCTCGCGCGGGCATGCTGTTCCTGCCGACTTCGCGGGAAAACGTCGACGTTCTCTGGTCATCGCCGTACACGATCTCGCTCTCGGCGATCAACAGCTGGATGGCCGAAGAGGTTAGGCCGACCGGCGTCGACCTCGACTACCGCTACGAGCTCGCGCCGGGAGTGCAGCTCCGCGCCGGCGGCACGGCAATCGTCGGGAACGACACCGCGGGAACCCTCCTCGCCTGGCGCGGGTGGTCGATCGGAAGCCGCGTGAGCGTCCGGAACGAAGAGCTGCCGCTCCCTCCCCTGTCCACGTTCTCGACGTCGTTCCCCGCACAGAAGAACGGCACGACGCCGTTCGGGCGCGACCTCGACGATCGCGCCGGCTGGTCGGCGAGGATCCGGGTCGACGCCCCGAGAAACTTCGTCGCCCAGTGGACGAGGTTCGACACCCGCGGAGACAGGCTCCTCTACGACGGCCAGTACTCGTGGCGCACGAGTTTCGATCTCGTCGGGTTGGGCTGGCAGCCCGTCGAACGGCTCACGCTCGCTGCCGAGCACATCCGGGGCAAGACCGGCATGGGCATTGCCCCCGCGGATCGGGTCGACGCGCAGTTCGAAGCGACGTACACGCTGGCGAGTTGGCGCATACGCCAGTTCCGATTCTCGACGCGGTACGACTGGTTCGAGACGGAGGAACGCGACTTCAGCGCCGCAGAGAGCAACGACGAGACGGGCTCGGCGCTCGCGGTGGCGATCATTTTCGAGGCGACGCCAGCCTGGTCGCTCGCCGTCGAGCTCGACGACCTCGAGGCGACGCGCCCGTCAGCAACGGGTACGCTCGGCACGGCAAGCCTCGACGGTCGCGTCCTGTTGCTCTGGGCGCGCTACAGCGGCATCTTCGACTGAACCCGCCCGGCGCTCACGGTTTCCATCGCATCGTGACCCAGGCTGATGTGTCGCCGTCGAGCAGCCCTTCGTCAAGAACTCGCGCCACTCCCGCGCGGAACTCGAGCGCGGGGATTCGAGCCACGGGCATGGCGTCGACGTCGAACGTCCATTCGAGTCCCGCGATGCTGATCGAATCGTCTCCCGACTCGACGTCTGCGCTCACACGCTGCGCGAAAAGTCCGGGCAGCCCACCGCCCGGGCGTAAGGCGATCGTTTCAGAGTCGAAGCTGTTTCCGCGCAGCACACCGGCCGGAAGGGCGGGGACATCCACGCGGTTCGAGGTCGCCGCATCCGGAAGAATTGACGACCGCACGCCTCCGATCTCGAACTGCTCGGGCCACGGCGCGCCGCTGCCAATCGAGCCGGCATCAACGGCGATCGAGATTCCCCTGCCTGAAGACGAAAGGCCCATCGAGAGACCGCCCATCACGCGCGACCAGCCCTCGTCGTCGGTCGAGCCGGCGCTGCCCGAAAGCTCGAGTGCCATGGGCATCAGCATCCCGCCGGCGACGACCGGCGCATGCTCGATGCGGGCCATCACGCCTCCTCCGAGCTGCGATATCGCGTCGCTCCCCTGCTCGTCGATATCGCTCGCGTAGACCGATCCACGGCCGTGCAACTGCCCGCCGCTCCACCGCCAGCCTTTCGCAAGCCAGGCCTCGAGCCCGAGGCGTTCGTTGTCGTGCGCCACTGAGAGTTCGCCATCCTTCTGCTCCGAGAGAGTCTGCTCGACGGCAAAGAATCGTGCTCCGATCGAGACCGGGAACCTCCTCGTCGTCATCGAGAGCGAGCCTCCCTGAGCACCGCCGTCGAATCCGGCCGAAAACAGGGCCAGCGTCTCCATTCTCCCGAGCACGTCCCCGACTCGCACGCCGGCCTCGACCACGCTTCCCGATGGCGCGATACCGCCTCCCATCAGCGGGGATACCTCCTGGCGACCCGTCCCGTAAGTCGCGGCTTCGCCGGGATCCTGCAGCGCAATGGCCGGCGGCGTGCCTTCGAAGCTTCGGCGCACGGCAGGTGCCGTGCCAGCTGGCAACGCGAGCGGAGGCAACGTCTCCTCTGTGGCCCTGAGCGGAAGTCGACGCAGATCGAGGCCGTCGGGATCGAGCGCAAGAAACCACAACGCATCGTTCGACGCGACGGGCGATAGCGAGGCGCCTGTCCCCCGCGTCACGACTCCCCGTTCGGCGAGCGCCCCCGTCATCGAGTCGTAGTCGAACCGTGCGATCTCGATGAACCCGTCGCGCGCCACCGTCGCGAAGAGCGCCGTTCCATCACGGCTCCACGAAGGCTGCGCAACGATGCCGTCGAACGGAATGGCCGCTGAGATTCCGCCCCCCTCCATGTCGCGCACGACGAGATGCCATTTCCCTCCTCGTCTCTCGACCAGCGCCAGCTTCGAAAGCAGCGGATGCGGAGCGGGCTCGACGAACTGTTCGTGGAGGGCAGGGCCTGCGATCGTCGAGACACTGCCGTTCTGAAGGTCCACCCGGACGAGCTCCGAGAGGCCGAACCGATTCCGCACGGCGAGGGCGAGCGATCCGTCGGCCGACGGGCGCGCGTCGCGAAGATCAGCGCCGAATGTTAGGCGTGAAGGCGGCGCGGCGCTTGCCGGGCTCCAGCGGTGCAAATCGGGATGGAGATAGCCGTCGCGATCCGGCACGAATCGAACGAAGAGGATGTCTCCAGTCGATCCAATCCAGCGCGGCGAGCCGACGATCTCTCCGGGCCTGAATACATGCTCGGTTTCCGGTTTCCTCGGCAGTGGTCTCTTCCGGACCGGCGCGAAGTCCTCCGGGTCGCGCTCCAGCATCCGGTCGATCCGCTTCTGGTAATCACCTTCGGCCTTCTCGTCACGCCCGGTCGAATAGGTGACGATTCGTGAGGGCTTCTGCCTTCCTCGTATGATGGTGACGAGCCGGGTGCCGTCGGCGTTCAGATCGGGCTCGCCGGTGGTCCAGCTCAGATCCATCCAGATCTCACCCTCGCGCCGGGAAGAGGATTCCGCACTCTCGACGAGCATCGCGCGGTGCGTGAGCTCGGCAGTGAACCGCTGGTACAGGTGCTTCGGCGAATCTCCATAGACACCCTGAAACGCCTGGTCGAACGTGCGCGATTCGCGCGCCGTCATCCTCGCCCACAGTTTCGTAAGGCTCTGGCCACCCTCCCGCTCCACGAGCCACTCGAGGTACGAAGAGCCGACCAGATAGGCCATCGACATCCCCATCCAGTTCGCTGAGTCGGAGTCGAGTTGCTCGTACGACGGAAGGCGGCCCCTCTGGGCCCAGGTCCGGAGAATCACCGCACGGTAGTCGCTGAACGGTCGCCCCTGACCGGTGAGTTTCCCCTCGAGAACGGTGGCGTACCCCTCGCTGACCCAGCGCGGCGCGGTCGCGATCGGTCCGAGCGCCACGGGTGACAGGATCCATCGCGCACGTTCAAGGGGATTCCGTGAGGGCCTGGCGAGGTGTGCAACGTGCCCCCACTCGTGGATCGCCAGCAGCTCACCCCAATCGGATTCGTGGCCAAGCGCGCCCGCGGGAGACGGGGGAGATGCCCAGAAGATCATTCGCGGCGCGCCAAGGAACGGCCACGCCGATCCGTTCGCCTGCGCAATCGGATCGGCGACGATCACATCGGTGATGCCTGATGGCGCGTAGCCGACTTCGGCGTCGACCGCGCTTCGAATCGATTCGAGTTTCGAGGCTACGTCGCGGGCCCACGGCTCGTACTGCACGGGAAAGTGCACGCGAAAGTGCTCGGTGTGAAGTGTGCGCCACTCCCCGCTGGGACTCTGCGCCGCAGAGCGAACGGGAAGGAGGATCAGGAAGAGGAGTGAAAGGGCACGCGCGATTCGCATTGTCTTCGTTCTCCCGGCTGCGGCGCATCGCGCCCCCGACCCGATCTTACAACCTCGATCGTCGTCGTGTCCCCGCGATACCATTCGGTACCGGAGGCATCCATGAAAGCAACGATCTTCGCGTCCCTTGCTCTACTCCTACTCGTGTCATCGAGCGTCGCAGCCGCCGAGCCAGCCGCACCAGTCACGCTCGTGATCCACGGAGGTGCCGGGACGCTCAATCGCGGCGACATGACACCCGAGCTCGAAGCCGAGTATCGCGGCACGCTCGAGACTTCGCTCCGCACCGGCCATAAGCTCTTGAAGGATGGCCACCCGTCCGTCGACGCCGTCGAAGCCGCGATCCACGTCATGGAGGATTCACCGCTGTTCAATGCCGGAAAGGGCGCGGTATTCACCCACAACGGCACCAACGAGCTCGACGCCGCGATCATGGACGGCCGAACGATGAAGGCAGGTGCCGTCGCGGCCGTCACGATCATTCGCAACCCGATCAGCGCGGCCCGAGCCGTCATGGAACGCTCCCCGCACGTCATGCTCATCGGCAAGGGAGCCGAGCTGTTCGCAACTGCACAGGGGCTCGAGGTCGTCGATCCGTCGTACTTCTGGACTGAGCGACGTTGGAGGCAACTACAGAAGGCGCTCGTCGACGCATCTGCGCCGAAATCCGGCGAAGCGGATCCGGCCGGGCCCGACCACAAGTTCGGAACAGTCGGCGCGGTCGCCCTCGACGCTGAAGGGCACCTTGCCGCCGGAACGTCAACCGGCGGAATGACCGACAAGATGTACGGACGGGTGGGCGACACGCCCGTCATCGGCGCTGGAACCTACGCAAGCGATCAGTCGTGTGCGGTTTCAGCCACGGGCCACGGCGAGTTCTTCATCCGCTTCACAGTCGCCAGGGACATCGCGGCGCGAATGGAGTTCACGCACCTGAGCGTGGAAGCCGCCGCCAATCAAGTCGTGATGAAAGCACTCAAGGAAGCGGGCGGCACGGGGGGCGTCATAGCACTCGACCGCAAGGGCAACTATGCGATGCCGTTCAATACGACAGGTATGTATCGCGGCGTGATCGGCCCCGATGGAGTACCGCACGTCTGGATCTACTCGAACGAGAAGTAGCGCGACGTCCGCTGGCGCCCGAAGCATCCCTCTCGGCTTGGCGCCGAAAGCGACTGGAGGTCGGCCGTGGAGATTTCGTCCTGAAAATGCGAACGCCCTCCGTTTCCGGAGGGCGTACGCAAGTAGAGAAAGGATCCGGCGACGTCCTACTTTCCCACGCAGTTGCCCACGCAGTATCATCGG
>JBAZBK010000010.1:0-183115 GCA_041671505.1 Thermoanaerobaculia bacterium | reverse complement strand
GTGGGAAAGTGGGAAAGGCGGTGGATGGGCGGGCGCCTTTTCCACTTTTCCATAGGCCATCCCGTGCAGCTACAATCCACTCGATTTCCGGATGACCCAGTTAAGAAATCGACACCCCGCGGACCTGTCATTCCGAGCTGCGCTTCCAAAAAACTGCCCGCCTTGTGACGCCCGAGGGAGTTGTCGTCCCGACGACTGACCCCGCGAAGCGGGGGAAGGAGGAGGGACCTCGCCGGCTGGTACTCACATGCCACGAGCCAGAGAGTTCGCGACGAACCTCACCTGTACCAGCCTGCGAGATCCCTCCTCCCTCGCGGCGCTCGGTCGTCGGGATGACAATCCGTGCGCTCGTGGACGATGGCGCGAGCCTCGCGGCTGATTGCAGTTTCTTTCCTCGGGCGCTGCGCCGGCGCAGTGGGCCGCTCGGGATGACAAGCTCCCGGTGCGCGCATCGATTAACTTTAGGCCATTGGAATTGAGCCTAGAAAACCGCGCCGATGATCCGGTCGAGCAGTTCTTCGATCGGGAACATCGTGAAGAGCAGCGGGACGAACGGCACGACCGTCGCCATGACGAGCTGGACGAAGACGTCGCGGCTGAACGGAACCGCCTTCATCTCCTTGATGACGACGTAGGCGTTGCCGAGATCGGCGAGCGACTGGATGTCGCCGGTCCCGAGCAGCGGCTCGTCGTCGTGGTCCGCGCTGCGAAGCCAGCGGCGGTCGAACGCGCGCGTGTAGGTGGCGGCGAAAGCGCCGTATTCGCGGAGCCCTTTCCGCTTGGCGGCGAGAATCTGGGGTGCGAAGACCGAAATGGGACCTAACACCAGCAGCATGGAGATCGCGACCAGGATCACGATTTCCAGCTTGAAGCTGGCGAGCGACGCTCCTTCGTGGAAGATCCTGCTCGCCACGAGCCCAGCGACCGCCGCGCCGAACGAGGTGAGGAGCGGGGAGTAGGCATAGGCGCTCCCGCCGAGGAAGCCGAGACCGCCGTTCCGGTCGGGATGCGTCGGGATCAGGTCGAGCTCGATCCGTGACACCTGGAAGAGGAACCGCGCCCAGACGACGATGCGGTAGAGCCAGCGGAGCAGCAGGAACTGCATGATCGGGTTGCTCACCCAGGTGAACCAGAGCCCGGGTCGCGTGAGGCTGGTTCCGCCGTCGCCGACCGTCGCGTACCAGGTGGACGCCTTCAGTGCCAGCGTATCGGTGCGGAGGTAGTAGCCGAGGGTGTAGACGAGCGCGATCAGCGCGAGCTCGGCGGGGATGGAATTGCGCCAGGCCATCGCGCTGCGAAGGGCGTCGCGGAACCGATCGATGGAGGCAACCGGGACCAGCTTGCGCTCGACGAACTGCGACACGATTCCCCGCATCCGCTGGTGTACGACGAGCTCGGCGAGAATCATGAGAGGAACCGCGATGAGGAAGCGAGCGTGCGTCTCGACGTCGGAGAGGAATGGCACCTCGATTCCGCCCAGCAGCGTCCCTTCGATCGCGCAGAGCAGGAGCAGTGGAAGCCAGATGATTCCGCTGATGACGACGATCCGGAGCCTAACGTGGCTTTCGACGTCGTCGCTGAGGTGCGCCTTCCTGAAGAGCTGGTAGAGCGGACCGCCGAGGATCAGCGAAAAGTTCTCGAGCTCGGGAGCGGCTTCGAGCAGCGGGTCGGAGTGGCGCGACGGGACGTCCTGCGGCATTTGTGGTCCTCCCGCCACTTTGGGGAACGCGTGCGGCTCGAATCTCCACGCGGAACGGGCTGTGGCGTTGAAACCTGATTCTACGTGCTCTTCCACATGTTTGACACGAGCTCAGGCTGGCTTCGAGGTCACGCGATGGGATTGCAGCCAGACGAATCGCCCTGTGAGGATTGACCGCGCGGTCAGCCTGACGGTCCGGGTATCTCTGCTTCGATTCGGCTTCGACGCGATTCCTCCCGCGTGAAGGCGGGCGCATCCAAGTTCGTGCACGAGACCTTCGAATGACGCGGATTCGCCTGGCAGCAAAGTTACGGGGCCTTCAGCGTCAGCGTTTCAGCGGTCGATGCGACGGACGAGTACATCCGCCGTCGAGAGCAACAGCACTGGAAGACCTCGTTCCGCGACGAGCTCCTCTCGTTCCTGAAGCGGCATCGCGTCGAGTACGACGAACGAGACGTGCTCGGCTGGCTCGACTTCAACCGCTCCTCCCCGGCTCGCCGTCCGCAATCCGTCTTCGGAGTTCGCCGGACCGACCGCCTCTCGAACCGCCAGTTGGAGCTGGTCCACGGAGCAATCGCCGTCTCGCGTTCGGATGCAGCTGGCTATTTGCTAGGATTCGGGTCTCATGCCACGCGGATCCGATGATTCTCCCAGATGCGTCCGCTCGTCGCGTCTCAGAGCCAGCGGTCCGTTCATCGCCGCCCTCCTGATCGCAGGATCGGTCGAGGCCGCCACAGTCAGCCCTCGCAACGTTCTGGTTCTCCATTACAACAGCGGTGTGCTCCCCGCGAACGTCGAGCTCGATCGCGGGCTCCGCGCGACGATCGAGAGTGCTCCGGACCGGCCGGTGTCCATCTTCGACGAGTTCCTGGACATGCCTCGATTTGGAGGAGAGGCCTTCGACCGGACCCTCGCGACGTTCCTTCGCGACAAATACGCGGCTCACCCACCTCACGTGATCGTAGTCGGAGCGGATGACGGACTCGCATTCCTGCTTCGGAACCGCGAGGAGACCTTTCCAGGCGTTCCGATCGTGCACGTCGGAGTCTCGCTCCGGTTCCTCCGGTCGGTCTCGATGCCCCCGGACATCGTTGGAACGGCGGCTACGTACGACTTCGGGGGGACGATCGAGCAGGCGCTGCGCTTCCATCCTAACGCTCGTCGGCTCGTACTCGTGACCGGGACATCGCAATTCGACCGTGACTGGGAACGTCGACTGCGGAGTGAAGTCTCACGATTCGAGGGACGCGTGACACCGGAGTTTCTTGCCGGACTTTCCACCCGGGACCTGCTCCGGCGCCTCGGCGAGCTGGGCGAGGATTCGGTCGTCGTCACGGTCGGCTACTTCCAGGACGGAAACGGCGCGCAGTCGGTGCCGCGCGACACAGTGCGCGAGATGGCCGCGGCGTCGACGGCGCCGATCTACAGCGTCATGAGCCCGCAGATCGGCACCGGTATCGTCGGCGGCCGCATGACGACGTTCGAAGAGATGGGTCGGCACACTGGCGCCACCGTGAATGCGATCCTGTCAGGCGTGGATCCCGCTTCGCTCCATCTGCCGGAGAGCGTCTCCTCGTCATTGCACCTGGATTGGCGGCAGCTCCGCCGTTGGGGGATTGACGAGAAATCGGTCCCGGCGGATTCGGTCGTTCATTTCCGAACACCTTCGTTCTTCGAGCAATACCGCCGTGAAGCGTTCGCGACACTGCTCCTGGTACTCCTGCAGGCAGGGTTGATCGCGGTGCTAATGACCGAGAGGCGCAGGAGGATCACCGCCGAATTGACGAGAGACACGCAGTACACTGAGCTGGCACATGCGTCGAGACTCGCTGTCGCTGGGGAGCTGACCGCTTCGATTGCGCACGAGATCAACCAGCCGCTCGGGGCGATTCTCAGCAACGCCGACGCCGCCGAGCTGATCCTGGAATCGGCTGACGACCGGCGAGGCGCGTTGCAGCAGATCCTTGCCGACATACGGCGCGACGACCTCCGCGCCAGCGACGTGATTCGCAGGCTCCGCACGCTTCTTTCCCGCCACGTCGTCGAGAAGCGGAAGCTCGACGTCAACGACGCCGTCCGTGACGCCGATTCACTGCTTCGAAGCGAGGCGAGGCGCCGGAAAGTGGCGATCGAGACCCGACTCCTGGCAGATGAGGTCGCGATCCTTGGGGATCCAGTGCAGATCCAGCAGGTCCTGATCAACCTTATACTCAACGCCATGGATGCCGTTGCCGGCCTGAACGAAGAACGGCGAGTCGTGATCGTTTCGCTGAGCCACGACGACGGGAGGGCCAGCATCTCGGTCAAGGATCGGGGCGTCGGCATCTCGCCCGAGTTGCAGCCCAGGCTCTTCGATTCCTTTTACACGACCCGGAAAAGCGGGATGGGCCTCGGCCTTTCGATCTCCCGATCGATCGTCGAGGCCCACGGGGGAAGCATCCGCGTCGAGAGCCGGCCGGGCGAGGGCGCAACGTTCGTCGTCGAGCTGCCCGCGGCGGAACGAGGTGAGCCTCGTTGAGGGAGCCGGCCGTCGTTCACGTCGTCGACGATGACGTGTCCCAGAGGACGGCCCTGCTCCGTCTGCTCGGCGCCGCTGGATTCGAGACCCGCGGGTACGCGTCCGCCGGCGAGTTCCTTCTCCATCCCGTGCCGGACAACCACGGTTGCGTTCTGCTCGACGTCCGGATGCCAGGTCCGTCGGGACTCGATCTGCAGGACGCGCTGCGGCGCCAGGGAGTCACGATTCCAGTCATCTTCCTCACCGGCCATGCAAACGTCGATTCGGCGGTGAGAGCGCTGAAGGCCGGTGCCGTCGATTTTCTCTCGAAGCCGGTGGACCGCGACGAACTGTTCGAGGCGATCCGCCGCGCGCTAGAGCTCGACGCACGGCGTCGCGCGGAGATCGACGAGGCGGCCGAGCTCCGCGCCCGTTTCGCGACGCTCACGCCGCGCGAGCGTGACGTGCTCGACCGCATCGTGGCTGGCAAGCTCAACAAGCAGATTGCAGACGACCTCGGCGTTGCCGAGCGCACCGTCAAGGCCGAACGCGCGCAAGTGATGCAGAAGATCGGCGCCAGCTCCCCGGCCGAGCTCGGCGCCCTCGCCGAGCGCGTGCGAAAGCTCGGACAGTACTGAGGTCTCGGTTCCGGGCTCTCCATTCTCACTCGTCCCTCAGCCTCCTAAGTCCCGGTGATCGTTCCGGACGTCCTGCCCCTTTGGGCAACCCTCACTTCCCCGAATACCGATGCGCCGGTCGTCGTCTCGGAGTCATCCTTGAAGCACACAGGGAGCGCGAGCAGTTCATTCGCAGCTCGAGGTGTGCGGACCGGTTCTCTGATGACAATCGACGAGACGATACTCCTGGTCGAGGATGACGCGAGCATGCGGGAGGCCATCGAACGGCTGCTGAGTGCCGCCGGTTACCTCTGCTTTGCATTCCCGTCCGCCGAGGCACTTCTCCAGGATTCGAGCTCGGAGAGTGCAGTTTGCGTGGTGAGCGATCTGAGACTCCCGGCGATGTCGGGGCTCGATCTGCTCGACTCGCTTCGCTCCCGCGGTCGTGGTGTGCCATTCATTCTCATCACGGCGCATGACGCCCCGGGCATGTGCGAGGAAGCCATCAACAGGGGCGCGGCCGCCTACCTGGCTAAACCGTTTCTTGGTACGACGCTGCTCACCACGTTGCGAACCGTGAGCAGGAGGACGACATGAACACTGCAATCAAATGGATTCTTGCGGCACTCACGACCCTCGCTTCGGTGTCCGCCATGGCGCAGGACGGCCAGTCCGTCGTGCTCTACGTGCTCGGTGCCGCGATTGATGGCACGGTGGGTATAGGCCCGGTCGAGACCGATACCGATGTCAGCGCGAGCGACATTTTTTCGAATCTCGAAATGGGCGGTATGGCCGCCTATCGCAATGACACGGGCCGCTGGTCGTGGAGCGCCGAAGGCATCTTCATGGGGCTGGGCAACGCCGACACCGCTGCCGACGTCGATGTCGACGAGCTGATGCTCGCCGCGACCGCGGGTTATGAGCTGAACGACCGGATGGAGCTGATAGGCGGTGTCCGGTACATGGACATCGAGTCGAAGGTCAGGCTGTCCGGTCCGGTCGAGACCCGGAGCGCGAAGACCAGTGCCGACTGGATCGACCCGTTCTTCGGCGTTCGTGCGCTCCTGCCGTTGAGTGACCGGTCGAGCGTCGTGCTGCAAGGCACGGTGGGCGGCTTCGGTGTCGGTTCGGACCTTGCCGTCGACGCCGGGGGATTTTTCGAGTACGCCTTCTCCGACCGGGCCTCCGCGATGCTTGGTTACCGCTTGCTCGACGTCGATTACGAGGACGGAAGCGGCGCCGACTACTTCAAGTACGACACGACGACACAGGGGCCTGCGGCTGGCGTTCGCTTCCGATTCTGACGGGAGCGAAGTCGAGGCGAGCGACGCCGGTCTGCATCCTGACCTCGCATCGCGCGTATGGCCCCCCTGGTACGCACAATAGGAGACGAATCGATGAGTCACAAGGATCTCCCGCGGAACTCTGCATTCGGCCGTCATACGACCTTTACCAGCCTTGTCTCTTGCTCCCTCATGTTCGCGATGATTGCCAACGTGGCCTGCAGTCGCGCGGAGAAGAGTGCAGCGCCGGCGAAGCCGGCCGCGAACGTCGCCGCGGGCGCTCTCGACAACGGGTGGCCCCGGCTCTACAGCGCCGACGGCAACGAGATCCTCGTGCAATTGCCGCAGATCGACGAGTGGAAGGACTACTCGACGCTCGTCGGCCGGGTCGCGGTGACCGTGAAGCTGAAGGGCACCGAGGAGATGGTGAGCGGCGTCGTCGAGCTTCGCGGCGCCACCGCGACGAATCACGAGGAGCGACTCGTCACGCTCTACCGGCCAGAGATCCTCGCGATCCGATTCCCCGGGGCGACGCCGGAGACGGCGAAGCCGCTCGAGGACGCCGTACGCTCGATCCCGCTCGTGAATGACCACATCGAAATCGCGCTAGACCGCGTTCTCGCGTACGTCGAGCGCAGCCAGCTCCACGGACAGGGTGCGCAGCTCAACCTCGAGCCGCCGCCGATCTTCTACAGCGATCGCGACGCGATCCTCGTCTCCTTCCTTGGAACGCCGCGATTCCAGCCGATCGAAGGGACATCGCTCGAATTCGGTCTGAACACGAACTGGGATGTCATTCGCGAGCCGAAGTCGGGGCGCGTGTACCTTCTCTACCGGGAGTCGTGGCTCGCGACCAACGATGTCATGAAAGGAAGCTGGGAGCCCGCGGGACAGCTTCCGGCGGACTTCGGCAAGCTGCCGAAGGACGACGTGTGGAAGCGGGTCAGCGAGAGCGTGCCCGGTCAGCCGATCACTTCCGTGCCGAAAGTCTTCGTGAGCGACAAGCCGGGCGAGATCATCGTTACGGAAGGCAGGCCGAACTTCACGCCGATTCCCGGAACGAATCTCGCCGACGTTTCGAACTCCGAGAACACGCTTTTCTATCACCAGATCGATCATCGTTTCTATTTCCTCGCGGCGGGACGCTGGTTCCGTGCTGCTGATCTCAACGGACCATGGAGCGCGGCCACGAAGACGCTGCCCGCGGATTTCGCATCGATTCCGAAAGACGATCCGAATTCGTGGGTTCTCGCTTCGGTGCCAGGAACGGAAGAGGCGAACGACGCCGTGATGCTCGCGTCGATTCCGAAAACCGGCATCGTGAACCGCAGTGAGGCGAAGGTCGAGGTGATCTACGATGGCGAGCCGAAGTTCGAGCCGATCGAGAGCACCACGGTTTACTACGCGGTGAATACGCCTAACGATGTTCTCAGGCTGGGATCGACATACTACGTCTGTCACGAGGCGGTGTGGTTCGTCGGTCCGTCGCCGACCGGGCCTTGGACCGTCACCGATGTCGTGCCGAAGGAGATCTACTCGATCCCACCGACGTCGCCAAAGCACAACGTCACGTACGTCTACGTGTACGACTCGACGCCAACGACGGTCACCTGCGGTCACACGTCGGGCTACAACGGGGAGATCGTCGCCGCCGGCATCGTGATGTTCGGCCTCGGCATGATCGTCGCGTCGAACAGCCCTTACTACTATTACGGCTACTATCCGCCTTACTACTGGGGCTATGGCCCGAGACCGATCCCGTATTACGGTCACTACCACTACTACGCCGGCCCGCACGGCTACGGCTGGAGCGCGCATGGGCCGTACGGTGGTTACGGGTATGGCGCTAGATACAACCCGTCGACCGGTTTCTACACGCGCGGTGGTTACGCGTACGGCCCCGGCGGTGGCTCGGCCTGGAGAACGGGCTACAACCCCGACACCGGGGTCTGGGCCGCGCAGCGCGGCGGATACAACGCGTACGGTGCGTGGAAGCAGACCGCGGTGGTCAAGGGCGACGAATGGGCCCGCGGCGGCCGCTACGCGAATTCGGACGGGACGATCGGCGGCTTCCAGACCTCGAAGGGAAGCGGCGGCATCGCCTACAAGGGAGATGAGGGAAGTGGCTACGTCGTGAAGGGGAAGAACGGGAACATCTACGCTGGCAAGGACGGAAACGTCTACGCACGTGGCGACAATGGCGAGTGGCAAAGCGCCAACCGATCGGCATCGACTTCAGCTACATCGGCGAGCCGTCCGACTCCGAACACAGCACAGCCAACGCAATCGTCGCGCGGCGGCGGCAGCTCGGGTCCGACGACGGCGACGAGCGATCGAAAACTCTCGGGCGGCTTCGGTTCGACGCCGGCGGGGACGCCGTCGACCGCTTCGAGCGCCTCGAGCGGAACGACCCCGAGGGCATCCGAGCGCGCAAGCGGGAGGCCGGCTTCGTACTCCAACACTCCGGACAAAGGGGTTCAGGAATCGCTCAACCGTGATTACGCGGCGCGCCAGGCAGGCGATGGGCGCGCCCGTGCACGAGGTGGCAGCAGCACCGGAACGAGCGGAAGCCGGGATGGCGGGGGCGCCGCGAGTCAACGAGGCGGCGGGGGGAACCGTCAGGGAGGCGGGTCGCGGAAGCCGTGACGTCTTGATACCGTGACCCCACCCAGCGGTTCGGCCGTGACCTCGACATTGGGCTTTTGACAGGATCGAGGGGAGCAAGGAAAGGACGATCATGAACACTCGCAGTCTCCAGATCATCGCCGTAGTCTCGATCGGCATTGCCACCACACTCTACGCGCAGCAGCCCGCGGCTCCCGCGGGAGCCGATCACGTCGCCGCCATCAAGCAATCGCTTCAAAAGAGCACTGCGGTGCTCCGGCAGTACGAATGGGTCGAGACGACGGCCGTCTCGATCAAAGGCGAGGAGAAATCACGAACGCAGAACAACTGCTACTACGGCGCGGAGGGTAATCTCCAGAAGACGCCGATTGGCGCACCCGCGCCTGCTGACAAGAAGGGCGGCGTTCGGGGAAAGGTCATCGAGAAGAAGAAGGAGGAGATGAGCGCCGCAACGAAGGAGGCGATCGATCTCGTCAAGAGGTACGTTCCTCCCGACACCGCCCGCATTCAGGCCGCGAAGGACGCGGGGAGGCTTACGCTGACTCCGCCCGATCCGAAGGGGCGCATCGTCGTGGTGATCAAGGACTACCTGAAGCCCGGAGACTCGCTCACCTTCGAAGTGAACGCGGCGAACGATCGCATTAATCGCGTGACGGTCTCCACGTTTACCGACACGGCGAAAGACGCGGTCTCCCTGGACGTCGCGTATGGCGCCTTCGCGGATGGCACGGTTTACCCGGCGACGACCCAGCTCAAGGTGGCATCTCAGAACCTGGCCGTCGCGATCGAGAACTCCGGATACAAGAAGCTCGGCGGCTGACGCGTGACGGAGCGATCAATGACGACCCCCGGGGCCGAAGGGCATCGTCCAGGAGGCCCCTGAATGCGAGATGAAAAGAGAGACTCGAGCTCGCCTGACACGGCGAAGCAGGTTGCGCAGAGCCATGGCAGGCCTGACAGAGAGCGAGCGGCAGAAGGCAAGGCGCTGCGCAAGCTCTGTTCGCGCAGGCCGCGTGGCACGCCGCGCGTGGTTATCGGCTCGCGATGGCCGAGTACGCCGCGATGCCGGTGCTCGACGCCTGGTACAGCATGCTGGAGATGGAGGCGCTGAGAGCGCGTAGGATGAATGCTCACGCGCCTTCAATGGTCACGATTGATTATGCGGGAAAGGCTGTGAACCATCGGCTGCAGTAGCCTAACTTATCAGTAAGGAGACAACGATGCCACGAAACAATCTCGTCAAATGCGCTCTGGCCGTGATGCTCGCCTCGAGTGCCCTCCTGTGCGCCGGTACGGCATCGGCGGCAGAGGCAAAAAAACCTAACATTATCGTCATCTTCGCCGATGACGTAGGACCCTGGAACGTCAGTGCCTACCATCGCGGCATGATGGGTGGACGCACGCCCAACATCGACCGGATCGCGAGCGAGGGCGCGTTGTTCACCGACTACTACGCGCAGCAATCGTGCACTGCAGGCCGCTCGGCATTCATTACGGGCCAGAGCCCATTTCGTACCGGCCTGCTAAGGGCGGGATTCCCGGGCGCGAAACAGGGCATCCAGACCAAGGACCCGACGATCGCTGAACTGCTCAAGCCATACGGTTACGCTACCAGTCAGGTTGGCAAGAACCACCTCGGCGACCGCAACGAGTATCTGCCGACGGTCCACGGCTTCGACGAATTCTTCGGCTACCTGTATCACCTCAACGCGATGGAGGAGCCCGAGGACCCGGACTATCCGAAGAACCCGGAGTTCCGCGCGAAGTTCGCCCCGCGCAACATGGTGGAGAGCATTGCCTCCGACAAGGACGACCCGACGGAAGACCCGCGCTTCGGACGCGTCGGCAAGCAAGTCGTCAAGGACGCGGGTTCGCTTACACGCAAACGGATGGAGACCGTCGAGGAGGAAAGCCTCGCTCGCTCGCTGGCGTTCATCGAGAAGTCTGCAAAGGGGGGCAAACCCTTCTTCGTCTGGCACAGCTCCACGCGACTGCATTCCAAGACTCGGCTCTCCCCGAAATGGGAGAACGGTACCGGCTACGGCCTCGCCGCAGATGGAATGGCGGAGTTGGACTACGCTGTCGGCGCGATGCTCAAGAAGCTCGACGAGCTCAAGATTGCCGACAACACGATCGTCGTGTTCACCAGCGACAACGGCCCGCAGATCATGACCTGGCCTGACGGTGGCAACACGCCATTCAAAGGCGAGAAGGGCACGACATGGGAGGGAGGATTCCGCGTGCCTTGCGTCGTGCGCTGGCCAGGCGTCGTCAAGCCCGGGATCGTCGTGAACGACATCATGTCGCACGAAGACTGGCTGCCGACGTTTCTCGCCGCCGCCGGCGACCCCGACGTCAAGACGAAACTCCTCGCTGGCCTGAAAGCAGGCGACAAGAGCTTCAAGACCCATCTCGACGGCTACAACTTCATGCCGTTCTTCAGGGGCGAAGCGGCCCAGGGTCCTCGCCACGAAATTTTCTACTTCGATGACGACGCGAATCTCAATGCGCTGCGCTACGACGACTGGAAGATCACGTTTCAGATGCTCGAGGGCAACTTCTTCAACGGCAGGCGCGTGAAGCCTAACATGCCGTTCGTGGTCAACCTGCGCGAGGACCCGTTCGAGCGCTTCCACACCGAATCCCTTCAATACGCGGAGTGGATGACGGACAAGCTGTGGGCGTTCGTGCCGGCCCAGATGGTCGTGGGTCAGTTCCTTCAATCGTTCAAGGAATTCCCGCCGAGTCAGAAGTCGGGCAGCTTCGGCATCGAGCAGGCGCTCGAAGCGGTCCAGGGCGGCTCACAGGGCGCGGGCCACTGACGGTCCCTCGGGGACGAGTGTTGCGCGGGACGAGGAGCAATGCCTCGGCCGGCAACCCTAGAGTCCCTGAATCGATTCACCGCCTCGGCGAGCGGGCGTCGTTCGCCGGGGCGTCACGCCTCCCACACGAGCCTTTGGAATCGGTCGAGGCGAAGGCGTTGAATGGCTGCGTGTGAAATGAAGAAGCTGCTCGTAGTCACAGCGCTTCTCGAGATCGTCACCGGCGTCGCGCTGGGCGTGGCACCGGCACCACTCGTTTCACTGCTGGCCGGCGCGGAGCTCGACGCGCCGGGTGGGCTGATCGTGGCGCGCATTGCGGCGGCGGCGCTGCTGGCGCTCGGCGTCGCCTGCTGGCTGGCGCGCGACGACGGTGAGAGCCGCGCGGCGCAAGGATTGGTTGGCGCGATGCTGCTCTACTGGCACGATGCCATGACTTCACGTTGACCGGAGCGATTCATTCAGCGTTCCAGACCCACCTGGGTTGTCGCCGGGCTCCTCGCACTTCTCGCCTTGCCTGTCGTCGCGGCCGAGCCCGACCGCACAGTGCTTCCGATTCAGGCGCCACCGAGGCCGATTCTCACTGAGCCCGACGCGCGGAACGTCGAGGTGCCTCCCCGCTTCGAGGTGAAGGCTCCCGCCGGCGCGCCTAACGTCGTCATCGCCCTGATCGACGAACCCGGCTTCGGCGCCGCGGCTCCGTTTGGCGGCCCGGTCCCGATGCCGACGCTCGACCGGATGGCGAATGCCGGGCTGCGCTACAACAACTTCCACACCACCGCACTCTGCTCGCCGACGCGCGGCGCACTCAAGTCAGGGCGCAACCATCACACGGCGGAGATGGGATTCATCACCGAGATGGCGACCGCGCTCCCGGGCGCCATCGGGCAGATCCCGAACTCCGTCGCGCTGGCCGCCGAGATGCTCCGCCTCAACGGCTACAGCACCGCGGCGTTCGGCAAGTGGCACGAGACCGCGGCGCGGGAGACGAGCGTCTCCGGCCCGTTCGACCGCTGGCCGACGCACCAGGGCTTCGACAAGTTTTACGGCTTCATCGGCGGGGAGACGAACCAGTGGGCGCCATACATCTTCGACGGCGTCACTCCGGTCGAGCTCCCTCACGACCCGAACTACCACTTCCTCGACGACATGACCGACAAGGCGGTTGCCAGGATCGAGTACCAGCAGGCGATCACGCCCGACAAGCCGTTCTTCGTCTACTACGCGCCGGGCGCGACGCACGCGCCGCACCACGTGCCGCAGGAGTGGATCGCGCGCTGGAAGGGGAGGTTCGACCAGGGATGGGACAAGCTGCGTGAAGAGACGCACGTGTGACAGTTGAAGATGGGCGTCATTCCTCCCGGGACGAAGCTCGCGGCGAAGCCCGACGCGATCCAGGACTGGGACAAGCTCTCGGCGGAAGAGAAGCGCCTCTTCGCGCGTCAGGCCGAGGTCTTCGCGGCGTTCCTCGAGATGACCGACTACGAGGTCGGCCGGATGATGACGGCGATCGACGGCGTCGGCACGATCTACGTCGATGGCAAGCAGGTGGCGCAGGGACGCGTTGAGCAGACGCAGCCGACGATGTTCTCGGCCGACGAGACGGCCGACGTCGGCATCGACCTCGGCACGCCGGTGGTGGAGGCGATCGGTGCGGAGGCGAAGTTGCGCTTCACCGGGAAGATCCCGAAGGTGACGATCGAGGTTCGCGAGGCGACCGCGGCGGCCGACGAAGCCGCGAAGGACGGGCAGAAGGAAATCGCGAAGAAGACCGAGTAACCCTGGGAAACCTGGGGGTCGGTGGGAAACCTGTGGCTCCGACCCCCACCATTCAACGAATCGTCTCGTTTTGAGGCGGTCGTCGACGAACTCGATTTGCGACCCATGCCCGTGACCCTGGCTTGAAATCCGGTCAGTATGGCCCTACGATTACGGTATGGCCACCACGACAGTCAAGTCGACCTACGCCCTCGACGTCGAGACGGTCCGCGTTCTCGAGGAAATGGCCCGCGCCTGGGGTGTCTCGAAATCCGAGGCTTTGCGACGGGCAATCCGTGTAGCCCGGAGCGAACCGGCACCCGGGACACCTACGGCTCTCTCCGCTCTCGACGCACTCCAGCGGTCTCTGAGCCTCGCAGGTCCGACCGTCGTGGCCCGTTGGGCGAAGAAGGTGAGCACAGAGCGCCGCTCGGCGTCCGTTCGGCGGGAGCCGAGGTGATTCACCTGGACACGAGCTTCCTGATCCGCGGGCTCGTACGCGGCTCGGCCGAGGATCGCGCGTTGCGAAGATGGCTGAAGGGGGGCGAATCGCTGGGGATGAGCACGATTGCGTGGACTGAGCTCCTCTGTGGTCCGCTCGACGAGAGTCACCGGCAGGTCGCGACTCGATTGGTGTCGCAGCGTGTGGCATTCCTCGAGGAGGACGCCGTGACGAGCGCGCGCTTGTTCAACGAGACCGGCCGGCGACGCGGATCGCTGATCGACTGCATGATCGCGGCCAGCGCGCTGCGCGCGCGGGAACCGCTCGCGACATCGAACGTCGCCGATTTCCGGCGCTTTGCCGCGTTCGGGCTCGCAATCCTCGAAGCCTGACTTCGACTTCGCGGAGGCAGGAGCGGTTGTGCGACAGGCGGCAGTGACCGGCTTTGCCCAATTCCCCGCTGTTGGCACGATGGCGCCCTGCAACTCGGCCAGCGGAACGAACTGAGGGAGATTCCGGACGCGATGGGGCGAAGCGGTCGACGCGCGCGGCGCTGAGGGCTGCAAGGGCCTGTAGACTATCTCGGATGCTCGATCGGTTTGTCAGCGCGGCGCGACCGCGGCGTTCTGAGGGGTCGTTTCTCCGCATCTGCGCGCTGATCCTCCTTGGTGCGCTGCTTCACCCCGGCGAAGCGCTCGCGGCACCGGGCCCTCGCCCTTCGAGGGTGCTTCTCGTCGTCGGGACCGATCGCTACCTGCCGTTCGTAATTGCGTTGGAGGGCTCGTTTCGCGACGAGCTTGCACGACAGAGGGAACGGCCGGTCGATGTATTTGCGGAATTCATGGGCGGGCCCTCCTTTACCGGACCAGAGCAGGACTCGCGCTTCGCGAACTACATCGCGGAGCGGTACCAGGGCAACGAGCCCGACGTCGTCGTCTCGATCGGTCAACCCGCGCTGAGGTTGCTTCTCGAAAAGCGTGCGACGCTCTTTCCCCATGCGGAACTGCTCGCGATTGCGGTCGACAGTTCCACCCTTCGCGCGGCCGCCGCTGAGGGTGCGACTGCCGGGATTCCGCTCGACATCACCTTCGCGCCGACCATCGAATTCGCTCTTGCGATGCGCCCTCGGACGCGGCGAGTCGCTCTCGTCCAGGGGACCTCGGAGGTCGATCTCGCGTTTGCCCGCGCTGCACGCCGCGAGCTCGACGCAATGCCTCGCGACCTGGAGGTCGAGGTTCTCGGCTCTCTGCCCATCGAGGATGTCGAACGCCGCGTCGCACGACTCAGCGATGACACGATCGTGCTTTATCTGACGATTCTCCGGGACGGCGCGGGAAGGGCGATGTACTCCGTCGACGCCGCAAGGCGAATCGCGGCAGCGTCGAGGGTGCCGGTCTACGGAGCGTTCGAGACGTACGTCGGGACGGGAATCGTCGGCGGCGTGGTGACGTCGCCCGATCTGCATGGACGCGAGGCCGCGCGTGCCGTCCTTCGCCTGCTGCGTGGCGAGCAGCCGCGCGCGATCGGCATTCTGCCGCCGTCGGCGCAGCGATTCGTGGCCGACGCGCGACAGCTCCGCCGCTGGGGCATCGACGAGCGCTCGCTGCCGCCCGGCAGCGACGTGCGATTCGGCACGCCGTCGACGTGGGAGCTCTATCGGTGGCGGATCATCGCGGCGATGGCGGTCATCGCCCTGCAGGCGATGCTGATCGTCATCCTCATGGCGGAACGGCGACGGCGCCGCCGCGCCGAAAGCGCGGAACAGCGCGGCGCGGCGCGGCTGCAACTGATCGCAGACACGCTGCCCGCGCTCATCGCGTACGTCGAGCGCAACGAGCGGTTCGCCTTCAATAGCGAGGCGTTCCGCGTCTGGTTCGGTGTCGCGCCCGAGGATGCTCACGGGCGCACGCTCAGGAGCGTGATCGGAGAGGATGCCTATGGCATCGTAAAGGAGCACGTCGATCGCGCCCTCGCCGGAGAGCACGTGCGCTTCTCCACGACTCTGAAGACCGTCGATGGGGAGACGAGGGAGGTTGACGCGATCCACGTCCCCGACTTCGACGCCTCGGGAGCGGTGTCAGGCTTCTGCGTGCTGGTGCTCGACGTCACCGAGCAGAAGCGGAGCGAGCGCCGGACCCGGGAGTTGCAGGGCGAGCTCGCGCACTCTTCCCGTGTGAGCATGGTGGGAGCGCTCTCCTCGGCGCTGGCGCACGAGCTCAATCAGCCGCTGACTGCGATCATGACCAACGCACAGGCGGCGCAGCGTTTCATCGCGCGTGACCCCTCGGATCTCACGGACGTTCGCGAGATCCTCGCGGACATCATCCGCGACGACGATCGCGCCGCATCGGTAATCAGACGAATGCGCTCGTTCCTGCGCAAGGGTGACGCGGAATCCGAAATACTGGCGGTCAATGACCTCGTCCGAAACGTGATGCTCTTCGTACGCAATGACGCCGAGAGGAGGGGCGTGCGTCTCCATCTGGTCTTTGGAGACGCTCTTCCCAGCGTGAAAGGCGATCGAATCCAGTTGCAGCAGGTCGTGCTGAATCTCTTCTCGAACGCCGCCGACGCAATGGCATCCATCCCGGAGGACGAGCGATTGCTCTCCATCGAGACGGCAAGGGGCGAGGGCGGCAGCGCCGTCGTCACCGTTCGCGACCGCGGAACCGGAATCGTCGGCGAGTCGATGGCGACGATCTTTGAACCGTTCCACACGACGAAAGAGAGCGGCCTCGGGCTTGGGCTCTCGATTACCCGCAGTATCGTCCAGGCGCACGGAGGCAGAGTCGAAGCGACGAACAACACCGATCGCGGCGCGTCGTTTCAGGTGATTCTGCCTGGTGTCGAGGCGGCGGAATGAACGAACGCGACCTCGTCTACCTCGTCGACGACGACCCGTCGATCATCCGCGCGATGCAGCGGCTCTTTCGCTCCATCGAACTCGACACGCGAGCCTTCGCGTCGGCAAGCACCTTCCTCGACCGCGAGACTTGGACCGGATCGTCCTGCGTCGTCCTCGACGTCAGGCTTCCCGATCAGAGCGGCATCGATCTGCAGCGCGAGATGTCGGATCGTCGCGACGAGACTCCGATCATCTTCATCACGGGTCACGGCGACGTGCCGATGAGCGTCGGCGCGATGAAGGCCGGCGCGGTCGACTTCCTGCCGAAGCCGTTTCACGACGAAGAGCTAATCGCCGCGGTGCGTCGCGCACTCGAGCGAGACCGTGTGCAGCGGGCGAGTCGCACCGAGCTGCGGACGCTGATGCTCCGATTCGAGCTCCTCACCGCGCGCGAGCGCGAAGTCTTCGCACTCGTCGTCAGCGGCAAGCTCAACAAGCAGATCGCGTACGAGCTCGGGACCGCGGAAAAAACCGTGAAGGTCCATCGCGGCCACGTCATGCAGAAGATGGAAGCAGCCTCGCTCCCCGACCTCGTCCGCATGGCCGAGCGCCTCGGGGAATAGGACCAAGGTCCCATATCCGCTTTCCACGCAGAGTGACATCGTGGCAGGCGCCATGATCCCTCGACCGCTGCGCGTGAGTGTCATCGACGACGACCCGTCGGTGCTGACGTCACTCTCGCGGCTGCTTCGTTCGAGCGGGCATGTGGCGTCCGGCTACGCCTCGGGGCAGGAGTTCCTCGACAACGTTTCCGCGACGGCGCCGGACTGCATCGTCATCGACGTCAACATGCCGGCGCTCGACGGGTTCGCGGTGCGGGACCGTGCCGCACGAATCTTCCCGTCGACGCCCGTCGTCTTCATCACCGCGCAGGAAGACATCGATCTCGACGACCGCGCGCGCGCTGCCGGCTCGCAACTGCTTCGGAAACCCTTCCGCGCCGAAGATCTCGTCCACGCCGTCGAGGGGGCGAGCGAGCGAAACCGTGAGGGCGAAGTTCCCTCGGACGGGGAGCGGGAAACACCGGCGTTGTCAGGCGAACCATCGCGACGCGATGGCAAAGGTGAACGATAGGACAGTAAGGTCGCGGGCGGCATGCCGCCCGGAAAGACAAACAATTCAATCGATCAGGGAGGAAAACGACATGAAGACAAATCGAATGCTGCTCGCGGTCGCACTGGCGATCGCGTGCGCCATGCCGGCGATCGCGCAGAAGAAGAGCGCGGCCGCGTCACCGAAGCCGCCGAACATCCTCATCATCTGGGGCGACGACATCGGCATCTGGAACGTCAGCGCCTACAACATGGGCATGATGGGCTACAAGACGCCGAACATTGACAGCATCGCCAAAAACGGCGCGGTCTTCACCGACTGGTATGGCCAGCAGAGCTGCACCGCCGGACGCTCGTCCTTCATCACCGGACAGGTCGGGCTCCGCACCGGCAACCTCAAGGTCGGTCTGCCCGGCGCAAAGGAAGGCCTGCAGGCGCGCGATGTCACCCTCGCCCAATTGCTCAAAGCCCGGGGCTACGCGACCGCGCAGTTCGGCAAGAACCATCTCGGCGATGCCGACGAAACGCTGCCCACGGCCCACGGCTTCGACGAGTTCTACGGCCCGCTCTACCACCTCAACGCCAGCCAGGAGCCGGAGCATCCCGACTACTTCAAGGACCCGGCCCTGATCAAGAAGTACGCCCCGCGCGGAGTGATTCACTCGTGGGCCAATCCGGATGGCACCCAGAAGATCGAGGACACCGGCCCGCTGACGATCAAGCGCATGGAGACGGTGGACGAGGAGTTCACCAAGGCCGCGCTCGATACCATGGAAAAGCGCAAGGCGGACGGCAAGCCGTTCTTCATCTGGTGGAACGCCACCCGCATGCACATCATCACTCACCTCAAGAAGGAAAGCGCCGGCAAGACCGGCCTCGGTCTCTATCCCGACGGCATGGTCGAGCATGATGGCCAGGTTGGCCAGCTCCTCGCCAAGCTCAAGGAGCTCGGTCTCGATGACAACACCATCGTCATGTATTCCACCGACAACGGCGCCGAGAAGGCCTTCTGGCCCGACGGCGGCACCTCGCCCTTCCGCGCCGAGAAAGTCACCCAGTGGGAAGGCGGCTTCCGCGTTCCTACCGTGATTTCCTGGCCCGGCGTCATCAAGCCCGGCACGGTGTTCAATGACATCTTTGCCCACGAAGACATGCTGCCCACGCTCCTGGCCGCCGCCGGCGATCCGGATGTGAAATCCAAGCTGCTCACCGGCATGAAGGTCGGCGACAAGACCTTCAAGGTCCACCTCGACGGCTACGACCTCACCGACGCGCTGGCCGGCAAGACGCCCAGCCCGCGCCACGAGTTCTTCTACTTCAACGACCGAGGCGACCTGGCTGCAGTCCGTTACAACGATTACAAGATCACCTTCCAGGAACAGCGCGCCCATGGTGCTGCAGCGTGGCAGGAGGACTATTCGAACCTGAGTATTCCCAAACTCTACAACCTCCGCGCGGATCCCTTCGAAGAGGCCGACCATTCCGCAAACTACTGGCAATGGCGGGTGGACCACATGTTCATCATGGTGCCAGCGCAGGAACTCGTCGGGAACTTCATGGCCACGTTCAAGGATTACCCGCCGAGCCAGAAGGTGGGCAGTTGGACGAAGTGATGGAGAACAGAAATTGAACCCCGGGGCCGCACTCGTTCGATCGAGTGCGGCCCAACTTTTTTTGGCCTAACGAACAAGGAACGACCACGATGCGATCCACCCTCGACGACGAAAGCACGATATCGGACTCCGACAGCCCCGCTGATTCTCAGTCAGGCCAGCCAGTCTCCCGCCGCGCGTTCATCGCGGTCTCCGCGGCGGCCGGAGCGACACTCCTGGTGCCCGGCGCGCTCGCCGCTGCTCCTCACGGCAGGAAGACATTCACGATCCTCCATACGAACGACATGCACTCGAGCTTCCTCGGCGGAGGGCCGGTCGTCGACTACACCCCGCTGAAGGTTGACGGCGACGCGACGCGCGGAGGCTACGCGCGCCTCGCGACGCTCATCGGCAAGCGCAGAGACGCGCGCAAGGGCCAGGGCCCCGTGCTCATTCTCGACGCCGGTGACTACAGCATGGGAACCGCGTTCGCCGCGGCAACGCGCGAGATCGGCGGCGAGCTGAAGCTCATGGGGCGGATGGGCTACGACGCGACCACCTTCGGCAACCACGAGTTCGACCTCGGGCCCGACGGCCTGGCGAGGTCGATCGGCGTTGCCGCGAAGGCAGGCCGCATTCCGGCGGTCGTCGCATCGAACACCGACGCGAGCGCGGCTGATCCGAAGCTTGCCGAGATGCAGAGGCTGACGAAGGCGGGAGTCATTCGCAGGTACACGGTCATCGAGCGCGGAGGCATCCGCTTCGGCGTCTTCGGCCTGTTAGGCAAAGAGGCCACGCACTACACCGGCGGCGCCGGCGCCGTGACGTTCGCGGATGCCATCGAGACGGCGAAGGAAGTCGTAGGCGTTCTCCGCGAGAAAGAAAAGGTCGACGTCGTCATCTGCCTCAGCCACGGCGGCGTGCAGAAGGGGAAGGATGGGCGCTTCACCGAAGGCGACGACGTCGCCGTCGTCGCCGCGGTGCCGGGCATCGACGTGCTCGTTGGAGGCCACAGCCACACGGAGCTCAAGGCGCCGATCATCGTCAATGGCCGGACTCCCGTCGTCCAGACCGGAAAAGAAGGCGAAAACCTCGGCGAGCTCGTCGTTACGATCGAGGGCGGAACGCTCAAGGTCGAGTCGTGCAGGCTTTATCCGATCGACGACACGATCATTGGGGACCGGGCCACCGCGAGCGCGATCGACGAGCTGGGGAAGCCGGTCACCGACGCGGTTTTCGCCTCGCGCGGATACCGGATGGACCAGCCTCTCGCCATCGTGCCGCGAGATCTGCCTAACACCTTCGCCGACATCGCCGCGAGCACGCTGCTCGCAAACCTCGTCACCGACTCCTTCCGGGCGGCGACGAACGCCGACATCGGCTTCACCGCCAACGGAATGCTGCGCGCCGGTCTGACGAAGGGAAAGTCGGGCGTGCAGACGGTCTACGACGTGTTCAAGGTCGCGCCCCTCGGCAGCGGCGTTCTCGACGAGACGGCTGGCAGCGCCCTGGTGACCGGCTACTTCACCGGCCGTGAGCTCAAGAACATTCTCGAGTTCCTCCTCGTCGACAATCCCGCTCATCCGGGCGAGTACTTCCCCCGTTCGTCCGGCATGCTCTTCCACTACGACGCGTCGCGTCCGAAGTTCGACGTGGTGACGTCGATCGAGATGGGCGATCTCGACCGCGGGTACAAAAAGATCGACATCAGCGGCGAGGAGGCGAAGCTCTACAGCCTGACCTGCCCTCTTTATCTCGGCATCATCATCGCGGCGATTCCGAAGTACACGAAGGACAAGCTGACGCTCGTTGCGAAGAACAAGGACGGGGAGCCGCTCACCTCGAGGGTCGAAGCGCTCGACGCTCCGGGAACGGGTGCGACGCCCGATCTGCTCCCGCCGGCCGGCGCGCCGGATCGCACCAGTCTCGCAACCGCTGATCACGAAGGCGGCGTTCGCGAGATCAAGGAGTGGCAGGCGATCATGGATCACCTTCGCAGGCTTCCGCTCAAGGACAAGGAAACGCTCCCGACGATCCCCGTCGACGAGCGCGCCAGCGAGGTTCGGGCGATCAAGGCGTAGCGAACGCCGGCTCGGTCTCGACTCGCCATCGACGAGGCTCTCGACGAGGCAAACGCGCGGCTGGACCGTCGTCGCCATGAAGCGCGACTGGAGGCGCATCTTCGCGTTTGAGAAGCGACCCTGCGGCCATCGCCGGATACCTCGGCAAGACCGACGAGATGGACGCGGCGATCGCGAAGTCCGCCTTCCTCTACGCCGAACAGACCGACCGCGACTACGACGCGCTCGTGAAGGCGGCGAGAGCAGGAGGCATCGAGGTGGCGAAGGCAGGGTAAAGCCGGCAGGTTCCGAGCGTCGCTGAAGGCAGGCAGCGCTCGCTTGACGCCGAGCTCTCATGGACCTCAGGCCGCTCCCTCGGGCTTTCCCGAGGTCAAAATGCGCGGTAATGTCGGTATCGTCATTCTCTGAGTCGTGGCACGATGCCATGGCTCCACGTTGACAGGAGGAATTCATGCATCGTTCCAGACCCGCATGGGTCGTCGCCGGGCTCCTCGCTCTTCTCGCTTTGCCTGCGTCTGCGGCCGAGCCCGACCGCACCGTGCTCCCCGTTCAGTCGCCGCCGAGGCCGGTTCTCACCGAGTTCGACGCGCGGAACGTCGAGGCGCCGCCCCGCTTCGAGGTCAAGGCGCCCGCCGGTGCGCCTAACGTCGTCATCGTGCTGATCGACGACGTCGGCTTCGGCGCCGCGGCTCCGTTCGGCGGGCCGGTCCCGATGCCGACGCTCGACCGGATGGCGAACGCCGGGCTCCGCTTCAACAACTTCCACACGACCGCGCTCTGCTCGCCGACCCGCGTCGCGCTCAAGTCGGGACGCAACCACCACACCAACGAGATGGCGTTCATCACCGAGATGGCGACCGCGTTCCCGGGCGCGAGCGGGCAGATCCCGAACTCCGTCGCGCCCGTCGCCGAGATGCTCCGCCTCAACGGCTACAGCACCGCGGCATTCGGCAAGTGGCACGAGACCGCCGCGTGGGAGACGAGCGTCTCCGGCCCCTTCGACCGCTGGCCGACCCATCAGGGATTCGACAAGTTCTACGGCTTCATCGGTGGCGAGACCAACCAGTGGGCGCCTTACCTGTTCGACGGCGTCGCCCCGGTGGAGTTGCCTCACGATCCGAACTACCACTTCCTCGACGACATGACCGACAAGGCTGTGGCCTGGATCGAGTACCAGCAGGCGATCACGCCCGACAAGCCGTTCTTCGTCTACTACGCGCCGGGCGCCACGCACGCGCCGCACCACGTGCCGCAGGAGTGGATCGCGCGCTGGAAGGGGAAGTTCGACCAGGGATGGGACAAGATCCGAGAGGAGACGTACGCGCGACAGCTGAAGATGGGCGTCATTCCTCCCGGGACGAAGCTCGCGGCGAAGCCCGACGCGATCCGGGACTGGGACAAGCTGACGCCGGACGAGAAGAAGCTCTTCGCGCGCCAGGCCGAGGTGTTCGCGGCGTTCCTCGAGATGACCGACTACGAAGTCGGCCGGATGATGAAGGCGATCGAAGGCGTCGGCGCTCTCGACAACACGCTCGTCTTCTACGTCGTCGGCGACAACGGCACGAGCGCCGAGGGCGGCGCCAGCGGGATGTTCAACGAGTACACCTACTTCAACGGCGTTCAGGAGCAGGTTCCCGATCTCGTCAAGCTCATCGATAAGTGGGGCAGTCCCGAGACCTACCCGCACATGGCGTCGGGCTGGGCGGTGGCGCTCGACTCGCCGTTCATGTGGACGAAGCAGGTGGCGTCGAGCTTCGGCGGAACGCGCAACGGCCTCGTGGTCCACTGGCCGAAAGGGATCAAGGCGAAGGGCGAGATCCGCTCGCAGTTCTCTCACGTGATCGACGTCGCGCCGACGATCCTCGAGGCGGCGAAGCTTCCCGAGCCGAAGTTCGTCAACGGCACGCCGCAGACCCCGATGGAAGGGGTGAGCATGGCCTACTCCTTCGACGACGCGAAGGCGAAGGACCGGCACGTCACGCAGTACTTCGAGGTCGCCGGCAACCGGGCGATCTACCACGACGGGTGGTTTGCGGGAACGATCCACAAGGCGCCGTGGGAGGCAAGGCCGCGGCGGCCCCTCGCCGAGGACGTCTGGGAGCTCTACGACGTGCGCGCCGACTTCAGCCTGGCGAACGATCTCGCGAAGAAGAACCCGGCGAAGCTCGCAGAGATGCAGAAGCTCTTCCTGACGGAGGCGGTCAAGTTCCACGTGCTTCCGATCGATGATCGAGTCTTCGAGCGCGCGGTCGCGTCGATGGTGGGGCGTCCCGACCTGATGGGCGGCCGCACGTCGCTCACCCTCGCCGAGGGGATGACCGGCATGATGGAAAACGTCTTCATCAACGTGAAGAACAAGTCGAAGACGATCACGGCCGAAGTCGAGGTGCCGGCGAGCGGCGCGAACGGCGCGATCCTCGTGCAGGGTGGCCGCTTCGGCGGCTGGGCGCTCTACGTGAAGGACGGGCGCCCCGCGTACGACTACAACTTCCTCGGATTGAAGCGCGCGACGGTCGCCGCGACCGAGCCGCTGAAGCCCGGCAAGGCGACGATTCGCTTCGACTTCGCCTATGACGGTGGTGGGCTGGGCAAAGGCGGCGTCGGCACGATCTACGTCGACGGGAAGCAGGTCGCGCAGGGACGCATCGAGCAGACGCAGCCGATGATGTTCTCGGCCGACGAGACGGCCGACGTAGGAATCGATCTCGGCACGCCGGTCGTGGAGTCGATCGGCTCTGAGGCTGCGTCGAAGTTCACGGGAACGATCCCGAAGGTGACGATCGAAGTGCGCGACGTCAGCGCGAAGGCCGAGGCCGCCGTGAAGGACGGGCAGAAGGAAGTCGCGCGGAAGACGGAGTAACGGCGCAACAGCAACCGGAACGTCGGGCGGGGCGAAAGCTCCGCCCGATCTGTTTTCGCAACCCTGGGGTCGCGCAAACCTGGGGTCGGAGCCGTAGTTTGAGGTATTCGAACGGCGAGCACTTCAAACTGCGGCTCCGACCCCAGGCCCCACCCGCGGTTCTACGCACCGCCGTGGCCGCGTAGCGGCAAAGGATCGGTAGCCCACAGCTTCAGCTGTGGGTGACACGAGCCAGTCGGATGTCGCGCCGCGTAGCGGCGCGGGATCGTCGTTCCCTGGGCCGCTACGCGGCGCGATTGAAGCTTGCGCGGGTGTTCCCCCGGCTGAAGCCGGGGGCTACCGATCCATCGGCGCTACGCGCCGCCCCTGTTCGCGACACTTCACCTTCTCAGCGCGACCGCGGTCTCGAACTCCACCGCCCGCAGATCGTCGGGGTGCGCCGCGCGCCAGAGCTTCGCCGTCTTCCGAGCCTCTTCGACCTTCCCTTCTCGCACCTGGACGTCGCCTAACGCGTAGAGAAGCTCGGCGTCGTTGGTCTGAATCGCGAGCGCCCGCTTCAAATACGCCTCGGCTTTAGCGAGCTGATCCGTGTCGCGGTACGCGAGCGCGAGGTTGTACTGCGCGCGCGCGTTCTCCGGCATGCCCGCCGCGGCCTTCTCGAGGCACTTCACGGCGTCGGGCATCCTGCCCGTCTCGGCGAGGAGCAGCCCGAGGTTGTAGTTGACCGCGGGCGCGTCGGGCTCAGCCTTCGCCGCTTCGCGGAGTTGAAGCTCGGCGTCTTCCGTGCGCCCGCTCGAGGCGAGGAGCATCGCGTAGTTGACGCGCGAGCGGACGAAGAGCGGGTCGATCTCGAGCGAACGCTTGTAGTGGCGCTCGGCCTCGGTCGGGTTTCCGAGCGCCGCGTAGAGGTTGCCGAGGTTGTATCCGGCGCTCGCGAAGTCGCCCTGGTAGGCGAGCGCTGACTTCAGCTCCGTCAACGCGTTCTGAAAGGATGCGTTCTGCGTTTCGCCGGGGGCGAAGCCGGGCGTCTGCGCGAGCGCGCTCGCGGCGGCGACGCGGACCCCGCGAACCGGGTCCTCGAGCAGCGGTTTGATCCTGCGGGCGCGATCCTCGGATGCGAGGAGGTCGGCCTGGTCGAGAGCCGCGCGGCGCACGATCGACTCCTCGTCCTGCAGCGCCTTGGTCACCGCGTCGGAGCTTTCCTGCCCCGGATAGCGATCGAGGAGCGAGATCGCGGTCGCGCGGACGATCGCGGGGAAGAGGCGGTCCTGCGTCATCTTCAGCAGGTCGGCGCGCGCTCTCTCGTCGCCCTGCCTCGCGGCGGCGATGACGCTGCCGTAATGCGGGCGGCGCGCCTGCCCGTACCACTTGCCGTAGGCGTCGGCCGCCCACCGGTTCGACTTGTCGGAATGGCATCCCGCGTTCGTGCAGGCGTTAGGCGTTCCGAGCGACAGGCTGAGGTCGGGGCGCGGGATGCGGATGCTGTGGTCGTTGCGCAGGTCGATCCCCATGTACGCGCGCCGCGGCATGTGGCAGCTCTCGCAGAGCCAGCCCGCGCTCGGCTTCCCGTCGACGGTCCGCTTGTGAAAGTGGTGCGCCTCGGTGTCGTACGTGTCGCTCCGGTGGCACTGCAGACAGAGGTCGTTTCCTTCCTTGTGCCGGCGCATCGTATGGGGGTCGTGGCAGTTCGTGCAGCGCACGCCGTTCCGGTACATCTTGCTCTGCACGAACGAGGCGTACTCGTAGACCTCGTCCTTGATCTGTCCGTCGGGGAAGTAGAGTTGCTCGTCGAGCAGCGACGGAACGAGGTGGTCGAGAAGGTCGGAGCCAGGCTCCTGCGCGTATTCGCGAAGGTAGAAGCGGCGCGAGTGGCACGGTGCGCAGAGCTCCACCTGCTCGCGCGGGCTCATCCCTTTCGTGCTGACGATGAGGCGGTAGTCTTCGCTGGCGGGCCGCGCCATCGCCGGAAGCTTCGCCCATGCGACGTGCAATGAGGCGGGGCCGTGGCACGCCTCGCACGCGACGTTGATCTCCGAGTACGTCGTGTTGAACGTGTCGTTGGCCGGGTCATATCCCTTGCGGAGATTCGTCGAGTGGCACTCGGAGCACATGCCGTTCCAGTTCTGTGCGCCGCGCGTCCAGTGAAGCCAGTCACCCGGTGCGATCTTGGCATCCGGGTAAAGGTGATACCAACGCTTCTTCACGTCGTCCCAGGCGACCGTCAGGCTCTGGAGGCGGCCCTGCGGGAAGCGGATCAGATACTGCTGCAGCGGATAGACGCCAAAGACGAACTCGATCCGGTAGTCCTTCAGCCCGCCGCTCTCGTCTTCGGTGCGGACCCAGAAGCCGCCGTCCTTGCGGTAGAAGCGCGACGTCGTACCGAAGTAGTCGAAGGTGGCGTCGCCAAAGTTCCCGCGCACGGTCGCCTCGGTCGCAGGAGCCATCGCCTGCGCGTGATACGACGTCATCCACTTGTCGTAGACCTTCGCGTGGCACTCATTGCAGGATGCCGCGCCGACGAACGTCGCGTGCTCGTCCACGGGAGCTGGACGATCGACCTTGTAACGGGCGAAACCGAGCGGGATCAACAGCGCGATCGCCGCCAGCGACACGACCCCCAGGCGCTTCCATGGGCGGAGCGCAAAGTCGGGATCAGGAGGAATCCGGCTCTCGGTCACGATCAGGCTTTCACGACCTGGCTGGCGTCGAACTTCTCGCGGAGTATCGGCGTGCTGGTGTCGATCTTCACGATCCCATTCTCGATGCGGATCGGGTAGAGATCGAGCGGCCGCGGTGCGGGGGCGCTGAGCACGACTCCCTTCTCATCGAAGGCCGAAGCGTGGCAGGGGCAGGCGAAGCGCTTCGCCTTATCGTCCCAGGGGACGGTGCAGCCGAGATGCGTGCACTTTCGCGAGAGGGCGAGGAAGCCGCCGTCGGCGAGGCGGGTGAGATAGAACTGTCCCTTCGCGAAGGGAGTGACGGCGCCGGGAGCGAAGCTGTCGACGGGGCCGGCGGTGATGACGCCGCCGTAGCCCCCTTCGCGCGGCTTCGCCTTGCGCGGCCAGAGGAAGAGCGCGGCAACGCCGACGCACTCGGCCAGCACGACCAGGCCAAGGATCCTCCCCGCGAGGCCCAACGTGTCGCGGCGGGTCAGTTTCGCATCGTCGTTCATCGCCATGCCGATTCGCCTCCGGTCGACGACGTTGAGTGAGGCATGGTGAGCTCCATGCCGCGGCCGCGGAAGCCGGCGCCGACGACCGTCAGCACGATCATCGCCGCGAGCAGCGCGGTGCAGAGCGCCTGCGTGCGCTCGGCAGGCGTCGCGCCTTCGCGTAGCTTCAGCCAGGAGAGAAAGAGCCATCCGACCGCAACGAAGATCGCGAGAGGGAGGAACCCGGCGGTGACCAGCGACGGAATCGCGGGAAGCCTCGCCGGAAGATCGAGCACGTACTCGTCGAGCAACACGGCGACGAGCGCCGTGCCCGCGCCAAGGCCGGCGCCTAACGCCGCGGTGCGGCGGCCGCGGGCCGAGATGAACCAGGTCCCTTCCGTCGCGGAGTCCCCGTCGATCGACGGGAGCCTCAGGAGCAGAAGCGCCGCCCCGAGAGGGATGACGAGCACCGCGACGAGCGGATGGAAGTGAACGAGAAGCTCCTGCAGCCCCATGAAGTACCAGGGTGCCTTCGCCGGGTTCGGGCTGAGTCCGGGGTTCGCCTGCGCCTCGAGCGGTGCGTTCATCGCGACGGCGAAGGCGAAGACGACCGCGATCAGCGCGAGCGCGACGGCACCCTCGCGAACCGTGAGGCTCGGGCTCGTCGGCACCAGGGGGCCGAGGCCGGGATCGGCGTCGCCTTCCTCTCGCGGCACGATGACGCCGTGCGCCTTGCGGACGAGCCAGAAATGTGCGGCCATGAGCGGCATGATCACGACAGGCACGATGACGATGTGAAGCACGAAGAAGGTCGAGAGCGTCGGCGCTCCGACCTCGTCACCGCCGCGGAGCAGTCGTTGTAGGAGCGGCCCCGCGAGCGGAACGTACTCGAGCATGCTCGTCGCGATCGTCACCGCCCAGTAGGCAAGCTGATCCCACGGGAGGAGATATCCGGTGAAGTTCCCCACGACGACGAGGGCGAGCAGCACGAGGCCGAAGCTCCAGTTCTTCGCACGGGGACCGCGGTAGGCGCCCGTGTAGAAGACGCGCAGAAGATGCAGCAGGGCGGCGATCAGCAGCGCGTTGCCGCTCCAGCGATGCGCGTTGCGGACGAACTGCCCCATCGGAACGTCGTAGCGAAGCTTCGCGACCGACTCGTACGCGCCAGTCACCGACGGCTCGTAGGCGAAGAGAAGCAGAACCCCCGTCGCGACGAGCAGAAGGATGAGCACGACGCACATCCCGCCGAGACCGAAGGTCTGCGTGAACGGCAGCGTCCGTGCGGGAATCATCCGCGGGTGTAGGTGGAGGACGAGGCGCGAAAGCCCCGAAGGAGACGAGGTGGGCGCCTGTGGCGCACCGGCGGCTGGTGAGGAGGCAAGCGCGGGTGGTGCCGGATCGCGCTGCTTCCCTCTCTCTGCTTTTCGTGCCATGGATCCAACGAGAGAGTCTAACCCGCGACGCGAGGCGGACTACTGTGATTTGGGACACGAGTGACACTGCGTTTCCGGGCGCGTACGCCCGGCGTGAGGCGCACCACCGCGCGCGAACGGCCGCGATGGGAGCTCAGTCGAGAAAGTCGAGAGGCAGCCCGTTGATGCCGGCGCGTTTGTTGAGGAATCCCTCCCAGATCGCGAATAGCCCCGTCGCCGGGCTCCCGAAGAGCGTCGCACGATACTGGGTGTTGAGCGGGGAGCTGTTGAGCTGCAGCTCTTCGCCGATACGCGTTCCGTCGGCGCTCAACTCCACGCCGCGAATTTCGCGCGGGAACGAGCCGTCCCAGACCACCCAGGTCGCGAAGTAGGTGCCGCGCGGTGTCGGCGAAATCGCAGGCCCCATTTCGTGGGCCAGCCGTCCGCTGGTGATCTCGCGCTCCACACCTGCCGGCCGTCCGGCCGCGTCGACCGTCTGAAGATAGACGCGAGACAGAAGGCAGTTTGTGCGCGGGCCTTGCCAGAGCACGAGATAGCCGCCATTCCCGACCGCCACGACGCCGGGGCGTTTCTGCTCTCCGACCGGGTTCAGATTGAGCCGTTGAGGCGCATCGACGGCGACGCGGTTCGTGTCGAACATGCGCGCGAAAATGCCGGTGGAGCTGCCATCGGGCGCATGCCAGACGATCAGGAGTCGTCCTTTCGTGTCGACGGCGAGTGACGGCCAGCTGGCGAGCTCTGCATCCTCGACGGCGCTGACACGGGTCGACGGGCCGATCGGAGTGCCTTCGCGATCGAACCATCGCGCGAAGATGCCGTCGCGCGAGAAGGTCGTCGCGTCGTCGTCGCTGTTCGTCCACGCGACCACGAAGCCGCCGTCGGGCGTATGGATCGCCGTCGCCTGCGACCTGGTTTTGCCGGCCCATGCGACGATTCTCTCGGCGCCGACGGGCTTGCCATCGCGATCGAATCGGCGCAGCCGGATCTCCTGCGACAGCACCTCGCGACTCTCCCAGAACGGGGCGGCCTTGAGGTGATCGCGCTGCCGAGTCCAGAAGAGCCAGAACCCGCCGGCGCCGTCGCTCAGCGCGAGCGGCTGGCGATGCGTGGTCACGACGCCTTCGCCCGGGATCGATGCAAGGTGCGAGTTCTTCAGCAGGAGGGTTTCTTCTGTCGATGCGGTGGCCGGGTCGCCTGCCGGGACCACCCGCGAAAGGATGCCGAGCTGGGTGTTCTCCCAGATTACTCTCGCGGTGCCGTCCTGCTCGAGCAGTGCGACGGGTGCCCGCTGTCGTCCTACGGCATTGACGTTGATCTGCGATTCGCCGGCCGATGCGGTTGCGGAAGCCAGCAGAACGATTGCAAACGCCAGAAATGACGACTTGAGCATACCGACCCCCTCGTGCACATTGATGCGTGTGCCTCGAATGTAGGCCTGTACGCCGGGGGCGTCAACGATCTCGACGTGGACGGCTTCGCTCGTTGTTCGCCGACAGCCTCATTTCGGAATCCGGGATGGACCCGCACCCGACGAATCCGCCCGGAGGCGAGGATCAGTAGAACTCGAGCTTTTCGACTTTCGGCAGGAGTCCCGCTTCGTTGGCGGCGGTGAGGAACGCACGCACGGCATTCTTGCCGTAGTCGCCGTAGTCGACCGTCAGCTCATTCACCCACATCGCGACGAAACGGTCGGCCTTGTCCTTCGGCAGACCGCGGCCGAACGACATCGCATACTCGAGAGCCGGCTCGCGGTGCTCGAGCGAGTAGCGGATCGACCTGCGCAGGATCTCGGAGACCTTCATCATCAACTCCGGGCCGAGGGCGCGGCGGATCGCATTGCCTCCCATCGGGAGCGGCAGCGACGTTTTCGCCTTCCACCACTCGCCGAGGTCGACGACCTTCTGCAGCCCTTCTTCCTGGTAGGTGAGCTGCCCTTCGTGAATCAGCAGGCCGGCCGGCACCTTACCGTCGATGACCGCTTCCTGGATCTCGTTGAAATCCATCACGACGAACGTCAGCTCGGGACAGTAGAGCTTGAGCGCGATGAACGCCGAGGTGTTCTCTCCCGGCACGGCGACGAGCGTTCCGGGGAGATTCGCCGGATCGAGCGGCGTCTTCGAGACGACGATCGGGCCGTAGCCGTCGCCGATCGACGAGCCCGAGGAGAGGAGTGCGTAGCGGTCGGCGATCCGCGGATACATGCCGAACGAGACGGCGGTCACGTCGTACTTCTCGTTCATCGCGTCGACGTTGAGCGACTGAATGTCCATCAGCGTATGGACGAACTTCAGGCCGCCGGTGTCGATCCTGTCCTTCGCGAGGGCGTAGAACATGAAGGCATCGTCGGCATCGGGTGAGTGGGCGAGGGTGATCGTGTGAGTCATGAGGGTCCTTTCAGCGGGCACAGAGCACATTCGGCAAGGGTAGCGGCGCGATCGATCGGTGGTCGCATCGACGAGGAAACCGAAATGTCGAATGCAGAATGCAGAATGAGGAATGAAGAACGAAAATTCGGTCAGGACCGATCATTTCTTCATTCTTCATTCGACATTCTTCATTCGACATTTCGGTTTTCCTGGAGTTCCGTTTGTGGCACGTCTACGGCCTCATCCGTCTGCCCGAGCATCTCCAGGATCGCGGCCCTCGTCGACTGGACCAGCTCGTCCTTCTGTCTGACCGAGAGCTCGGAGACGTCGACGGGGTTGCCGATCACGATCTTCACCGGCCCCTGCCGGATGATCAGCGTCGACGCGGGGAGTGCGTCGTGGGTGCCGCGGATCGCGACCGGCACGAGCGGCAGGCCCGACTTCATCGCCAGCAGGAAGGCCCCGTGCTTGAACGGTTTCATCGTCCGCTCGTGGGAGCGCCCGCCTTCCGGAAAGATCACGATCGTGTTGCCGCCGCGGATCCTCTTTGCGGCCAGATCGAACGAAGCCTTCCCCTTGCTCGTCTTCTTCCGGTCGATCGGGATGAAGCCGGCGGCGAGCATCCCCCAGCCGAGGATCGGGATCTTGAAGAGGCTCGCCTTCGCCATGAAGCGGATCGGCTGCGTGTCGAGGGCGCTCAGGAGGCAGGGGATGTCGAGGTAGCTCGAATGGTTCGGAACAAGGACATAGCGCTTCGCGGGGTCGAGTTTCTCCAGCCCCTCGACCGAGAGGTCGACTCCGGTGGCGCGAACCAGCAGCCCGCCCCATAGGCGGATCAGCCGGTCGACGAGCGGGGCGTGCGAGTTCACCAGCGCGACCACGATGACGAACGGCGCCAGCACGATCGTGGCCACCAGGCCGGTCAGAATCGTAAGGAAAGACCTGAACATCGGCGCGGATTCTACCTGTACTCCGCATCGATTTGGCCAGCGCCGAACGCCCTGGCAGGGGAAACAGGCAGGCAGGCTCGATGGTTGTTAGTATGAACGCATGCAAAGCGAGTCGATTTCTCACGACTGGAGCGAGGAGACTCCCGAAGGGAAAGCCCATTGGTTCCAGTCGCTCCCGCTCGAGGAGCGGATGCAACTCCTTTGCGAGTACACCGATCTGATTCTCTCCGTCAATCCGTCCATAGTGGAGCGTCGCGATGCTGAACCGGTTGAAGGACGTGTTCTCGTCCTTGCAGCAAGGTGAGGTCCGGTACGTCGTCATCGGCGGGATTGCTGCCGTGCTCCACGGCGTCCCACGCGCAACGTTCGATCTCGACATGCTGATCGACGCAAGGCCGGAGAACGTCGACCGCCTTCTGCGGGCATTTGCAGCAGCAGGGCTTGGTACCGCGTCACTGACTACAGTCGCTGAGGTTCTCGCCAACGAGATCACCGTATTCAAGGATCGAGTCCGAATCGACGTGCAGACCCGCACTCCGGGCCTCCTCTTTGCCGATGCATGGGAGCACAGGCTGACCATGCGCTACGAGGGCCAGGATTTCTTCGTCGCGAGTCTCCAGGACCTCATCGCCGCCAAGCGCGCCGCGGGAAGGCCAGTCGATCTCGAGGACATTCGCTTGCTGGGCGGGTGAAATGGCCTTGGGTGGTGGCTCCGACCGGGACCGCCGCTGCTACAATCTGCGGCACTCCCAGCTCAAGTGAGGGCAGAACCAGTGTCAGACGCAACGGCAGTCATGAATGCAGCGGCGACCGGACGGGCCTCCGCCGTCAACGATTTGACGATCCACGTCGCGACCGTCAACGGCTCCGGATCGCAGTCGTCGAACAACGTCCTGATGCGCGCGATCTTCCAGATGGGGATCCCGGTCAGCGGGAAGAATCTCTTCCCGTCGAACATCGCGGGTCTTCCCACGTGGTTCACGATCCGCGCGAACAAGGACGGCTGGGTCGGCCGCAAGAAGGAAGTCGATCTCATGATCTGCATGAACGCGCAGACCGCGAAGGACGACGTGATGGCGCTCGACCCGGGCGCGATCTGCATGTACGACGAGCCGCTCAACTGCGCGCAGTACCGGAGCGATCTCACCTTTTTTCCCGTGCCGTTCGCGAAGCTCGCGCAGGAGATCTCCGACGACTCGCGCCTCCGCAAGCTGCTGACCAACATGGTCTACGTCGGCGTCGCGGCCGAGCTGCTCGGTATCGAGCACGCGGAGCTCGAGGTCGCCCTCGACAGGCAGTTCAAGGGGAAGAAGAAGGCAGCCGAAATCAATGTCGCGGCGATCGAAAAGGGGATGGAGTACGCGAAGGCGAGCCTCGCGCCGCAGTCGCTCTTCCGCCTCGAGCGGATGAACGCCACCGCCGGCAAGATCATCATCGACGGCAACTCGGCCGCCGCGGTCGGCGCCGTCTTCGGCGGCGTCACCGTCGTCACCTGGTACCCGATCACGCCGTCGTCGTCGCTCTGCGAGGCGATCATCGGCTACGCGAAGCGCTTTCGCATCGAGCCCGACGGTAAGGCGACCTTCGCAGTCGTGCAGGCCGAGGACGAGCTCGCCGCGGTCGGAATGGTCCTTGGTGCGGGCTGGGCCGGCGCCCGTTCGATGACCGCGACCTCGGGGCCCGGCATCTCGCTCATGTCGGAATTCGTCGGCCTCGGCTACTTCGCCGAGATCCCGGGAGTGATCTGGGACATCCAGCGTGTCGGCCCGTCGACCGGCCTCCCGACGCGCACGGCGCAGGGAGACGTCCTCGAGGTGGCGACGCTCTCGCACGGCGACACGCAGCACATCGCGCTAATCCCGGGATCGGTCGCCGAGTGTTATGCCTTCGCGATGGAGGCGCTCGACCTCGCCGAGATCTTCCAGACGCCGATCTTCGTCCTCTCCGACCTCGACCTCGGCATGAACAACTGGATGTCGGAGCAGTTCGTCTATCCCGAGGCGCCGATTCGGCGTGGGAAGGTGCTCTCGAAGGAGAAGCTCGACGAGTTGAAAGGTCAGTGGGGGCGCTACGCCGACGTCGACGGCGACGGCATTCCGTACAGGACGCTCCCCGGCACCGACCATCCGCTGGCGTCGTACTTCACGCGCGGCTCGGGGCACGACGCGCAGGCGCGTTACTCCGAACGGCCCGCCGACTACGTTGCGACAGTCGACCGGCTGAAGAAGAAGTACGAGACGGCGAGGGGATATGTGCCCAAGCCAGAGATCGACCGGAAGCCGGGAGCGAAAATCGGCCTCATCGCCTACGGCTCGAGCCACCTCGCGACGCTCGAGTCGCAGGCACAGCTGAAGGCCGAGCGTGGAATCGAGGTGAGCTACCTGAGGCTTCGGGCGCTCCCCTTCACCGACGAGGTCTTCGAGTTCATCGCGACGCACGACCGGGTCTACGTGATCGAGCAGAACCGCGACGGCCAGATGTGCGACCTGCTCCGCCTCGAGCTCGCCGAAGACGCGCTGAAGTTGAGAAAAGTGCTCCACTACGACGGCTTGCCGATCGATGCGCGGTTTGTGACGGATGCGGTGGTGGAGCTGGAGGCGCTGGGTTGAGTTGTTAGTTGTTAGTTTTTAGTTGTTAGACAGGCAGCGCAGCTGCAACGTCGACAGCTGAGCCGGGCTCGAGCGAGGGAGTTGCTAGTTTTTAGTTGTTAGTTGTTAGACAAGCAGCGCGCGATGTCTACAAACAGACCGACATGAACCGGACTTGAGCCATGAACACGAGAACGCACAACCAACGCAAATCGTCTAACAACTAACAACTAACAACTAACAACTAACCACCAACAACCCGCCCAATCAGCGAGACCTGCACAGATGGCCGAAAGCACGATCAAGACCAAATCCGAAGCTCCGAAGGAAAACAGGCTGGGGCTCAAGCCGGCCGATTACGCGGGTGGCAAGTCGACGCTTTGCGCCGGTTGCGGCCACGATGCGATCTCGAACCAGATCGTTCGCGCGTTCTACGAGATGGGGGTCAATCCCGACAAGGTGATCAAGCTGTCGGGGATCGGCTGCTCGTCGAAAACGCCGGCGTACTTTCTGTCGCGCGCGCACGGTTTCAACGCGGTCCACGGCCGCATGCCTGCAGTCGCCACGGGTGCCATGCTCGCGAACCGGCAGCTCGTCTCGGTCGGCGTCTCGGGCGACGGCGACACCGCGTCGATCGGCCTCGGGCAGTTCATGCACATGATCCGGCGCAACGTGCCGACGATCTACATCATCGAGAACAACGGCGTGTACGGCCTGACGAAGGGGCAATTCTCTGCGACGGCCGACGAAGGGTCGAAGCTGAAGACGGGAGTGGTCAACGATCTCCATCCGATGGATCTCTGCGCGCTCGCCGTGCAACTCGGATGCGGCTTCGTCGCTCGCGGCTTCGCGGGCGACCCGAAGCAGATGGTCAACATGCTCAAGGCGGCGATCGCCCACGACGGACTCTGTGTGATCGACGTGATCTCTCCCTGCGTGACCTTCAACAACCACGAGGGGTCGACGAAGGGCTACCAGTACTCGAAGGAGCACCAGGAGCTGCTGCATCAGATCGGCTTCGTCCCGTCGTTCGAGCAGATCGAAGTCGAGGTCGAGCCGGGCGAGGTGAAGGAAGTCGAGATGCACGACGGCTCGCGCGTGCTGTTGCGCAAGCTCGAAGAGGACTACGATCCGGGCAACCCGATCCAGGCGCTGCAGCGCCTTCACGAGGCGCACGATCGCGGCGAGATCCTGACGGGGCTCGTCCATCTGCGTCCCGAGAAGGAGAGCTTCATCAACCTCCTCAACATGGTCGACGTTCCGCTCGCAACGCTCCCGCAGGAGCGCACCCGCCCGGGCCGCGAGGCACTCGAGACGATCATGAAGGAGCTGATGTAAGTAGGAGCAGGCGAGAGGCGAGGGGCGAGAGGCGACAAGAGGGCAGCGAGCTGGGTGGGCTGCACGGGTCTTCGTACGGGCGACGCGATGCGTCGCCCGTTTCTTTTGTGTGGCGCAGGCACTCCTGCCTGCGCATCGCCGAAGGCGACCTGTCTACGGCGCGACTGCCCGAGATGGGGCGCCTTGCGCCCCGCGCAGGCAGGAGTGCCTGCGCCACACTCAGCTGAGCTGTCTGCTCCCGATTCTCGCCATCACCGTCAGCGCCGCCGTTTCGATCGCGCTTCGCGCGAGTACGCCCCACGCGGCGCCTTCGATCCCGAAGTTCGCGACGGCCCACCACTGCGCGAGGAAGAGCGGCGCGAGGAGCCAGGCGCGAAGCCGCGTGACGAGCTCGGGGCGCCCCGACGCCTGGAGCGAGGCGATTCCGATGCCCGCAAACGACGAGATGAAAGCCCCGGTGACGAGAAGGCGAAGCGGCGTCGCGACCGCGTCGGCAGTCTCGCCGCCGAGCCACCAGGAGAGGATCGGGTGCGCGCCCGCGACGAGAATCGCGCACGGCAGGCCTAATAGAAGCGTCACGAATGCCGCCATCCGCGTCACCACCCCGCGGGCCGCTGCCGCGTCGCGCGCCGCGTGAGCCGCCACCAGCGACGGGAACGACGCGCCGATGATGCTGGTCTGGATGACGCTCAGCCGGAGCGCCATTTCCGCGGCGATCGCGTATCGCCCGACCGTCGCGAGCGTCGACAGCGCGCCGAGCAGAAACTGATCCGACAACCGGTGGAAGCTCAGCATCAGGCTCGCGACCGAGATGTGCCCGCCGAAGAGCACGACGTCGCCGAGGAGGGCGCCGGCGCGCGCGGCGCGAAGCTCGGGAAGCTTCATGGTCGCGATCGTGGCGTGAACGAGCGCGGCGAGGTACCGGGCGGCCACGAGACTCGCGGCGATCGACGGAAGGCTCCAACCCAGCGTGACGCCGAGCCACGGGAGCGCGAACGTCATCGAGCCCCAAACAACGCGCTGCACGTTGACGAGATCGAAGCGACCCAGCGCCTCGAGAAGGCCCCGGTAGCAGCCGGTGACGAGCACCGCGGGGAGAGCGGCGGCGACGAGGAAGAAAACCGCGCGCGTGTCGCCCGCGAGCGCTTCAGGCACGTCCAGCAGGCGATCGACGACGAGCGGCGTCAGGGCCCCGAGAGCGATCGCGGCCGCGAGGCCTAGCAGGAACTGGGAGCGCGCCGCGGTCCTTGCCGCCACGGCCGCCTCCTGACGATCGCCGCGGGCGAGGGCCGCGGCCGCGAACTTCGTCACGGCGCGACCGAGCGCGAGGTCGACGAGCCCGGCGCTGCCGAGGATCGTCCAGGCGAGACCGAGGATGCCGAAGCGCTCGGGACCGAGACCGTGAATCGTCGCCGGCATCGCGAGGAACGCGACGGCGAACGGAGCGAGCTGGCCCGCGAGGTTGAGCGCGGCGTCGCGCGTGAGCGTCCGGGTCGCGTGACCGTTCGTCACGTCGTCCGCCGCGGCTTCGCGACGAGCAATCGCGAGTAGCCGAATGCCTCGCCTCCGAGCGACGCGGCGTAGCCGAGCGCGACGACCGGCGCGCTGACGATCAGCTCCGCGACGCGTCCGGCGCTCCGGCACTGCGAAGCGACGAGAGCCAGGTTGCGGGCGAGCCGTACCGGGAGTGCGGTCACGAGCAGCCAGCCGAGCAGCTCGAGCCGGTCGTTGTCGCGATGCGCCGTCTGGAGACGTGCGTAGAGGATGCCGCGGCTCCAGCGCTCCCGGAGGAATCCGCCTAACGTCTGCGTGTGATGGTGCTCCACGACGGCGCCCGGCTCGAGGAAGAGGCCGCGGCCGCGGGCGCGCAGCGCGTACGAGAACTCGACGTCGCCGAGGAAAAGGTCGCGTTCGAATCCTCCCGCGGCGTCGTAGTCGGAGCGGCGGACGAGGAGCGCCGCGGTCGGCCCCATGTCGACCTCGCGTCTCGCGCCGCCAGGCAGCCATTTCGAGAACTTGCAGATGTGGATTCCGCGGTCGAGCCAGCGGCGGCCGTAGCAGTCGAGGGCGCCGACGATGGCCTCACCCGTCTCGTCGTGAGCCGCGACGAGGCGTTCCAGCCAGTCGGGACGTGCATAGACGTCGGGGTCGGTGGAGACGAGGATCGGCGCCGAGGCGCGCCGGACTCCCGCGTTCCGCGCGGCATGCGGAAAGAGGCGCGTCGGTGAGTGCCAGTAGGTCACGAACGGGAATCGAGCCGTCACGAGCGTCTCGGTCTCGTCGCCCGGGCTGCTGTCGACGACGATCGTCTCGAAGTCGCGGAAGCTCTGCGCTTCGAGCGCCTCGAGGCAGCGGACGATCGTCGCGTGCGAGCGATACGCGGGAAGCACGACGGCTACGCGGGGCGTCGGGCTCAACTCATGGCTCCCGCGGGTCGAAGTCGCGATGTTCGTTCAGTTCGTAGTCGGAGAAGCGCGCCTCTCCGTTGCCCGGGCCGAACAGAAGCCCGACGGCCTGGCCGCAGGCCGACGCGAGCTGCGCGAAGAGGATCTGCGGAGTTCCGCCCAGCGCCTCGCCGACGAGGTCGGGGCGGAGCGTTCGCAACCGCAGCACGAGCTTCGTCAGGAAGTAGAACGGGATGAGCGGGGTCGACACGACGTAGAACGCGCGCTTCGCGAGCGACCAGCGATGGACCGTCGCGCGCTCGACGCCGTAGCCGCGATGCCAGAAGAAGTAGCCCTTCGCGATGCTGAGCAGCCGCGTCTCGTTGAGATGCTCGAACTTCGCGTCGGATTCGAGATAAAGCCGGTGCCCGTCGGCGACCAGTTTCTGGAAGAAGGCGACGTCGGCTCGCATGAGGGTTTCCAGCTCATCTCCGTATGCGAGAAGGACGTCCTTCCGGAACGACGAGTTGTGTCCCGGCAGCAGCGTGCGCTCCCCCGAGGGAGCCGGCGCGAGCCATTGGTAGTAATTCATGATGCCGATGAGGCGGCTGATGCCGAAGCTGCCGTTTCCGTGATGCACCTCGCCGCCGACCGCCGCCCACGGGCCGGACTCGTGCGCGCGTCGCAACGCCGTGAACCAGCCCTGCCTCGCGCGGCAATGCTCCTCGAGGAAGCTCACGTAAGGCGCGCGCGCCATCCGCACGGCGGCGACCCGTGCCGCCGCGAACGACGTGTCCTTCGGCAAGCGGACCATCCGCACCGAGGGATGATCGGATCCGGGGAGGTCTGGGAAGCCTTCGGCGCGGTCGACGAGGATGATCTCCGCGCGTTCGAGCTCGTCCTGCGCGAGGAGCGACGCGAGCGCCATCCCGGCGCGCTCGCGCTGGATACCGGCAACGAGAACTGCTGCGATTCGGGGTGTCGTCACGGGCGCAGATATTACACGCGATCGGGTGGAGACGATTCACGGCTGGCGTTGCCGCGCGGACGGCCGGGCGCCGCCCGCGCGACCAACCGCGCTTCGATGCTCCGCTCAGCTATTTCGCTGCAGTGCGAAGCCTGCGAGGGCGAGCAGCATTCCCAGCATCACGAGCATGAGCGGCGAGAGTGCCGGGATCGCCTCGACGGGAGCAGGGGCGGCGGCCACCGTTGCCGACGTCGTGGAGCTGCCGTTCGCGCCGTTCGGATCGCCTGTCGACGATGACGCGGTCGCGATGTTCTGCAGCGTCGAGCCTGCAGTCAGGCCCGCGTCGACGTGCAGCACGAACGAGAACGTGGCCGAGGAGCCGGCCGGCAGCGTCGTTGCCGTGCAGCTGATCGTTCCCGTTCCGCCGGGTGCAGGCGTCGTGCAGTTGAAAGTCGGACCGGTCGTCTGGTTCGCCGAGACGAAGGTGGTGCCGGAGGGGAGAGTGTCGGAGAGTACGACGGCGGACGCATCGGACGGACCGGCGTTGGCGAGCGTCACGCTGTACGTCACGTCGGTTCCCGCGGTGACGGGATCGGGGCCGCTCTTCGTCACTGAAAGATCGGCGCTCGTCACGACCGTCGTCGGTGCCGTCGCGGCATTGTTCGCGAGGTTCCTGTCGAACTGGTCGACCGATACGGTTGCCGTGTTATTGCTCGACGTCGCGCTGCCGGAGTTGAGCACGAGCGTGAACTGCGCCGACGCGCCTGAGGCGAGCGTCGCGATGCTGCAGATCACGGTTCCGTTCGTGCCCACTCCCGGCGTCGCGCACGATGCCAATGGCCCGTTGTCCTGCGCGAACGAGACAAAGGTCGTCGCGAGCGGCAGCGAGTCGCTCAGCACGACGTTCGTCGCCGCGTCGGGCCCCGCATTCGAAACGGTGATGACGTAGGTGGCGTCGCTTGCGGCATTGACCGAGCCTGGCCCCGACTTCGTCACCGAGACGTCGACGTCAGACACCGTAGTCGTCATGAGCGCGGAGTCATTCTCGGAGTTAGGGTCGATCGTCTCCGAGGATACCGTCGCGCTGTTCGTGAAAATCGTTCCCGAAGAGGTGCCGCTCGGAATGTGCCCGGTCAGGGTGATCGTGACGCTGGCGCCGGCGTTGAAGGTCGCGGCGGTGCAGGTCACGAGCCCCCCGGCTCCGACTGACGGGGTCGAGCAGATCAGGGTGGGGGAGCCAGTCTGTGTTAGGGAAACGAACGTCATCGTGCCGGGGAGGGTGTCGTCGAGCGACACGCTCGAGGCCGCGTCGGGCCCGCCGTTCGTCAGGGTGAGCGTGTAGACGACGTCGGTGTCGGGGCCGGCCGCATCGGGGCCGGCCTTGCTCACTCCCATGTCGGCCTGCGGGGGCGGCGGCGTCGAAGTCGTAGCGACGCCGGCGTTGTTCTCGTCGGTCGGGTCGGTAACGCACGTCGACGTCGCGATGTTCGTAAAGTCCGTTCCTGGCGCCGTGGCCGGCGGGATGTGCATGACGAAGGAGAAGACTGCCACGCTTCCGGCGGTCATGCTGGAGATGTTGCACGAGATCGTGCCACCGGAGCCGACGCTCGGGGGAGTGCAGCTGAACGCGGGTCCGCTGTCCTGCGACCACGAGACGAATGTCATCGTCCCGGGCAGCGGGTCGTTCAGATCGACCTGCGTCGAATCGTCAGGCCCGAAGTTGGTGACCGTGACGGTGTAGGTGACGTCGCTGTCGGCGGCCGCCTGCGCGGGCCCCGATTTCTCGACGACGATCTCGGACTGCGCTTGCGCGAGTCCCGCCATCGCGACCGATACGACGACTGCAATGAGCCAAGGGAGCCGGGACTTCTCTTTCGAAATTGACATCAACGTCGTTCTCCTCGATGGAGCACCTTTTGTACTCGCAACTCCCGCGCGGGGCAAGTGACACGATGCGTGGGAGCGTACGTCGTTCTCGAAGCCGGGCGCTGATCGGGTCGTCAGCGGCTTCGTGAGGCGAGCAGCCTGGCGTAGGCGACGGCCTCGCCGGCGAGCGACGCGGAGAGCCCCAGGCCGACGACGGGGGCGGTCTCGACGAGATCGCGGAGTCGCCCCGCCCGCCTGCATTGCGCGACCAGGCGAAGGAGAAACTTCGTTAGGCGCAGTGGCAGTGCGGTGATCGCGAGCCACCAGAGAAGCTCGAGCCGGTCGTTCCGGCGCTGGCGAGCCTGGATGGCTCCGTAGCGCACGCCTCCGCGCGATCGCTCGCCGACGAATGCGCCGAAGCTTCCCGCGTAATGGTGCTCGACGACGGCGGAGGGCTCGAGAATGATTCCCCGGCCGCGGGCGCGGAGCGCGTGGGAGAAGACGACCTCGCCGACGAAGCGCTCGCCCGGGAATCCGCCGGCGGCGTCGTAGTCACGACGACTGACGACGACCGAAGCCCCGGGAACGATGTCGACTTCGCGCCGCGGCCCGGCGGGGAGCCACTTCGCGAAGTTGCAGAGATGGACCGCGCGATCGAGCCAGCGCCGGCCGAAGCAGTCGACCGCGCCGACGATCGCCTCTCCCGTCTCGTCGTGCGCGCGCACCATCCGCTCGAGCCAGTCGGGGCGCGCGTAGGCGTCGGGCTCGGTGAATGCGAGGAGCGGCGCGGAGGATTCGCGCACACCCAGGTCACGCAGGAAGGGGGCGCCGGCGCGCGGCACGTGCAGGTGGCGGATCTCGGGGAATCGCGACACGATCAGATCGGCGGTTCCGCTGCCGGAGGAGTCGTCGACGACGATCGTCTCGAAGTCGCGATAGCTCTGCGCCGCGAGCGACTCGAGGCAGCGCTGAATCGTTGCGTGCGCCCCGCGCACGGGGACGATCACCGCGACTCGGGGTGGACGGCTCATCGGCGCAACATAACACACGGTTTCCGGCCCGGAATTCGACTATCGTTTCCGCATGAAGGATGTGAGGGGGAAGGAGCTCTCGATCGCGCTTCCGCCGCGCCGCGTCGTGTCTCTCGTGCCGTCGATCACCGAGACGCTCTTCGACCTCGGGGCGGGCGCGGCAGTCGCCGGCGTGACCGACTGGTGCATCTTTCCCGAACGGATCGACGCGCCGCGCGTCGGCGGGACGAAGAACCCGCGGATCGACGAGATCCGCGCGCTCGCTCCCGATCTCGTCCACATGAACCTCGAGGAGAACCTCGAGAAGCACGCGCGGGCGATCGAAGAGTTCGCGCCGCTCTTCGTCACGGAGCCGAAGACTCCGCGCGACGTCGTGGCGCTGATCGCGCAGCTCGGCGAGCTACACGGCGTCGAAGCCGCGGCGGCGAAGGCGCTCGCGGAACTCGAGCGAGAGCTCGCCCTGCCGCCGCTGCCGGCATTCAGCTTCGCGGTGCCGATCTGGAAGGCCCCGTGGATGTGGTGCGGCGGGGATACGTACGTGTCCGCGCTCGTCGAGGCGCTCGGCGGGACGAACGTGTTGCACGGCCGCGCGCGCTACCCGGCGATGGAGCTTGCGGAGGTCGCGGCGCTCGCTCCCGATGTCGTCCTGCTGCCCGACGAGCCGTACGCCTTCTCGGCATCCGACGCGGACGCGGTGCGAAGCTCGTGCTCCGCGAGAGTCGTCGGCCCGTTCCCCGGCCACCTCGCGACGTGGCATGGAACGCGGACGCTGCTGGGGTTGCGGTATCTGCGAGAGGCGTTAGGCGCGATTTCCAGGTAGGAACGCTGTATGCCGTGCCCCGGCGGGATCGACGTACCCGTGGGAGTTGTCGTCCCGAGAAGCGAGCCCGCGAAGCGGGGGAGCGACGAGGGACCTCGCAGGCTGGTACAAACGTGCAACGGGCGAAGATGCCGGGCTGAAGACCTCAGCTGTACCAGCCTGGGAGATCCCTCCTCCTTCCCCCGCTCCGCGGGGTCAGTCGTCGGGATGACAGATGCGCCCTCAATCCCCCGACTCTCTCCGGTACTTCGGGTCGAGCGCGTCGATGAGGCCGTCGCCGAGGAAGTTGAGCCCCATGACGGCGAGCATGATCGCAAGCCCCGGGAAGATCGCGAGGTGGTCGGCCTGGCCGATGTATCGCCTCCCCGCGGTGAGCATCGCTCCCCACGACGGCGTCGGCGGCTGGACGCCGAGCCCGAGGAACGAGAGCGACGCCTCGGCGAGGATCGCACCCGCGAGGCCTAACGTCGCCATGACGATCACCGGGTTGATGACGTTCGGGAGCACGTGGCGCGCGATGACGCGACCGCTGCGCGCGCCGAGGGCCCGCGCGGCGACGACGTAGTCCATCTGCCGGACCTTCAGCACCTGGCCGCGGGTCAGGCGGGCATAGCCGACCCAGCCGATGATCGAGAGGGCGATGATGACGTTGTCGAGGTTCGGGCCGAGCATCGCGACGAGCGCGATCGCGAGGAGGATGCCGGGGAAGGCGAGCAGCGTGTCGCAGACGCGCATCACGATCGTCTCGACCGCACCGCCGAAGTAGCCGGCGAGCGCACCGAGGAAAACGCCGGCGAGCGACGAGACGAGGACGACCGAGACGCCGACGCGCAGCGAGACGCGTGCCCCCCAGATGACGCGCGACAGGACGTCGCGCCCGAGGTCGTCGAGGCCGAAGGGGTGCTCGCGGGAAGGGCTTTCCAGGCGGCGTGACGAATCCTGCGCGCTCGGATCGTGCGGCGCGACGAAGGGCGCCGCGAGCGCGGAGACGAAGAGGAGCGCCGTCAGCGCCGCCCCTGCGAGGAATCCGAACGTGCGCAGTTTCCGCATCGTCACTCCAGCTCGATCCGCGGGTCGACGACGGCGTAGACGACGTCAGTCAGGAGGTTGACGAGGATGTAGGTGAGAGCGATCAGCAGCACCGACGCCTGCATCTGCGGGTAGTCGCGCGCGCCGATCGACTGGATGAGAAGGCGGCCGAGCCCGGGCCACGAGAAGATCTGCTCGGTGATGATCGCGCCGGTCAGGAGCGAGCCGATCTGCAGCCCGACGATCGTGATCACCGGGATGAGCGCGTTGCGGAGCGCGTGGCGAAGGATCGCGGCGCGGCGCGAGAGCCCCTTCGACAGCGCCGCCGTGAAGTAGAGGTTGCCGAGCTCGTCGGCGAGGCTCACGCGGATCATCCGCGTCAGGATCGCCGCGAGCGGCAGGCCTAACGTCAGCGCGGGGAGGACGATCGACTTCAGCCCTTCCTCGCGTCCCGAGACGGGGAGCCACTGCAGGTGGATCGCGAAGGCGATGATGAGGAGCGGCCCGAGCCAGAACGACGGCATCGAGACGCCGGCCAGGGCGAAGAAGCGCGCGACGTTGTCGATCCACGAGTTGCGCCAGACGGCGGCGACGATGCCGAGAGGCAGGGCCACCGCGAGTGCGACGAGCATCCCCGCGAGGGCGAGCACCATCGTGGCGGGGTAGCGCGTCGCGATCTGCGCCGCCACCGGCTCGCCGCTCCGGAACGACGTCCCGAGATCGAGCCGCGCGAGCTGTCCGAGGTAGCTGAAGTACTGCTCGTGGAGCGGGCGGTCGAGGCCGAGCTGCGTCCGGATCCGCGCCACGTCCTCCGGCAGTGCGTTCTCACCCGCGAGCTGCACCGCCGGATCGCCCGGAATCACGTGCGCCAGGCTGAAGACGAGCGTCACGATCCCGAGGGCGATCGGGAGGACCTGGGCCAACCTGCGACTGAGGTATGCGGTCATCTGTTGTCGGGCGAGAGGCGAGAGGCGAGAGGCGATGAGCAGACTAAGTGCTGTCCGGTGGCCAGCGGCCGAAGCCCAACGAAGGTGACGCCGCCGAAACCCAAATGAAGAATGTCGAATGGCGAATGAAGAATTGAGAATGGGAGGCGCATTCGCTGAACGAGCGCGTCACGTCGCACGGTCCGGTTGCCCCACTTCTTCATTCGTCATTCCTCATTCGACATTCTTCATTTCGGTTTCAGAACAGTCTCGAGAGTGGTTGTTCGACCCGTCCTGGTGATCGCCGCTGGCCCGCTCGTCGCCTCTCGCCTTTCGCCTCTCGCCTCACCCCTGTGCCCCCGTGATCCCCCACTTCCTCACCTTGATCGTCGGCGCGAGCGTCGCGCCGACGGGGTTCCACCAGGTGCCGATCGCGCGGCGCTCGCGGGAGAGCGACTCGACGTTCGAGAGGGCGGCGACCATCGACTGCGTCCAGCGCAGGTTAGGCAGGCGCGCGGCAACGCGGCCGTCGCGCACGAGAAACGTTCCGTCGCGCGTCATGCCGGTCATCAGTGCCGTCTTCGGGTCGAGCAACCCGTTCACGTAGTTGAAGCGAGTGACCCAGATGCCGAGCTCCGTCGACGCGATCATCTCCTCGCGCGTCGATTCGCCCGGCGCCATCGAGAGGTGCATCGCCATCCCGTGCTCCGCCGACTCGAGCGACACCGCGCTCGCCGTCGGAGCCATTCCGAGCCGCGCTGCTGCGATCGTGTCGAGCGCAGGCGTCCGGACGATGCCGCGCTCCACGAGCGCGACGCGACGCTTCGGCAGTCCTTCCATGTCGAACGGGAACGGCATGAAGTCATCGTCGAGCGCGTCGTCGGTGAAGGTCACGTTCTCGCCGAGAACCCGCTCGCCGATCTTCCCGACGAAGAACGACGAGCCGTCCTCGTACGACTGCCCCGACAGGCTGATCATATTCATCCACTCGAAGGCCTCGGCGAGAGCCGCCGGCTCGAGGATGACGGTGTAGTCGCCGGGCAGAAGCGTCTCCTCCGTCCCGGCGAGCAGAGTCGCCTTCTCGATCGCTTCGGTGCCCAGGGCGCGAAGGTCGACGCCCGACGCGCGGCGCGAGCAGCGGGTCGCGTAGCCCGAGTGCGTTTCACCGAGCGCGATGACGAGCGCGTCGGCGGTGGTGAAGCGCGCCTCGCGGCGGATGCCGTGCGAGTTGCCGGCGGCGGCCGCGGTGACGCCGGTCGCGAAGTTGCCGGCGAACTGCACGCCGGCGCGCGCCCCTTCGTCGAACATCGCCTTCAGCTCGCGCGTCTTCGCGGAGAGCTCGAGGCGGGCGGTGGCTTCGTCGAGCGACGGAACGGCGGGTGTGGGGGACGTGTCGCGCGTGAGGCCGGTGAAGCCCTCCATCGGCTCGCTGCGGCGCGCGAGCTCGAGCGCGAGCGCGGCGGCGCGGCCGATGCCGCCGTCGTCGAGCGAGCTCGTCGACGCGACTCCGATCTTCCCGCCATCGGCGACGACGCGGATCGTGAGGCTCCCGCTCCGCTCCGAAAGATTCTGGTGGACGCTCGAATTGGCGAAGCGGGTCAGGTTCCCATCGGAGAGGAAGACGACCGCGTCGACCTCGTCGCCCTGAGCGGCGCGGAGCGCCCGCTCGATGACGTCGACGGATCCGTGTTCCGCGTTCCGCGTTTCGCGTTCAGCGTTACTCATGTCTCGTTCCCTGCATCCTGTCTGCTGCGTCGCCTCTCGCCTCTCGCCGTTCGCCTCGTGCGCTCATGCCATCTCCACGCCGCGGAAGCGGGCGACGGGCGCGCCGTGCGCCACGCGCATCGTCTGCATCGGGTCTCCCTTGCCGCAGTTGGGCAGGCCCCAGACGCGCCAGGTCGAGCGGTCGCCGATCGCGTCGCAGGCCCCCCAGAACTTCGGCGTCGAGCCTGTGTAGAGCGGGTTCTTCAGCATTCGCCCGAGCTTCCCGTTCTCGATCTCCCACGCGAGCTCGCAGCCGAACTGGAAGTTGAGGCGGAGGTCGTCGATCGACCACGATTTGTTCGTCTCGACGTAGATGCCGCGCTTGACGCCCGAGAGGATCGCGTCGAGCGACGCGTCGCCCGGCTCGAGGCTGATATTCGTCATCCGGATGATCGGGAGCGACGAGGCGTCCTCGCCGCGCACCGTGCCGTTCGACGCCTTGCCGACGAAGGGGGCGGTGTCGCGCCCGGTGAGGTAATTCACGAAGATCCCGTTCTCGACGAGATGGAAGCGCTGGCCGGGGACCCCTTCGTCGTCCCAGCCGAACGATCCGATCGCGCCGGGGATCGTCGCGTCGGCCGTGAGGTTGACGATAGGCGAGCCGTAGCGGAAGGTGCCGAGCATGTTCGGCTGCAGGAACGAGCCGCCGGCGAGCGAGATCTCCCAGCCTAACGCGCGGTCGAGCTCGGTCGGGTGGCCGCACGACTCGTGCACCTGAAGCGAGAGCTGCGAGGAGCCGATGACGAGATCGAAAACGCCGGCGGGAGCCTTCGGCGCGGAGAGAAGCGCGAGCGCCTCGTCGCGGATGCGGCGGCCGTTCGGGCCAAGGTCGAGCGACTCGACGAACTCCCAGCCGCGGGCCTGAAAGTCGCCTCCCGCGGAGTTCGGGTAGGAGCGCTTTTGGAACTCGTCGCCGTCGAGCGCGATCACCTCGAGCCCGCAGCCCGTCTCGGTCGACGACTGCTCGATCCAGCTCCCTTCGGTCGACGCGAAGACCTTCTCGAGCCGGTACGACGTGATCTCGCCCGAGACCTGGTGGATCCGATCGTCGTCGCGAAGCGGCTCGGTCGCGTCGAAGAGGCGCTGAAGTTTGCGGTCGATCGGAACGGAGAATGGGTCGACGTCGTAGCTCGTCGCCCAGCGGCCGGTGACCGGTTCGACGGGGCTGAGCGTGACGGTGCCGCTCGCCGCGATGTTGCTCGCCGCGGCGACGTCGAGCGCGCGGAGCGCAGTCGCGCGAAGCGCTTCCTCGGACGTATCGGAGTCGGCGGCGAAGCCCCAGCCGTTGCCGACGAGGACGCGGACACCGGCGGCGCGGTCGACGCCCGAGGCGAGCGTCTCGACACTGCCATTGCGGACCTTGACCGTCTCGTCGGTCGTCGTCGACTCGCGGAGGTCGGCGTAGCGCGCGCCGCGCTCGCGAAGCAGCTCGAGAATGTCTTCGTGGAGTTGTCGTCGGGACATGGGTGGGGGGCATTCTACCAATCAGGCGATGAGGCGAAAGGCGAGAGGCGACGAGCAGGCCAGAGGCCAGAGGCCCTAGGCCAGAGCAGGCGGGTTCGTGGTGGGAGTCAGGGCTTCGCTTCGAGGGGCTATGTAGCCAGGGCGTCTCGCCCTGGCCCGCTGCGCGGCTGGCGCTGCGTTGGATGAAGGGGCAAAGGCCGGAGGCCTTTGCTACAGGGGCAGGAGGCCTTCGATTCGCGCTCGAGCCAGACAGCCCGCGTTCAGCGCATCAGCGGGGTTGGGCTTTGTTCAGCGATTTGCTGCCAGATGTTCCGCGTCCCGGCCCGGGAGTTTCCGGTCGGGACGCCGGCCGGGGCATCAGCCTTTGGCAGGCTTGGCTGCCTTTTTGGCCGGCGCGGCGGCGGGCGTTTCGGCGACGGCGGCGGGCTTTACGCCCAGGCTCGCGCGAAGCGCGCGATCCTTCACTCGCTGGGCCGTGCGGCGCTTGCGGGTGATATCAGCCAGAGATCTCTCACCATTGCTTCTCGACATGGATATGTCCTCCGGCGCGGACTCTAACACCGAGGGGTCACACATAGTTAACGTGAAACACCTCCGGGAGGCGGGATTAGTATTACCGCCGTGACTCGATCCGCCGCCAGGGCCGCCTCGATACTGCTCCTCGCCTGCCTTGCCATGGCGTGTCGTCGGGAGGCTCCGAAGGAACGCTCGCTCCTGCGTCCTCCACGACCTTCGCAGATGCTTGCCGTCGAGGACGAGAGCCGCCTTCGGCGCGAAGTCGTCGAGACCACGTCCACCGGCAGCTGGGAATGGGTCGTTCCCGAGCGCGTCGAGAGCGGGCGGCTGCGCTTCGAATGGTCGCCCAAGCTCGATATCGCGGCCGCCAGGATGGCTGGGCCGGTTACGTTTCGACTCCTTGCGGAGCTGATTCCCGCGGGCGGCGAGGAGCCGCGAAGCCTCGGGGCGATGTTCATCGAACCTCTGTCGCCGCTCGCCGCGTACCGATTCGGCGCGGCGGATCTGGAGCTTCGCGACGTCGCGATCGGCGAGAAAGTGCGGCTCCGGCTCGATCCTCCCGGGCCGCTGCTTCTCTCCGACGTCCGCATCGTGCCGGACGGGCTGTACGCCGCGCCGGTGATTCTGGTCGTCTTCGACACGCTTCGCGCCGACGGGACCGGCTTCGACGGCTCCGTCGACCCGACGACGCCTAACATCGACACGATCGCGCGCGGCGCGTGGACGTCCTCCAGGAGCTACGCATCCGCCTCCTGGACCGTACCGTCGGTGGCGTCGCTGCTGACCGGACTCGTCCCTGCAGCAAACGAAGATTCGAAGGGAACTCCGCTCGGGATCGTTCCCGGCTCCGCGACGGTCGCCGACGACTTCCGGGCCGCGGGCTGGTCGACCGCGGCGTTCGTCGCCAATCCGACGCTTCACGCCGGGATGGGCTTTGCGCAGGGCTTCGACACGTTCTTCACGACGCCCTACGAAGTGGCGTCCATCACGCTCCCGGCGCCCGTGACGCTGAAGCACGTCCTCCCCTGGGTTGCGAAGCATGAAGGGGAGCCGTTCTTCGTCTGGATTCACCTCCTCGATCCGCACGATCCCTACATGCCACCCGATCGTCCGCGCGGCACCACGCCGTTCGATCCCGGCTATACAGGGCCGATCGTTGGCGACGAGATCCACTACCTCTACCTCGGCGACCGGCCCTCGCCGCCGCCGCGCGATCTCCGGCACATCGAGGCGCTCTATCACGACGAGGTGCGCTACGCCGACGCCGAGCTCGGCAAGGTCTGGGACGCCTTCCCCGAGGAGTTGCGCCGGCGCGCGACGGTCGTCTTCACGGCGGACCATGGCGAGGAGATGGGCGAGCATGGCGGGTGGAAGCATGGTCCCGCGCTCTGGGAACCGGTCGTCCGCGTGCCGCTGATGATCCGCCCGGGCGAGGGGAGGCCGCGACCGTCGATCGCGAAGGATCTTCCGGTCTCGCTTCTCGACGTCGTTCCGACAATGCTGGAGCTGGCGCGCGTCCCGAAGCCCGGACGACAGCTCGACGGCATCGGAATGTTCGATCCGCGCTTCGCGGCCCGAAAATCGCTACCCGCGATCACGATGCTCACCGGCGGGCCGGCGCGCGCGGCCGTCGTGCGCGGGTCGTCGAAGCTCGTCTACTTCGATTGCGAGAACCGTGCGAGCGATCCCGACAAGGCGAAAGACCCCGAATCCTGGAAGCTCGCCCAGCGCCTTCGCGCGCGCCTTCCTTCGTTAGGCAGCTTCGACCTCGCGCGCGATCCCGGCGAGGCGAAGCTGCTTCCCGTCGATGCGGCCACGTTCGGCGACGACTGGCGCGCGATCGAGACCGCGGTGGCGCACACCCGCTCCGGGATCGAATTCAGGCTGATCTCGCCGAAACAGGGCGACGCGATCGAAGTCGAGCTCGGGGAGCTCGCGCCGGGAGTTTTGGCGCAACCGATGGCGCTGGAAACGGACGACGAGCTCCGTCGAAGCGGCGACCGGCTGCTCTTCAGCAGGGAGGGCGCCGGTGACGTTGACGGGTTTCTGCTGAGCGGCGCTGCGCCGCGGCCGTTCAGCCTCACGCTCACGAGCTCGACGGGTTGTGTGGAGCTGGTCGGGGAGCTCAGGGTGAAGCTTGTGGCGGGTGCTGCCGCGACGATCGATCCCGCGAAGCTGCCGGCAGGCATTCCGCGCTTTGAGACGGCTGACGCCGCGTGTCCGGGTCTCTACGTCTGGCGCGCCGACGGTCAGCGAAAGGCGCGCTCGCAGGCGGAGGTCGACGAAGAGCGGGCGAAGCTGCGCGCGCTCGGCTACGTGCACTGATGCCGCGCGGCGCTGGTGAACGGGACAAAGGCGGGAGGCCTTTGCTACGCCGCTCAACCGCCGAAGTAGTGGCAGCGCGACGTGCAGGTCTCTTCGATCGTGATCCGCTCGAGAATCGGGAGCTGCGGCTTGAGCTGGTTCCAGATCCACGCCGCGAGGATCTCCGAGGTCGGGTTCTCGAGCCCTTCGATCTCGTTGAGCAGGTAGTGGTCGAGGCGGTCGACGATCGGGCGGACGAGTTTCTGGAGGTCGGCGAAGTCGATCAGCCATCCGGTCGACGGGTCGACCTCGCCGCGAACCGCGACCTCCCCGCGAAACGAGTGCCCGTGCATCCTCCTGCACTTGTGCCCCGAGGGGACGTTCGGCAGATAGTGGGCCGCTTCGAAGCGGAATTCCTTGACGAGCTCGACCTGCATGGCGGGGGCTGCTCCGATCATCGGGCGGCGTCCGGCACCGTCCGACTGCGCGATAACTCGGTTATGATTGCCGCGATTCCACGGGTGGAAACTGCATGCCGGAGACGAACGAAACGGAACCTGGCGAGCCATCGATCGGTGAGCTCGTGCACGACATCACGCAGCTGGTCTCGACGATCATCCGCGGCGAGATCGCGCTGGCGAAGCTGGAGATCAGCGACGCGATCGGACGCTCGGGTGCCGCCCTCGCGCTTTTCCTGGTCGCGGCATTCCTTGCGATGGCCGGAATCGTCTTCGTGTTGATTGCGATGATGCTGCTTCTCACGCCTCTCGTTGGCAGCGGACTGGCGGCCGTAATCGTGACCGTCGTCCTGTTCGTCGCCGCGGCGATCACGGCGAGCGCGGCGAAGAAAAGGCTCGCACCCGAGCCGCCGCGAAACGCGGCTCCTGCGGCTGCGCCGAAGCCGAAGCCGGCCGTCCTTCCGCCCGCGGCAAGACCGACGAAGGGAAACGCCTCATGAGCACGACGAGCGACACGAAGAAGAAGATCGAAACCTCGATCGAAAACGCACGGAAGGCGACTGCCGAGCGAGTCGAAGCGATCGACCGCAAGATCCGCGGCGACATCGAGAAGCTTCGCGGCGAGATCGATTTCAACCGCCTCGCCGCAGAGAACGCGCCGCAGCTCATCGCCGCCGGCGTTGCGGCCGGCATCGTCCTCGGTTACGCCCTCCCGAAGCCGCTCTTCAGGATCGTGCAGATCGCCGGCGCCGTCGGCGTCGCGACCGTGGTCGCGAAGAAGATCGCCGAGCGCGTCGCGCAGGAGTGCGACGTCGAGGAGATCGCGGACGAGGGAACGCCCGACGCGGTGTGAGGCCATCGTCATTCCGATCCCGCAAAGCGGGAGAGGAATCTGCTGACGGCCATCTGATCGGTTCCTCTGGAGAAGATCTGTCCACGTCGCGAGAGCTCACGCTGCGGAAGTGGTCAGACGATCGTTTTGCAGATCCCTCTTCCGCTTCGCGGGATCGGGATGACAGCCGTGCAGCTGCGCGGTGCTCTCCGTTCCGCGCTTCGCGTTCCCCATTCCGCATTCTTCACTCCGACTTTCACGTTCACTCCCGTCTCACATAGCGCCCTCCTCCGATTCTCCTGACGAGCCCGGCGACCTCGAGCGCGAGGAGCAGCTCGAGCACGCGGGGGAGTGATGTTTCGGCGTCGGTCAGGAAGTCGGGATGGATCGCCTCGTCGCTCGGGACGCGCGACCAGAGCGCTGCGAGCGCGGGTTCGGAGGGTGCCGCGGGTGCCGTTCGCGATGCAGCTGCCGGACGCAGTTCGGGAAGCTCGTCCCAGATGTCGTCGAGATCGTGCAGCAGTTTCGCCCCGTCCTGGATCAGCTTGTGCGCGCCTTTCGTCGCGTGCGAGAAGACCGAGCCGGGCACCGCGAACACTTCGCGCCCTTCCTCTGCTGCGAGGCGCGCGGTGATGAGCGAGCCGCTTCGCTCTCCCGCTTCGATGACGATCACCCCGAGCGAGAGCCCCGCGATGATCCGGTTGCGCACCGGGAAGTTCTGCGGCCTCGGCTCGGTGCCGTCGGCGAACTCGGAGAGGACGAGCCCCTCGGCTGCGATCCGATCCTGCAGCCGCCGATTACTTCGCGGATACGCGACGTCGATGCCGGTGCCGAGCACCGCGATCGTCGCGCCTCCCGCGTCGAGCGCCGCGATGTGCGCGGCGGTGTCGATGCCGCGCGCGAGCCCCGACACGACGACGACTCCCGCGGCGGCGAGTTCGCGCGCGACACGCGATGCGACGTTGACGCCGTAGGGAGTCGCGCGGCGCGAGCCGACGATGGCGACCGCGGGACGCTGCAGCAACGACCGCCTTCCGAGGACGAAGAGCCGCGCGGGAGGGTCCGCCGTTCGCCTGAGCAACTCCGGGTAGTCGTCGTCGACGAGCGCCGTTACGCGCGGCGCTGCGAGCGCGACCTCGCGCATGAGCGTTGCGAGACTCGTCGCCGAGCGAACGAGCTTCGCGACGTCGGGCGTGATGCCTGCGACATCGAACAGTGTCGCGTCCGCCGCAGTCGCGATACCATCGGCTGCAAGCCCTGCTTCGACGAGCGATCGGATCTGTCGATTGGATATTCTTCCGCTGAGCGACCAGGCGAGTACCCGGTCGCGTGGTGTCCACGTTGTCTGGATGTTCACGGCTTTGTGTTGAAGGAGAGACGGGTAGCCGTTGAGGGTGTGTGTGGAGGGTAATTATAATGGCGACACACTTGAACACAAATGTTCGTCGTTTCGCGATGACCCGCGCCGGGGCACGACGCCCCGCGGCGCTGCTGCTGACTGCGACGATCGTCCTCGCCGGCTGCGCGTCGAGCCCGAACACCGCGACTGCCGCGGGACAGATGACGATCGGATCGCGAGCCGCGCGCGCAGGGCTCTGGCGCGAAGCGATGTTCCGCTACGACAAGGCCGTGCAACTCGAGCCGAACAACGCGATGGCGCTGAGCAACCTCGGCGTTGCGTACGAGAGCTCGGGCGAGTTCGAGAAGGCGCGCGAGGTCTACCTCCGGGCGCTTCAGAACGATCGCGCGAATCCCTACATTCAGAAAAACTACAGTCGCTTCTCCGAGTTCTATCAGAAGTACCGAAAGCGCGAGCCGAAGGTGCTCGACGGCGCGAAGGATGCGGCCGCGGCAACGGGCGCGGATGCCGCGAAGCCGCCGGCTCCTGCGGATCCCGCGAAGCCGCCGGCTCCCGCCGAGGAGAAGAAGCCATGAGACGGATCGTCTTTGCCGCCGCAATGCTTCTCGCGCCGGTCGCGCTTCACGCCGGCGTGTTCGAGGCCTCGCTGACGCTTCCGGTTCGTCCGCGGCTCGCCCTCACCGAGGGGACGCACGTGGCGATCGCGCCGTTCGTGATCGTCGTCGCCGCCGAGGACAAGGCCGATCGGGCGTCGAAGGTCGACGTTCAGGCCGAGTTCTCCCGCTACCTCAAGAAGAAGCTCGAGAAAGAGACGCCGCTCGTGATCATCGACGCCTCCACGTCGCCGCTTCCGACGTCCGATGCGAAGGAGCTCGCCGCGAACAAGGACTTCTGGAAGGGGATCGCGGCGAAGACGGCGGCCGACTACGTGCTGAGCGGCTCGATCGACTTCGACATCGAGGACAAGTCGGGCTACAAGACCGAGGAGTACACCTCGCCCGTCGACGGCAGGACGTACTACAGGCAGGTGCTCGTGGAGAACACGGGCTTCGTGTTCGACATCGTCCTTGCCGTGTTCGACGGCGACACCGGCGAGAAGGTCGCCGAGGAGAATTTCCGCGATTTCAAGCAGTTCGACGGGCGCAATTACGACGAGCTGATGGGGCTCTTCGAGAATCTGCGTTCCATGGAAAAGCAGATCCTCAGCATATTCGTCTCGCAGGAAACGACGTCGACCCGCTACCTGTTCGAGTGATCCGCGGCAGGGCGGATCCGCGAGCGGGTTGAGGCGAACCGTTTCGGGAGGGCTCGCGTGATCCGACTCAAGTCCAGGCTTCTGGCTGTCCTCGTCGTACTCGTTCTTCCGGTGTGCGCGCATGCGTTCGGCAAGAACAAGATCATGTACGACGACTTCAAGTGGCAGATCTACCAGTCGACCCACTTCGAGATCTACTTCTACGAAGAGGAACGCCCGTCGCTGCAGAAGGTCGTGAACTTCTCCGAGAGCGCCTACGACGAGCTCTCGCGGAAGTTCAACTTCCAGATCTCCAAGCGCATCCCGCTGATGTTCTACGCGACGCACTCGGAGTTCGAGCAGACGAACGTGATGCTCAACTTCGTTCCGGAAGGGGTCGGCGCCTTCGCCGAGCCGGTCCGGAACCGGATGGTGCTTCCGATCGACTCGCCCGACGAGAAGGTCTACTCCCTCATCAAGCACGAGCTGACGCACATTTTCGAGTACGAGATCCTCTTCCGCGGGCGGTACGACCTCGCGATGCGCTCGCGTCCGCCGACGTGGTTCATGGAAGGCCTCGCGTCGTACATGGCCGAGGACGAGGACACGAACGACCGGATGGTGCTGCGCGATGCGGTCGTCAACGACATGATCCCGTCGGTGCAGTCGGGCTTCGGCGGTTTCTTCGCCTACCGGTTCGGCCACGCGGTCTTCAAGTTCATCGAGATCCAGTGGGGAGAGGAGGGGGTTCGCGACTTCGTCATGGAGTACCGCAATGCCCTGGGATCCAACGTCGATCGGGCGCTCAAGCGCGCGTTCAACGTAACCCCGGAGGAGTTCGACCGGAAGTTCCGCACCTGGCTGCGCAAGCGCTACCTTCCGGTGCTCATTCAGAAGGGGGAGCCGGACGAGTACGGCGATCCGTTCCGCGTCGTGCAGGGATTGCGCAGCACCGAGACATCGCCCGCCATCTCTCCCTCGGGAGATCTCGCGGTCGCGCTCACGACCTACAAGCAGGACATCGACGTCGCGCTCTTCAACGTGCCGAAGCGGCAGCTGATCAGAAACCTGACGAAGGGGCTCCCCGAGAAGTACGAGTACATCATCGGCCAGTTCCTGACGACGGGGCCGGTGATGGGCCGCGACCTCGCTTTCAGCCCGAGCGGCGACCAGATCGCATTCTTCGCGAAGAAAGAGAAGGGGCGGGCGCTGGTGCTCGTCAATGCCGTGACGGCGAAGCTGGAGCGCTCGATCAGCATGAAGGTCGAGCAGCAGCTCAACCCCGTCTTCTCACCCGACGGAAAGAAGATCGCGTTCCACGCCTTCTCCGGGAACAAGGCCGACATCTTCATGCTCGACCTGGCGAGCGGCCAGATCACGAACGTGACGAACGACGATTTCTTCGACGCGTCGCCGTCGTTTTCTCCCGACGGCAGGTGGCTGCTCTACTCTTCGGTCGTCGACGGCTTCGCGAAGCTCTTCAAGCTCGACATGAACGACCCGACGCAGCGCTTCCAGGTCACCAAGGGTGAGTGGAACGACGTCGACGGAGTGTTTTCGCCCGACGGAAAGCGCGTCTTCTTCGCCTCGGACCGGCAGACGGGCCGGAGCGACCTGCCGAAGGACATCGCGTCGCCCGCGGCGACCGAAGGGGAAGCGGGTTCGGACAAGGGCGCCGACCCGACGGTTTTCGCCTCGTTCAACATCTACTCGAAGAATCTCGACACGGGCGAGGTGCTGCAGTTCACCGACGTGGTGGGCGGATGCACGGTTCCCCAGGTGTTCATCGGAGAGAAGGGTGTCGAGAAGCTCGTCTTCAGTTCGTACTACCGGGCGCGAAACAGCCTCTACATCACCGATACCGCGCGGCCGTTCCGCGTGGTCGAGGCCGCCGAGGTACTGCCGTCGAAGCCGATGCTCGATTCGGACAGGACCGCGTTCGCTCCTCCCGTGGAAGTCGCGCTCGACCCCGACAACTTCCGCAACGAGGGGAAGTTCAAGCTCTTCGTCGACGACGTGTCGATCAACGCCGGTTTCACCAGCGACCAGCGCTTCGTGTCGCGTTCGGTGATCTTCATGAGCGACATGCTGGGAGGGCGCCGTTTCATCGCGTCGCTCGACTCGGTGTCGACCTTCGCGAACTACGAGTTCATCTACCTCGATCAGCGCAGCCGGACGAACTGGGGCGTCCGCCTGTTCGACCAGAACGAGTACTACACGGTGGTCGATCAGTCGGGGCAGGTGGTCAGGCAGGAGGAGACCTACGGCCAGACGGGGCTCGTCGGCTTCCTGAGCTACCCGTTCGACCGCTACAGGCGCGTCGAATACGGCGCCGGCTACATCATGCGCGACGTCGCATACCCGACGCAGGTGATCGGCGACAACGGGCCGACGATCGAGTTCCAGAATTTCAGCGACAACTTCCCGGTCGTCTTCGCGCAGCTCTCGGGCGACAACGCGCATTTCCGTTCGTTCGGGCCGATCTCGGGACGCCGTTACAACCTGATCACGCAGTACGCCCACGACATGAGCGACGGCGGGATGCTGTCGGGAGACGTCATTCTCGACGTCCGGAACTACCGCCAGCTCTCGTCGCGGTCGCTGCTCGCGTCGCGGATCTGGGCTGCGTATTCGGACGGCAATCAGCCTAACTTCTACTACTTCGGCGGCCTGAACACCCTGCGCGGCTACGACTACAACAGTATCGTCGGGTCGCGCGCGTTCTATGCGAACTTCGAGCTGCGCTTTCCGCTGGTCGACCGGATCGACACTCCGATCAACCTGAACTTCAGCGACATTCGCGCGACGGTATTCTTCGACGTCGGCGGCGCGTTCTTCGAGGAGCAGAAGAACTGGACGTTCTGGGAGGACGGCCAGCTGAAGGACGGCAAGGCGTCGGTCGGGTGGGGGATCGCGTTCAACTTCCTCGGGCTCGAGCTTCACTGGGACTGGGCGCGAAAGACGAACCTCAACAAGATCGAGGACGATACCGTCCGCACCTTCTGGATCGGCCAGACCTTCTGACGCGGTGGGAGCGGAGAGGGGAGCAGTTCTCATGAGCCAGAGCGAAGAGCATCTCCGGCTGCTGTCGATCTTCCACTACGTCGTGGCGGCATTGGCGTCGCTCTTCGCGCTCTTTCCTCTCATCCACCTGGTGATCGGACTGGCGATTCTCAGCGGGCGGTTCCCCGGCAAATCCACGGGAGGCGACGACATTCGCTGGCTCGGCGGTTTCTTCGTCGCATTCGCCAGCGTGTGGATCGTGATGGGGCTCTCCTTCGCGGCGTGCGTGATCGTCGCGGGGAGGAGTCTCGCGAAGAGGACCCGCTACACCTTTTGCCTCGTGATGGCGGGCCTCGAGTGCATGTTCGTCCCGTTCGGCACGGTGCTCGGCGTATTCACGCTGATCGTTCTGACGAAGGACGACGTGAAGTCGCTCTTCGGCGCCGCGCCATCTTCGACGTGAGCCGGTGCACGCGAGAGGCGAGCGCGACGCGGCTGGCGCACGCGCTCACCTCGTCGCGGGCGGGGTGGCACGAACCCGGGGATCGTCGGGGCGGCTGAGTCCGACGAGGTCGATGGGCCCGCTCTGCCAGCGCCCGACGCTGACTCGCCGTCGCGAGAGCTCCCCCAGGAAGACGTCGCCCTTGTCGTGGTCCCATGGCCCGAGCCTCAGCAACCAGACCGTCGAAACGCGCGCAAGCTCCGGCTCCCCGGCGATGGCGCTCAGTCGATCGGGAGGAAGTGACACGACGCCTCGGCTTCCCGTCGGGTTCCATCCTCCCTGGTTGAACGTCGGCACCGCGGACGGGATGGGGCGGGTGGGCATCTCGACACCGAGGTCGCGGAGAGCGCGCTCGAACGGAAGCGCCCCTTCGTTGGGATACGCGAGGACGAGGTCACCGGGCCGGTAGCGCTGCTCGAGCCAGCGGACCGCTCCATACCAATCCTCCCGAGGGCCGCGTTTGCGCGAACCGAGGTCGATGATCGCGAGCTGGGCGATCAGAAGCGCCGCGGCCGCACCGGCGAGCCACCGCCGCCAGCTGGTTTGCGATACGACGCCGACGGCGACGATCAGCGCCGCGGGGATGCCGACCGGACTCAGTGTTCTGATGAGAAATACCGGCGCGAGCGTCACGGAGGCGAGCAGTGAGGCCGCCGGCGGCACGATTGCGGCGAGCCCGAGAGCGACCGCAATCCGTGCCTGACCGTTGCGGATCAACGTCATCGCCCCGAGCGTCGCCAGCAGGCCGGCCGCCGACGCCGCGATGATGCCGGGCGCTCCCCAGAGTGCGGCGAGCTTCCAATGGATTCCCTGCCAGCTGAACGTCAGCCACGTCGATTGCACCCACGTCGGGGCCTGGTCGAGCAGAATCCTCAGCGCGGGAAGGTAGGCCAGCGCCACGATTGCATGCCCGCCGATCAGCAGAGTGCGATCGAATTTTCCGGGCGCGCTCCCGGAGAGGGCTGCCACGAGAGCCACGAAGAGAGCGGCGCCGAAGAGCGGGCCGAGGTTGTGGAGCCAGAGCAACGTGCCGAGCGCGATCAGATAGACGACGAAGGCTCCTCGCGCGATCGTGCCGCTCTCCTGCATCGTGCACGACAGGCGGATGATCGAAGACAGCGCGATGGCGTAGGCCAGGATCATCAGCGAGTAGGGTCGAGCCTCGCGGCTCATGTCGATCATCAGGGGCGAGATCGCGGCGAGCGCGGCTGCGACCGATCCGACCGACCGCGCGCCGATCCCCGCCGATCGCCCGAGCTCGCGCCCGGCCTGGAACGAAACGGCCAGCGTCGCGAGGCCTCCTGCGATTCCGAGAGCGCGAAGGCCGGCGAGAGAATCGCCGAATGCGAGGGACCAGGAGCGCAACAGCGAGTAGTAGAGCGGCGGGTGCGTGTCGTAGCGCGGAACCACGTTCCAGATGAAGTCGAAGCCCTTCGACACCGCGTAGGCGCTGTAGGCCTCGTCCAGCCAAAGCGGCGCGCGGAGAAGGCCCGCGAGCCGGAAGAAAACGCCCGCGCCGACCAGCGCGAGCGCCAGCGCGAAGAGCAGAGCCGAGCCTCGACGCGCCTCGGGGAGGGCGGGCTGCTCCCGCGTCACGCGGCGAGCCTCCCGGGCAGTGCGGCGACTCCGTCGCGCTTCACGTCAACCTCGACTGACTGCACGCTCATGGCAGGCCCAGAGCGTACCCGACTCGCGGAAATAACGACAGCCACGGCGGCGGAGCAGTTCGCCCCGCGACGCTCGATGGTTGCGCGACACACGAGGAGCGCGCGGTCTGTCACTCGCGCCGGTGACCGCGGTTGCCGACAACGCCGGAGCTTCGGCTGCAAGCTTTGAGAAACCAGGGAGGCAAACGGAACCCGAGGGCTCAGGCTGCGTGCCACGGCTCTGGCGTCGAATCGGCGTAACACCCGCGACGCGATCTCGCATCAATGCCGGATCTTCGGGGCGTGGATTTGCAGAGACCAACATCGGACTCAGGAAGTGCGCGGTGCACACTGGCCCCGGCACGGAACGTTCCCCCCGGAAGTTGACCGCGGATCGAGCCGCATCGTGACCGAATGGGGGTCGGAGCGATGTGGCGGCGCGAGGACGGCACTCTCAGTGCTCCAGGATTCAAGCCCTCGCGAGACAGAGTGAGTTCGGCGCTCCGGACATGCCCAGGTTCGGAGCTCGCGACGCTAGTCGCTGCGGGGGCGCCAGCCCTCGAGTCCGGACCGACGACCGCGGATCAGCCCGGGGGGACGTCTTTTTTTCTCGCGGATCGCGCCAGGGCCTCAACTCAAGGTGAAGAGGCTGAAGTCAGAACGCAGACCGGTGAATTGAGAACCCGGAAATGAGCCAAATCCGCCCACTCGGGGTTCTCAATTCATCGTTCTGCGTTTTAGCGTCAGGCGTTCGTCCCTAACTCGGGTCCGCTGGGGATGCGCGAGGGCCGTGCCCCTCGCTCCACTGATCGTGGCGCGGAACGCCTGGCGCCTCTCATGAGATGCTGCTGCGAGCTCTCGCGTGAGCCACGAGCCCTCGCGCGAACGCTTCGAGCTCAGCCATCGAGCGCCCGGCGTAGAGGTTGGATCGCGGGGGAAGCGTCAGAGTCTGCGCCATCCTTCCGCCGACGATCACCGAGCAATCGCGCTTCCGCGCGTCGTCGGCGAGATGGAGAATTCCTTCGCGCAGCGATGCCGGCTCGCTGGCGGCGCTGGCGCTGATCCATACGACCTGCGGGGAAAGCTCGTCAACCGCGTGGCGCAGCGTCTCGACCGGCGTTTCGGGACCGAGGTTCGTCGCGCGCATGCCGATGCTCGCGAGCACGATCGAGGCGGCGAGCGACGGGAGAATGTAAGGATCGCCCGACGGGGCTCCTCCCACCGCGCGCATCGCGTCCGCCGCGGGAATCGGGATGAGCGAGCGGAGCTTCGAGAGCGCCTGCACGACGATGTCGGTCGCGCGGTGCTCCACGTAGATCGCCCCGGAATCGTGCTTCCAGAGCTCACCGATCCTCGACATTGCCTCCTGGAGCGGCCCGTCGATGATCTGCGACGGACTCCAGCCCGCGAGGAAGAGCGAGACGATGAATCCGCGCGCGCCCGCTTCCGAGCCTTCCACCAGGAGGCGGTAGAGCGTCTCCGCCCCTTCGCCCTGCGAGGGGATCGAGTCGGTGAACGGGACCGCATCGGCAATGCCGAGTATCTCCGGCCTAACGACACTCTGACCCGAGACGCGAATGAACTGCACCGCCTCCTCGATGGGGATCCGGCGATGCCCGCCGGTCGTGCGGACCGCGTGCAGCGCTCCATCGTCTGCCCACCGCTTGATCGATGATTCACTCACGCCGATCGCCTCGGCGAGCTCGCGTGGTGATAGGAGGGTTCGGGATGGTCGAGGTGTCATAATTGTCTCACGTGGCCGTTTTGGCCGTTTAAAATTCTAGTCACTCTTTCCGGGTGCGGCAAGAAAAATCGAAATCCATGCACCAAAGGGCAGTGACTCGCTTGACAGGAGTCCTTTGAAGGATTAGTGTGCGAACGTTTTGGATGTTTAAACGCTCAAGGCGGACGCGTGAGAGCGAAACCCGACACTTCGATCCCCTCCCATCAACCTGCTTTCGTCGATCAGCGGCTCGACGTGGCGCCTCGAGCGATTAGCCGATGACGGCGATCCCGAGCGCTGCGCACGCCGCTTCGAAGCCGGTCTTCCTGACCGGGGCGACCGGCTACATCGGCGGCCGGCTCGCGCCGCGTCTCCTGGAGAGCGGATTCCACGTCCGCTGCCTCGTGCGCGACAAGCGCAAGCTGAATGCGCGGTCGTGGGCGGCTGCCCCCGGGTTGGAGATCGTGGAAGGCGACGCGTCGGACGACGCCCGGCTTGCCGATCAGATGCGCGGTTGCGGCGCCGCCTATTACCTCATTCACTCGATGATGGTCGCAGGGGACGATTACGCACGCCGCGACAAGGCTCTTGCCGAGACCTTCGCCCGCGCCGCGCTCCTCGCGGGCGTCGAGCGGATCATCTACCTCGGCGGGCTCGGCGAGACGGGAGAGGGACTGAGCGAGCACCTGAGCTCGCGCCGCGAGATCGAGAGCGCGCTCGCGTCGACCGGCGTCCCCGTCACCGTACTGCGCGCCGCCATGATCATCGGCTCCGGCTCGGCGTCGTACGAGATCCTCCGCTATCTCGTCGAGCGCCTCCCCGTCATGGTCACGCCGCGCTGGGTTTCCACCGAGTGCCAGCCGATCGCCGTGCGCAACGTTCTCAACTACCTCATCGCGTCGCTTCGCACGCCCGCGAGCGCCGGCAGGACGCTCGACATCGGCGGCTCCGACGTCCTGTCGTATCGCGAGATCATGCAGATCATGGCGGAGGCCCTCGGGCTTCCGAAACGGCTGATCCTGGCCGTGCCCGTCCTGACTCCCCGCCTCAGCTCGCTCTGGATTCACCTGGTGACTCCGATCGGCCACCGAATCGCCCGCCCTCTCGCCGAGGGGCTTCGCAACAGGGTGGTCTGCAGGAATGACGAGGCGGAAATACTGATGCCGCAGCGCCTCCTGACGGTGCGGGAATCGATCGACGCTGCGTTAGGCAAGGTCGCCAGCGCGGAGGTCGAGACCGCGTGGAGCGATGCGGGCCCGATACCGGGCGATCCCGACTGGGCAGGCGGCACGGTGTTCGACGACGTGCGCTCGATCGATCTCGACGCGTCGCCCGAAGCGGTCTTCGCGGCGGTCTGCAGAATCGGCGGAGGCAACGGCTGGTATGCGGCCGATTTCCTCTGGCGGCTCCGCGGCGCGATGGACCGTCTCGTCGGCGGGCCGGGGCTGCGTCGCGGAAGGCGCAATCCTGAGAACATCCGCTACGGTGACGCGCTCGATTTCTGGCGGGTGACGAACGTCGAGCGCAACCGCCTGCTCGAGCTGCGCGCCGAAATGAAGCTTCCGGGAGAAGCGAAGCTCGCGTTCGAGATCGCGCCTTCAGGCGGCGGACGGGGCTGCCGGCTCGTGCAGCGCGCGCAGTTCAAGCCGCAGGGTCTCGGAGGGCTCGTCTACTGGTACGCGGTGTTGCCACTGCACGGAGTCGTCTTCCGCGGGATGCTCGAGGGGATTCGCGTGGAGACGGGGCGGATCGAGCGCGAGATGCGCGCGCGCGCGGCGGCGCACGTCAGCTGAGGATCGCCGAAGCGGCCTGCTGCAGGTAGCATCCAAGGACGGGCATCTCGAGCTCGCTCGTCGTGCACTTCGGTTTCTTCGAGGCGGTGGCGGACTGCTCGCACTTTTTTTCGAAATCGACGAGGACGGCCGAGCGTACCGACGTTTCGGATGTGGGATCGACGACGACGGTCGCCGAGCTCTCCCGCGCCGACTCGAGCGCGAGCTCGTGATAGCTCTCGATCGCCGCGACCTCTTCCCGGCTCGAAACCGGGACGACGGAGTCGGGGCGCGAGGCCGAAAGCGTCAGGGGAGCGGCCGACTGCGTCGATTCGGGCGCCCCTTTGCCCCCGTCCGCCGTCGCGATGGCGCGGATCGCTCCGATTCCGGCGCGTGCCACCAGACCTCGCTGCGAATGCGGCTGCGCCTCTGGTGCGCTCAACAGCGCCATGGCCGAAAGGGCCAGCACGAGAGCCGATGCCGGGAGCGCGATCTGTACTTTCATCGGGTCTCTGCCTTTCCTCACGTTTCGTGACTCCCACAAGATGACGTCTCAGGAAGGGAAAAGTTAGCCGGTTTCGCGAATCGAACCCGTTCCCTGACGCTGGCGTAACAGGGCCGGCGGCTGGACAGTGCGCGCCGCCGCGGTAAGAATGCGTCGGAGTCGATGCGAAGCGAGGTCGTCGTATACACGAGGGATGTGGTCGGGCGGCGGATGGCCGGTCCGGGGATCCGCGCGTTCCATCTCGCCACCGAGATCGCGCGCCACGCGCCGGTCGCGCTGGTCGCGGAGCTTGCCGACTTCGACGCCGGAGGGCAGTTCCGCTCGCTTCACCGCGGCACTCCCGATGCGAATGATGCCCTTCGCAGCGCGCGAGTCGTGATCGGACAGCCGACGCGCGAGTTGCTCGGCCTTGCGCCGCGCCCGGCGCGCGTCGTCTTCGACCTGTTCGATCCGGTCGTCCTCGAGCTCCCTGCCATCTACGCCGAGCGTGGCGGACTTCGCGGTCGCGCCCACCAGTGGATCGAATGGCGGCGTTTGCGGACGGCGATGAAGGAGGGCGATCTTCTCCTCTGCGCAACGCCGCAGCAGTTCTCGTTCTACGCGGGCGTCCACTTCTCCTCGGGTGGCGAGCTCGACGGCTTCCGCGAGAAGTGGCTGACGATCCCGTTCGGGGTCGAGGAGCGCGATCCGGCGGACGATGGCGTCGCCGAGGCGCTCGGCGACGAGCCGGTCGTCGTCTGGGGCGGGGGCTCCTGGCCCTGGCTCGATCCGGAGACGGCGCTCGAGGCGGTCGAGCTGCTGAGCGCGGCCGGAACGAAGGTGAAGCTGCTGATGTTAGGCGGACGGCGACCCAACGAAGGGGTTGCGGAAGCGGCGACGAGCGATTGGGCGCCGGGATCGGCGTCGAGTGACTCGGGCGCGGTGCTCCGGAACCGCGAGTGGATTCCGTACCGCGAACGGGCGCGCTGGCTTCGCGCCAGCAGCGTCGCGATCATGCTCCACAGGGAGAGCATCGAAGCGGAGTTCTCGATCCGGACGCGCCTCTTCGACGCGATCTGGTGCCTGGTGCCGGTCGTCGCGACGCGCGGCGGCTTCGCCGCGGAGCTCGTCGAGCGCGAAGGGCTCGGCGTGGTCGTGGCGCCGGGTGACGCGCCCGGCGTCGCCGCGGCGATCGGGCGGATCGTCACCGACAGCGCGTTCCGCGACTCATGCCGCGCGAACCTCGCGAGGATGCGCGAGCGCTTCTCGTGGAGCCGCGTCGCCGCGCCTTTCGTCGAACGGATTCTCCCGTGGCTGTGACCGGCCGGGAAGTCGACGTCACCGTCGTCGTCGTCGCGTGGAACAGTGCCGAGTGGATCGCGCGATGTGTCGCGTCGATCGGCCCGGGTTGCGGCGCGCTCACCCGCGAGGTGATCGTCCACGACAACGCGTCGCGCGACGAGACCGCGACGATCGCACTCGACGCGCTCGGCGCGGAGCGGGGCGAGGTGATCCGGTCGGCGACGAACGACGGCTTTGCGGGAGGCGTCAACCGCGCGGTCGCGCGCGCCCGCGGCCGCTTCGTCCTTCTTCTCAATCCCGACTGCGAGCTTCAGCCAGGCTGCGTGGAAACGCTTGTAGGCAGGCTCGACGCGAACCCGAAGGCTGCCGGGGCCGCACCGCTCCTCGTCGGCGACGACGGCGAGCCGCAGCGCGAGTTCCAGCTGCGACGCTTTCCGACGCTTCGCAGCTTCGTGTCGGAGCTGCTGATGGTCGAGCGCTTCACCGGGAGCAGCAGCGAGATCGACCGCTATCGCTGCCGCGACCTCGACCCGGCGATCGAACAGCCGGTCGAGCAGCCGGCGGGTGCCGCGCTCCTGCTCCGCCGCGATCTCATGGCGTCGGTCGGGCCTCTCGACGAGCGCTTTGCCCCCGCCTGGTTCGAGGACGTCGACTACTGCAAACGGATCGCGGCGACGGGTGCTGAGCTCGTCTTTGTTCCCTCGGCGCGCGCGGTGCATCACGGCGCCTCCTCGCTGGAAGCGATGGCGCCGGGAGAGTTCCTCGGCATCTGGTACCGGAACCTCTGGCGGTACGCGGAGAAATGGCTGACGGCCGACGAGCGCGAGCTGCTGCGGCTCGCGGTGATCGCAGGCGCGGCGATGCGCGGAGCGGCGGTTGCCCTGGGGCTCGGCCCCCGCGACGGCCGTTCCGGGTTGTTCGCGGCATACGCGGGCGTCGTACGATCGGCATGCACGAGATGGCAGAACGAATCGCGATCGTCCTGATCACCTGGAACAGCGCGCGCTACCTGCGCCGCTCGGCCGAGGGCATCGCGTCGCAGAGCGTCGCGCCGGCGGAAGTCGTCGTCGTCGACAACGCGTCGTCGGATGGCAGTGCGGATCTCGCGAGCTCGCTGATTGAGGGCGCGAACGTGATCCGCAACGCGACGAACATCGGTTTCGCGGCCGCCGCCAACCAGGGGATCGCGGCGACGAATGCGGAGCTCGTGCTGCTGCTCAATCCGGACGTGCTGTTAGGCGAACGCTTTTGTGAAGAGGGTGCCGCGGCGCTCGATCGCGCGGGAAGCCTCTGCGGCGCCGCGACGGGGCGTCTGCTCCGTGGCGAAGGCGACTCGATCGTTCCCACGAACCTGGTCGACTCTCTCGGCATACGGATGACGCGTAACGGGCGCCATCTCGACATCGGCGCGGGCGAGCCCGACCCGGGCCCGGGCGGTGACACCGAGGTGTTCGGAGTCTCGGGCGCGGCGGCGCTCTACCGGCGCGTGATGCTCGACGACTGCAGCGTCTTCGGCGAGATCTTCGACGAGGACTTCTTCGCCTACCGCGAGGACGCCGACCTCGCCTGGCGCAGCCGGCTCTTCGGATGGAAGGCGATCGTGGCGCCGGAGGCGACGGCGTGGCACGTGCGGCGCGTGACGCCCGAGGTGCGTTCGAGCCTGCCACCCGAGCTCAACATGCACTCGGTGAAGAATCGCTTCCTGCTGCGGCTGAAGAACGAGGGGGGTGGGCTCGCGCTGCGCAACGGGGCGTTCGAGCTCGCGCGCGACGCCGCGGTCGTCGGCGCCGCGCTGACGATCGAGCGGAGCTCGCTTCCCGCGCTTTCGTGGTTGTGGAAGAATCGCGCCTCGATCCTCGCGAAGCGGAGGGAGATCCAGTCCCGCCGCCGCGTCGCGGACCGCGATCTGGCCCGCTGGTTCAACTGATGCGCAACGACGACAGGAAGCTCTCAGTCGCGATCCTCGGGACGCGCGGCGTGCCGCCGCGCTACGGAGGCTTCGAGACGTTCGCCGGCGAGCTCGGCCGGCGCCTCGTCGCCCGCGGCCATCGCGTGACCGTCTATTGCCGCGCGTCGCTCTATCAGGGCGAGGCACGCGAGTGGAACGGTGTGAGGCGGATCGAGCTGCCGGCGATGCGGTCGAAATACCTCGAGACGGTGAGTCACGCGGGGCTCTCGGCATTCGATGCGCTTGCGCGCGACTTCGATGCCGTGCTCGTCTGCAATGCGGCGAACGCCTTCGTGCTGCCGCTCCTCGCGGCGGCGCGCATCCCGACGGCGATCAACGTCGACGGCATCGAGCGGATGCGCGCGAAGTGGAACGCGCTCGGGAGATTCGTCTACATGACGGGCGAGGCGCTGTCGGTCATGTTCGCCGATCGCGTCGTCGCCGACGCGCAGGTCATCGCCGACTACTACCGGGAGAAGCACCAGACGTCCGCCGAGATCATCGCGTACGGCTCGGGCTTTCCCGACGAGCCCGACAACGACGTGCTCGCGCGGCTCGGCCTCGACGCGCGCGGTTACGTGCTCTACGTCTCGCGGCTCGAGCCGGAGAACCATCCGCTCGAAGTTGCGAGGGGCTACCGCGACGTCGGCTCGCCGCTCCCGCTCGTTCTCCTCGGCGACGCGCCGTATTCGGCGGAATTGATCGCGCAGCTGAAGTCGGTCGCGGCCGCCGATCCGCGGGTGAGGCTGACCGGCGGGCTTTACGGCGCCGACTACAGGACGCTCCAGCGCAACGCGCTGCTCTACGTGCAGGCGACGGGAGTTGGCGGCACGCACCCGGCGCTGATCGAGGCGATGGGTTCGGGGGGCGCGGTCGTCGCGTTTGATACGCCGGAGAACCGGGAAGTCGGCGGCGACGCGATCCGCTACTTCACCTTCGACGATCGCGCGCCGTTCGCCGAGGTCGTTTCGGAGTGCCTGGCCGAGCCGCAGCGCCTCGACGAATGGCGGACGAAGGGCAGGGAGCGGGCCCGGAGGTTCGACTGGGACGCGGTGACCGAGGCCTACGAGAGGCTGTTTGGGGAGCTGGCGGGGTAGGGCGGAATTGAGAATTGAGAGATGGCGGGAGCCGCGGGCGTGCTGGGCCGTTGAACCCGCCGGACGCCGGCGCCGCTCCTTTTCTCAATTCTTCATTCCGCATTCGACATTCTTCATTTCGGTTTCTGTCCGTCTCTCGGAAACCGAAATGAAGAATGTCGAATGAAGAATGAAGAATGAAGAGGCGCCCCGCCGCTGATCCGAGCCCGGGCCGCTGACGCTTTCCCGCTATCCGCAAATTTCCCCTAGACGCCCCGCCTCCCTGCTCCGTACAACCGTTCGTAGCCGGAACCCGTGACCGGGGCGGCTGCTTTTGGCTCGGGGGAAGGCAGCTGTTAAGATCCCGCCGAGCCTGAGGTTGACGGGGTTTTGGGCTCGAGACGGTCGAGCCGGGACGAATTCGAGGAGCGGATGCTCAAACAACAGGCGAAACTCGTGGCCAGGGCGGTGTACCTGGCCGACATCGCCCTCACGACGGTGGCGTTCTTTGCCGGGTTCTGGATACGCGACGAGTTCCTGCCGTTCCTCTTCCCCGACCGTTTCCCCACCGGCCTCTATCCCGTCACCGAATACCTCCAGATCTACCCCCTCGTGATGGTGATCTGGTCGGTCCTTCTCTTCCGGCACCGGAGCTACCGGAGTCACCGGACGACGCCGATCCGCGCCGAGGCAATTCAGACGCTCGAGGTTGTGGCGGTCGGCACCGTGATCTTCGCGACGGCGGCCTGGATGTTCCGCCTGACGGAGCTCTCGCGCACCTGGTTCGCGATCTTCTTCGTGCTCGACGCCCTGCTGCTGGTCTCGGTGAGGCTGGCGCTTCGCCTGATCGCGCGCTGGGTTCGCGAGCGGGGGATGAACTACCGGACGATCCTCGTCGTCGGCACGGGGCGCCGCGCGCGAGAGATCGTGAGTCTGATCGAGGAGCACAAGTACTGGGGCTACCGGATCCTCGGGTTCATCTCCGACGGGCACCGGCTCCCGAGCGAGCTCGCGAAGTACCCGGTGTTAGGCGATCTCGGGACGCTGCGCAAGCTGCTCGAGGATGGCACGGGGCATCCCGACATGGCGATCGACGAGGTGATCTTCGCGGTGACCCGTCGCAGGCTCGAGGCGAGCCGCGGGATTTTCCGTCTTTGCGAGGAGCTCGGGGTGCGGACGCGCGTGGCGATGAGCTTCTTCACGACGCGCAACGCGCGCGTCGAGTTCGAGGAGCTCGACGGGGTGCCGCTGATCAGCTTCACGACCACGCCCTCGAACGTCGCGCAGCTCGCGACGAAGCGGATGCTCGACGTCGGGATCTCCATGCTGCTGATCGGTCTCTCCGCACCACTCGTTCTCTTCGCCGCGATCGGGATCAAGCTGAGCTCGCCCGGCGCCGTCTTCTTCAAGCAGGAGAGGATGGGGCTCAACGGGCGGATCTTCACGCTCTACAAGTTCCGCACGATGATCGAGGACGCTCATCGGCGCCGCACCGAGATCCAGCACCTCAACGAGATGGACGGGCCGGTGTTCAAGGTGAAGGCCGACCCGCGCGTGACGGGGATCGGAAGGCTGCTCCGGAAGTTCTCGCTCGACGAGCTGCCGCAGCTCTGGAACGTCCTCAAGGGAGACATGAGCCTCGTCGGCCCGCGTCCGCCGATCCCCGAGGAAGTGATCCTCTACGAGCGCTGGCAGAAGCGGCGGCTTTCGATGAAGCCGGGACTGACCTGCCTCTGGCAGATCAGCGGGCGGAACGATCTCGACTTCAATCGCTGGATGGAGCTCGACCTGCAGTACATCGACAACTGGTCGCCCGCGCTCGACTTCAAGATCATGCTCCGCACGATCCCCGCGGTGCTGTCGGGTCGAGGGGCTTCGTAAACACGCCCTCGTAGCCTCGGCGTCCTTGTAGCCAGGGCGTCCCGCCCTGGCATCGCGATCAGCGTATACGCCGAAGGTGGCAAATGCCGGAGGCCTTTGCTACGAGTTCCCGCTCCTCGTTCCGCGTTCGAAAGCGATAATGGCGGGGCGTGGCCGAACCAACCTGGCGGAATCCTTCCTGGCGCGTCGTGGCGGCAATGCTGCTCTTCGCGGCGCTCGTCGGCTTCGGACTGAGGCCGTTCTACGTCACGTTCCTGTTCTCGGACCGCGAAGCGTGGGGACGCCACCTCGAACAGTTCCCCGATCGCCGTGCTCCGGGTTACGTGGAACTGCTTCGCGAAGCAGGAGCGCGGATTCCTCCCGGCGCGCGCGTCGCGATCGTCTTCCCGACGCTCGACTGGTCGCGCGGCTATTCGTACGCCTACTACCGCGCGCAGTACCTGCTCGCCGGCCGCGTGGTCGTGCCGCTCTCCTGGTTCGATCGCGCGCGGCCCGAGAGACTGAGTGAGGCCGAATACGTGGTCGTATACCGATCCGCCCCTCCGGCCGGGCGATGGCTGATCCTCGTTCGGAACGCCGACGGCGCGGTCGCACGGAGAAGCCGGTGACGAGCGTGATTCTCGCCATCGCGATCCTCACCGCGGCCGGGCTTCCAGTCGCGAGGTGGCTCGAGCCTTCGCTCGGCTGGCGCGCGCGAATTGGCGTCGCGTTCATGGCCGGCTCCGGAAGCGCGACGCTCCTGATGCTCCTTGCGAGCCTCACCGGCATCCGCTGGTCGCTCGCGGTCGTCGTCATCGGCCTCGCGCTCGTCGCGATCGCCACGATTCCGATCTCACTGCGCGCGCCGGCGAACGATCGAGCGCCCCTTCGCGCGCATCCGCTCGCATTCGTCGCCGATGCGGCGACGCTCCTCTCGGTCGCCGGGTACGCGCTCTTCGCGACGGTCGCCCGACCGTGGGAGTGGGATTTCTGGGCGATCTGGGGATTGAAGGCGAAGGAGTTCTTCATCGCACGCGGCGTGAGCTTCGAGTTTCTCGGCCGGCCCGACAACGTGTTCTCGCACCCGGACTATCCGCCTCTCGTTCCCCTGGTCTACGACGTGGTCGCGATGATCGAGGGGAAGTGGGACGACCGGTGGATGGGAGCGATCACGGTCGCGTTCGCGGTCGCGATGCTCCTCGTGATGCGCGAGGAGCTCGAGCGGCAGTGCGGCTCGGCGCTCGTCGGTGCGTTAGGCACTCTCGCGATCTCGGGCGCGGCGTGCTGCGCCTGGGTGGGGCTCGGAGAGGGGCCGCTCGTCGCGCTCGCCTCGTCGGGACTGCTCATCATGTCTCGCGGTCTTCGCGAAAATTCCGCGCGCGCGATCGTCGCGGGGAGCGTGCTCCTCGGATTGTCGGGGCTCGCGAAGAACGAAGGAGTGAGCTTCGTCGTGGCGGCGATCGTGGTGACCCTCGTGTTCGAGCGCCATCGGTGGAAGCTCGTCGCGCTTCCGGCCGCCGCGACCGTCGCGCCATGGCTCGCGGCTCGGCTCGCGATTGCGGCGACGACCGACGTCTTCGAAGGGGGCTTCGCGGCGCGTGCCGCCGAGCGACTCTCCGATCCGATCGGCTTCGTCTCGACGCTTGCGGGCGGGATGTTCGAGAGGCCGGAGCTCTGGCTCATTCTCGCGCTGCTCGTGGCGCTCCATCCGGCAGCGGCGAAGCGGGAGCGGTTCCTTCTCGGCGTCGTCGTGCTCCAGGCGCTCTCCTACGTCGCGGTTTACGCGGGAACCCTGAATGATCTAGCGTCACACGTGCAGAGCTCGCTCGGGCGCGTGTCGAGCCATCTCGCGCCGCTGGCCGTGGTCGTCGCGGTGCTCGCGATCGGCGAGCTGTTGAGGCATCACGTCGAAGTCGAAGTCGAAGGGAAGGACGAGTCTGGGCATGAAATCTGACAAGGTTCTCGAGGTCGACAGCAGCGAATTCCGCGCGACGGCGCATCGAGCAGTCGACTGGATGGCCGACTATCTCGACAACGTCGGCAAGTACCCGGTGCTCTCGCGGTCGAAGCCGGGCGAGATCGCCGCGGCGTTCGACGGTGAAGCGCCGCGCGAAGGCCGCCCGCTCGAGGATCTCCTCGTCGAGTTCGAGGAGAAGGTCCTCCCCGGCGTGACGCACTGGAACCACCCCGCCTTCTTCGCCTACTTCGCGATCACCGGCTCGCGCGCAGGCGTGCTGGGCGAAATGCTCTCCGCGGCGCTCAACCTCAACGGCATGCTCTGGAAGACATCGCCGTCGGTGACCGAGCTCGAGACGACGGTGCTCGATTGGCTGCGCAAGGCGCTCGGGCTTCCCGACGGGCTCTTCGGAATCATCAACGACACGGCGTCGATCAACTCGTACCTCGCGCTCGCGGCGGCACGCGAGGCGACCGGGCTCAACATCCGCGAGCTCGGCATGACCGGGCGCGAGCTGCCGCAGATGCGGGTCTACTGCAGCGACCAGTCGCACTCCTCGATCGAGAAGGCGGCGCTGGCCCTCGGGTTCGGCGCGCGCGGGGTGCGCAAGATCCTCGCCGACGAGGCGTTCCGCATGGACGTGCGGGCGCTGTCGCACGCGATCGAGGAAGACATCGCGGCGGGAGTGAAGCCGGTGGCGGTTTCGTGCACGGTCGGCACGACCTCGACCGCGGCGGTCGACTCGGTGGCGGAGATCGCGGCGATCACGAAGCGTCACGGCATCTGGCTGCACGTCGACGGTGCCTACGGCGGCTCCGCGACGATCCATCCGCGCTTCCGCTGGATCTGGAACGGCATCGAGGACGCCGACTCGATCGTCGTGAACCCGCACAAGTGGCTCTTCACGCCGGTCGACTGCAGCGTGCTCTGGACCAGGCGGCCCGACATGCTCAAGGAGACCTTCTCGCTCGTTCCCGACTACCTGAAGACGGCCGAGAGCGAGGTCATCAACTACATGGACTACGGCCTGCAACTCGGCCGTCGCTTCCGCGCGCTGAAGCTCTGGCTCGTCCTCTCGCACTACGGCACGGCGAAGCTCGGCGAAGTGATCGCGTCGCACGTCGAGCTCGCGGAGGGACTCGCGAGATTCATCGAGTCGACGCCGGGGTACGAGCTCGCCGCGCCGCAGTCGTTCTCCGTCGTCGTCTTCCGCAGGGTTGTGAGGCGCGCCGACGGCAGCGTCGACGAGGAGGCCTCGGAGCGGGCGAACGAGGCGCTGATGACGGCGATCAACGAGTCGGGGAAGGCTTTCGTGTCGCAGACGAGGCTGAGGGGGCACTACGTGCTTCGCGTCGCAATCGGCAACGGCGCGACGACACAGGAGCACGTCGACCGGCTCAAGGAGTTCATCAGGTAGTGGCGGAGGCGTCCCGCCTCCGCCGCTGGGTCAGACTCAACGGCGGTGAGTTCACGCAGGAAAACCTGAAGTTAGAAGTTAGAACGTTGAGTTTTGAACCCAGAAAAGAAGCCGCTCAGGCCTTTCTGGATTCAACATTCAACGTTCTAACTTCTAACTTCGGCTTCTCTTCCGTTAACTCGAAGCAGAAAGCCATTGGAGTCAGACCGAAAAGAAGATGAAGAAGTGGGGTCCCGCCGCAAACTTTCATCTTTCGGTGTGACCCCACCATGCTACGCTCCACCGTCGGCGGCATGGGACAGCTCACTCTCGACATCGTGGATCCGAGGCTCGCGGCGGCGCGAGCGATCGACGACATCCTGGCGCGGCAACAGGTCGCGCACGCGTTCGTCGGTGAAATCGCGATCGGAGCCTGGACCGGCCGCCGCGTCGAGTCAGGCGCGGTCGACGTGCTCGCCCTGGTCTCCCCCGACCGCTCCCAGCAGATTCCGATGATGGCGAGCCACCGCGGCTTCACGGTCGACCCGGCCGAGGTCGAGGCGGCGCGCGAGCTCGACCTCGTCCCGATGCGGTGGGGCAGTGGCGACGGGTCGCCGCGCGTTCATGTGCTCATGGCGACGAACGCGCTCTACGCGAAAATGCTCAATCGCACGGTCGAAGCGCTCCTCGCAGGTTCGCCCGTTCCGGTCGTCCACGCGGAGGACCTTGCACTCATGCTCATACTTTCGGAGCGCGAAGACGTTACCGTCGACGATCTCGCAACAGCGGCCGGCGACGCATTCGACCGCGCGCACTTCGACGAGACGCTCCGCTCGATCGGTCTCGCAGGAAAGGCAGTTGCTCGATGATCTGGGTCGACACCTCGGAAGGGCTCACCCGGCTGCTCGACGCGATCGCGCGGCTCGACCGCGTCGCGATCGACACGGAGGCCGATTCGCTTCACAGCTACTTCGACAAGGTCTGCCTGATGCAGTTCACCGTCGGCGGTGAAGACTGGATCGTCGACCCGCTCGCGGGGTTTCCGATCGATCCCCTCGGCGCGGTTCTGCGCGACGAGAAGGTCGTGAAGGTGTTCCACGGAGCCGACTACGACCTCCGGATACTCAACCGCGACTTCGGCTTCGAGATCGAGAACCTGCGCGACACGATGATTTGCGCCCAGTTGCTCGGTTACGAAGCGATCGGCCTCGCGGCGCTGCTCGACCGCCACTTCGGCCTCAAGCTCGACAAGACGCATCAGCGGGCCGACTGGTCGCAGCGCCCGCTGACTCCCGAGATGCTCCGCTACGCGGCAACCGACACACACTATCTCGAGGAGCTCGTCGCGAAGCTCGAGGTCGAACTGCGCGAGAAGGGGCGCTGGGAGTGGGCGATGGAGGAGTTCTCCCGCCTCGCGCAGATCCGCCACACCGAGAGCGTTCCCGATCCGGAGACCTTCCGGAAGCTGAAGAACATCGGACGCTTCAGCCGCCGGCAGCTCGCCGCGCTCGCGAGGCTTCACGCCTGGCGCGACGGCGTCGCCCGCACCGTCGATCGTCCGCCGTTCAAGGTCGCCGGCAACGAAACGCTGGTCGCGATCGCCGAGGCGCTCCCGCAGTCGCCCCGCGAGCTCAAGCAGATCCGGGGGATGACCGCCGGACAGGCCGGACGCCATGGGCAGGGAATCCTGGCCGCCGTCGCCGAGGCGCTCGCGCTTCCGGAGACCGAACTCCCCGAGCTCGTCGCGAAGAAGCAGTGGATCCGCGACAAGCTGCTCGAGCAGCGCATCGACCTGCTTCGCTCCGTGCGCGACGAACTGGCGCGCGATCTGGCGATCGAGCCCGGGGTCCTGGCGCCGCGCCACGTGCTCGCGGCGATCGCGACCGACCCGCCGACCGAGGCTGCCGCACTCGCCTCGATCCCGGCGATGCGGCGCTGGCAGATCGAGGTCGCCGGCGAACGCCTCGTCGCTGCGATCCAGCCCACACTCTGACGTGGCGCAGCGCACCCCAAGGGCGTGGCTGCCATCCTTGCGCTGCGAGTCCCATCGCATACAATCCCGGTCGCCCCGGGGATCGGCCCCCGGAAGAGCCGCAATCACGAAACGGTTCTGAGCGTGTCCGAGGAGGCCCGAAGCGGGCCCAGGGCATTCGAGAAAGGAACCACCGCTCCATGGAAAGAATCAGAGATTATCGCGTCGTGATCATCGGCTCCGGGCCTGCCGGCTGCACCGCGGCGCTCTACCTGTCGCGAGCCAACATCAAGGCTGTCGTGCTCGAGGGACTTCAGCCGGGCGGGCAGCTGACGATCACGACCGAGGTCGAGAACTTCCCCGGGTTTCCCGAGGGGATTCTCGGACCGCAGCTGATGGACCTGATGCGGAAGCAGGCGGAGAAATTCGGCGCCGAATTCAAGATGGAGCAGGTGGTGAACGTCGAGACGGGCACCCGCCCGTACGTCGTCGTCACCGAGGATCGCGAGTACGAGTGCGACGCGGTGATCGTGGCGTCGGGCGCGACGGCGATGCAGATCGGCCTCGAGTCGGAAAAGCAGCTCCAGGGCTTCGGCGTGTCGTACTGCGCGACCTGTGACGGCTTCTTCTTCAAGGGGAAGGAGATCGTCGTGGTCGGCGGCGGAGACTCGGCGATGGAGGAGGCGACCTTCCTCACCAAGTTCGCGAGCAAGGTGACGATCGTCCACCGCCGCAAGGAGATGCGCGCGTCGAAGATCATGGTGAGGCGCGCGCAGGAGAACCCGAAAATCGAGTTCATCTTCGACAGCGTCGTCGACGACGTCGTTGGCAGCAAGGACAAGGGCGTTACGGCGCTCACGCTGCGCAACGTCGTCACCGGCGAGACGCGCGAGTTTCCGACGCAGGGGCTCTTCGTCGCGATCGGACACACCCCGAACACCCAGGCGTTCCGTGGGCTGCTCGACATGGACGACAAGGGCTACCTCACGACGAAGACGGGCTCGACCTACACCAACATCGAAGGCATTTTTGCCTGCGGAGACGTGGCAGACCACGTCTACAGGCAGGCGGTCACGGCGGCTGGAACGGGCTGCATGGCGGCGCTCGATTGCGAGCGCTGGCTGAGCGGGCACGAATAGCCTGACCTGCCGGGCCGCACGGAGGAGGATTCAATGACGCGTCATAGGGCGGCGCAACGGGTTCTTATTCTCGGCGGTGGCGGCATGGTCGGCGTGGAGGTCGCGCGCGAGGCCGTACGCGAGCTCCAGCCTGACGAGATCATCATTTCTGCTCTTACCTCGGCGGAAGTCGACGAGGCGGTCGCGGAGCTTCGCGCCGACGCGGCGCGGCTCGGCTGGAAGACGAAGTTCACCCCGGAGCCGGGCGACATCTTCATCCCCGCTTCACTCCAGGGCCACGGTCGCGGGCGTCTCGTCGCGGAGCGGAAGCTCTTCGACGAGCTCTTCGACGACATCTTCTCGTCGAACCCCGAGGCCTACAAGGCGTCGAAGCTCTTCAAGCTGATCGACAGCCACCGGCCCGACGTCGTCGTCGACTGCATCAACACCGCGACGGCGATCAGCTACCAGGACGTCTACACGACCTCGCGCCGCGTGAAGGTGATGCTCGACCGTCTCGAGGATGCCGGCTCGCTCGACAAGGCCGACCTCGACAAGTTCATCCTCGGCGTGCGCGAGCTGATGATCGCGCAGGGAGTGCCGCAGATCACGCGCCACATCCTCTACCTGCACAACACGCTCAAGGACACCGGCGTCCGGATCTACGTGAAGGTCGGGACGACGGGAACCGGCGGCATGGGGCTCAACATCCCCTACACGCACAGCGAGGACAAGCCGAGCGCGACGCTGATCTCGAAGTCGGCGATCGGCTTCGCGCACACCGGACTCCTTTTCCTTCTCGCCCGCACTCCCGGAGTCGCGACCGAGGGGAGCGAGAACATGGGGACGCTGATCAAGGAAGTGAAGCCGGGGGCGATGATCGGCTTCCGCAAGCTCCGCTCGAGCCACGTGAAGCTCGCCGGCGCGACGAACGCGCGCGAGCCGGGCTTCCTCGTCGAGTCGAAGGACGAGGCGATCGGGGCGGCGCTCCAGCCGCGCGCCGACTTCGCGAGCTATTCGAAGTTCGAGAACCGCGACGTGCCGGTGACGATCGTCGGCGCCGACACGGGCGAGAACGGCTTCTTCTGCATCGGCGAGTTCCACGCGATCACCTATCCGCGGCAGATGGAGTACGTGACGCCGGAGGAAGTCGCCCGCACGGTGATCCTCGAGATCCTCGGCGCGTCGACCGGACGCGACGTGCTCGCCGCGATCGACGGCGCGATCACCGAGCCGAGCTACCGGGCCGGCGTGCTGCGCGACCATGCGTGCCGCCAGCTCGCGGTGCTCGAGAACGCCCTGTCGGCGGAGAAGGACTTCCTGCCGTCGGTCGCGATCGGCCAGCTCGGGCCGCCGCGCCTCTCGAAGCTGCTCTTTGAGGCGTACCTGATCCGTGCCGCGACGGGAACCTCGTCGGCGGCAGAGCTGGCCAAGGTTCCGGCCGAGAGGCTTCGGGCAGCGGTCGAGACGTTTCTCGCCGCGAACCCGAAGGTCACGAGCCTCGTCACGACGATCGGCATCCCTCTGCTGCGCGCCGACGGCAAGGGGGCGAAGATCACGCGCGGCCCGCGGCTCAACATCCCGGTCCCGCGGCCCGACGGCCTGCCTAACGAGGTCGACGGCGCGGCGATCGAGAAGTACGCCTTCCAGGGCTGGGTCGACCTTCGGCCGGCGAACTTCGTCTCTTGGTCGGAGCGGATCACCAGGCTGCTGCAGTCGAAGGCCGACATCGCCACCGGCGGCTCCTCCGCCTTCGACCGCCCGAGCTACATGCCCGACGACTTCATCCCCGGCGAAGTCGTGGGATGGCTATTGGCGAACGAGGCAGATTCCGCCGGGATGGTAGGGAACCGGCTGTTCTGACCGAAGTCAGTCTTGAATCCCGGCCCCTTTCTGCGTGAGCGGAAAGGGGCCTTTGTTCTTTGATGGCGGGCCGTGCGTGCGTTCGGCGATCGGCGAGGTCGGTGCAGGGGGTCGAGAATTCGAAATGTCGAATGTCGAATGTCGAATGAAGAATGAAGAAAGGGGCAATGCGGCGGGCCTCGTTTCTCCATTCTTCATTCCTCATTCGACATTCGACATTTCGGTTTTCGCGGACGAACGCTGAGTTTTGTTCAGGCGGGCCGTGCGTGCGTTCGGCGATCGGCGAGGTCGGTGCAGGGGGTCGAGAATTCGAAATGTCGAATGTCGAATGTCGAATGAAGAATGAAGAAAGGGTCAATGCGACGGGCCTTGTTTCTCCATTCTTCATTCCTCATTCGACATTCGACATTTCGGTTTTCGCGGACGAACGCTGACGTCGATCCAGCGAAGATCTCGCGGAACGAGTTCCATCCGCCGCACGAAATCGCCCGAATACACCAAGGCCCCGCAACTCAGCATCGCGGGGCCTCGAAAAGTCTTAATAAGCGTTCAGGATGTAAGCGAGCGGATTGACCGGCTGGTCGTTGAGGCGGACCTCGTAGTGGAGGTGGGGGCCGGTGGAGCGGCCGGTCGTTCCGACGGCGCCGATCAGGTCGCCGCGCTTGACCTTCTGGCCCGGCTTGACCGCGAAGCTCTGAAGGTGGCCGTAGCGGGTCGAGTAGCCGAAGCCGTGCGAGATGTAGACGACGTTGCCGTAGCCGTTCGCCCACTCCGCCTTGACGACGATGCCGTCGGCGGGAGCGCGGACCGGCTGTCCGGGCGCGGAGGAGATGTCGACCGCGGTGTGAATCCCCTTCTCGCCGGTGAACGGATCGGACCGTCCGCCGAAGCCGTCGGTCAGGACGCCGTGGACCGGTGCGATCGAAGGCGTGGAGGAGAGCATCTGCGAGCGCTCGGTCAGCTTGTCCTCGAGGAGCGAGAGCTCGCTCGCGAGGCGGCGCGAACGGAAGCGCATCGTGTCGACTTCATCGCTGTAAGGACTGCCGGGCGCCGCGCCGTCGCGAAGGCCGCCAACACCACCCGTCGCGCCTTCGTCGATCGCGTTCACGCCCGCGATGATCGCGAGTTTGCGCGTCTTCTCCTCGACTGACTTCAGCTGCGAGCGAAGCGTGTCGACCGACTTGCTGAAGTCCTCGTTCGCGACCTGGAGATCGCGATTCTCCGCCTTGAGCCGCGAGAGCTCGCGTGCGTGGGAGATCGAGGTGAAGTACTGGATGGCGAAGAAGCTCGAGAGGATGAGGGAGAGGCCCGCGAGTCCGACAGCGCCCCACAGCAGACGGTGAGAAACCACCATCTTTCTGAACTTCGCCCGCGCATGCGGCACGAAGATGAGCGTTGCGTACTTTGACTTCATTCGGTTGTGCTCCCGAAAAACCCCTCAGGACCGCGCTATTCTATGTAACGACCCGGGGCTGTCAATCAAAAGTTGGTAGGAAATCCTAGAGTATTGGAATATTCGAGGCTTAAGTAGTTGGTTTGTCAATGCTTTGCGAACTCGTTCAAATAGCTGAACACTCGATTCGGAAAAATATGCTATAACGCCATAAGTGGTGCTGGCTCAGTGCTTTGTTTCGCGTATCGTCGTTCCGGATTTCCGTATCGGCCATGACGAGAATCACGGTTCAGAGTGACTTTCCGAAGGGGCTCAGGAGCCTGTCGGGCGACGCGACCGAGCGACGCGAGGCGAGACGCAGCCGACGTCTTTGTCTGGCGCATCTCATCTGTTATTCTCGCGGCCGTCGTGCGATCCCGCCCGATCACCATCCGGAGAAGACAATCATGAAGATGAAGAAGCGACTCCTCGACGGGGCGCGGCTGAACCGTACCATCCACCGGCTCGCGATCGAGATCGTCGAGCGCAACAAGGGGACCGACAACCTCGTCATCACCGGTATCCGGAGCCGCGGCGTCCCGATCGCAGAGCGGATCGTCAAGCACATCAAGGATGCGGAAGGCGTCGAAGTGCCGCTCGGCATTCTCGACATCACGCTCTACCGCGACGACCTGACGACGGTCGCACCGCAGCCGCTCGTCAAGCCGAGCCACTTTCCCTGCGCGATCGAGGGGAAGACGATCGTTCTGATCGACGACGTGCTCTACACGGGCCGCACGGTTCGCGCGGCGTTCGACGCGCTCATCGACTACGGCCGGCCTCGCGCGGTCCAGCTCGCCGTGCTGATCGACCGCGGGCACCGCGAGCTTCCGATCCACGCCGACTACACCGGGCAGGTCATCCCGACCGACGCCTCCGAGGTCATCAAGGTCAAGCTGCAGGAGACCGACGGGGAGGACGAAGTCCTCCTGATGGAGAAGTAGCCGCCCATGAGATCGCAGGCCACAGCGCTCCGCTCGAAGGATCTTCTCGGCATCGAGCCGCTCACACCCGAAGAGATCTCGCTGATCCTGGACACGGCAGAAGGCTTTCGCGAAGTCAGCGAGCGTCCGATCAAGAAGGTCCCGACGCTTCGCGGGCAACTGGTGATCAACCTCTTCATGGAGGCATCGACGCGCACCCGCGTGTCGTTCGAGATCGCCGAGAAGCGCCTCTCCGCCGACACGCTCAACTTCTCCGCCTCCGGCTCTTCCGTCGAGAAGGGCGAGACGCTGCTCGATACGGCCGAGAACCTGATGGCGATGCAGCCCGACATGATCGTCATCCGGCACAAGCATCCCGGCTCGCCGAAGATGCTCGCCGACCTCCTGCCCGCGTCGATCATCAACGCGGGAGACGGGGCGCACGAGCACCCGACGCAGGCGCTGCTCGACGCGTTCACGATACGGGAGCGACTCGGCCGCCTCTCGGGCGTAAACGTCTCGATCATCGGCGACATCGCGCACTCGCGCGTGGTCCGCTCGAACATCCACCTGCTGACGAAGATGAAGGCGAACGTCACGCTCGCCTCGCCGCCGACGCTCATGCCGGCCGAGATCGAGAAGATGGGTGTCCGCGTCGTCCACTCGCTCGACGAGGCGCTCGAGGGAGCCGACGTCGTGATGATGCTCCGGATCCAGCTCGAGCGTCAGAGCAAGACGACCTTCCCGTCACTGCGCGAATACTTCAACACCTTCGGGCTCACCCCCGAGCGGCTGCGCCGCGCGAACGATGGCGCGATCGTCATGCACCCCGGGCCGATGAACCGCGGCGTCGAGATCTCCTCCGACGTCGCCGACGGCCCGGCGTCGGTGATCCTCGACCAGGTCACCAACGGCGTCGCCGTCCGCATGGCGGTTCTCTACCTGCTCGCGGGCGGGCACCTGCAGGAATCGTGAGGGGCATCCGATGAACGTGCTGATCGCCAACGGAAGGGTCGTCGACCCGTCACAGAACATCGACCGCGCGTCGGACGTCCTCGTCGAGGACGGGGTGGTCGCGAAGATCGGGCCGGGCTTGAAGGCCGGCAGGGGCGTCGTCACCATCGACGCCTCCGGCTGCATCGTCGTCCCCGGCCTCGTCGACCTCCACACGCACCTGCGCGAGCCGGGGCAGGAGCACAAGGAGACGATCCGCACCGGGACGCAGTCGGCCGTCGCCGGCGGCTACACGTCGGTCTGCGCGATGGCGAACACCGCGCCGCCTAACGACGAGCGCTCGGTCACTGAGATGGTCGTCGCCGAGGCGCAGCGCAACGGCGTCTGCCGCGTCTATCCGATCGGCGCCGTGTCGAAGGGCCTCGCCGGCCTGGAGCTCGCCGAGATGGCCGACCTCCGCGGCGCCGGATGCGTCGCGTTTTCCGACGACGGCAAGCCGGTGACGAACTCGAAGCTGATGCGCGCGGCGCTCGACTACGCGCGGATGCTCGGCGTCCCGGTCATCGCTCACGAGGAGGACGTCCACCTCGCCGAAGGCGCCGTCATGCACGAGGGCTACTTCTCGACGCTCCTCGGCATGAAGGGTGTTCCCGCCGCGGGCGAGGAGATCCTCACTTCGCGCGACATCCATCTCGTCGAGCTGACGGGTGGAAGGCTGCACGTGGCGCACCTGTCGACCAACGGCGCGATCGAAGCGGTCCGCCGCGCGAAGGCGCGCGGGCTCGGCGTGAGCTGCGAAGTCACGCCGCATCACCTGGCGCTCACCGACGAGTCGGTGCAGTCGTTCTCGACGAACCTCAAGATGAACCCGCCCCTCCGCTCGGAGAACCATCGCCTCGCGCTGATCGAGGCGATCAAGGACGGGACGATCGACGCGATCGCCACCGATCACGCGCCGCATCATCCCGACGAGAAGCGGGTCGAGTTCGACCTCGCGCCGTTCGGCATCATCGGCCTCGAGACGGCGTTTGCCGTCTGCCACGAGGTGCTCGTGAAATCGAAGGCGATCAAGCTCGCGCAGCTCGTCGACCTGATGTCGTGCCGCCCCGCGAAGCTCTTCAACCTGCCGGGCGGGACGCTCAAGCCGGGGAGTCCGGGAGACGTCGCCGTGATCGACCTCGACGGCTCGACCGAGTTCGCGTCGTTCCGCTCGCGGTCGATGAACTCTCCGTGGCGCGGACGGACTCTCGGAACGCGCGTGGTCGCGACGGTGGTCGGCGGCGTCGTCCGCCACGATGCCCGCGCGGCCGCGGCCGAAGGGGAGAAGGCACGCCCGCGGGCCGCGAAGGCCCGTGCCGCGCGCCGCTAGCGAATGCCGAAACGGGTCGTCATCGTCGACGATTCATGCGCCTTCTGCGATCTGTGGGAGAACATTCTCGCGGAGCGCTACGGCGGCGCCGCGAAGGTCGAGAAGTACACGCACCCGTACGACGCGCTGCCGCACATCGACGAGACGATCGACCTTCTGATCGTCGACCTCGAGATGCCGGGGATGGACGGGCAGAAGTTCGTCGCCTACGCGCGCCAGAAGGGGCTCCCCGCCAAGAAGATCATCGTCACCTCGTCGCACGACGCGAAGGAGCTCCACGAGCGCTTCCGGATCGGCGACACGATCGCGGTGATCAACAAGACCGAGCCGAAGCAGCAGGAGGCGTTCCTGATGATCCTCGACTCGATCATGCGCAAGTGACTCCTTGCATGTCGTTTCGCTGACGTGCAACATATGGAGGGCGTCCGCCTTCCGGGCGCCGAGAGCCACAGCTGGAGAACAAATTGACCGATACGAGCCAGCCCGGCGCAGCGCCGGCCGCACAGCTCACGCTGAACGACCTGCTGATCTTCATGGAGCAGCAGAAGGCGTCCGATCTCCACCTCAAGCCGATGCGTCCGCCGCTGCTCCGTATCGGCGGCAAGCTGGTGCCGGTCAAGTCGGATCCGCTGAAACCCGCCGACCTCGAGAGGATGCTCCTTCCGCTCCTCAACCAGGCGCAGCGGGAGAAGTTCGAGATCCACCAGGCGCTCGACCTCGGCTACGGCGTTCCCGGCGTCGCGCGCTTCCGCGGAAACATCTACAGGCAGCGCGGAACGGTCGCGGGAGTTTTCCGCCGCATCCCGATCCAGATCATCGGCATCGACGACCTCGAGTTGCCCGAAGCGGTGCGCGACCTCTCGACGCAGCCCGACGGGCTCGTCCTCGTCACGGGGCCGACCGGGTCGGGCAAGTCGACGACACTCGCGGCGATGATCTTCGAGATCGCCGCGCACGAGCCGCTCCACATCGTCACGGTCGAGGATCCGATCGAGTTCCTCTTCACCGACCGCATCGCCGCGATCTCGCAGCGCGAAGTCGGCACCGACACACCGAGCTTCAGTGAGGCGCTCAAGAACGCGATGCGCCAGGATCCCGACGTCGTGATGGTCGGCGAGATGCGCGACCGCGACACGATGCAGACGGTCCTCACGGCGGCCGAGACCGGCCACCTCGTCTTCTCCACGCTCCACACGAACAACGCGGCGCAGACGGTCGACCGTCTCATCGACGCGTTCCCTCCGGAGCAGCACAAGCAGATCCGCTCGCAGCTTTCGCTCGTCCTTCGCGGCATCATCTCGCTGAAGCTGGTGAAGACGATCGAAGGGAAGCTGACCGCTGTCGTCGAGATCCTCCGGAACTCGCCGAAGATCGCGAAGCTGATCGAAGAGGGGAACACGAAGGAGATCCTCGAGGAGATGGAGGGCTCCGTCGGCTACTACAAGATGCAGACGATGAACCAGTCGCTCCTCGCGCTGCTGGTCCACCAGAAGGTCACGTACAAGCACGCGATGGAGATCTCGAGCGACCCCGAGGATCTCTCGCTCAAGCTGCGGAAGATGTTTCCCGCGATCGAGGATCGCGTTCGCCAGGGAGGTGAAGACGTGCCGAGCTACTCCGATTTCTCACAGATCATGGAGCTGATGGACATCAAGAAGCTCCACGAGGAGCAGGAAGACAAGTTCCGGATGCGGATGATGGAGAAGGACCAGGAGATCGAGAACCTCAAGCACGATCTCGAGTGGAAGGTCCAGCAGGCGCGCGAGGGGGGCGGCGACGGCGCCGAGAAGGACCAGGAGATCATCAAGCTCCGCGCCGAGAACGAGAGGCTGCGCGCCGAGGCCCAGCAGAAGATCAACCAGATGCAGGAACGCATCAAGGAACTGAACCAGAAGCTGATGGGTCAGGTGAAGAAGTAGCGTTTCCGAATGACGACGATCCCTTCCAAAGACATCGAGACGTTTCCCAACCCGCGCCCCGGGCGCGACTACGAGATCTCGTTCGAGTCCCCCGAGTTCACCTGCCTCTGCCCGAAGACCGGCCAGCCCGACTTCGCGACGATCCGCATCCGCTACACCCCCGACCAGAAGTGCGTCGAGCTCAAGTCGCTCAAGCTCTACCTCTGGTCGTTCCGCGACGAGGGAGCGTTCCACGAGGCGGTGACCAACCGCATCCTCGACGACCTCGTCGCCGCCACCGACCCGCGCTGGATGCTCGTCGAAGGCGACTTCTACGTCCGCGGCGGGATCAAGACGATCGTCAGGGCGGAGCACCGGAAGGCGTAGGGTTGGTTGTTCGAGGGTGGTGGTGAGTTGTTAGTTGTTGGTCGTTGGTTGTTAGACAAGCCAGCGCCAACTACTTCTTGTTCTTGCGTCGCGTAGCGACGGCCGAACTTAGCCCCCGGTCGAAGACCGGGGGAAACGTCGGCGCAAACGATGAACGGCGCCGCTTCAGCGGCGCGACATGGAATGAGCCCGACGCATGTCCCTTCGCTACCGCGTACACGACACCGAGCTCGCCATCGCGCGACTCGAACCCGACGCCGCGATTCCGGTGTGGGCTTCCGGCGGCTCCTTCACCTCGGTGACGCGCGCGACGCGGGAACTTTCGATCGTCTGCGACGCCTCGCTCGTTCCGCCGGACGTTCGCCACGAGCGCGGCTGGGCGATGCTCGAGCTCGAAGGGCCGTTTCCATTCGAGCTGACCGGCATCCTCTCGTCATTCATCGCCCCGCTCGCAGCGGCGCGAATCGGCATCTTCGCGATGTCGACCTTCGACACCGACTTCGTGCTGGTCAAGCGCGCCTCGCTCGACGCCGCGCTCGAGGCGCTCGCCGGCGCCGGGCACGTCCGCGTCGAGTGACTTCGCTGCGCGAACGACCCGCATGCGATGACACCCCGTATGCTTGCGCATCGACACGACGAGGTGACCCGATGACGAGGAGACTGGCCGTCGTCATGCTCGCGTCTCTGATGCTCGTTACCCGAGCGGTGAGCGCCGCCGGCGACGCGGAGTCGCTGGCCGACGAGTCGCTTCCCGCGGTTTCCGCGATCGCGACGAAGGTCGCGCGGGCGACGTGGAGCGCGCGTGTCGACGAGCTCATGGGCAGCGCGCCGCTCTCGGTGAAGCCGAGCGCGGCGTGGAAGAAGAGCGACCCGCACTGGGATGCGGCGCGCGACGCGATGATGAAGAGGATCGACGCGTGGGCAGCCGCCGTCGTTGCCGACGCAGCTGCGATGGAGATCGTCCGCCACAAATTCGCAACACTCGACGCAGCGAAGACGGAGACGATGCACGAAGCGCTCGAGGCCTCGGGGACGAAGGCGTACCCCGCGGTCTGCGACGCGGTCCACCTCGGCGTCCTCTTCGCGGAGCAGAACCCGGACCTGAAGATCGGAACCGCCGCGTTCACGAAGGCGTACGAGTCGTGGCGCGTGGGGCTCGGACTCGCGACGTCACAGCCAACGATGACGCCGAAGCTGACCGCGCTCCTCGAGAGCGACGCCGGTTCGGCCTACCGGACGGCGCGCGGAGCGGCGATCGACGCGATCGTCACCCGCCTCGACGACCAGATTCAGCTCGAGTTCTACGACGCACAGCAGTCGATCCTTTCCTCGATCGACGCGAAGGCGAAGGAGTGCGCGATGGCGAAGCACAGGAAGTAGCGAAGCGGTCATTCCGAAGTCCTCCTCCTGAGCGGCCACCGCGCCAACTGGGGAACAAACTCCATGAGACGGCGAGGCTCGCGCCATCGTCCATGAGCGTGCGGATTGTCATCCCGACGACCGAGCGGCGCGAGGGAGGAGGGATCTCGCAGGCTGGTACAGTTGAGGTTCGTCGGAGATTCTCTGTCTCGCGGCCCGTGAATGCCAGCCTGCGAGATCCCTCCTCCTTCCCTCGCTTCGGGAGGTCAGTCGTGGCGACGACACTCCCCTCGGGCGTCGCAGCTCGAAGCGCCTCTACTCCGCCTTCACGATGAGCAGAGTGATGTCGTCCTGTGCCTCGCCGTCGGTCCAGGCGCCGAGCGCTTCGAGGATCGCGTTCTGGATGCCCGCCGCGTCGCGCTCGAGCTGCCTCGCCACGAGGCGCGTCAGCCGTTCCTCGCCGAACTGCTCCCCCTCGGCGCTCGACGCCTCCGTCACCCCGTCGGTGTAAAGCACGATCGCGTCGCCCGCCCCGAGCGCCACCTCGGCCGACTCGATCGCCGATCCAGCGAAGAGGCGCGCGATCGCGTGGCCTCCCTCGTGGAGCGATCGCGCCTCCTCGGCGCCCTGCTTCACGAGCAGCGGCGGGTTGTGCCCCGCGTTCGAGTAGCGGAACGTCCGCCGCGCCGCGTCGATCTCGCCGTAGAAGAAGGTGATGAACTTGCCGCCCGAGAGATTGCCCGAGACGAGCCGCCTCACCTTCGCGCAGAGCTCCGCGGTCGAGGCCGCTTCGGGGGCGAGCGCGCGCACCGAGGCCTGGAGCCCCGACATCAGGATCGCCGCGCTCATTCCCTTGCCGACGACGTCGGCGATGCAGACGCCGGCGCGCCCCGGGCCGAGCGGAAGGACGTCGAAGTAGTCGCCTCCCATCGTGCGCGCGGGGAGCCAGACGCCGGAGATCGAGAAGCCGGGGAGCTGCGCGATCGACTTCGGCAGCAGCGCCTCCTGGATCTCCCGCGCACCGCGCAGCTCCGAGTCGTCGATGCGGGCGCGCGACGCCTCGAGGGCGAAGGCGATCTGCCGCGACGCCGCGGTGAGGAACTCCGCGTCGTCCTCGCCCCACGCGTCGCTGGCGAGCTTTGCGCCGAGCGTCACGACGCCGATCGTCGCGCCGTCGAGGCGCACGGGGGCGAGCATCACCGCGCCTAACTTCCGGTACTTTCCGCGCTCCGATTCGGAGAGCTCCGCGTCGGCGAGCGGGACGATCGGGGGCTCCGGCTCGGCGTAGCTCCGCCGCGGGGCGAGGCGCGTCTTCTCGACGATCTCGCGCGGGACGCCGATCGACGCCCGCGGCATGAGCGACTGCGAGCCCTCGTCGCGCGCGAAGATCGTGACCGAGCGGTTCTGCAGCGCCTGCTGGAGCGTCGCCGCGATCGTCCGCAGCACCGTGGCATGGTCGCCTCCCGAGGCTGCCGCGTCGCCGATCGCGTCGAGCGCCTGCGGGTAGTCGTACTTCGTGCGGAAGAAGCGCCGGTCGACGAAGCGCTGCAGGCGATTGCGCAGCGGGATGAAGAGCGCGGCGATCGCGAGCGTGCCGGCGATCGTCGCGAGCTGGCTCGTCACGCCCGACATCTGGACGAAGAGCGCCCCCGCGCCGCCGACGACCGCGAGGTAGGCGGCGACGATGATCCCCGTCGCCGCGCCGTAGACGACCGTCTTCCGGATGATGACGTCGATGTCCATCACCCGGTAGCGGAGGATGCCGAAGGCGAACGAGAGCGGGATGATCAGGTAGAGGAGCTTTACCGCCGCGCTCGCGTAGTGAGACATCGGTGTCGGCGCGTCGGCGTGAAGGTTCCAGATGACGATCGCGAGCGTGAAGAGGCCGACCGAGCCGATCGACAGGATCGTTCCCCAGAGCGGCCAGCGCACCTGGCGCTTCTCCTCGACGTCGGCGTCGCGGTAGCCGCGGTAGAGGAAGACGCAGGTCGCCACCGAGTAGAGGGCGAGCACGACGAGAAAGACGAGGAGCACCACGAGGACGAAGCCGATGCCGACGACCATCGCGGCGCCGCGGGGAAGATGGTCGATCACCGAGCCGAGCGACGCGAAGGCGAGCGCGGCCGACGAGGAGACGAGCAGCGGATGGCTGGCGAGGAACTGCCGCATCGGCAGGGCGCGCGCGCGGCGCCGGCCCGCGACGAAGAGCGCGACCGAAGAGGCGAGGAGCGTTGCGCCCGCGGCCCACGACCAGGAGGCGCGGATCGCCATCGCGGCGGCGATCGTCGAGCCGGGGAGGAGGAAGCCGCCGAAGCCGATCGCGTAAATCCAGCCGCGCAGCTTCGGGTTCCGCGCGAGAAGCGGCCTCTCGCGCGGGAAGATCAGCGAGAGATGGACGAGCAGACAGATCATCAGCATGGCGAGGAGCGAGTAGGCGACCCAGGTGATCCAGAACGACGGCGACACGCCGATCGGCCGGAGCCCGGGTCCCATCGCCTCGATCTCGTAGATCCCGTAGAGGACGAAGACGACGGCGGCCGACGCGCACATGAAGTAGAAGACCATCGCGCGCTCGGAGCGCGGCTTCGTCCAGAAGACGAGGCTGCTGATCGCGAGGAAGACGAAGCCGGTGAGGACGCTGCTCCAGAGCCCGAAGGAGAGGCCGCGGATCGCGAAGGGATCGCCGAGCGGGACGGCGAACGCGAGCTCGCGATCCGCGCGCGTGACGCGGTACTCGACCGTCGTGCCGATCGCTGCCGGCAGATCGCGGGTCGCCAGCTCTGCGACGGGAACGCCGGCGATCGACACCACGATGTCGCCCGCCTTGAGACCTGCGCGGTCGCCCGTCGAGCCGGGCATCACCATCACGATGCGGCTGCGGCTGTTCTTCCGGATGAACTCCGGGATGCCCGCGCGCGAAGTGGCACGGCTCGAGACGTTGTACATCACCCCCGTCGTGCCGCGCGTGTTCCAGGCCTCGATACGGAGCGAGAGGAGGGCGACGCTTCCGGCGACGATCGCGAGCGTGCAGGCGAGGAAGAGGAGCCTCCTGCGGCTGAGATTTCGTTCCTCGTCGCCGGTGATTGGAATGGCTGCGGTCATCGCGTGTCCATTGTCTACTACGGAGAGAGTGCGCGGTGGTTGCCTGGTGGCGGCGGATTCCGATCCGCCGCGGTCCATCCCGCGCTCCCTTCGTCTCGCCGGCAGGTCCGCACGCGTCCCGCGAGCGGGCACCGCGCCCCATCAAGGGGCGGAAGACTTGGAATCCGTCATTCTTGAGCCAGGGAGCACAGGTTGTCCCATGGTGAACGGGCGTCCTGGGCCTTCGGTCACCGTAGACATTCTGGTGAGTCAGGATGGGCAAGTGAAGTCCGTCGCCCCGGTAACGGACTTCCGGGCGGGCGCCTAACAAGTCGCCAGACCCGACAAGCCGTGCGCCGCCACGTTTCCGGAAATCTGGTACGCTCTCCCACGCGCCCGATTCGCGGGTTGGCGGCCAAGCGTTAGGCAGCTGTCCTGCTGCACTCCTTACGGGAGCCTGGAGAATGAGATGGCAGTCAGCTCCGATAGCGCGGTTACACCGGAGGCCCGGCTTCGATCCCTCATCGAGAAGTTCGACCCCGATTACCAGCGGCTCATCCGCTCGGTCCGATCTGCGCTGCGCAAGCGCTTGCCGACTGCCAACGAGCTCGTGTACGACTACGATACCTCCCTCGTCATCGGCTATTCACCGACGGATCGCGGCGTGGAATCGATCGTCTCAACCGCCGCGCGCAGCGACGGTGTGCGTCTCTACTTCATGCATGGACCTCAATTGCCCGACCCGAAGAAGCTGCTGATGGGATCGGGTAAGGAGACCCGCTTCATCCGGGTGGAGGCTGCGAGACAGCTGGCGCATCCGGATGTAGAGGCGCTGATCGCCGCTACGATCGACCGGGCCAGCGTTCCGTTGCCGTCCAGGGGTCGTGGCACTCTCGTCATCAAGTCGACCGCGGCGATGAAACGGCCTCGTCGGAAGCCAGCGAAGTGACTTCAGACGGTGCCAGGGCACGGTGCTGATCTGCCGGTGGCATGCTCGCGCCGCCGGACAACGGCATGCGGCGGATCACGCTGCGCGCCGTCGTTGATGCCGGCTGCTCGCCGGCATCGAGCCGGATTCATGGGACGGGAGAAGATGGTTCCACCCGAAGCAGCACGCTGCACGCATCAACGACGCTGACTTCGGCGTCAGTCGGTCGCCCGAGGAGTTGATTCCGCCGTCGTGAGGCGGGAATCATGCGAGAGTATGAGGCGCGGGAGGGTGCGCATCGGTACGTTCCCGCGCGAGGAGGCCAATCTCGATGAAGAAGACCGTACTGACCTATGGACTGATCTCGGGCGTGATCGCCGCCGCGCTCATGCTCGCCCAGGTGCCGTTCATGGACGGAAGCAACAGGTCGCTGATCGTCGGCTACGCCGGGATCGTGCTGTCCGCGCTTCTCATCGTCTTCGGCGTGCGCTCGTACCGCGAGAACGTCGGTAACGGGAAGATCTCGTTCGGACGGGGGTTCGCGGTGGGGATTCTGATCGCGCTCATCTCCTCCGCGTGCTACGTCGCGGCCTGGGAGGTGGTTTACTTCAGCAACCCGGCGGTCGCGGACCACATCTTCGACAAGCAGGTGGAGGACCTGAAGGCGACCGGGGCGCCGCAGGCGAAGATCGACGAGACGGCGCGGGAGGTCGAGTCGTTCAAGAAGCTCTACGCGAACCCGTTCGTCAACGCCGCGTTCACCTTCATCGAGCCGTTCCCCGTCGGACTGCTGGTGGCGCTGATCTCGGCCGCCATTCTTCGACGAACGTGATTCCGAACAGGGGACCGGCGTTCCTGCTACGGAACCCACCCGCCCTCGGCGGAACTTCCGGTCGTCACACTGAAACGGCGAAGCCGCCTGCTAACATGGCGGGCGTCGCCGAGGAGAGCGCGGCATTCAAGGTGACGTAGCCCGTTCGTGCAGCGCAGCCGCGTTCTCGCGGCTCGGTCGTTTCCGTCAGGCACCCTGGACCAACGTCATGCACGCACAAGACTCACTGCGAAAGGAACTCCTGCTCCAGCGACGCGCGAGCGAGGGGCTGGTTTCCGCGATCCTGGCAGCACTCCGTGAAATCGATCCGTCGAGCAGCGTCGTGGACATGGCCGGGGCGATGTCTGCCCGGGTATTGGTAAAGCGCCTCTGGGATCTGCTTCCGGATGAGCACCACGCGTACGCGTTCGAGTCTTTGGACGAATTGATTACCCAGGGCTCGTGGTGTCTGAACGGCCTCGGCGATCCCCGGGTCACGCTGTGCCTCGGCTGGGATGGGCTCAGCGTTCACTCGAGTCTGCATGCCGCCTGGACCGCATGGCCCAGATTCGCTTCCCTGAACACGGCGACGTTCAATTCGCTGATCGTTCCGGAGTCGCTCGCGTGGTACATCGCTCGCTCCGGACAGCGGCTCTATCCGATGAACTGCAGCGCGTCGGCGCGCCCGGAACTGCTTCGGCCTCCGCCCGGCGCCTAACAGATCGAAACGTGCTGGGGTATTCCGTGCGCGTACCCACCGGTCAGCGGCGGGCGGCGGGTGTTAAGGACAACGATCATGGTCACCGTACCTTCAGTCACAGACGTGTCTTCGCCCCCGTCCTGGCAGCTGGGCGAGTTCTGGCTTCGTCCGCTCCGCTCCGGTGACGCGCCGGCCTGGCAGGCCTACCTGTCGGATCGGCGTGTCACCGAGCACACGAGCTATCCCGAGATCGACCTCTCCTTCGTCGACGCGATGCTCTCCCGCCAGCTCGAGGGCTACGCCGCCGCCACCACGTGTCGCTGGGCGCTTGCCGACGACAGCGATCGCCTCATCGGCACGTGCGGTTTCTCCAACTGGTCGTTGCCGCACGCTCACGCCGAGCTGGTCTACGACCTCGCTCCGGCTCACTGGGGCCGCGGCCTCATGCGCGCCGCCGTCCGCCAGGCGCTGTCCTGGGCGTTCGAGACCGCGCGGTTCAACCGCGTGCATGCGTACGTCATGATCAGCAACGTCCCGTCGATGCGTCTCCTCGAGTCGCTCGGCTTCGAGCGCGAAGGCACGCTGCGGCAGTACCGCATCGCCCGAGGAGTCGCGCGGGACTTCCACGTCTACGGCCTGCTTCGCGCGGCAGCCGGGGAGGCACCCGACGCGCCGTCTGACTCGACACCGTAGCCGAGGGAAACGCCGCGAACTTCCCGGCAGTCGAGTTATTCTCGATCCATGAGAACCTCAGTCTTCGTCGGCGCGAGCCTCGACGGCTTCATCGCCAGACCCGACGGCACGTTCGACTTCCTGACCGCGGGGAGCGACGGTGACGGCGCCTCCAACGGCTTCAATGAGTTCTTTTCGACGGTCGACGCCGTTCTGATGGGGCGCAACACCTACGAGGTCGTTCTCCCGTTCCCCGAGTGGCCATACGGTCTCACTCCCGTTTTCATTCTCACGAGCAGGCCGCTTCCTCCGTCTCCTCGGGGCGCGGTCGTCGAGCAGATCGCGGGCGCACCCGCCGAGGTGCTGTCGCGGCTCGCGGGTCGCGGCTTCGAGCATGTGTACGTCGACGGAGGCGTGACGATCCAGCAGTTCCTGCGCGCCGGCCTGGTCGACCGGGTCGTGATCACACGCGTCCCAGTCCTCGTCGGCGCCGGCATTTCGCTCTTCGGCGGCGTCGACTCCGACATCCGGCTCAAACACGTTGCGACGCGCGAGCTCCCCGGTGGTGCGGTTCAGAGCGAATACGAGATCGGGGTGCCGGCGGGCGCCGATCCCGGCGGAGGACAAGAAGTGAGGGGAGCGGGGGGACCCGTCAGGGTCCGCCTTAGAGATGGGTAGCCGGACCCGTAAGGGTCCGGATTCGCACGGCGAGCGCGTCATCGAGCCGCGTGAGCGGCGACAGATGCGCATCGCGTGTGAAGACACGCCGCGCCGTTCTGTCGCCGCTTACGCGGCTCGCGCAAACTCCTCTCGCCTCAACCCGGCCCTGACGGGCCGGGCTACGCATCTCTCGGCCGCTGGCGCGGCCTATGCGAGCTGACGCTCGCCTCGTGCGCGAGGGACGAATCATGATTTCCGGCGGCGCTACGCGGCGCGTCGTTGGCGCGTCGCCATCCACCCCCGACCGAAGTCGGGGGCTACCGATCCTTCGGCGCTCCGCGCCGCCTGCGCGCCCTAACCGAGCGCTAGATCCGCGCCGGTCAGCATCGTGTAAGCCTCACGGTACTTTCCGAGGGTACGCTCGACGACGTCGGCGGGGAGCTCGGGCGCGGGGGGAGTCTTGTCCCACCCGGTCGACTCGAGCCAGTCGCGGACGAACTGTTTGTCGAACGACGGCGGATTCGTCCCCTCGCGATACTCCGCCTCGGGCCAGAAACGCGAGGAGTCGGGGGTGAGCGCCTCGTCGATCCACACGATCTCGCCGTCGGCGATTCCGAACTCGAACTTGGTGTCGGCGATGATGACGCCGCGCTCCCGCGCATACGCCGCGGCCTCGGTGTAGATCGTGAGGGTCAGGTCTCGCAGTTTTCCGGCGAGCTCCGCGCCGACGATATCGCTCATCCGCGCGAACGGGATGTTCTCGTCGTGCCCTTCGTCCGCCTTCGTGGCCGGCGTGAAGATCGGCTCGGGGAGCTTCGACGCCTGGCGGAGCCCCGCGGGGAGCGCGACGCCGCAGACCTCGCCGTTCTGCTGGTACTCCTTCCATCCCGATCCGGCGAGGTAGCCGCGCGCGACGCACTCGACCGGCACGACCTCGCACTTCCTCGCGATCACCGCGCGGCCCCGGAGCTCGCCGTGCGCGCGCAGCGCTTCGGGGAAGCGGTCGAGGTCGGTTTCGATCAGGTGGTTCTTCACGAAGCCGAACTTCCGGAACCAGAAGTTCGAGAGCTGCGTGAGGACGATGCCCTTGCCGGTGACGCCGGGAGAGAGGACGACGTCGAAGGCCGAGATCCGGTCGGTCGCGACGAGCAGGAGCGCATCGTCGAGCGTGTAGACGTCGCGCACTTTGCCGCGGCGATGGAGAGGAAGCGGGAGCGACGTCGTTGCGAGCGAGGGGTGATTCATGGGGCGAATTAGTGCGGTTCCGGAGGGCGGTGTCAAGATGGGCCGTGCGGGGCGGCCGCAGAGGCGGCGGCATTGCCGACAGGTGTACGCGGGAGGAGAAGAGGCCGAAGTTAGAACGTAGAACGTTGAATTTTGAACCCAGAAACGGGTACCCGCCTTTCTGGGTTCAACATTCATCGTTCTACGTTCTAACTTCAGCCTTTGAATTAGCTGCAGATCCCTCTCCCGCTTCGCGGGATCGGGATGGCGCTGCTGCTACAGCGCTTCGACGGACAGTCCCACGAGGAAGAGGCGGAGCTCGGGGAGGGTGCGGACGCTGTCCATCGGAATCGACGGGAGATAGGAGTCGCGCGCCTCGTCGAGGTAAACGCTGAGGACGTTCTCGCGCTCCCGTCCGAGCGCCTCGGCGGTGACGGGGAGCACGATCCCGAGGCGCGACTCGAGGTCGCCGTCGGCGAGGCGCACGGCGTTGCGGAGCGAGTCCATCGCCGGGTCCCACTCGCCGAGGTAGACCGCGGGAGCAGAGTTGGCGGGGTCGCGGAAGAAACAGACGAGGATCTGCTGCACCGGCTTCCGGCTCTCGCCGGTCGAGCGGGCGAGCAACTCGTCGTCGGGGCGCGTCAGCGTCGACTGGTGGAACTCCTGCCGGAGCAGGCTGAAGAGCGTTTCGCCGTCGTCGGTGCGCGTCTCGGTCACGTCGGCGCGATTGAAGGGGACGAACTCCGCCACCTCGATCTTGCCGAGCCCCTTGAGCTGCACGCGACCGATCAGCTTCACGCCGATGAAGTCGACGCCGTCGATCGGGGCGCTGAAGCCGATGTAGCTGCTCCAGGCAGCCTGGATGCGATAGAGCTGGTGGCCCTCTGCGGCGAGCTCGCCCGAGAGCTCGCTCACGAGGCTCATCGACGAGACGAGCCCTTCGTTCACGAGGTGCCCGTTCTGGTTGACGTAGGCGAAGAACTCGCGCTGGTGCATTTCCTTGTCGACCATGTCGGCGCCCGACGCGAGTGGCGCGAAGAAGCGCGAGACTTCGTTCGTGTCGTAGCCGTGCGCGACGAGGAAGGTCTGGATCTCCTCGACTTCCTTCGTCGCCTTGCCGGTCGTCAGGCGCGAGAGCTCGACGACGCCGGGGCCGTAGAACTCGATGACGTGCTCGGGCGAGTCGGGCGTCCCCTTGAGCGGCAGGAGGCGGTAGTAGCCGTAGTTGAGCGCGATCCTGAGTCCCTTGTTGAAGGCGAAGCCCTTGCGGCGCATCTCGGAGTAGAAGCGCTGGATCTCGATCGACGCCAGGACGAGGCGAAGCGCGCGGCGCGTCGTGTAGAACGCGCCGTCGCCGAGGAACTTCTCGAACTGAAGGACGTGGCGGTCGGTGATCGTCGCGAGCTTCTTCTGGAAGAGGAGCATCTGCCGGTAGGCGGTGAACTCGCCCTTGCGTCCGGTGCGGGCGACGTCACCGAGGGTCTGCGAGAAGGCGCTGATGTCGTACATCAGGCCGAAGCGGTAGACCATCGGGTCGACGACGCCCGGGCGGCCGAAGTCGATGGGGCGGGTGGCGCGCGAATAGACGACGCCGGTGCGCCGGTCGAGGGCGACGGTGTCGCCGTTAGGCAGCTGTGCCATCCAGGTGATGCCGCGCCGCAGCGCGTTGAGGACGGAGTACTCCTGCAGGCGGCGGGAGAGCGAGCGGAGCTGCTCGCGTTCCTCGCGCGAGACCCGCAGCTCGACTGCCGGAAGTCCGAAGAGGACGTCCTGGAACTTCTGGTCGAGCATCAGCGCGACGGGGATTCCCTGGTCGGGGCTCACGCCGAAGAGGCCGACGAGGCCGCGGAAGGTGACGTCCTTCTTTGCGAGCTCCGCCGCCTGTCCCTGCAGCCGCTCGAACATCTCGCGGAAGGCGAAGAAGTCGCGATGGAGATATCCGTTGAAGAAGGGACGCAGCTCCCGGAGGTCGGGGCTGATGAACTCTTCGGTGAGAATGAGGACGTTGTCCTGGATCACGCGGAAGAACTTCAGCCCGCGCTCCTCCTCGCCGTCAAGGGTCGGCGCGAGCCGCGCGGCGAGCCGCGTCATCTGCTCGCGCATCTCGGCGGCCCACTTCGAGTAGATCCGGTACTTGATCGCGTCGGCCTGGGTCTTCGCCGCCTGCGTGTCGACGAGGCTGATCCTCTTCGGCAGGTTGATGAAGTGGCGCGAGAGGTCGAGCGAGTGGGAGAGCCAGAAGACCGCATGGTAGTCGGCGAGCAGGTTCGACAGCATCGCGTTCTCGGCGATCTTGACCACCATCGAGACGTACTGGCCGAACGCCTGGCGCGCGCGCTCGCGCGCGTCTTCCATCTTGAGCTGCCACTTCACCTCGTCGGCGAGCCAGCGGTCGAGCTTCGTGTCGAGGTCGCGCAGCACTTCGGAGTGGAGCACGGGGAAGCCGAAGCCTGGGGGCGCCGCCTCGTCGATGAAGAAGATCTTGTAGGGGCGCGGGAGGAGCCACTCCGGGCGGGTGAAGATCGCCGGCAGGAGTCGCGGCAAATCCGAGGCGAGCAGGAACGGCGACTGCTCGGGCTTGAGGCTCAGGTAGTTGATGAGGTGCTGTGACATGGCGGACGTGGTGAGGGAGGAGTATAGCGCCGGGGGGGCGGGGTGGCGGCGTGCGGAATGCGGGATGCAGAGTGCGAACGAAAACCGAAATGAAGAATGTCGAATGAAGAATGTCGAATGGAGAAGCGCTCGCGCGGTTGAAATAGTCAGCGTCCACGGCTATCGGCGTGCGTTCCCAATCTCCGGTCCCAGTCTTCGAATCCCCTTTCTACATTCTCCATTCAACATTCGACATTCTACATTTCGGTTTTCGTTCCGCGGACCGCATTCCGGATTCCACATTTCCTGCCCCGCCCGCCCCCTCGAGGCCCCGCGCGCGGGTGGTATCATCCGGCCGTGGACACGGTGGTGACGACCTGCGAGGTTTGCAACGGTTCCGGATGGGTTCCCGAGCCGGGGACGTTCAACGTGCGTCCCTGCAACTGCCAGTCCGACATGAGGCGGACGCTCAAGCGGGAGAACGCGCAGATCCCCGCGCGCTACAAGCCGCACTGCACGCTCGCGGGATTTCACGAACGGAACAACCCGTCCCTCGCCTCGGCGAAGCGCCGCATCGCGCGGCTCGTCGACGAGTGGCCGATGGCCGAGCGGGGACTGCTGCTCATGGGGCCGTGCGGCTCGGGGAAGACGCACCTCGCCGTGGCGGCGCTTCTCGAGATCATTGCGCAAGGGAAGCCGGGGCGGCTTCTCTTTTCGAACTTCCAGGATCTCATCCAGGAGATTCTCGCGTCGATCGACTCGGACCACGCGCCGAGCCGCTCGGAGATCCTCGAGCCGATCCTGACGGCCGACCTGCTCGTGCTCGACGAGCTCGGCTCGCAGAAGCCGACGCTCTTCGTGCAGGACATGCTCTACTACATCATCAACACGCGCTACAACGAGCAGCGGACGACGATCTTCACGACGAACTACCTCGACGAGCCGCGCGACCCGAAGGAAGAGTCGCTCGAGACGCGGATCGGCAAGCGGCTCCGTAGCAGGCTCTTCGAGATGGCGGAGCGGGTCGTGGTCGACGCCGACGACTACCGCAGGAACGTATCGGGCAAGTGGGTGTAGGGTGACCGATCCGTTCACCATCATCAGGCGCGGGGTCGCCTCCACGCTGGCGAACTGGCCGCTCCTTTTCGTGCAGTTCGCCGAGCTGGTGGTCCTGGTGATCGTGATGTTAGGCGGCGTGGTCGCCGCGATCGCCGCGGTCGGGCTCTCGGTCGACTGGGACGCGATCCGCGACATTGGGTCGCCGGGGAGCAATCCCGAGGCGATCGCCGAGGCTGCCGCGGGGTGGTTCGTCGCGAACTCGGCGGCCGTGGCGGTGATCGGGCTCGTCGTCTTCGTCCTCTTCGGCATCGTCGGCCTCATCCACTCGTACTTCCAGGCGGGCGTGACCGGCGTGTTCGTGGATCACGAGAGGCGCGGCGAGACGTGGAGCTGGCGCGAAGGATGGGAGCGCTTCCGGCTGCAGCAGGTGATCGACCACGCCGTCTCGCGCGGCTGGCGCGTCTTCTGGGTCTACAACATCGTCTGGAGCGTCGCGGGGCTCTTCCTGCTGGTGCCGCTCGTCCTGATCCTCGCGCTCATGCTGCTGATCGGCCAGAACGCGGCGGCGCTCGTGGTGGCGTGCTGCGGGCTGATCGTCGTGCTCTTCGTCGGCATCGTGATCGCCATCGTCGCGGGAGTGTGGGCGCAGATCGCGATCACGATCTGCGTCGGGACGCCGCGCGGCGCGGTCGAGTCGAGCTCGGCGGCTGGCGACCTGATCCGCGCGCGGCTCGCGACGGTGATCATCGTGATGCTCATCTTCATGGCGGCATCGATCGGCGTGTCGACCGTATCGTCGACGATGGGGCTCGCCTTTGACTCGGCGGGGCTGATGCCGGGAGGCGACCTCCTCGTCCTTCCGCTCCGCATCGCCTTCACATTCGTAAGCTCTCTCGCGAGCTCGGTCCTCGGCCTCTGTCTGGCATCGTGCTTCGCGATCGTCGTTCACGAGGGCCCTCTGCGGCCCGTCGGAGGCAAGCGTGCAGAGTGAGGCTCTCTTCTCTGCCGACGCGCGGAATCTGCGGCCGTCGGCGATCAGGAAGTTCGCGGCGATGATGAACGATCCGGCGATCATCTCGTTCGCCGGAGGCGCGCCGAGCCCGGCGACCTTCCCGGCGGCGCGGATCGCGCACTTCGCGGAGAAGGTCGTCCGCGACAACGCGGCGGTCTCGCTGCAGTACGGCCCGACGCGGGGGCTTCCAGCACTGCGCGATTCGGTTGCCGCGATCTGCCGCGAGCGCGGCTTCGCGTGCGACCCGGCGACGCAGCTGCTGATGACGACCGGATCGCAGCAGGCGCTCTATCTCGTGGCGGCGACGCTGCTCGACCCGGGCGACGTCGTGCTCGTCGAGCTGCCGACCTACATCGGCGGCGCCGGCGCCTTCTACGCGCGGCGCGCCGAGCTCGTCGGCGTGGCGCAGGACGACGACGGCATCGTTCCCGCCGCGCTCGAGGAGGCGGCGAAGCGGATGAAGGCTGAGGGGCGCAAGGTCAAGTTCCTCTACACGATCCCTAACTTTCAGAATCCCTCGGGGCGCGTGCTCGCCGCAGAGCGGCGACGCGCGGTGCTCGAGATCGCCGCACGTTACGACTTCCTCGTCGTCGAGGACGATCCGTACGGCGAGCTCTGTTTCGCCGACGGCGTCGACACGACGCCGATCAAGACGCACGACGACGAGCAGCGGGTCATCTACCTCGGCTCGTTCTCGAAGGTTCTCTCGCCCGGGCTGCGCACGGGATGGGTCGTCGGCGAGCCGAAGCTCGTCAGGCAATTCGAGCTGACGAAGGAGTCGGCCGATCTCTGCTCGGCGATGCTCGACGAGTCGATCATCGCGGCATTCTGCGCCGCGGGCGAGCTTCCCGGCCAGATCGCCTCGGTGCGCGCGTTCTACCGCGACCGCCGCGACACACTGCTCGGCGCGCTCGACAGGCACTTCACGGGACACGCGACGTGGACGAAGTCGAGTGGAGGTCTCTTCACCTTCGTGACGCTCGACGACGGGCGCGACACGGCCGAGCTGATGCCGCGCGCGGTCGAGCGCGGCGTCGCGTTCGTCCCGGGCGGCGCCTTCTTCGTCGACGGCTCGGGCGCCAACACGATGCGCCTAACGTTCGCGAAGGAAACCGACGACAGGATGCGCGAGGGGATCAAGCGTCTCGCGGAGCTCTTCTTTCCGGCATGATCACGCTGCGACTCTCGAACGCCCTCGCTGCGCTCGCCGCGACGCTCGCGCTCTCCTGCGCGACCGCGCCCGCTCCCGTCGCGACCAGGCCCGCTCCCGCGCCGGCACCGGCGCGCGAGGAGCCGCACGTGCGGCACCCTAACGCGCTCCGGAAGGAGGCGACACCGTCGGCGCCGCTCGTCGAGCCGGTCGTACGCGTGGGGCTCGCGAGCGATCTCGCGACTGCGTCGTTCGCGCGAGTCGACGGCGGATACGAGGTGAGGTCGGGAGCCGCGACCTGGACGATCGTCCGCGGCTTCACGGTCCACGCGCCGCTCGCGTCGTCGCGCGTCGTCTACGCGATCCAGGTCGGCGCGATCTCCGACAAGGCGAGCGCCGAGCGCCTCGCCGAGCGCGTGAGAAAAGAGACCGGGCTCCGCGCCGACCTCGTCTTCGACACGGCGGTGGCGAGCTACAAGGTTCTCGCCGGCGACTTCGCCGACGAGCCGTCGTCGCAGCCGACGCGCTCCGACCTCATCGCGAAGGGGTGGCCGAAGGAGATCTTCGCGGTGCGGCGCCCGTCGTCGCAGCCCTTCGTGCAGCGGCTCCGCCTCGTCGACGACGAAGGCGATGAGCATTCGTTCGATACCGGCTCGCTCCTCGTCGTGCCTCGCGAGGCGGAGGGGATCGCGATCGCCGGCAAGCAGTACCGCGGCGGCGCGCGCGTCTTCCTCAACACGCGCGGCACGCTGAACCTCGTCAACGAGCTCAACCTCGAGGACTACGTCCGGGGCGTCGTGCCTAACGAGATGGGGCCGAACATCTTCGACCAGGTCGAGGCGCTGAAGGCGCAGGCGATCGCGGCGCGCACCTACGTCGTCAGCCGGCGCGGCGAGTACGCGACGGAAGGGTTCGATATCTGCGCGACGCCGAGCTGCCAGGTCTACGGCGGGAAGTCGACCGAGCATCCGCTCTCCGACCGCGCCGTCAAGGAAACGGCAGGGCTCGTGATCACGTACGACGGCAAGCCGATCGACGCGCTCTACACCTCGACCTGCGGCGGCGAGACCTCCGACGTCGGCGTGATGTTTCCCGGCCGCAGCGAGCCGTACCTCAAGCGCGCGCGCTGCGTGGAGCTCGAGGCGGCGAACTTCGAAGGTCGGCAGACCGGCGCGGTGACCGACGAGAGCGGGATGCGCGCGGCGGTGATGCGTGCCGTGGCGATGAAGGGTGACGACGTCAACGCCGCCTGGAGCGCGTCGCAGATCGCGAGGGCGGTCTCGGCCGCCGGATCGCTCGCGGGAATCACGCCGCGCTCCTCGAAGCCGCCGAAGTCGAGCCGGCGCCGCGACGTGCTCGAATACCTCGGCGAGGTCTGGGGACTCGACGAGGCGGCGCGGGTGCTGCTGCTCGACGAGGATCTCCGCTACCTGATGCCGGGAGTCGAGGATGGTCGCGCGGCGCGAGTCGCGGCGGTCGCGGTGAAGTTCGAGGCGTCCTCGCTGCTCGGGCTCGACCTGCGCGACCTCGATGCCGCGATGACGCGCGACGAGCTGTTCTCGCTGCTCTACGGCTGGCTTCGCAACATGGGGATCTTCAACGAATTCAACGGAAACCTCGTCCGCGGCGACGGACGGCTCGTCGTCGTGAAGAGCAAGGACAGCGAGGTCAACGCGATTTTCGCGCCGGGGACGCCGCTCTTCCGCAAGCTGAACGACCGCTTCCGCGAGGAGCGGGAGCTCGTGGCGCAGCCGGGCGACCGGGCGACGCTGTTCCGCCGGGGCGACGCGGTCGTCGGCGTGGTGCTGCAGGAGAACTTCGACGGCGCGGCGTTCGACAACCGCTCGTCGTTCTCGAGCTGGGTGAGGACGTTCACCGCGGACGAGCTCGTCGCGTCGATCAGCAGGCGCAACCCGATCAGCGAGCTCCACGCGATCCGCATTCTCGGCCGCGACGCGTCGCAGCGGGCGACCGCGGTGGAGATCGAGGCGGAGGGGGGGCGGACGTTCAAGCTCGAAGGGCTGCCGATCCGCTGGTCGTTAGGCATCCCCGACAACCTTTTCGTCTTCGACAGGCTGACGGGGGCCGACGGCGTCATCCGCTACACATTCCTCGGGAAGGGGTGGGGCCACGGGGTCGGCTTCTGTCAGAACGGCTCGCAGGGAATGGCGCTGCGCGGCGCGAAGGCGGACGCGATACTGAAGAACTACTACAGCGGCGTGGCGATCGTGCCGATGGGGTCGCTGGCGGCGCGTTAGGCGGCGGGGCGGGCGCAGGCGAGAGCAGGTCATTCCGAGCGCAGCGAGGAATCTGCCGACAGGTGAATGGCGGCCTCCGCGGCGATGGATCGTGCCACATGCCACGACTCGTGGTTGAGGAATCGGTCAGCTTGGTCGTTAGCAGATCCCTCTCCCGCTTCGCGGGCTCGGGATGACATCGCACCACGTGGCGCGCTCCGCCCTAACGCGACTTCTCGAGCGAGTCGACGAGGAGCGCGAAGGCGAGGGCGAGGCGCGGGTCGGGGCGGCTCGACGGGAGCTCGATGCGCCGCGCGGTGCCGGGGGGCTGCCGACGGCGATACGTGCCGCAGCGAACGCCGCCGGGGAGCAGCAGCGCGTAGTCGGTCGTCAGGAGGCCGAAGAAATCACCGAGGAGCTTCCGGAGGATCGGACGGCCGACGCCCTGCTCGAGCGCGAAGCCGACCTCGCGGCGATCGGGGTCGAGAAAGTTCCAGCGGCGCTTCACGATGCCGACGAGCGCGTTCTTCGTCAGGTAGCCGACGGTCGAGCCGTCGGCGAGGCGAACGCGAAACGTCACGATCGGAAGGCCGAAGATCGACTCCTCGCTGATCGCGAGCGCGAGCTGCGAGAGCGCCTCGTCGCCGAAGATGAGGACGTGGCGCTTCGGAACGAGAAGGAGGATCCCTCCGGTGAAGAGGAGCGTGAGCGTGACGGCGATCGCGGCGAGCAGTGACTGCTTTTCGACCGCGAGGAATGCCGCCACGATGCTGCCGGCGAAGAGGACGAGGCTCGCGATGATCGCGGCGACGATCGCCACGACGTTGAAGATCCTGCGGTAGTGAAAGCGCGCCACCGAGCCCTGGTCGCGGACCGAGACGACCTCGCCCCACGGCACGTCGGCTTCGACGTCGAGCTTCGCGCCCGCGAGGGCGTCGGCGTCGAGCGACTCGCGCTTCTTGTCGGGGATCGGCGTGTCGTCCTGCTGCTCTTCGATGAGCGCGGTGTCGTCCCGGACGCGAGGCTCCTTCGAGGTCGGCCCCGCCACGGGCGCAGCCGCGCGGTTGCTCGCCTTGTCGTGCGGAAACGTCCCTTCGAGCTGCTCCGGGGGAATCTCGGCGGTCTGCCGCCGGACTGGTGCTGCGGGCTCGGCCGCGGGTGCCGTCGCCCGGTGCGCCGGCACCTCCGCTTCGTCGATGAAACGAGCGTGGCTGCCTCCGAGCTTGAGCTCGGCGCCGTTCGTGAGCGGGGCGACGTTGACGCGGATTCCGTTGACGTAGGTGCCGTTCGCGCTCTGGAGGTCGTGGAGTACGAAGAAACCGCGCTCGAACACAATCTCCACGTGCCTTCGCGAAACCTTCGGGTCGCGAAGTACGACATCGTTGCCGGGATCTCGTCCTACTCGGAGCGTCAGCTGCGGATGCAGCGTGTAGCTCTTCTCCTCCCCGTCAACACCAAAAAACGAGATCTTTGCCATCCAAGTGCAATCTTTGATGCAGTTTAGACCAATCGGGCCGGTTCGGCCACTGTTGAGGGTACGGGCGTGGCGACGACAGCGTCTGGTCAAAGGCCGAAGTTAGAACGCAGAATGTTGAATTGAGAACCCAGAAAGAAGGAGGCGCCCGGTCCCCCTTTCTGGGTTCTCAATTCACCGTTCTACGTTCTAACTTCAGGTTCTTCAGGCCGTTGCAGCGCACCGGGCGCGCTCCCGGCACGACTGGCCCTATAATCCGCTGACTAAATTCGGAGGCGAGATGCGGGCTGGCTGGCACGAGTACTTCATGGGAATGGCGCACCAGGCGGCGACGCGGGCGACCTGTCCGCGAAAGCACGTCGGCGCGGTGATCGTTCGCGACAGGACGGTGCTCTCGACCGGCTACAACGGCTCGATCCGCGGGCTGCCGCACTGCGAAGATACTGGATGCATGATGGAGGACGGCCACTGCGTCGCCACCGTGCACGCGGAGGCGAACGCCATCATCCAGGCCGCGAAGAACGGGGTGAGCCTCGAGAACAGCGAGCTCTACACGACCGCATCTCCCTGCTGGAACTGCTTCAAGCTGATCGTGAACACCGGGATCAGGACGATCTACTACGGCGAGTTCTACCGTGACGAGCGATCGAAGCGGGTCGCGGCCGAGCTTGGCATCGAGCTGGTCGACCTCGAGATCCCTCCGCCCCCACGATCATGATTCTCTCGTTCGACGCATCGCTCCCGGTTCTTTCGGCCGCGCTCGTCTCCGCGACGTCGCCGGTCGCGGCGACCTCATTCGAGGGGCGCGAGTCGCGCAACGAGAAGCTCCTGCCGGCGATCGAGTGGCTGCTCCGCGAGAGCGGGGTGGAACGCTCGAGCCTCAGGCTCATCGCGGTGACGCGCGGTCCCGGCTCGTTCACCGGCGTGCGGATCGGACTCGCCTCAGCGGAAGGCCTTTCGCTCGCGCTCGGAATCCCGATCTGCGCGATGCCGACGCACGAGGCGATCGCCGCGGGTTTTCCGGGCCGGTCGGTGCTCGTCATCAACGACGCGGGGCGCGGCGAGTTCTACGTTGCCGGATACGCGTCGGGGGACGAGACGCTGCCGCATGCGATCGCTTCGGCGGCGGAGGTCGACGCGCTGCGGGCGAAGTTCGACCTGGTCGTCGACGCGCGCGACGCGATGTGGGATCGGAACGTGGCGCTGCTCGCGGCGCGGCGGGCGATGGAGGTCGAGGCCGCGGGCCGGCTCGAGGCCTACGGTGACACGACCCCGATCTACGTCCGGCTCGCCGAAGCGGAGGCGCGTCTGCTTGCACGGAACGGCTGAGGGACTGACGATCCGGGGCGCGACGCGCGACGACCTCGACGCGGTCGTCGCGCTCGAGCAGGCTTCGTTTCCCGCGCCGTGGCGGCGCGAGTTCTTCGTCAGCGAGATCGATGCGATCGGGCGCTTCAACCTTGTGGTGGAGGCGCCCTCGGGCGGCCTCGCCGCGTACGTCTTCTCGATGTTCTTCCTCGACGAGATGCACGTCAACAAGATCGCGGTCGACCCGTCGATGCGGCGGCGCGGGATCGCCGCGCTGCTCATGGACGAATGCTTCGCCTTCGCGCGGCTCAACGGAGTGGCGTCGATCTCGCTCGAAGTCCGAGAGTCGAACGAAGGCGCGCGCGCCCTCTACCGCTCGTTAGGCTTCGCCGAGAGCTACCGGCGCCCGCGTTACTACCCCGACGGCGAAGCCGCGATCGTGATGACGTGTGCGGTCGAGCACGGGGGAGCGGTCGCTTGAGGTGATTTCGGATTTCGGAATTCGGAATTCGGAATTCGGATTTGCTTCGCCAGCTTCGCGATCTCTGAGTTTCGGATGAGCTTTCTCCGCCCACACCAGTAAGGTACCCGGGCTGCCTTTCAAATCCGAAATCCGAAATCCGTCCGGATCTCGCCGTATACTTCCGGCACAACGGGAGAAAATTGGCGATGTATCTGTGGGTGCTGTTCAGCGTCCAGCTCTGCCTTGTCATTTCCGTGATCTGGCATGGCCGCCGGTTCAAGATGCCGGGAGGGGCGGGGACGAAGTTCGTGTTCGAGGGAGAGGACTATTTCTATGCCGAAGAGAAGAACAAGCTCGGGCAGGTCCCCAAGGTAGTCATCAGTTTCAAGGTTCCGGCGAGAGTTTCATTCGTGTTGCGCCCGGAGGGATGGTTCGACTCCCTCGGCAAAGGGCTGCAACTGGCGCGGGAGCACCTCGTCGGCGACGTGACGTTCGACAACACGTTTTACGTTGAGGACGACGACGGCGCCGTTGCGCAATTGTTGCGATCGAACTACGCGCTCCGCGAACAGCTGCTTGACGGCCTCGCGAAGGTGGCAGCCGCAGGCGCGAGAGTGAGCGCGGTCGATTGCGGATCCGGCTATCTCCAGCTCCACCTGCGGACCTGGCGAGTGTCGAACCTGGAGTCGCTGCGCGGAGACAGCGCAGAGGCGTTCGTGCCCCTGGTCAAGGCGTTGCGCGAGCTGCGACCCGCGCCCGGTGAGGCGGCAGAGCGTCGCAAGCTGTATGCAAAGTCACGACAGATGGGGTTAGGCCTGTTCCTCGCGGGTGCGATCGGCGCGCTGGGAGTGATGCTGCTCGCGACCGTGCCGCTGGTCGATCCGTGGTCGCTGTTCAATCTGAGCGCGTTCGCCGGCGTCCTGCCCTTCGTCCTCTTTCTGTTCTGGGTCGGGCCTCGCTCGAGCCCGTCCACCCGCCACCGCCGGGCGTTGGAGTGGCTTCTGCTGACCGCGCCGGGATGCGTGCTGCTCACCTTCGTCCTGCTGCGCGGGTACAACATCCACTTGGACAGCTCGCCGCCCGAGACCGTCGTGGTGAAGGACGCATCGGTGTACACGTCCAAGTCGCGCCGCGGACCGAGGAGGTACGGCGTCACCTTCGAGAGCGACCACCGACTCTTCGACGGCTGGTCGCGCTTCGAGATACCCGGATCGACCTACGAGACGCAACGCAAGCGATGGGGCGGCGATAAAGCTCCCGAGGCTACAGTGCTCCTGCACGAGGGCGCGCTCGGTTTCAGGTGGCTCGAGCTTCAGCCATGACGTGAGCAGGAGCCAGCGAGCCTCGCTGACTTTGCGATCCGAAATCTCGTCATTCCTCGCGAATCGCCGTAATCGGATCGAGCTTCGCGGCGATCGAGGCGGGGTACCAGGCGGCGATGATCGAGAGGACGACGGCGATCGCGTTGACGATCAGGACGTCATTGATCTCGATCGCGAATGGGATGTGCGAGGCGCCGAAGGCGTCGCCGGGGAGCGGCACGAGGTGCCAGCGGTCGGCGGCCCACGAGATCCCGAGTCCGGCGAGGTTGCCCGCGATCGTCCCGGAGAGTCCGATCATCAGCCCGACGAGAAGGAAGATGCGCCGGACCGACGACGCGGTCGCGCCTAACGTCCGGAGGATGCCGATCCGCGACCGCTTTTCGACGACGAGCATCGCGAGCGAGCAGATCAGGTTGAGCGCCGCGACCAGGACGATGAGCGAGATCGTCGCGAACATCACGACCTTCTCCAGTCGCAGGGCTAGGAAGAGAGGCCGGTTGATTTCCTTCCAGGTCTTCACGGTCACGTTCGGGATCGCCGCCTCGAGCGCGGCGCGAACCTCGTCGACGCGCTCGACCGAGTCGACCCAGAGCGCGATCGACGTGGGACGTCCTGCCGTCATGAAGATCGCCGCCGCGTCGTCGAACGAGAGGAGCACCTCGGCGTCGCTGTCGTAGTCGGGAAGCGCGTCGATGATCCGCACGTCGGTGAATCTCCGGAAGACGGGTGCGGGGCCGAACGGCGTCAGGCGCGTGCGCGGGCCGACGACGACGATCGAGTCTCCTTCGTGAAGTCGGAGCGCCGCTGCCGCGCTGCGCGTGAGCCACGCGACGCTCCCTCCCGCGGCGCGCGGTGTGAGCGCCTCGGCGCTGGCGACGGCCGACGGGTCGATGGAGCGCAGCCGCGCCGGGCGGCCGCTCTCGCTCCGCGCATTCGAGACCCACGCGAGCCCCGAGACGAACGGGTCGACGCGACGCGCGACGCGCGCGCAGGCCGCCTCGGCCTTCTCCCGGTCGTCGATGGCGAAGTCGCCAACCGGCTCGACGAGGACGTGCGGGCTCGAGGAGATCAGCCGCTCCTTGATCCGGTCCTGGAGGCCCGAGAGCAGGGCGAGCGAGATCAGCAGGGTCGCGACTCCTACCGCGAGCCCGAGTGCGCTGATGATCGACAGGAACGCCGTATGGAGCTGCTTCCGCGCGGTCCAGAGGTAGCGAAGTGCGATTGCGAGCTCGTAGTTCACGCGTTTCCATGGCCCGCGACGCGCGGGCCGGCTCGGCCTAACGAGGCCGCATCAGCGGGAAGAGGATGACGTCGCGGATCGACGACGAGTCGGTGAGGATCATCGCGAGGCGGTCGATCCCGATCCCTTCGCCGCCCGTCGGCGGCATGCCGTACTCGAGCGCGCAGACGTAATCGTCGTCGGTCTGGAACGCCTCGTCGTCACCCTTCTCGCGCTCCTCGAGCTGCTGCGCGAAGCGCCGCGCCTGCTCGTCGGGGTCGTTGAGCTCGGAGAAGGCGTTCGCCACCTCCATGCCGTTGACGTAGAGCTCGAAGCGCTCGACGTAGCGCGGGTCGTCGGGGCGCTGCTTCGAGAGTGGCGACACCTCGACCGGGAAGTCGGTGATGAAGGTCGGGTTGACGATGTGCTTCTCGCAGACCGCCTCGAAGAGCTCGGCGAGCAGCTTGCCGCGGTTCATCTCCTCGATCGCCGGCGCCTTCTCCCCCTCGGGGCCTTCGGTGCCGTCGGCGCGAGTCGGGCGCGGCTCGCCGAACTGCTTGACGAGCTCGACCAGCTTCGCCTGGTCGTCGAGGTCGGCGGGGTCGATCGTGGCGCCGTGCTTCTCCTTCGCGAAGTGGACGACCGCCTCCTTCATCGTGAAGCGGGCGAAGGGGCGCGCGAAGCTGATGTCGGCGCCGCGCCAGGGAATCGTGGTCGTGCCGCGGATCTCGAGGATGAGGCTGCCGAGGAGCTCTTCGGTGAGGCGAATGAGATCCTCGTAGTCGGCGTAGGCCCAGTAGAACTCGAGCATCGTGAACTCGGGGTTGTGCTGGAGCGAGATCCCCTCGTTGCGGAAGTTGCGGTTGATCTCGTAGACGCGCTGCAGGCCGCCGACGATGAGGCGCTTGAGGTAGAGCTCGGGGGCGATGCGCATGAAGAGTTGCATGCCGAGCGCGTTGTGATAGGTCACGAACGGGCGCGCGGCGGCGCCGCCGGCGATCGGCTGCATCATCGGCGTCTCGACTTCGATGAAGCCCTTCGAGTCGAGGTAGTTTCTGATGTAGCTGACCATCCGCGCACGCGTGCGGAACGTCTCCTTCACGTCGTCGTTGACGATGAGGTCGACGTAGCGCTGGCGGTAGCGCGTCTCCATGTCGGTGAGGCCGTGCCACTTCTCGGGAAGGGGGCGGAGCGCCTTGACGAGGAAGTCGATCTTCTCGGCCTTGACCGAGAGCTCTCCCTTCTTCGTGCGCATCATCGGCCCTTCGACGGAGATCCAGTCGCCGACGTCGAGGTTTTCCTTCAGCGACCACTCGCGCTCGGAGAGGAGGTCCTTCTTCGCGTAGACCTGGACCTGGCTCGAGAGCTCTGAGAGGACGAGGAACGAGGCCTTGCCGAAGTCGCGGATCGCCATGATGCGGCCGGCGATTGCGACGCGCTCGGGAGAAGCGTCGAGCTCCTCGGCGGTCTTCGGCGAGTACTTCGCGACCACGTCGGCGACGGTCGTGTTCGTGTTGGCACGGTTCGGATGGCTCGGCCAGCCGAGCGCCTCGATGCGCGCGAGCTTCTCGCGACGCACGCGCATGAGCTCGTTTTCGGGTTGCTGTGCTGCCTCGTCGTTCTGCTGCTCGTCGGACACGTCGCGATCTCCGCTGCCTGATTTTTCCGGGGCCCCCGGAAGCGCGCATTGTAGCCCAGGGGGTGGGGAGGACTGGGGAATGACAAATGAGAAATGACAAATGACAAATGACAAAACGCCACCAGGCCCTGGGTCCCGACAGCGGTCGCGCTTCCTCTCTTGTCATTTGTCATTTCTTCATTTGTCATTTCGATCCTCCTATTGACTCCCCACGCGGCCTTCCCTATGCTTCTCGTCCCTCGGAAATACCGAGGGTGGAGGCTCAGTTTCGGAGGGCTCCAGCAGTGCAGGCGCTTAGCTCAGCTGGTTAGAGCGCTACCTTCACACGGTAGAGGTCATCGGTTCGAGTCCGATAGCGCCTACCAAATAGCGTGGATTGACAATACAGGCTCTTAGCTCAGCTGGTTAGAGCGCTACCTTGACACGGTAGAGGTCAGCGGTTCGAGTCCGCTAGAGCCTACCATTCCACCTTCTGATCGAAACGAAGATGCGAAACGTAACGACGACGCAGGCCACGCGAACGACGACGCGAACGTCGTCACGGCCCCGTCCTGCGTAGTCGATAGCAATCGAAGGAACGATGCGAGGACAGGGCAGGCGCCCTGTCCTTTTTTCTTTTCAGCAGCAGATTTCGCGGCCCTCGCGGCCGCAGCCCGGAGGAGTGAGACCATGAACGTGATACTGCCCGACGGCTCGTCGAGAGAAGTCCCCGAGGGAGCGAGCGTTGCCGACGTTGCAGCGTCGATCGGCCGGCGGCTCGCGAAGGATGCGATCGCTGGAAAGATCGACGGCAGCATCGTCGACCTCTCCGTGAAGGTTCACGAAGGCGCGAAGGTCGAGATCGTCCTTCCTGCGAGCGAAGCGGGCCGCGACGTCATCCGCCACTCGACCGCCCACCTGATGGCGATGGCGGTCCAGGAGCTCTTCCCCGGGACCCAGGTGACCATCGGCCCGGTGATCGAGAACGGCTTCTTCTACGACTTCGCGACCGACCGCCCCTTCAGCGACGAAGACCTCCGCGCGATCGAGCAGCGGATGGACGAGATCGTCAAGCGCGATCTGCCGGTGAAGCGCTCCGAGCTGTCGCGCAACGACGCGATCAAAGAGTTCGAGCGGATGGGAGAGAAGTACAAGGTCGAGATCATCAGCGCGATCCCGGAGAACGAGGTGCTTTCGGTCTACGGCCAGGGTGACTGGAAGGATCTCTGCCGCGGTCCGCACGTCCCGTCGACCGGCAAGCTCGGCGCGTTCAAGCTTTTGTCGGTTGCCGGCGCCTACTGGCGCGGCGACGAGAAGAACGCGATGCTACAGCGGATCTACGGCACCGCGTGGGCCGACAAGAAGGAGCTCGACGAGCACATCAAGCGGATCGAGGAAGCGAAAGCGCGCGACCACCGCAAGCTCGGCAAGGAGCTCGAGCTGGTGATGTTCTCGCACTTCGCTCCGGCGATGCCGATCTTCCTGCCCAAGGGCACCATCATCTACAACGCGCTGATCGATTTCGTCCGCGAGTACTACCGTCGCGACGGATACGTCGAGGTCGTGACCCCGCTCATCTGGGACTCCGAGCTCTTCAAGATCTCGGGGCACTACGAGAACTACAAGGACGCGATGTTCTTCTCGGAGGTCGACGAGCGGGAGTACGGCGTGAAGCCGATGAACTGCCCCGGCCACACCCAGATCTTCGCGCACGCGCGGCGGTCGTACCGCGACCTGCCGCTGCGCATCGCCGACTTCGCGCGCCTGCACCGCTACGAGCGCTCGGGCGTGACCCACGGGCTCGCGCGCGTCCGCTCGTTCGCTCAGGACGACGCGCACCTCTTCGTCATGCAGGAGCAGCTCGGCCAGGAGATGGAGCGCGAGATCAAGCTGATCGAGGAGATGTACGGCGTGTTCGGCTTCGAGAACGTGCGCGTCGCGCTCTCGACTCGACCCGAGAAGCGGCTCGGTAGCGACCAGACCTGGGACGAGGCCGAGGGTGCGCTCGAGCGCGCGCTCAAGGCGCGCGGAACCGCGTATCACATCAATCCGGGCGAGGGGGCCTTCTACGGCCCGAAGCTCGAGTTCCAGGTGACCGACGCGATTGGCCGCCCCTGGCAGCTCGGCACCGTTCAACTCGATTACAACCTCCCGGAGCGGTTCGATCTCAATTACATCGGCGCCGACAACGCCGAGCACAGGCCGGTGATGATCCACCGCGCGATCCTCGGGTCGATCGAGCGCTTCTTCGGGATCATCATCGAGCACTTCGCGGGGGCCTTCCCGCTCTGGCTTGCGCCGGTGCAGGCGAAGGTGCTTCCGGTGTCTGAGAAGTTCCTCGACTACTCCCACAAGGTCACTGCCGAGCTGGCGGCGCGGGGGCTGCGGGTGGTGTCGGACGAGTCGAACGAGAAGCTCGGGGCGAAGATCCGGCAGGCGCAGCTCGAAAAGGTTCCATTCATGTTGATCGTGGGCGAGAAGGAAGTGGAATCGGGCACCGTGAGTCTGCGCAAGCGCGGGGTGGGGGACGTCGGGGCGGTTTCGATCGACCAGCTCGTCGCGGAGGCGAACGACCTGGTGCGGCGCCGCTCCTTGACATTGTGAGGACGGGTCACTTAGATTGTGCGCCGCTGATCGTACGAGTACGATGAGCGGAAGTGTCTTTGTCGCGAGGCGTCTGTCTCGCGTGTTTCGGGGTCCGGAAGGGCCCGCAAGCAGCAGGAGGATTGACTGATCAGACCGCCACGACGTTTCGACCGATTCGCGCCGCCGAAGAGAGCGGGCGACGACACCCGTATCAATGACGAGATCCGCGCCACCGAGGTTCGTCTCATCGATGACGCCGGCGAGCAGCGCGGAGTCGTAACCATCGCCGACGCACGCGCGCTGGCCGCGGAGAAGATGCTCGACCTCGTCGAGATCGCTCCGACTGCCAAACCGCCCGTCTGCAAGGTGATGGACTACGGGAAGTACCTGTTCCAGCAGAAGAAGAAGGCGAACGAAGCGAAGAAGAAGCAGAAGGTGATCGTCGTCAAGGAGGTGCAGTTCCGCCCCCGCATCGACGAGCACGACTTCAACTTCAAGCGCAACCACGTTCTCCGTTTCCTCGAGGACGGGGACAAGGTCAAGGCAACGGTCCGGTTCCGCGGGCGCGAAATGGCGCACCAGGAGCTCGGCAGGGCGGTGCTCGACCGGCTCCTCAAGGAAGTGAAGGACAAAGGGGCGGCGGAAGGGATGCCGACCCTCCAGGGAAACCGGATGGCGATCATCATCGGTCCCGTGGGCCAGAAGTAGCGGGGAATAATCGGTGCCGCATCTCGTTGAAGTTGCGGCGGTAAACGCCCGGTCGACGTGTACCCGGGCGGGAAGGAAAAAGTCATGCCGAAGATGAAGACTCATCGTGGCGCTGCCAAGCGCTTCAAGACGACCGGATCGGGAAAGCTGCGCCGGTCGCATGCGTACCACGGGCATATCCTCACGAAGAAGTCGGCGGGGCGCAAAGCGCACCTGGCTGGTGAGGCCGAGGTGTCGCCGGCGAACGAGAAGACCGTTCGTCGCATGATTCCGTACCTGTAACCACCGCTTCCCCGCATCGGGGACGCAAGAGCGCGCCGGGTGATCGATCACCCCTCCTGACCTGGCCGCTCCTAATCGCCCTAAGGGCAGAAACGAGGAGAGAAGATGAGAGTAAAACGCGGATTTAAGCGCAAGAACAAGCGCGTCAAGCTCCTGAAAGCCGCAAAGGGCTTCTGGGGAATGAGGTCGAAGAACTACCGCCACGCGAAGCAGGCGGTGGACAAGGCCTTGAATTTCTCCTACACGGGCCGCAAGGACCGCAAGGGGGAGTTCCGCAAGCTCTGGATCACCCGCATCAACGCTGCCGCGCGCATCAACGGCATGTCGTACTCGACGTTCATCGCGGGCCTCAAGGCCGCAGGCTCGGCGCTCGACCGCAAGGTTCTCGCCGACATCGCCGTGAACGATCCGAAGGCATTTGCCGCGCTCGCCGAGTCGGCCAAGCGCGCCCGCGCGTAAGCGCCGCAAACGATCTCGACATTCGAAGGACGCGGGCTACAATGCCCGCGTCTTTTTTTTCGGGGGATTCTTTTGACCGACATGCTCGACTCGATCCGCACCACCGAACGCGAGTTCGACGAGGCGCTCGCCGCGTCGACGTCCCACGCCGACCTCGAAGCTCTTCGCGTGCGCTTCTTCGGCCGCAAGGGGGGCGTCGTCCCCGCGCTCTTCGCGGAGCTCAAGTCGGTCCCCGCCGAGAGGAAGAAGGAAGTCGGCGAGCAGCTCAATCTCCTTCGCGACTCGCTCGAGTCACGCCTTCGCGAGAAGCTCGAAGCGTCGGCGGTCGAAGAGGCTGCGCGCAAGCAGGCGCGCTCGTCGATCGACGTCACGCTCCCCGGGAGGAAGCCGGCGTTCGGCTCGCTTCACCCGATCACGCTCGTCCGCCGCGAGATCGAGCAGATCTTCCGCGAGATGGCCTATTCGATCGATCCGGGACCGGAGATCGAGACCGACTGGTACAACTTCGAGGGGCTGAACTTCACCCCCGACCATCCCGCCCGCGACACGCAGGACACCTTCTACCTCGGGCCGGAGCTGCTGCTTCGGACGCACACGTCGAACGTCCAGATCAGGACGATGGAAAAGGGACAGCCTCCCTTCAAGGTTCTCTCCGCCGGCCGCGTCTACCGGCGCGACGAGATCACGCTCCGGCGCTCGCCGATGTTCCACCAGGTGGAAGGCTTCTTCGTCGACCGAGGCGTCCACTTCGGACATCTCCGCGGGACGCTCGAGCACTTCATGCGGCGCGTCTTCAGCCCCGATACGGAGATCAGGTTCCGGCCGAGTTACTTTCCTTTCACCGAGCCTTCGGCGGAGGTCGACATCTCGTGTCCCTTCTGTCGCGGCGCGGGCTGCGGCACCTGCTCGAAGACGGGATGGATGGAGATTCTCGGCTGCGGGATGATCCACCCACAGGTGCTCCGGAACTGCGACATCGATCCGAACGAATGGAGCGGCTTCGCGTTCGGGCTCGGCATCGACCGCGTGGCGATGATCAAGTTCGGGATGCCTAACATCCGGACGCTCTTCGAGAACGACCTGCGCGTATTACGCCAGTTCTGAGCGGTCGGCCTTGTAGCAAAGGCCTCCGGCCTTTGCACGCGTGGCGGGATGATGCGGTCCCTGTAGCAAAGGCCTCCGGCCTTTGCCCCCGTTGCGAGGTGATCCAGCCTCGCCCGGGAACGGGGGCCAGGGCGGGACGCCCTGGCTACATGAGGCAAACTCGAGCTTCGGCATCGAGCACCGCGTCAGCCCTGTAGCAAAGGCCTCCGGCCTTTGCCCCCGTAGCGTGGTGATTCGACGCTTGTGGGATCAGGGGGCCAGGGCGGGACGCCCTGGCTACATGCGCGCGCTGGCTGCGATGTCTGGCGCGACGTCATTCGCGTCCGCGCCATTTTTCGATCTCGCGACGCTCGCGCTTGGTCGGGCGGCCCGCGCCGTCGTCGCGCTCGATCCCAAGGCGGCGCGTCGCAGCGGGTTCCGGCGCAGGTGTCTCGTCACGGAACATCGAGCGCGATTCTTCCTTCGAGGCCTGCTTCGACGGGATGGCGAGGACGACGACCTTCCGGTAGTGCGGCTCGGTCAGCTCCACGACGTCGTCGAGCCGCACGACGGAGGCTGGTTTCGCGCGCTGGCCGTTGACTTTGACGAGGCCGCCGCGGCACGCCTCCGTCGCCTCCGCCCGGTGTTTGACGAGGCAGACGTGCTTAAGCCAGAGATCGATGCGAGGCTGTTCCATAGTTGCCGGTCAAATTCAATTTTATCAAGCAGTTAACGTTGACGCATTCCGTCGGGCGATTCTATAATCGGTCGTCCCTGGAGGTCGAATGATCAAGGCTGACATCGTCAACAGAGTAGCCGACACGCTCCCCGAGGTGTCGCGTTTCAAGGCCGCGCACGCCGTCGATACGGTGATCGACGGGCTCCGAAACGCACTGGCGCGCGGACAGCGGATCGAGCTTCGCGGCTTCGGCGTGTTTCAGGTCAAGCAGCGGAAAAAAGGAATCGGTCGCAACCCGAAGACGGGAGTCGAAGTGCGCATCCCGCCGGGAAACACGATCCGCTTCAAGCCGGGCAAGGAGCTCCGGAACCTGCTCGACGAGTAGTCCACCTCATCAAACGCGATCGACGACGGGCGCACTTCGGTGCGCCCGTTGGCGTTGTGGGCAGATGTCATTCCGAAGCGATCCCGCGAAGCGGGAGAGCGAGGAATCTGCAAAAGCACATCTGGCGGGTTCCGCTCGGAGGGTAGAGCTTCGGAGCGGAATCGGTCAGGTGATCTGTCAGCAGATTCCTCCTCGCGGCTGCGTCCCGCTTCGCGGGATCGGAATGAGAGCTGGTGCTGGCCCTTCTGAAGTGCCCACGCGCCCGGCTCACCCGACGTTGACGAACTTTCTGTAGTCGACGTTGAGGATCAGCCCGGTTGCGATGAAGAACATCAGCATCGACGAGCCGCCGTACGAGACGAGCGGGAGCGGAATGCCGGTCGTCGGCAGCAGGCCAATCTGCATCCCGACGTTGATCAGGATGTGGAAGATGAAGAACGAAGTCAGACAGACGGCGAGAAAGGTTCCCGCGCGGTCGCGCGCCGACTTCGCGATGCGCAGCGCGCTCGTGATGAAGAAGAGATAGAGCGTGAGCATCACGAGCACGCCGACGAAGCCCCACTCTTCGCCGAGCACGGCGAAAATGAAGTCGGTGTGTCGCGCGGGGAGGTATTCCAGCTTCGCCTGCGTTCCCTCGCGGAACCCCTTGCCGGTGATCCCCCCCGAACCGATGGCGATCTTCGACTGCATGACCTGGTAGCCCGATCCGTGAGGGTCGCGCTGCGGATCGACAAAGATCATGACCCGCTCCTTCTGGTAAGGCTGGAGAAAGCCGAACCAGATGACCGGTGCCGCGAGCAGCGCGATGACAGTGCCGATGATCCAGAAGCGCGGCCTGATGCCGCCGAGGAAGACGGCCGCGAAGGCGACCGGCACGAAGGTGGCCGCGGTGCCGAAGTCGGGCTGGACCACGATCATCACGACGGGGAGCCCGACGATGCCGCCGAGCGTCAGCATCGAGCGCAAGGTGAGATACGGCTCGCTGTGACTGTCGAAGTGTTTTGCCACGAGTAACACGGTGAAGATCTTCACGAACTCCGAGGGTTGGAACTGGAATGCGCCAAGGTGAATCCACGACTTCACCTTCGCCGTTTCCTGTCCCCAGACGAGGAGCCACCCAAGCAGCAGGATGCCGACGATCCAGAGCGGCAGGGCGATGTCGAGAAGCAACCGGTAGTCGATGAAGGTGAAGATCAGCATCGCGACGATGCCGACGGCGATCCAGACGAGCTGCTTCCCGAAGAGCTGCGCATCCTTTCCTTCGGCGGTCGCGCTGAAGACGAGCACGCTGCCGATGGCAGCGATGAGGATCGCCGTTCCGAGCAGGTTGAGATCGAGCCGCGAGAGTGTGCGCGAGCTGACGAGCCGCGAGAATGGCCCCGTCTGGAATGACGTGTCGCGAAGCTCGCTCATCGCGCAGTTCCCGGCGGGGGGCCGACCGGCTGCGGCGCAGTGGCTCTCGCTTGTGGCGAGGTGATGCGCCCGCCGCCGCCGTGCAGCCTGTCGGCAAACACAGTTTCGTAAAGGATGCGTGCGAGCGGCGCTGCATCAGAGCCGCCGTGACCGCCATGTTCGACGAAGATCACGACGACGAGCTCGGCGTTCTCCTTCGGCGCATACGATGCGAACCATGCGTGGTCGCGGAACTTGAACGGGAGATCGTCGGCCCGAACCCATCCTTCCTGCGCGACCACCTGCACCGTTCCCGTCTTGCCCGCCACGTCGATCCCTTCCACGCGCGCTTTCGCGCCGGTGCCTCCCGCCTCGTTCACGACTCTCCAGAGGCCGGTGCGCACGGCGGAGAGCGCCTGCGGGTCGAGATGGATCTTGTGCAGCAGCCGCGGCGCGACGGTCAGGGTCTGGGGCTTGCCCGCGGCATCGTTCACCTGGCGCTGGTGGAGCACGTGCGGCTGGTACACCGAGCCGCCGTTGGCGATCGCGGCCATCATGTTGGCCACCTGAAGCGGGGTGACGAGGAGCGGGCCCTGGCCGATCGCGACGGAGATCGTCTCGCTCGGATACCACTTGCGCTTCTGTTTGTCCCGCGCCCACGACTCCGAGGGAACGAGGCCCGGCTTCTCTCCTTCGAGGTCGATCGTCGTCTGCTCGCCGAAGGTGAGCAGGTGCGAGTAGTCGGCGATGCGGTTCACGCCGAGCTTGGCGCCGAGGTTGTAGAAGAAGACGTCGCAGGAGACCTTGATCGCTTCTTCGAGATTGACCGAGCCGTGGCCGTTCTTGTTCCAGCATCGGAACCTGCGCCCGTAGAACGATTCGCTCCCCGCGCAGTGGAACTGCGTCGATTCATCGATGACTCCGAGCTCGAGCCCCGCCATCCCCATGACGATCTTGAACACCGAGCCGGGAGAGTAGAGCCCCTGGATCGCGCGATTGACCTCGATCCTGAATGGGTTCGAGAGGATCGTCTTCCAGACTGTGCTCGTGAAGCGCTTCGAGTAGATGTTAGGGTCGTACGCGGGGCTCGAAACGAGCGCGAGCACTTCGCCGTTGCGCGGGTCGAGCACGACGCACGATCCGACCATCTCGTTCTCCATGAAGTACTGTTCCGCCTTGCGCTGGAGGTCGAGGTCGATGGTCAGGTAGATGTTCTGTCCGCGCTGCGGCTCGCGGCTGAGCTTGTCGTACTCCTCTTTGACCCGGCCGTGGCTGTCGACGACGATGAACTTCGCGCCGTCCTTGCCGCGCAGCTCCGTGTCATAGACGAGCTCGACGCCGCGCCGTCCGACGAGATCGCCCATCCGCAGCTCGGGCCGCCGTTTCAGCTCCTCGGCGCTCGCTTCGCCCATGTACCCGAGAACGTGTGCGGCGATCGTTGCGTTCGGATAATTGCGGCTCGCCGTGCTCTCGACCGACAGTGCGGGGAAGGTGAGCTTGCCCGCCTCGATCGATGCGACCTGGGGGATCGACAGGTCCTCCGCGATGGTCAGGGGAAGGTTGACCGGCGTGGCGCGTCCCTTCTCGATGCGGCGCGTGACCTCCGCCTCGTTCAGCCCGAGCACGGTGGAGACGAAGCGGACGAGGCGGGGAAGGTGGGTTTCGTCGCGGCGCGTCGATTGCGAGAGCTCGTTGCGCATCAGCACGAGCGTGTGCGAGGGCTGGTTCTCCGCGAGCACCCGCCCCTTCCGGTCGAGAATCAGGCCGCGCTGGGCGCGCACCGTCACGTCGCGCAGGGCGTTGGCGTCGGAGAGGTCGCGGTACTTCTCTGCCTGGACGACCTGGACGTACCAGAATGACGAGGCGAGGACGATGAATGCGGCGACGACGGCCCAGAAGAGCACGTCGATCCGCCCTTGCAGCGTCTTCTCGTCTTCGCGATATACCTTCATTTCTCGATCGGGCTACCTTCTTGAACGCGTGAGCGGACGTCTCCGTTCCTACCAGCTCTTGCGTCGCTGCCCGGGCGTCACGACGTCGGAGCCGAGCACCAGCCGCAATGACTGGAGCAGGAGGAGTCCGAAGAGCGTGGTCACGAGCGTGCGCGCCAGCCATGTGTCGATCGCGAACGGGATCGGTGTTTCGACGAGGACGCTCGTCAGCGTCCAGACGATCAGCTCCGCGGCAAACGTCGAGGCGGCGAGGCAGGCGCCGAACGCCGCGGTCCCCTGCAGCACGAGCTTCGCGTTGACGTACGCGACGGCATAGCCGCAGATCGTGAGCGCGAAGGCGTTTGCGCCGGCCAGGGAGATCGAGAGCGAATCCTGGACCAGCCCTGCGAGCGCTCCGAGCGCGATCACGCGCGCGAGGCTGCCGCTGCGCATCGCCTGGTACGTCACGAGGATGACGTACGGGTTGAAGTAGACGAGCGAGCCCGGCGCGACCTTGTTGAGCATCGCATGGACCGCGACCGCGATGATCAGGCCTGCTGCGAACCGGAGCATCGTCACGGCCTGAACTCCGTCGCCGCCGGGTCGATCGGTCTCGGGCTGAGCACGATCAGGTCCTCGAGGCTCGAGAAATCGGTCGCGGGCGCGCAGCGCACCGTCTTGAAGAGGTCTTTCCCTTTTTCCACGGAGGTGACTTTCCCGACGAGAATCCCGCGCGGATACGTCCCGTCGATTCCGGCCGTGAAAACGCGATCGCCCGCCACGACGTCGGCAGTGAACGGAACGAAGGCCATCGCGAGCTCGTCGCTTCCGGTGCCGCGCACGACGCCCTGGCGGTGAGTCCTCTCGAAGTGGACGCCGACCGACGAATCGCCGTCGATGATGAGCTGCACCTTCGAGACGCTCGGCGTGGTCAGCACGACGCGCCCCACGAGCCCTTCGGCGGAGAGCACCGGGTCGTTGACGCGAATCCCCTCGTCGGAGCCACGGTCGAGAATGAGCGACTTGAACCGGCCGCCGGTGTCGATCATGACGACGCGCGCGAGCGTTGCGGGAAGGTCGACCTCCTCCGAGTAGCCGAGGATTGCCCGGAGGCGCGAGATCTCGACGTTCCGGTTGCGAAGCCCGACGTTCTCGGTGGTGAGTCCCGCGATCCGCCGGCGGAGCTCGACGTTCTCACGCACGGCGGTGCGCATGTCGACGTAGCCGTTCCAGGTGTCCGAGACACGAGAGTAGGCCCAGTCGACCGCCTCGAGGACCGGAGCGAAGAGCCGCACGACTCCGCGGACGAGGAAGGTGCGCTGATCCTCGATCCTCCTGGTCCGTGCGTTGGTGCTCATCAGGAGGAAGAGCGAGGCCAGCACGACGATCAGGAAGAGGGTCGGCCGGCGTTCGGCGGCAGTCTGCATTTATCGTTCGCGGCGCGAGGAGTCAGTCGATCGAGATCTTCCGCAGGAGGCTGAAATCGGTGAGCATCTTGCCGGTGCCAAGGGCGACGCACGCCAGGGGATCTTCGGCAAGCGAGACGGGGAGACCGGTCTCCTCGCGGAGCCGCTTGTCGAGATTCTTCAGCATCGAGCCGCCACCGGCGATGATGATTCCCTTGTCCATGATGTCGGCAGAGAGCTCGGGCGGGGTGCGCTCGAGCGCGACGCGCACGGCCTCGACGATCGTGGCGACGGTCTCGCTGAGCGCTTCGCGGATCTCCTCGTCGGAGACGACGAGCGTCTTCGGAACTCCCTCGACGAGGTCGCGACCCTTGATCTCCATCGTCATCTCCTCGTCGAGAGGGAAGGCGGAGCCGATCGCGGTCTTGATCTGCTCGGCGGTGCGCTCGCCGATCAGGAGGTTGTATTTGCGCTTGATGTACTGAATGATCGCGTCGTCCATCTCGTTGCCGGCGACGCGCACCGAGCGCGAGTAGACGATACCGGCGAGCGAGATGACCGCGACGTCGGTCGTGCCCCCCCCGATGTCCACGATCATGTTGCCGGTCGGATCGGTGATCGGCAGGCCGGCGCCGATCGCGGCAGCCATCGCCTGTTCGATCAGGTAGACCTCGGTGGCGCCGGCGCGGAGCGCGCTGTCTTTGACCGCGCGTTTTTCGACCTGCGTGATCTCGGATGGAACGGAGATGATGATCCTCGGTTTGACGAGGAAGCGGCGTCCGTGCGCCTTCTTGATGAAGTGATCGAGCATCTTCTCGGTCACGTCGAAGTCGGCGATGACTCCGTCCTTCATCGGGCGGATGGCGACGATGTTGCCGGGCGTGCGACCGAGCATCTCCTTCGCTTCGGTGCCGACCGCCTCGACCCGGTTCGTCAGCTTGTTGACGGCGACGATCGAGGGCTCGCGAACGATGATGCCGCGGTTTCTCGCGAAAACCAGGGTGTTTGCGGTTCCGAGATCGATCGCGAGATCGTTCGAGAACATCGAGAGAAGGGATCGCATCGTCATGGTCTGGTCGTGTCTTTCCGTGTTTGGGATCTTGCCGCGTTTCGTCTCCGGCTCCGTGAGCCCCCGCGCGTCTCGATCGGCTGCTGCGGGGCGTGGTTACAGCGGAGTACGCGGCGCTGGCCGCTGCCCCACGCATTCAGAATTTGTGGCGGAAAGTCCGGACGGCGCCGCACCACACGGTCCGTCCGGGGCTACTCTTCGACGTATATGTTCACACGCTGCAACGACTGGTTTGCCGCCGGATCGACGGCGCGCACGACCACGGTGTTGAGCCCGACCTTCGTAAAACTGACGAGCTTCTGGAACGAGCCGTCGGAATCGACGCTGATCTCCAGGTCGTCGACGAAAACGGTCGCACCTGCCTCGGCCTTCCCTTTGATCAGGTAGAGCGGGCCGCCGAGCGACTGCGGTTTTTCGATCGTGAGCGTCGGCGGCGTCGTGTCACCCGATCCCGTCGGCGTTGCGTTCGTTCCGAATCCGGTCACGCGGAAGCGCCGGAACTGCGACGGCGGGCCCGGCTTGCCCGCTTCGTCGATCGATGCGACGCGCCAGTAGAAGCTTCCCTCCGACGTCACCTTGACTCTGGCCCGCGTGTCGACCCGCTTCGCGTCGATCTCGAGCGCGGAGAATAGGCGCGAGCGCGAGACCTGGAGCTGATATCCGCGCGACTCGGGCCTCGGAGCCCAGTTGAATTCCACCGTCATGCTCGGCGAACCCTGGAAGACCTGGTTGTCGTTCGGGATCAGCAGGGCGGGAGGCAGCAGGTAGTTGCTCTTGGCTCCGAGCTCGCCCTGATCCGTCGCGGAGAGCTGTTCGCCCTTGGCGAGAGAAACTCCCGTGCCGCCCTTGGCGGAGCTGACCGCCGTGGCACCCTTGAGAGCCACGACGCGGGTCTGCTTCTCCTGGGCGTTGACGTCGACCTGCGCGGTCGATTCCGCGTCGACGATGACCTGCGTGCCGGGGGTCCGGACTGTGCCGACTTCGTCGGTCGTGTTGATCTCGAGGCGACCAACGCGCATCTGGACCGCGTTGTCCTTCCTGTTCGTCGTCGGGTTGACCGCGGCGTAGACCTCGAGCAGGGCGTTCGCGCCGACCGTGTAGATCGAGCCGTTGGAGAAGAAGAGCTCCGCCGACGCTCCCGAGCCGGTCTTGACCCAGTCCCCATTGAAGAGGGGCGTGTTGCGGTCGGCTTTCTTCCAGTCGCCCGATCCGCCTTTCTGGAACTCGACCTGACCCTCGACGGTGAGGAACTGCGCGTCGGACTCACGCTCGCCGATTCCGGCCAGCGCGGTGCGGGTGATCGCCTGGGCTTCGATCGCGGCGGCTTCCGCTTCTTCCGGATTCCCCTTCGCGAGCAGCTTCTTCGCCTGGTCGACCCTCGCCTTTGCGCGGTCGAAGTCGTTTCTGAACTTGGAGAAATCCTTGCGCGTGGCGAGCTCGTTGAGCGAGGCGTCCGCAGCCTCGATCGCGTTCTGCGCCTTCTGGTTCGGTGTTTGCAGGCTCCGGTAGTAGAGGAAACCGGCCACGGCGAGGAGCACGACGACAATCAGAGCGATCAGCTGTTTCAGCCGGTCGATCGAGATGAGATACCAATCGATATCGGCGCCCGATTGGGCCCTTTTTCGCGCGCTCATAATCCGTTGACGTACCGAATCTTACCCGAAGCGGGGTGGCTCGGCCGAATCGTCCTTATAGCATACGTGGCCGCGGACAGGAATTGCGGCTGCGGGATTGCAGGGTGCCGGGGAAATGGTTACACTTCAGCGCTTTCCGCGGGAGGGTGCGGTCGGCGTCATTCCGGGCCGCGCCGGATCGGCATGCGCCGACGAGGCGCGCCGCTGTCGTTCCGCTACGTCCCCAAACTCCGGACTCAATGAGGTGTCTTGCCCATGCTTAAGGTGATGCGCGACAGCTTCCAGCATCTGAAATGGATTCTCGTATTTATCGTCGCCCTCTTCATTCTTCTGATCTTCGTCGACTGGGGCGGCGCGGGACGAACCGGCGGTTCCGGCAAGAACGATCTCGGCGCCGCCGCGGCTCGCGTGAACGGCGCTACGATCTCGTTCGATGAATACCGTCGCGCACTCTTCTACTCGGAGCAGCGCTTCGAGCAGATGTACGGGCAGAAGATCACGCCGCAGATGCGCGAGACGATGGGTCTCGAGAAGCAGGTGATCGCGCAGCTCGTCGATCAGGCGCTCCTCCAGGAGGAGGCGCAGCGGCTGAACCTCGAGGCGACCGACGAAGAAGTCCGCAAGGCGATCCTCGAGATCCCGGTGCTGAGCCCCGACGGCAAGTTCGTCGGCGCGGACCTCTACAAGACCTACATCCTCGGCCAGGGCTACGCGTCGGTGAGCGACTTCGAGCGCGAGCTCAAGCGCGACCTCACGCTCCGCAAGATGCAGAGTGCGCTGATGAGCTCTGTCGCGCTCTCGCCCGCCGCGGCGGAGGCGGAGTACCGCCAGCGCAGCGAGACGGCGAAGATCCAGTACGTCCTCTTCCCGAGCGAGCGTGCCGCCGTGAACTTGCAGGTCACCCCGGCGGAGATCGAGGCCCAGTACAAGGCGAACGTGAACAAGTACGCGCACGGCGAGCAGCGCCGCGTCCGCTACCTGATCGCCGACCTCGCCCAGCTGCGGGCCAAGGTCACTCCCGGCGACGCCGACCTGAAGGCGTACTACGACCTCAACAAGGAGAGCTTCAAGAGCCGTGAGTCGGTTCGCGCGGCTCACATCCTGATTCCCGTCGCGCCTAACGCAGCCCCGGCGGTCGATGCCGCCGCGAAGGCGAAGGCCGCGTCCCTCGTCGCCCAGCTGCGCGCCGGCGCCGATTTCGCCAAGCTCGCCGCGGAGAACTCCGAGGACCCCGGCTCGAAGACGCGCGGCGGCGACGTCGGCTTCTTCGAGCGCGGCCGCATGGTGCCGGAATTCGAGAACGCCGCGTTCTCGCTCAAGATCGGCGAGATCAGCGACCCGGTGAAGACGCAGTTCGGCTACCACATCCTTCGCGTCAGCGAGAAGCGCGCCGAGGGATACCGTCCGTTCGAGGAAGTGAAAGGCGAGCTCGTCGGCCGCTATACCGACGAGCGCTCGCGGACGATGGCGCGCGACGCCATCGCGCTCGCGCGCACGAAGATGGACAAGGACAAGCCGAAGGACGAGGCGGCCCTCCGCGCCATCGCCGAGGCCAGCCCTAACGTCGCGATCAACGACACGCAGTGGTTCGAGAAGAGCGGATCGATCTTCGGCCTCGGCCGCGTCGCCGGCCTGGCGGACTGGGCCTTCGCCGCGAAGCCGGGCGAGATCAGCGAGATCATCGACACCGATCGCGGTCCGATCGTGGCGTGGTTCGATTCGAGCCGGCCGGCCGGGATCTCCGAGCTCGCCGACGTGAAGGATCGAGTCGAGGCCGAGGCGCGCAAGGCGAAAGCTGCCGCCAACGCGGCGGCGGAGCTCCGGACGGCGGCCGGCAACGAGCCGCTCGAAGCGGTCGCCAAGAAGCTCGGCCTCACCGTCGAGGAATCGAACGTGACCCGCGGCGGTGCCGTGCAGAAGCTTGCAGGCGACGTCGCTCCGCTCGTCGACGCGGTCTTTGCCGGCGCGTCGGGACAGACCGTCGGCCCCGTCGCCGTCGAGCAGGGGGCGGTGATCGCCCGCATCGTCGAGAAGAAGCAGTTCGATCCCGCCGTCTGGCAGACCGAGAAGGAGAGGTTCATGCAGAGCCTCCGCAGCAGCGAGGCTCGCCGCATGCAGACCTCGCTGCTCGAGAAGCTGCGCAAGTCGGCGAAGATCGTCACCAACGAGCAGCTCCTCGGCACGACCCGCGCGGGCGTCTGAACGGGCTGAGAATCAGCGAGTCGGGTTGCGGGGCGCGCGGCGACGTGCGCCCCGCGCCGTTTCAGGAGGAGAGGCGATGAGCGAGATCCTGCCGCCGTGGAACGAGCCGGCGATCCGCGTGCTGATGATGCCGCGCGACACCAACGCGCACGGCACGATCTTCGGCGGCGTCATCCTTTCCTACATCGATCAGGCGGGAGCGATCGAGGCACGTCGCCAGGGCTGCGTCCTCATGGTGACCGTCACGATGGACAAGGTCGTCTTCCATGAACCGGTTCAGGTCGGCGACCTCGTCAGCTTCTGGGCGGAGACGATGCGAATCGGGACGACCTCGATCACAGTGAAGGTCGTCGTCAAGGCGCATCGCCCGAGCATGGACGGGCCGGAGACCACCGTCACCGAGGCGCAGGTCGTCTATGTGAACGTCGGTACCGACCGCAGGCCGCTCCCGATCCCGCGGCGCCAGTAGCGGGCCAGCGGCCAGAGGCCATAGCAGGCGGAGTCGCGCGGCTGGGCCGGCAGCAGAAAGCGACGAAGACACAGGAGAGAAGAAACAGGGAGCCACGGCGACTGGTTTCTTTCTCCTTGTTCTTTTCTCCCTTCCTCCAGGTCGAGCCTAACGCCGCTTCCGCATTTCCTCGCGGGCGGCCCGGAGCGCCTCCAGACGGTCGCGAATCTGCCGCTCGAGCCCCGATTCCTTCGGACGGTAGTAGCGGCGCCCCGCGAGGCTCTCGGGAAGGCAGTCCATCGGCGCCGTCTGCTCGGCGAAATCATGCGCGTAGCTGTAACCGTCGCCGTAGCCGATGTCCTTCATCAGCGAGGTCGGCGCGTTGCGCAGGTGGAGAGGGACTCCGGGGTCGTCTCCCTCGTGCACGTCGCGCTTCGCCTCTCCGTAGGCGACGTAGATCGCGTTCGACTTCGGCGCCTGCGCGATGTAGACCGCCGCTTCGGCGAGCGCGATCCCCGCTTCGGGCATCCCGAGGAATTCGACCGTCTCCTTCGCCCCCAGAGCGAGCCGCAGCGCGCCCGGGTCGGCGAGGCCGACGTCCTCCACGGCGGCGCGGACGATCCGGCGTGCGACGAAGAGAGGGTCTTCGCCTCCCTCGAGCATCCGCACGAGCCAGTAGATCGATGCGTCGGCGTCGCCGTTGCGCATCGACTTGTGAAGCGCCGAGATGAGGTTGTAGTGCGACTCGCCCGACTTGTCGTGCGCGAGCGAGCGGCGGTGGAGGATCGTGCGGACGTCTTCGCGGGAGAGGGGCGCTGCGTCGGAGTCGGCCGTCTCGACCACGAGTTGCAGGCTGTTGAGCGCCTGGCGCCCGTCGCCTCCCGAGATCGACGCGATGAAGTCGAGGGCGTCGCCCGAGAGCGTGACCCGCCGCGACTTCACGATCTCGTCGTCGAGCGCGCGGTCGAGGATCGCCCTGATGTCGTCGTGCTCCAGCCCGGGGATGACGATCACCTTGCAGCGCGACAGGAGTGCCGAGTTGACTTCGAACGACGGGTTCTCCGTCGTCGCGCCGATCAGAACGATGTCGCCATGCTCGACGTAGGGGAGGAACGCGTCCTGCTGCGCCTTGTTGAACCGGTGGATCTCGTCGATGAAGACGATCGTGCGGACGCCGCGCGACTCACGGGCGCGCCGCGACTCCTCCATGATCGCCTTCACCTCCTTGATTCCCGAGCTGGTCGCCGAGAAGGTGACGAACGTGGAGGCGGTCGTCGACGCGATGATCTTCGCGAGCGTGGTCTTTCCCGAGCCGGGAGGTCCCCAGAAGATGAGCGAGGGGACGCGGTCGCGCTCGATGGCCGTGCGGAGGAACTTTCCGGGAGCGAGAAGCTCGCCGAGCCCGACGAGGTCGTCGAGCGTGCGGGGGCGCATCCTCTCGGGGAGCGGAGATTGCGCCCCCGGTGCGCCTGCCTGTCGCGGTGGCCAGTCGTCGAAGAGCGTCACCGGCGCCTCAGCTTCCGCAAAGCACCGACCAGTCGGCATTGCCGCCGGAGATGACGACCGCGACGGGGCCGCTCGGCCTAACGCGCCCCTCGAGGAGCGCTGCGAGGCCGAGCGCGCCGGTCGGCTCGATGAGCAGCTTCGTCCGGTTGATCGCAAACCGGGTCCAGTGGAGAAGGCGGGCATCGTCGATCGTCGCGATGTCGCGCACCCTCTCGCGGATGATCGCGAAGTTTTCCCTGCCGATCGCGAGCGTCCGCGCTCCGTCGGCGATCGTCGCGGGCGGCGCGATCTCGACGATCTCGCCCTTGCGGAACGACTGCTGGCCGTCGTTGCCCGCCTCCGGCTCGATGCCGTAGACGTCGACGCCGGGAAGCATCGAGGTCGCGGCGAGGCTGACGCCGGCCAGGAGCCCGCCGCCGCCGAGCGGAACGAGGATCGATCCGACCTCCGGCCACTCCTCGGCGATCTCGAGGCCGACGGTGCCCGCGCCCGCGATGATCCGCGGGTCGTCGAACGGTGGGACGACGGTCGCGCCGGTCTCGTCGGCGATCGAGCGCGCGACCGCGTCGCGCGTCGCAGAAGTCACTCCCGCCTGCACGACGCGCGCGCCGTAGCCGAGCGTCGCTTCGACCTTGGCCCTCACGGAGTTTTCGGGCATGACGATGGTCGCAGGCATGCCGAGGAGCTTCGCCGCGAGGGCCACGCCCTGGGCATGGTTTCCGGAGGAGAAGGCAACCACGCCACGCTTGCGCGACTCGGGATCGATCCCGAGCAACGCGTTCATCGCGCCGCGGATCTTGAAGGCGCCGGCGCGCTGCAGGTTTTCGCACTTGAGGCGCACCTCGATGCCGGCGATCTCCGAGAGCGTGCGGGAGCTCAGAAGGGGCGTTCGCGAGATCCACGGAGCGATTCGCTCGCGGGCGGCCAGAACGTCGTCGAGCGTGAGCGTCGATTGATGTGCCACAGCGGCGTAGTATAAACTCCGCCGCATAGGACAAGTCGGGTTCAGCTCCGGAAGGGGCTGATAACTCACTGATTTGACTCTGGGGCGCGCGGGAGAGTATCGTTGACGAGTCAAATTCCGCGCGACCGTCTATAGCTGGGTTGGAGGTGTGGGTTATGTGGAGAATGGTTACCCGCGGGCTGGTCCTCGGGCTCTTGGTCATGAGCCTTGTGTCTTCGGTGTCGGCCCAGACGGAATTCATCGCTTTCCTCGAGAAGCCGGTTCCAAACGAGACTGTCTCAGGGATGGTTCTCGTTCAGGGGTGGGCCGTCGATCCCGTCGGTATTTCGAGAATTGATCTGATCGTCGACGGGCTGTACGTCCACTCGGCGAACCTGTCGATTCCGCGGACCGACGTCGTCGAGTCGAACCCCGATTGGAGCGGGACGCAGAATCGCCTTCCTGGCTACCAGACGGGGTTCTCCGCGGCGCGTTACTCGAACGGCACGCACACCGTGATGGTTCGCATCTTCACCGAGGACAACAAGGTGTACGAGGTGGGGCAGCGGACGATCGTCGTCGACAATACGATCAACCAGCCTCCGTTCGGTTACCTCGAGACTCCCGACTCGGTCGCGGTCTACGATGTCAACGGTTCGTTCCCGGTTTCGGGATGGGCTGCGGACGTTGACGGCATCGCGCGCATCGACGTGCAGATCGATGGGCTGAGCACGCAGTCAGCGAACTACGGCGATCCTCGTCCCGACGTCCACAACTCTTTCCCCGACCTTCCGTCATCGCTCTACAGCGGCTTCCTGTCGCAGGTCGATTCGACGCGCCTGATCGACGGCATCCACACGATGACCGTCCGCGCGACGGACCGCAACGGGTTGAGCCGGGTCATCGGACGGCGCACGATCCAGGTCTTCAACAGCGAGAACAACCTCCGGCCGTTCGGCTCGCTCGACCAGCCGCAGCGCGACGCGGTCCTCTTCGGAAACTGCGAAAACTCCGGCCCGGTGGTTTCACCGCCATTCACTCCCGAGAACCGCATCACGCCGGTCCGCGGCTGGGCCCTCGACCTCGGCACTCGTGAAGACACGGGGCGCGTCGCCTATGCGGAGCTGCTGATCGACGGCGTGCGCTGGTACTCGACCGACGACTGCCGCTTCGTCACCGCCTACGGCGCCCTGGTCGATTGCTACGGTATGCCGCGCCCCGATGTGGCCAGGTATTTCCCGACGCACCCCGATTCACCGCGTGCGGGCTACTACTTCGCGATGGACGTCGGCAGCCTCTACAAGGCGGGCGTCAACGAAGGCGCGCACGTTCTGAAGGTTCGCGTCGGCGACCAGGAGCAGACGTTCGCCGAGCTCCCTGGCACTGCCGGCATCCCGGTGTTCTTCAGCTGTATGCGCAACAACACCTTCGCCCCGGTCGGATACATCGACTTCCCGGGCAACTACGACTACGTCAAGGGGACGGTGCAGTTCCTCGGCTGGGCTGTCCAGCAGGTTGCCACCGTCGAGATCCAGATCGACGGCGTGGTCGCGGGAGTCGCGGAGTACGGGTTCCTCCGAACTGACGTACAGGCCGCGTATCCGTCGTACGGGCTCGTCGCGCAGCGCAGCGGCTGGCGCTTCAACATGGACACCACGCAGCTCGCCGACGGAAGGCACCGGCTGACGGTCACCGCGTTGAGCACCACCGGCGGGCAGCGCGCCGAAATCGGCTCGGTCGATTTCTACGTCGACAACATCCAGCAGTAACCTAACCTGACCCCAGCGTGAAAAGGCCCGGCGATCGCCGGGCCTTTTCGTTTGTTCATGCCTTTCTACTGGCGGGCAGATCGGTCGGCAGACGGGCGAGAGGCGCCGCGCGGAGCCTAACCGGCGAAACGGCCGGCGACCCGGTTTCGTCCCCCCGCCTTCGCGGCGAGGAGCGCTTCCTCGGCGGCTGCGAGAAGCGACGCGGGCGCCGACGATTCCGACGGTGTCGCCGTGGCGACGCCGAAGCTCACGGTCACGATCCCGGGAGCCGAGGCCTCGTGAGGCAGGGCGAGGTCCCTGACGTTTTGGGCGAGCCTCCGGGCGACGGCGAGCGCCGCCTCGTGCGACGTCGACGGAAGGAGTACGACGAACTCCTCGCCGCCGAAGCGCGCAAGCAGGTCGCCCGCACGGCTCACGCCGGAGGCGAGCGTCCCTGCAATCTCCCTGAGGCAGTCGTCGCCGCTCGCGTGGCCGCTCCGCTCGTTGTAGAGGCGGAACTGGTCGATGTCGGCCAGCAGCAGCGAGACACGCGAACCCGTCCGCGCCGCGCGCTTCCACTCGAGCTCCAGGGCCGTGTAGAAGCGCTTCACGTTGCCGACGCCGGTGAGGTCGTCCTTCATCGACTGCAGTGTGGCGGCGCCGCGCGCTTCGTCGAGCGCGATCGCGGCGTCGTCCAGCGCGGTCTCGAGCCGCCTGACGTCGGTGCGCAGATCCCCGATCGTCGACTGAAGCCGCAGTCTCTGCCTGAGCTCGACGATTCCGAACGGCTCGACGATGCAGTCGGAGGCGCCGGCCTCCCATGCACGCTCGCGCTCGCGCTCGTCGTTCGTGACGGTGGCGAGAATCGGAACTCCCTCCGTTCGCGCCCCTTCGATCAGGTCGAACACGTCGCGGAACGCGCCGGTGAGGCGGACGATCACGAGGTCGCACTCTCGTTCGCGGACCGCCTGAAGCGCGGCCCACGGCGGGGCCATTCGAGCGGTGTAGCCGCACTGCCTCACCAACTCGACCGGGCCCGCGTCGATGAATCCCACGAGGAGCGCGCTGCCGCGCGTCGGTTCGTTCATGGCCTTCCGATGCACCGAAGAGTCTAGCGCGATTCGCACCTCCGGTGGACGCCCTGGACGGGAGTCGTCCGCAGTCGATTCAACGTATACTCTTCGGATTCAAACAGGCACGAATTCAGCCGCCTCAGGGCGGGAATCGAGGGCTCGAGAATGAAACTGACACCGTTCGCGAAGATCTTCATCACTCTGATCATCCTGGTCGTCGTCGGGTACACGGCCTGGCACTACAAGGGAGCCGACATCCGCAAGTGGGCGACCGGCAAGAACGCCGAGGAAGCCAAGGCTCCCGCCGAGGGAGTCTCGCAGTCCGACTTCTCCGCGCTGAACAACGCCCCCGCCGACCCCGACCGCGGCGTCGGCTCGAACGGCGTGACGCAGGCGGCGCTCGGCGGAACCGGCAAACTCGACCGGCCGCTCGTGGTTGCGATCAATACCTGGGCGGGCCATGCCCCCGGGATCGTGTTCAACGGCGGCATGGACCCGAGCGCGGCGTCGACGTACCGGCAGCGGTTCGGTCTCGACGTGAAGTTCGTTCTGATCGAAGATCCGGCCGCGAAGCTCGCGGCGTTCCGGAAGGGCGACGTCGACATCATGTGGGACACGGTCGACAACTGGGCGCGCGAGGCCTCGATCCTCTCCGAGCAGAACCAGAAGGCGAAGTCGATCATCCTCCAGGACTGGTCGCGCGGCGGGGACGGCATCGTCTCGCTCTCGTCGATCAAGTCGATCGAGCAGCTCAAGGGGCACAAGGTCGCCTGCACCCAGTTCACTCCGTCGCACTTCCTTCTTCTCTACATGCTGGCGCAATCGGGCCTCTCGCCCGAGGATCGCGGCCAGGTCGAGAAGGACATCATCTTCACGCAGGATGCGCCTGCCGCCGCCGCGATGTTCAAGGCGAAGCAGGTCGACGCCGCCGTGACGTGGGAGCCCGATCTTTCGGGCGCGGTCGCCGCGCGCGGTGACGAGGCGCATGTCCTCGTGTCGACCACGGCCGCTTCGAACATCATCGCCGACACGCTCGTCGCGCGTCAGGATCTCATCGACCGCTACCCCGAGACGGTGCGCGACTTCGTCTACGGCTGGCTCGAGGGGATCGAGATGATGAAGAAGGATCCGGCGTCGTCGTACGACGTGGTCGGGCGCGCACTCAAGCTCGACGGTGAGACGGTCTCGGGAATGCTCTCGGGGCTCAAGCTCACGACCTTTGCCGACAACGCGCAGTTCTACGGGCTCTCGGGCGGCAAGGCGCACTACGACACGCTTTTCAATACGGCGTTCGTGATCTGGCGCAAGAAGGGGCTGGTCACGCGCGCGATCGACGCGAAGGACTGGGCCGATCCGCGCTTCCTCTCGGCGCTCGCCTCGCAGTACCCCGGACAGAAGGTCGAAGAGCCGAAGATCGCCGCGAAGCCGCCGTCGAAGAACGACCGCGCGATCATCAACAAGCAGATCCAGATTCACTTCACCCCCGGCTCGGACGAGATCATGGCGGGCTCGTACTTCGTCCTCGACGCTCTCGGCGACACGATGACGTCGTTCGGCAACACCTACCTGCGCATCGAAGGGAACACCGACTCGACCGGCTCCGTCGCGGCAAATCTCACGCTGTCGGACAGACGCGCGATCGCGGTGAAGAACTACATCGTCAAGAACTTCCCGAACATCGAGCCGTCCCGGTTCCAGACGATCGGCCGTGGCTCGTCGAATCCGCTCGAAACGAACGAGACCGAGGCGGGGCGCCAGCTGAACCGCCGGACCGACATCAAGGTCGTTCTCAGCGAGTGACGATTTTCGAGACCTGACCCTCGACACGGGCGCCCCGCGAAGCGGGGCGCCCCCGGGAGCTCCAATGGCAAGACGAGGCCAGTTGTTCGCACTTCGCGAGCCGATGCGAAGGTCGACCGCGTTCGCGGTGGGCCTCGTCGCGCCGGTGATCGTGATCGCCGCATGGTGTGTCGCGACCTACGGGGGCCTCGCGCCTCCCGACTTCCTCCCGTCGCCGACCGACGTCGTGAAGGGAACGCTGCAGCTCTTCTTCGAGTACGACCTCGCGACGGCGATCTGGATCTCCACGCGGAGAATCCTCATCGCGTTCGGGCTCGCCTCGGCGGTTGCGCTTCCGCTCGGAATTCTCATGGGGGCGTTCGAGCCGGTGAACCGGTTCTTCGAGCCGATCGTCGCGCCGTTGCGCTACATGCCGATCTCGGCCTTCATCCCCCTGCTGATCCTCTACTTCGGCATCTACGAGAAGCAGAAGATCGCATTCCTCTTCCTCGGCGTGTTCGTCTACCTCCTGCCCGTCGTCGTCTCAGCGATCCGGGTCGTGCCCGACGAGCTCGTGCAGACCGCGCAGACGCTCGGGGCGTCGCGTTGGCAGGTGATACGCACCGTGCTCGTGCCGTCGGCTCTCCCGGAGATCTTCGATTCGTTTCGCGTGATGAACGCGATCTCGTGGACCTACGTGATCCTCGCCGAGGCGGTGAATCCCGAGTACGGGCTCGGCTACATGGTCGAGCTCGCGCGGACGCACCAGAAGCCGTCGTGGTCGTTCGCGGGGCTGCTCGTGATCGGCGGCATCGGCCTGGTGACGGATGGAATCATTCGCGCCGTCTCTGCGATGCTGTTCCGCTGGAAGGAGAAGAGCTCGTGAGCGACGCGTCGAAGCCGCTGCCGCACGCTGGAGAGGCGGGAACCGTGGCGGTCACCGTCGACCGCCCGCGCCGTGAGGCGACCTGGGTCAAGCCCGACCAGTCGGGCCCGATGCCGCGCCTCCGCGTGAAGGATCTCTCCCACACCTACCTCGACCGTACCGGACGCGGCGTCGATGCCGTGCGTGATATCGCGTTCGACGTGGTCGACAAGCCTGGCGTCGGCGAGGTGATCGTCTTCCTCGGCCCATCGGGTTGCGGAAAGTCGACGATCCTCAAGGCGGTCGCCGGTCTCATCGCGCCGACGCAGGGGGAGGTGTTCCTCGACGGGAAGCGCATCGACGAGCCGGGCCGCGACCGCGGAATGGTCTTCCAGGCCTACACGTCGTTCGGCTGGCTCACCGTGCGGGAGAACGTCGAGTACGGGCTCAAGCTGCATGGTGTCTCCCGCGGCGAGCGAAAAGGGCTGTCGGAGAAGTATCTCGAAGAGGTCGGCCTGGCCGATTTCGCCGAGCGTTATCCGAAGGACCTCTCGGGCGGGATGAAGCAGCGCGTCGCGATCGCGAGGACGCTGATCAACAAGCCTCGCGTCGTGCTGATGGACGAGCCGTTCGGGGCCCTCGATCCGCAGACGCGCTGGGGAATGCAGAGCCTTCTGCTCGACGTCTCCAGGCACGAAGACAACACGACGCTCTTCGTCACGCACGACGTTTCGGAGGCGGTGTATCTCGCTGACAGCGTTTACGTCCTTTCGGCGCGCCCCGCGAGAGTGCTCCACCGCGTCGACGTCCCGTTCTTCGAGCAGCGCGATGCAGGGCTGAAGTCGACGAGAGGGTTCCGGGAGATCGAGGAAAAACTGCTCGACCTGCTCTATGCCGGTTGACCGAACCGCGGGGCGCGGCTCCGCGACCAAAGGAGAGTTCGAGGAATGATCGGAGTGCGACGCTATCTCGCAGTGATGGTCGTAGTGCTGGCGGCGTGCGTGCCGGCGATTGCCCAGGACGCTCCGAAGAGTCCGTGGACCGGTTCGGCCGAGCTGTCGTATGTCGCAACGAGCGGCAACACCGACACAAGCTCGCTCGGCCTCGGTGGCGAGCTCCACTACAAGCCGGGCGTCTGGACCTACGATTTCAAGGTGAGTTACGTCGAGGCGGAGACCGATGGCGTGAAGAGCGCCGAGAAGCTCGGAGCTCTCTTCGGCGCGAGTCGACCGATCAGCGAGCGGCTCGACTACTACGCGCGCATCGTCTACCTCTCCGACGAGTTTTCGGGCATCGACTCGAACATCAGCGGCGACACCGGTGTCGCCTGGAAGGCGCTGACCGGCGAGAAGCACGTCCTCGATCTCGGCGCGGGCGTCGGCTACACGTCGGAGTCGCGGACGATCGGTGAAGACAGCGACTTCGCGACCGGCACGCTGTTCGCCAAGTACAAGTACGTCTTCTCGAAGACGGCGGAATTCACCGATAACGTGAACTACATCCACGATCTCGAGAATTCGGACAACTGGCGTTTCCTCAACTCCGCCGCGGTGACCGCGGCGATCAATTCGACGTTCTCGCTGAAGGCGTACTACAACACCGTGCACCTCAACGAGCCGGTCGCGGGATTCGAGAAGACCGATTCGACGACAGGCGTCTCGCTGGTCGCCAGGTTCTGAGCGCTGGTGAGGCATTGAACGACGCGGTGTCGGCGGCTGGCGCGGTGGAGCGCGCCGCCGCGGCGCTCGCCGGATTCGTCTCCAGGCACGGACGCATCGCCGTACTCACGGGTGCCGGCTGCAGCACCGAGTCGGGGATTCCCGACTACCGGAGCCCCGGCGGGGCCTGGAGCAGGCACAAGCCGATTCAGTTCGGCGAGTTCGTGCGGAGCGCTCCGGCGCGGCGCCGCTACTGGGCGAGAAGCTTTGCCGGATGGAATCGTTTCGCCGCGGCGGCGCCTAACGGAGCGCACGTCGCGCTGTGCGAGCTCGAGGATCGCGGAGACGTGGTTGCGTTGATTACGCAGAACGTCGACGGGCTCCACCAGCGTGCCGGGAGCCGCGCCGTCATCGAGCTGCACGGTTCGAACCACCGCGTCATCTGCCTGTCGTGCGCCGTCGTGGCGCCCCGGGAGGACGTGCAGGAGCGGATCCGGGCGGCCAACGATGGATGGGCCCCGCACGAAGTCGCGATCGCGCCCGATGGCGACGCGGCGCTCGAGCCGGCTGCCGTCGACTCGTTCGTGGTTCCCGATTGCGCGCGCTGCGGCGGCGTCCTGAAGCCCGACGTCGTCTTCTTCGGCGAGAACGTGCCGAAGGAGCGGGTCGAGCGCTCGTTTGCCGCGGTCGACGTGGCAGACGCGCTGCTCGTCGCAGGTTCGTCTCTCGCGGTCTTCTCGGGCTTTCGTTTCGTTCTCGGCGCGCGCGAGAGAGGGAAGCCGGTCGCGATTCTCAGCATCGGAGAGACGAGAGGCGACGCGATCGCCGAACTCAAGCTCGAGGCGAAGTGCGGCGTTGTCCTGCCCGAGGTTGCGTCGTTGCTCGCTTCACGTGGCTGAAGACGCCGGCCTCAGCTGCGTTTCTTCTTCGAGTCGGCTTCTGGATTCTTCTTCGCTCGCATCTTTCCCAGCGCTTCGTTGATCGGATTGTCGCGGTGAAGGAAGCCGACGATCGGCTCCTCGCGGTGGCCGATCTCGTCCTGGACCGTGAGCAGCGCGCGATCGTTAGGAAGGCGGGTCAGTCCTTCGTGAAGCGTTTCGACCGCTGCCTTGCGGTTTCCCCGGATGATGTAGAGGCGCACGAGGTTCACGAAGTGTGCGGAGTTGAAGAACTGGTGGTTGATTGCCGTGCGACAAAGCGCCGCGCCTTTGCGCGTCTGCCGTTCCAGGATCGCGACGCAGAGGCCATAGTGCGAGAGCCCGTCGGGAGGCGGCGGTAACTCGCCGCTTCGACCGTACACCGCGTTAAGCGAGGCGAATCCCTGCTTGTAATCGCCGCGCTCGACGTACGCGACTCCTGCCTTGATCATCGCGAAGATCTCGCGCTCGGAGCGGGGCGCATTGTCGGGCGGTGTATTCACTCGCAGCTCCGGTTCACGATTCGATACTGGAATCATACCTTCGGAGCTGGCTGGGGAACCACCGACTTCGGTGCCGTTCCGTTACCCGTAGGCCTGATGGTAGAGGAAGTAGAACGTGCCCCCGAAGACTGCTGCAAAGAAGATCAGCGCGATGAGCGCCGTCACGGCCGGGTGAAGCGGGCCGAGCCTTCGTCTGCTTCCCGGCTTTCTCTTCCCGTCCTGGCGGCCGCGTGAGAGCATGCGGTTCAGCACGTTCTCGTGTGAGAGGAATCGAATCGGAGGAGCCTGGCGGATGCCAAGTTTCCCTTTGAGAGCGAGGACTGCCGCGTCCTCCGGCATGCGGCTGAGCGCCTCTTTCACCGTTTCGACCGCCGCGAGCTTGTTTCCCTTCTTCAGGTGGAGATTGACCAGGTTCACGACGTGGCGCGAGTCGTAGAACTGAGTCGTGATCGCGCTCCGGCAGAGTTCCATCCCCCGTTTCGTCTGGTTCTCGACGAGTGCGAGGCAGAGACCGTATCCGGAAAGCCCGTCGGGAGGGGCGGCGATCCTCGGATCTTCGTAGATCGCCTTGAAGACCTTCAGCGCGCCGGCGTGGTCGCCCCGCTCGACCGCGCCGAGCGCGGCCTTGAGGGCCTGCTGTATCTGCAATTCGCTGGGAGCGAGCGCATCGGTGGTCATGGTTCAACTCCTTGTTCCACGCGATAGTAGGTCGTAGTCCGGCGTGGCGACACCACCGAAGGTTGGCATCGGGGAAGCAGACGTCGGAGCTAGTTCGCCCGCCGGGACCGGGCGTCTTCGACCAGACGCTTGTACCCCGCGAGGTCGCCGCGCGTGACGAGAGCGTCGGCGCGCGCCAGCGCGTCCGCAGCCACGTCGCGATCGCCGGGCCGCGTCGCGAGCTCCGCCGCGGCAAGGAGCGCGTCGAGCTGGACGAGCCTCATCGACGCGCTCTCCGCCTCATCCGCGAGCCGGAGCATCGGCGCCGGGCGTCCTCCCCGGATCGTCTCCCTCGCGATCTCGACGATCGCCCGCGCGGCGAAGTCCTCTTCGTCGACGATGCTCTGTCCCCTCGCGTCGAGGATCGATGCCGCGCCCGTGCGATCGCCGAGCCGCACTGCCGCGATCGCGGCGACGGCGCGGGCCGTGGTGGCGTCGCCCGGGCTTCCCTGCGCGGAGAGCAGGTCTACGCATGCGGCGGCTGACCCGAACGCCGTTCCCGCGTCTCCCGACTGAATGTCGATGCGTGCCAGCGCTAACGACGCGCGGCAGGAGACCGTGCCGCTCCCCGGCGATGCGGGAGCGTTTCGCACAGCCTGGAGCGTCCGCCGCGCGAGTGCGGTGTCACCCGCGACCCACGCGTCGATGCCGCGGAGAATTTCGACTTCCTGCAGGCCGGAGGCGACGCGCCGGGTCTCGAATGCCGCCGCCGCCTGGCCGAGGAGCTCTCGCGACCGGGTGATGCGTCCTCGCGCCGTTTCGATCCGCGCGAGCCCGAGGAGTGCGAAGGCGCGATGCGTCGGGTCGCCATCGGGCGGGTACGATGCGACCACGCCACGGAGCTGCGATTCCGCGGCCGCCAGAGCGCCGAGCGACAGCAGGCTCCCGGCAAGGCCGATGCGCGAGCGCGTCGCGTTTGCCTGGTCGCCGATGGCGACGAACCCCTCGAGGGCGGCGTCGAAGCTTTGCGCCGCGTCGCGGTGCCGCCCGCGCGACGCGAGCAGGACGGCGATCGAGCCCCGCGTCGCTGCGAGGCCCTGTCGCTGGCCGATGCGCTCGTAGAGGCGTTCCGCCTCGCGCAGCGACGCGAGCGCCTCGTCGTACCGTCCGGTTCTCTGGTCGAGTACCCCGCTGATCGCGGTGATTCGCGCCACCTCGTCCAGGTCTCCGCGCGAGCGGAACGCCTCGGCCGCGGCGGCGATCGACGATTTCGACGTTGCGTAGTCGCCCGACGACGCGCACGCCAGGGCCCGCTCCACCTCGGCTTCGCCCTCGATCCCTCTGGCGCCGATTGCGGACGCGATCGATACCGCGTCGGAGGCCACAGCGATGGCCTCCGCGAAGTGGCCGCTCTGCGCCGCGATCCGCGCTTCGCAGAGCGCGAGCCGCGGGTCGAGAGCGCTGGACGTGGCCGACTGGAGGCTGCGCAGGGCGCGAGTCGCATCCTCAAAATCGCCCGCCCTTACGAAGGCGTCGACGAGCCCGAAACCGTCGTCGACCCGGTCAGGGTAGGTGCGGATCATGCGGCGATAGGCTTCGATCAGTCGTCCCGGATCACTGCGGAGCTCGGCGTGCCGCAGCTCGAGCTCGAGCGTGCGCTCCGGCGAGAGTCCTTCGGCTGCGTCCCACGCACGCTTCGACTCGTCGATTGCGCGCGATACGTCGCCCGAGGCCCAGAGAGCGCGCGAGAGCGCCACGCGCACGGCGGGGTTCTCGGCGTCGGTCGTCGCGGCCAGGGTCAGCGCGGAGACCGCCTCGTCGGCGCGTCGGTCGTCGAGGCTGGCCAGTCCGCGCGCCCACGATTCGAGGCCGGTGGGGCTCCAGGTCTCGCGCCTGGCCGCGCGCGCTTCCCGGTCAGAGAGGGCGGCGCCCGCGATCGGACGAACGCGCGCGGCCGCGCGGGCCGCCAGTTCGGGAAGCTCCGCGAGCGTACCCGACTCGAAGACGGTGCCGATCGTCTCTCCGGTGCGCGTGTCCTGGACGCAGAGGTCGAGCGTCACGGTCACCGCGGCTGGCGCAGTCCCCTGCACGTGGCACGAGCCCACGAGCGCCTGCTCGGCGCCGATCAGCGTCCTGACGTGGCGAAGCGCGAAGGGAGGGAGCGTCTCGGTCTCGCCGAGCCCCAGGTCGCGGCTTGCGTCGACGACCGTCTCGCGAGATGCGACCCGCAGCGCGTCGTCGCGTGTGAGCTCCAGGCGGAGGAGCTCGGTCGCCGCGACTGCGATCCACGCATCGCGCTCGTCGATCCTGTCAGCGCGGAATGGCATCACCGCGATCGACGGCCGGGAGAGCCTCACGAATTCGACGCCGAGGCGGCGATCCTCGACCACTGACACCCAGCTGAGCAGCGCGCTCCCGCCGATCATGACGACGATCAGGAGCGAGGCTGCGCCGAGCGTGCGAGCGGCCTGGCGGAATCGCGGCGTCGAGACGTTCTCGCCCTTCGTCGCCCGAAGCACGTCGCGGGCGCGCTCGAAACGGTTGGCGGGCGAACGCTCGAGGCAGCGGAGAATTGCGCGCTCCCGCGCCGGCTCGATGTCGGGCGCGAACACGCCCGGGCGGATCGGCTCCTCTTCGAGCTGCCTGAAGTCGAGGGCGAGAAGGTTTCCGCCGGTGAATGGAAGCCTCGCGGTGACCGCCTCGTAAATGACTGCGCCTAACGAGAATATGTCGGTCGTGCGATGGAGCTTTCCCCCTGTCAGCTGTTCCGGGGCGCGGTAGGCGGGCGAGCCGACCGCGCGCGCCAGCGCCAGATCGTCGCCCTCACCCGTGGCGAGGAACGCGAGATCGGTGAGGACCGCTCGCGTCGACCCGTCGGGATCGGTCACGAACAGAACGCTCGCTCCGGTGATGTCGCCGTGCAGCGCGTGCGCGCCGTGAATCGCCTCCAGGCCGGCGCAGAGATCGCGGACCAGCGCGTCGGCCGCTTCGCCCCGAAGTGGCCCGGCGCGCCTCACACGGTGGGAGAGCGTTTCCCCGCTGAGAGCCTCGGTCACGAGCAGCGCGGCGCGCTCGCGGTGCGAGCCGCTCCTCGTCTCGTGGGTCGCGAAGGCGAAGATGTGCTGGACGTTCGGGTGCCTGACCGCGCTCAGCCTTCGCGCGACGCGCGCGAAGCGGCGAAAGGTCGAGTCGTCGCTCCCGGCGTCTCGCCTGAGCACGCGAATCGCGACGGTCGCCCCCGTCGCGACGTCGAGCGCTTCGTAGATCTCGTCGAGTCGCGTCGCGCCGAGCCGGCGCGTGACGCTCCACTTCCCGGCCACGATCGTGCCCGGCTCGAGCCTGCTTCCCGTTTCAGCCGGCCCCGTTGGACCCGGCCGCTGAGGCGCGCTCTGCTCCATCGCGGAAATCGATTATCCCATGCGCGCCCGTTCCGCTCCGTTCCGCCTCAGAGCAGCTTGAGGAAGAGGATCGTTCCGGTGAAGCCGTCCTGGCTCGTCGATCCGACCGTCTTCCCGAGATCGAAACGGATGATGAGCCCCCACGGCGCCACCGTCTGCCCACCGATGCCGACGCCCTGGAAGATCTCGCCGTCGAACGACGAGGCGGCGTCGTCGATCGACGCGGCGTCGTAGAAGGCCTCGAGGCGGAAGAGGTCGGAGACGACGAAGCCGTACGACAGGTGGCCGGTGATCAGCGTCTCGGCGCGCACCGAGTCGGAGCGGACACCTCGCAGGCGCTCGCCGCCGAACGAGCCGAGCTCGTACTTCGAGAAGCGGTCGAGGTCGTTCCCGTCGAACCAGCTCGCCTCGATGCCGAGCCGCTGGAACTTCGGAAGGAAGAATCCCTTCGCGACGGTCACTCCCCACTTTTCGAAATCCTTCTGCTCGTCGCTGTACTCCGAAGCGATTCCCCACGGCTGCCACGACGTTCTCGTCCCGTACTCGTAGAAGCCGGAAAGCGAGTAGCCGCGGCGGTCGTAGCGGATGCCGACCGACGGGGAGAGGACCCAGGTGTCGGTCGGGAGGACGAAGCCGGGCGCCGTGTCCTCGGCCTTGCCGAAGCCGACCCAGGTGGCCGCCATCGAGGCGTGCACGTTGAGGAACGAGCCTAACGGACGGGAGATGCGCGCGTTGATCGAGAAGGGCTGCCGCTCGACCGTCTCTCCCTTCGACTCCTCGCCGTTGCGGAACATCGTGCTCTCGAAGGGGATCGCGAGCGCGAACGTGTCGAGCCCGACGGCGGCGCGCGTGCCGACGAACGATGCGTCGGCGAAGCTCGCCGCGAGGATGACGCCCGCGAAGAAGACGTTCGTCTGCATGTCCCTGTCGAGAAACTTCCAGTCGAAGTAGTTCACGCCGGCCAACGGGAGCACCGGATACTCGGCCCCTTCGTCGTGCCGCAGCCCGCCGAGGAGGAAGAGCTGAGACGTCTTGAACCCCTCCTGCACGACCCGCCCGCCGCTCTCGTCCTTCACGAGATAGCGAAGCCCCTCCTCGGTGTCGCGGACCATCCGCTTCTTCGACTCGGTCGCGGTCGCGTAGCGCGCGTCGAAGTCGAGCGGCTGCAGCTCGAAGGCGCTGAACGTGGTCTTCCGCTCGACCGCGAGCGGCCGACTGATCGCCGAGACGACCTGCTGCGCGGTGATCGATCCCGGAAGCCAGAGCAGGGACGAGGCGGGCGCGCGGCTCGCGTCGTCGGGACTGATCGGCATCGAGGTCGTCGCGTCGAAGATCGCGTAGTCGGTCGTCTCCTCGTTCGAGAGCACCTCTCCGCCGAGGTTCAGCTGGATCATCGACATGCGCACGCGGGCGTACGTTCTCTTGTCGATCCAGACGGTGCCGCGGTACAGCGGCAACCCCTCCGGTGCGTTAGGCGGCGGCGCGAAGCGCACCACCCAGGTGTCGAACGGGCCGAGCTTTTCCTCGCCCACGAGCTCGTAGCGATATTCGTTCGTGAGGTTGATCGCGAGCGGAAGCTGCGTGACCTTCTCGGCCTGGACGATCGGAAGCTGCGGGAACTCGCCGTACTTCCACTTCACGCCGTTGACGAAGAAGTCGCTCCAGAGCCAGTCGTTGCGGCGGTCGCCGTCGAAGAAATGCGGTCCTGTGATCGAGACCTCGATCCGCTCCGCCGTCGGACCGAGCGAGAAGCGGAGGTCGGTCTGGTTGTGCGCGACGTAGCGCGGTGTGATCGTCAGCTCGTACTCCCAGTACGCCTGGTGGCTGCGGATGATCTCCTCGACGGAGAGCCGCTTCTCGGTCGCGACCTGGATCTTCTCGGAGAGCGCGCCCTTGACCTCGTCCGGCGCCGGGCGATCGAGCATGAAGAGGTAGCCGTCGCGCGACGGCATCGTGCCGATCAGATAACGCCCCTCCTTCCTGCCGACGTCGCGGTACGCGATGCTGCCCGTGGACGAGATGCGCCGCGCGCCGACGAAGCCGCCGTCGGAGATCGACACGATTCGCGCCTCGTCGACGCTCCCCGGAGGAACGACGACCGTGTGGAGATCTTCGCCTCGCACGAGGACGATCGGAGTCCCTTCGACGACCTTCGTGTCGCGCGTGAGGATCGTGCCATCCGAGGAGGGATCGACGGCGAAGTCTCCGGAGAGCTCGACGTTCATCGCGGCAATCGCGCCGGCGGCTGAAGGATCAGCGGAAAGGAAGACCCGGTCGACATTGCCTCCGAACTGTGCGGCAATGTCGTGGAGCGGGTTGGCCGCGCGCGGCGACGCGGTCACCACGATCTTCTTCGACGGGTCGTTCGCTTCGAGCCACGAGACGACGGCGGCCCGCGCCGTCTCGTCGACGAGGACGGCGTCGTAGTACGAGGCTGCCCCGGCCGAAGCGAGAGCGGCGAGCTCGTCGGGAGAGGAGACCGCCACGACGATCCGCGAGGTGACGCTCCGACCCTGGAGAAGGACGGCCATGCGGCGCACGAGGTACGCCGCGATCTCGCTCGATACGCCGCGCGTGGAGATGCCTGCCGATTCGAAGGAGCGCCCGCCCCCGAGCTTCGCGGAGATGAGGGTGCCGACCGTCGCCTCAGCCTCTTCGATCGTCGACGGTGCCTTGTCGATGTCGATGACCACGGTCGCGAGCGCGGCCTGCTCCGGCGTGAGGGTGGAGAGCGACTCCTCGAACGTGGTCGTTTCGCTCGCATTCCCTCGGACGAGGAGCGGGACCGCGATTCCGGGGAGCGCCGAACCCGCAACGAGCCCGCCGCAGCTCCGGCAACGCTTCGCCTCGGCATCCCCGTGCGCCGCGATGGCCACAAACATTAGAAGCACTGCTGCGATCGACGTCCGCCTCATGGTCCCCCTCGTCACTCCGCACGCAACTCCGGATCAATGCGTCGTTGCGGAGAACGCGCGCGCGAGTTTCCTAAATTCTTGTGACTCTGCGGGAGGTCGCGACGTTACGTTTCGAACGGCCGGTGAACGTTCTGCACCACCCTGCTGCCGCACGTCGCAATTTGGCGATACCATCGGCGCTGATCGGAGGCCGTCGCGCTTGGCTGGAGGCAACTCGGAAGAAGCCCTTCGCAGGAAATTGATCGCGACGTTTCTCTTCCAGGGGATCGCGGCCTATCTGCTCCTCGTCGCCGTGGCGGTTTTCCGGCGCGACGATACGGGCCGCGTGCTCGCGGAGCTCGGCGCGGATGCCCCGTACCTGATCGCGATCTACTTCGCTCTCGCCTTCGCCCTTTCCCTGTTCAAGTTCAAGCTCTCGGAGAAGACGTTCGTCAATCTCGCGCTGACCTCCTCGACGGCGATGCTCCCGCTGCTCGGTCCCGTCGTCTCCTGCTGCATCGCGGTCGCCGCGACCACGATCACGCGCGCGCTCGGCGTGCTTCAGCTCGGTCCCAACAAGTCGTCGCTCGACGACCCCGGCGTGAACTGGGCGCGTGTCTTCGGGCAGGCCGGCACCTACGGGATCCCGGTCCTCTTCGCGGGGAGCGTCTACGAGGCGGTCGGCGGAGTGACCCCGGCGCTCGACTCGTCGTGGGTCTCGGCCCTCCGGATCGCGATCACCGGCGTCGCGCTCCTCTTCGCGAACCATGTCGTCATGGATCAGGTGGAGCTCATTTACGGATCGACGTTGCGCGACTTCGTCCGCGACACAATCGTCGACGCGACGATCTTTGGGCTGACGCTTCCCTACGCGGTCTTGATGAGCCTTCACTTCGGATCGATGGGCCCGGGCGCGATCTTCGGCTGGGCCTTCATGTTCGTGGTGTTCAACCTCGTGGCGCGCAACCTCGCGGTGACGCGCGGAGCGCGCGACCGGCTGGTGCATCGCCTCGCATCGCTCAGCAATGTCGGCCGGACGATCTCAATCCAGTTCAAGACCGACGAGCTCCTCCGCGCGATCTACGAGGCGTGCCGGAATTCGGTCGACGTCTCGTTCTTCTCGATCGCTATCCACGACGAGGCGACGAACGAGCTGGTCGCCGAGCTCGACATCCGTGACGGGGCGGTCCTCCCGAAGTTTCGTTTCCCGGTTGGATCGGGGCTCAATTCCTGGGTGTTCCTCAACCGCAGGCCGCTGCGGCTCGCCGACACGGAAGAAACGGAGCGGATGGGGATCGTCGCCGTCGACGACGGCAAGGCGACGGAGGGATGGCTGGGGGTTCCGATGATCGCGCGCGACCGCGTGCTCGGCGTGATCTCGGTGCAGAGCTTCAAGAAGAACGCCTTTTCGCAGGACGACGAGATCCTGCTGACGACGATTGCGAACCAGGCCGCGGTCGCTCTCGACAACGCCGTTCTCTTCCGCGACCTTTCGCACCTCACGGGGCAGCTCGAAAACCGGGTGCTCGACCGGACGAACGAGCTGCAGGAAACAAACCTGCGCCTCGTGGCGGCGGACCGGTCGAAGAGCCAGTTCCTCGCGCAGATGTCGCACGAGCTGCGCACGCCGCTCAACTCGATCATCGGCTTCTCCGGCGTGCTGCTCGGCTCGTCGCGGGCGATGCTCACGGCGAGGCTGTTCAAGTTCGTGGAGAACATCCACGAGGCGGGACAGCACCTCCTTACGCTGATCAACGACATTCTCGACCTCTCGAAGATCGAGGCGGGGCGCCTCGAGGTTGCGGCGCAGCGGTTCGACCTGCGCAAGACCGTCGCCGTGGTCGAGCGCGTGATCCGCGGCGTCGGCGGCGAAGCGGGAATCAGGCTCGAAAGCCGCGTCGCGACCGACGTGCCCGACGTCAATCTCGACGAGGGGAAGGTCAAGCAGATCCTGCTGAACCTCCTGTCGAACGCCGTCAAGTTCTCGCACCCGAACTCGACGGTCGGCCTCGAGATCGAGCGCCTCGACGGGGCAGCCTCACCGCTGGCGGTCGAGTCGATCGCGATCCGTGTTTCGGACTCCGGAATCGGCATCCCGCGCGGCGAGCTCCATCGCATTTTCGACCAGTTCTACCAGGTCGACACCCGCGACGCGCGCGCCCGGCGCGGCACGGGCCTCGGCCTCTCCCTCGCCCGCGGGCTCGTCGACCTTCACGGTGGACGAATCGACGTCGAGTCAACCGAGGGAGCGGGCTCGACCTTCACCGTTCTCCTGCCGGTCGACTGCGAACAGTCTCGCGACGACGAGGCAGGCAGCCGGGACGAGCTCCTGGAAGGTGCCGGCAGCCCGACGTGAGAGAACGCTCCGCGTGCGATTTGGGGATTTTTTGAAGTGAGAACGCAGAACGTTGAATTTTGAACCCAGAAAGAGGCCGGCCTGAGGAGTCCTTCTGGGTTCAAGATTCAACGTTCTGCGTTCTCACTTCAGAAAAACCGCTTGAGCCCCAACCCGATCAATTCTTCGAGTCTCGGTCGTGCGAGGTCAAGTCGCCCCTAGCCGGCGTTCGCGCCCGCTGCGTCGCCCCGCTATAATGCCCGCCTTTCCGGGGAAGGTCCGGAGACAGGACGACGACCATGGAACACGTACGCATAGGCGAGCTTTCGAAGCACATCGACCAGACCGTGACGGTAAAGGGCTGGCTCTACAACAAGCGCGAGTCGGGGAAGCTCAAGTTCCCGATCGTGCGCGACGGCTCGGGCTACCTGCAGTGCGTCGTCTCGAAGAAGGAAGTGAGCGAGGCGTCGTGGCAGGCTGCGACCGACGCGACGCAGGAGTCGACGCTTCACGTCGTCGGCGTCGTGCGCGAGGAGCCGCGCGCGCCGGGCGGCGTCGAGCTGCACGTCTCCGACTTCACGGTCGCGCACCTGACCGTCGACTATCCGATCACGCCGAAGGAGCACGGCACGGCGTATCTCATGCAGCACCGCCACCTCTGGCTCCGCTCGAAGAACCAGCACGCGATCCTCCGGATCCGGAGCGAGGTCGAGCAGGCGTGCCGCGATTTCTTCTACAACCGCGACTTCACGCTGATCGACTCGCCGATCCTCACCCCGGCGGCGTGCGAGGGAACCTCGACGCTCTTCGAGACCGACTACTTCGGCGACAAGGCGTACCTCTCGCAGTCGGGACAGCTCTATCTCGAACCGGCCGCCGCGGCGCTCGGCAAGGTCTACTGTTTTGGCCCGACGTTCCGCGCCGAGAAGTCGAAGACGCGCCGCCACCTGATGGAGTTCTGGATGATCGAGCCCGAGGTCGCGTTCCTCGAGTTCGACGGCCTCCAGAACCTGGCCGAGGAGTTCGTCGAGTACATCGTGCAGCGGGTCCTCGAGCGGCGGAAGGAAGAGCTCAAGGCTCTCGAGCGCGACCTCACGAAGCTCGAGAAGATTCAGCGCCCCTTCCCGCGCATCACCTACCGCGAGGCGATCGACGTCCTTCAGAAGGCGGGCAAGGACGTGAAGTTCGGCGACGACCTCGGGGCGGACGACGAGACCGCGCTCGCCGCGGCGTTCGACAAGCCGGTCATGGTGTCGCGCTACCCGAAGTCGATCAAGGCGTTCTACATGCAGCCCGACCCGCAGGACCCCGAGGTGGTGTTAGGCATGGACATGCTGGCGCCCGAAGGGTACGGCGAGATCATCGGCGGCTCGCAGCGAATTCACGACCACGACCTGCTCCTGCAGCGGATCAAGGAGCACGACCTGCCGATCGAGGCGTTCCAGTGGTACCTCGACGTCCGCAAGTACGGCTCGTTCCCGCACTCGGGGTTCGGCATGGGAATCGAGCGTGCCGTCGCCTGGATCAGCGGCGCCACGCACCTGCGCGAGTGCATCCCGTATCCGCGCATGCTGTACAAGATCTACCCGTAAGGCAGGCGAGAGGCGAGAGGCGATAGGCGATAGGCGAGAAGCAGGCCAGAGGCCAAAGGCCAAAGGTCAAAGCAGGCAGCGAGTCAGGGCGTCGGCGCGAGTCGGCGCCCTTTGCATTGAACACGGCGGCGCTTTCGTGGCAACGGCCTCCGGCCGTTGCAGCGGCGCGGAGCGCCGCCGCGGAGGCCGGACGCCTCCGCCACGAACGAGTCACCGCCTTGCTGGTCGTCTCCTCTCCGTTCCGACCACGCTCACCGTCACCGTCGCGAGGTTCGAGTCGGAGTAGCTGTCGCGCGCGGCGACGGTGAAGTCGTCCGTTCCGGCGTACCCGGGGTCGGGCACGTAGGTGAGGATCTTTCCTTCGAAGCCTGCGCTCCCGTGCTTCGGGTTGCGCACGACGCGCAGGGTGAGCGCGTCGTTGTTCGGGTCGGTTGCCGTGAGCGTTGCCGACGCCGACGCTCCCGTTCGCGTCTGGAGCGCGGCGCCCGAGATGCTCGGGGCGCCGTTCTTCGATCCGCTCTCGCTGTTAGGTCCGCTGTGGCAGGAGTAGCAGCCGATCCGCGACCCGCGCCACCAGTTCTTCTGCCCGAAGCTGCTGAACGAACGATCGCGCAGGGTGGCGGAGAGCGGACCGCCGCGGTCGGTCGTGCCGTGGCACGGCCTGCAGTTCGACTCGCTCTCGCCGGGGTCCTTGTGGCCCGAGAGCCACGACTGGCCGACCGGATGGAGTCCGTGTGGCCCTCCCGTCGCGGTCGACGGAACCGTCGGATGGCAGGCGGAACACTCGCCGAGGACGCCCGCGGCGCCTCCCGCGGCAATCGCCTGGAGATTGTCGGAGTCCGAGCGGCTCGGCGCGACCGCGTGCGGCGCGCCGTGGCACGCAGGGCAGAAGAGCCCGCCGTGACCGGTCGACATGCGGAAGAGGGAGGAACCGGTCACCGGAGTGTTCGCGTTCGTCTGGAACGTCGTCGGGACGGGCACGCGGACGTGGCCAGGCGCGTCGAACACCGTCGTGTAGCGAAGCTGCCCGCTGTTCGACGTTTCGGTGCCGGTGTGGCAGGCGCCGCACGTCGGCTCGTCGAGCCATCCGCGCCGCGACGAGACGCCGACGTCGCCCATCGAGCCGTGACACGCCTGGCAGTGCATCGCGTAGTCGCCGGTCGCAGTTCCCGCGCTCCCCATCGCATCGCGAAGGCAGCGGGTCTCTCCACCCGGATGGCAGGTGTAACAGGCATCGCGCGTCGTCGCGTTGCCGAGGAGCTCTCCGCTCTTCGGGTCACTGACGTTGGTGTGTCCGCGGTGCATCGCGGAGGTCATCGAAGGGAGGCCCGCCACTCCGGCGGCTCCGAGAGCCGCGCTCGCATGGCAGCGCGCGCAGAGGATCGGCGTGCCGCCGGTGGCCGTGGCGAAAAGTCCCTCGGACCGGTATCCGGCGGACGCGAGCGCCGCGACGTAGGCCGAGCGTCCCGTGTTGAAATCGTCGTGAATCCTGAGGATGTTGAGGCGCGTGTCGCGCTCCCTGGAAGGATCGTTCACCCATCCGCTCGGCGGCTTCGCCGCCGGATTCGCGTTCGAGGCGTGACAGCGCACGCAGTCGATCTCGCTGGAGACCGGAAGTGAGACGACGGTCGACGCGAGCAGCGTTCCGGCCGCGTCGCGCACGACGATCTTCATCAGCGGAAGCGCGTTCGCATGTCCGGCGTCGTCGATCGGCGTGATCGGGACCCCCTCGGCCGTGAAGAAGGCGCGCGTCGCGTCGAACGCCATCGCCTGCGGCGTGTTCGAGGAGCCGGGCATGCCGAATCCTACGAGACCCTTGTCGAGCGGGGGAGACGCGCCGAAGAGCGCCTGCGTGTAGCTCCAGAAATTCGTCTTGCCGATCGAGGTCGTGTTGATCGAGCCCGACGCATCGGCGACCGCCTCGTAGGTGACCGTGATCGCGGAGCTGCTCTTCACGAGACGACCGTTCCCGTCGATCACCTGGGCGTGGATCGTGTTGTACGGCGGCAGGATCGAGAAGACCGAGAAGTCGCCGTCCATGCAGTGCATGCCGAGCTCACTCCAGCCGACGACCCGCCAGGCCGCAAACGCCGGGGTTCCGAGCGACGTGATCAGTAGGGCGAGGAAGACGAAAGAGCTCAGTCTGGTTCGCATGACTCTTCACACTACGCTCGGACCGCAGATGGGGCGGTGTCGCACGCAACCCGACGTGTGTGACACGTGGCCACGCCACGATGTGCGCGCAAGCCGGAGAGGGAGCGGCCCCGGCGCGATCGTTCCTTGGGAAAGCGAAAGCGGAACTGTAGAATGATCGCCACGGCGTATAGGAATTTCACCACCTTAAAGCGTGAGTGAATTTCTTCTCATCCATCGTCCGCGCGGCACGCGCGAGGCGTCGCCGGGAACGGTTGGCCCATGGACAGCTCTGAAGAAAGCGCCCCGACTCCGGATGCGAAGCCGCCGGGGCTTCGCGTCGTCCCGCTCGGCGGGCTCGGCGAGTTCGGGATGAACATGATGTTGCTCGAGCTTCCCGGCTCGGCGATCGTCATCGACTGCGGAATGATGTTCCCCGACGCCTCGGTGTTGGGCGTCGACGCGGTGATCCCCGACATGTCGTACGTGCGGGAGATCCGCGAGAAGATCGTCGCGATCTTCCTGACGCACGGGCACGAGGACCACATCGGCGCGCTGCCGTTCCTCCTCGAGACGGTGAGCGTGCCGGTCTACGGGATGAAGCTCACGCTCGGCTTCGTCGAAGACAAGCTCGAAGAGTTCGACATGCGCTCGCGCGCCGACCTGCGCGAGATGGAGCCGCGCAAACCGATCGAGGCGGGCGACTTCGTCGTCGAGCCGATCGTCGTGACGCACTCGATCGTCGACGCCGTCGGGCTCGCAATACGGACGCCGTTCGGGACCGTCGTTCACACGGGCGACTTCAAGCTCGACCCGACGCCGATCGACGGCCTCGAGACCGACCTCCGCCGCTTCGCCGCCTACGGCGAAGAAGGGGTCATGCTCCTGCTCAGCGATTCGACCAACGCGATCGTCGAAGGCTACTCGAGGTCGGAGAGCGTCGTCGGCGGGACGCTCGACGGCGTCTTCTCGCGCGCGAAGGGAAGGATCGTCATCACGACCTTCGCGTCGCACATCCATCGCATCCAGCAGATCATCGACTGCGCACGGAAGGCGGGCCGCAAGGTATTCCTCGTCGGGCGCTCGCTCGTCGACAACGTCGAGACGGCGGAGCGGCTCGGGTGGATCCACTTTCCCCGCGACGTCCGTCCCGGCCACAACAAGCCGATGGACGAGCCGGCGGCGAGGACCGTCGTCATCACGACCGGCACGCAGGGAGAGCCGTCGTCGGCGCTCGCGCGCATCGCGCTCGACGAGCATCGCGGCGTGCAGGTCGAGCCGGGCGACCTCGTGATCATCTCCGCGCGCACGATTCCGGGCAACGAGCGGAAGATCAACAGCGTCATCGATCATCTCTACCGCCGCGGCGCCGAGGTGATCCACGACGAAATGCCGGGGATCCACGTTTCGGGGCACGCATGCCGCGAGGAGCTGAAGACGATGCTCCAGCTCGTGGCGCCGCGATTCTTCATGCCCGTGCACGGAACGCTGCGACACATGGTGAAGCACGCGCAGCTGGCCGAATCGGTGGGCATACAGCGCGCGCGGATCTCCGTGATCACCAACGGCGAGGTCGCGGAGTTCGACGGCGAGACGTCGCGCATCGTCGAGGAGCGCGTCGCCGCCGGCAAAGTCTTCATCGACGGTCAGTCGGAGGAGGTCGCGACGGTCGTCGTGCGCGACCGGCAGCATCTCGCCGAAGACGGGTTCGTCATCGTCGTCGTGGCGCTCGACATGCAGAGCGGACGGCTCGCGCGCGAGCCGGAGATCATCACGCGCGGGCTCGTTCACGTCGACGAGAGCCCGGAGGTGATGGCGCTGATGCGCGCGCAGGTGAACGAGGTTCTCTCCGCGTCGGGCTTCGAGGAGCTGCACGACCCCGAGATCGTCCAGGAGAAGCTGCGCGCCGCGCTCAAGCGCTTCTTCCGCAAGAAACTGAACCGCCGGCCGATGATCCTTCCGGTCGTCTGGGAGATGTAATGACGATTCTCGAGGCGATCGTCCTTGGCCTGATCCAGGGGCTCACCGAGTTCATTCCCGTCAGCTCGACGGCGCACCTGCGCCTCGTCCCTGCGCTGCTCGGATGGAAAGACCCCGGCGCCGCCGCATCGGCGGTGATCCAGCTCGGCACGCTTCTCGCGGTCGTCGTCTACTTCGCCGGCGACTGCTGGCGGATGACCGTCGGTTTCGTGCGCGGGCTGGTCACGCGCAGGCCGTTCTCCGACGCCGACTCGCGCCTCGCCTGGTACGTGGGGCTCGGCACGGTGCCGATCGTCGTCATCGGCCTCGCGTTCAAGGACTTCATCCGGAGCGGCGCGCGCGGGCTCTGGATCATCTCGATCGCGCTCGTCGCGCTCGCGCTGGTGCTCTGGCTCGCCGAGGCGGTCTCGAAGCGCCGGCTGCTTCGCCCGATGGGGGAGATGACGCTGCGCGACGCGATCCTGATGGGGCTCGGGCAGACGATCGCGCTCATCCCCGGCTGTTCGCGCAGCGGCTCGACGATCATGACCGGCCTCTTTATCGGCCTGAGCCGCGAAGCCGCGGCGCGCTTCTCGTTTCTGCTCAGCATTCCGGCGGTCTTCGGCAGCGGCCTCTTCGAGCTCGTCGACGAGAGGCATCATCTCGCCGCGCTCGGATGGCAGCCGATCGCCGTGGCGATTGCCGTATCCGCAGTTTCCGGATGGGTGTCGATCTGGTTTCTTCTCCGCTACCTGCGAACCCACACGACTCACCTGTTCATCTGGTACAGGATCGTCGTCGGCGTCGCGATGATGGTGCTTCTGTCGCGAGGAGTCATCGCGAATTGAGAATTGCCTCAATTCTCCAATTCTCAATTCCGCAGACGCCAGTCTGTGGTGTGGGAATAGCCCCGCCCCGGCACGGGTTGCGTTTTCTCAATATCAGTGGTTTGCAACAGGACGATGATGAATCTCCTGGTATGCAGCACGGAAAGGAGATTCACCCAATGAGACAGACCGGCAACGTCAAGTGGTTCAACGACGCCAAGGGCTTCGGCTTCATCTCGATGGCAGACGGTGAGGATGTGTTCGTTCACTTCTCGGCCATCCAGGGCAACGGTTTCCGCACCCTCCGCGAGGGGGCGGCCGTCGAGTTCGATCTCGTCAAGGGCCCCAAGGGCCTTCAGGCGTCGAACGTCACTGCCGTATAACCAGACAGCTGAACGCAAGTTCGAGGGAGCAGCGGAAACGCTGCTCCCTCTTTTTATGCGCAGGCGAGAGGCGAAGGGCGAGAGGCGACAAGCAGGCAGCAGGACATGAAGTCTGCCGAGGTTTCGTAGGGGCGACGCGATGCGTCGCCCGTTCGTTTTAGGTTCCGCAAAGAAACGGGCGACCCGCCGGGTCGCCCCTACGAAACACCGTGCAGTGACGTTCCTGCAGCCTGCGCGAGGCTCTGGCATGCTCATCGCCTCTCGCCTTTCGCCTCTCTCCTGCTACTCAGATCTCGCCCTTTGCTCTCGCCTTGTTGTAATACTCGATCGCGTCCTTGATCACGACGAGCGCTTCTTCGCGGTCGAGGAAGGCGTCGACGACGACGGTCTTGTTCTCGAGCACCTTGTAGTCCTCGAAGAATCTGCGCACCTCCGCGATGCGGTGAGGCGGCAGTTCGGTGATCGAGTTGTAGTGCGCGTACTCGGGGTCGTTCGCGTGGACGGCGATGATCTTGTCGTCCTCCTCCCCCTGGTCGTTCATCTTCATCACGCCGATCGCCTTCGCAGTCATGATCGACAGAGGCACGGTCGGCTCCTGCCCGAGGACGAGCACGTCGAGCGGGTCGTGGTCCTCGCAGTAGGTGCGGGGGATGAAACCGTAGTTCGCCGGGTAGACGACCGAGCTGAACAGCACGCGGTCGACCTTGATGAGCCCGCTCTTCTTGTCGAGCTCGAACTTGTTCTTCGAGCCCTTCGGGATCTCGATGACGGCCGGGAAGATCTCCGGAATCAACTCTCCGAGCTCGACGTCGTGCCAGGGATGCATGGGCAACCTCCGGTTGAAATGACGAATCACAAATGGCGAATGACAAAAGGCATGGGGCGTCCCCTTTTGTCATTTGTCATTTGTCATTCTTCATTCGTCATTTTCCCCGCGCTCTCTCAAATCTCAATCTTCAATTCTTCATTCGTCTTCTCTTCCCACTCTGCGCCTTCGATCACGTACTTGAGCACGAATGCCGACACGGGTACGCCGAGCAGCAGTCCCCAGAGGCCGAAGACGTGCTCGCCGATCAGCAGGATCACGATGATCATGATCGGGTGGAGCTTGAGGTGCTTGCCGTAGACGAGCGGGTTGATCCCGTACGCCTCGATCGCGTGGATGATGACGACGATCATCACGACCCAGAGCACGGCGCTGAAGCCCTGCGTCCGGAAGGCGAGCAGCGCTGCCGGCACGGTCGACATGATCATCCCGAAGATCGGGATGTAGGAGCAGAAGAAGACGATCGCTCCGAGCAGCGCGAGCGCGGGAAGGTCCAGGATCCAGAAGCCGATGCACGACAGGACGGTGTTCACGATCGCGATCACCGTCTGCGCCTCGAACGCGCGGCCCATGACCATGCCGAAGGCCCGCGCGCCCGGGGCCATCTCGGCGTAGATGTCCGCCGTGCGCCCGTCGGCAAAGCGCGACAGCCGCTTGCCGATCGATGGCAGATCCCAGAGGACGAGCAGCGAGATGATCACCGACACGATGAACTGCGTCCCGACGTTGAACGCGCCGCTGACGAATTTCTGGAGGCCCGCCCTGATCGCCGGGCCGAGCGATCCGATCGTCGACTCGATGTTGTCGATGATCGCTTCGTAAAGCTCGGTGTGCCGGAACGATTCGTGCGTGTCGATGCCGACGAGCCTGACCAGCCCGTCGTCGAGCGCACGCGTGAGCTCCTGCGTGACCACCGATCGCGCGTGCGGACGCTCCTGCGCCGACGGCTCTCCCTGCGCGATGTCGCCCTGCTCGGCCTCGCTCGTGATGATCTGCCGCGCGAGGCTCGCCGCCTCGGTGATCAGTCGCGGCACCACGAGCACCGCCACCCCGGCGAGGAGCAACAGGAGGAGCGAGAATACGAGCGCGACCCGCACGCGGCGGTTTGGGAGCCACCGCTCGAGCGCCTTGACCGCGGTGTTACAGATATACGAAAGCACGAAGGTCAGGAAGAAGAGCGGGAAGAGATGGCGAAGCAGATAGAGGATGCCCACCAGCGATCCCCACATCGCCCACTTCTCGAGCTTCAGTATCAGGCTGCGCTGCATCGATCTCTCCCCGGGACCATTCTTTCGACTCCTTCAGTATTACCGGCCCCGCGGGCAATCGCAATCGGCTCCAGTCGGATATCCTGTGAGCCGCAGACCGAACCGGGGGAACCTCGATGAACAAACCGCTCGCACTCCTGACGCTCGCCGCGCTCGCGGCCACCGCCTGCTCCAGATCGGAGACGGCGATCCCCACGAACCCGCCGAAGCAGACGCAACAAGCTGGGCCCCATTCCGGAGCCGATCCCGGCATCGAGGCGATGACCGAGCACGCACCATCACCCGACGCGGCTGGGATTCGTTACGAACTGCCTGCGGGCTGGACGCGCGTCAAGCCGACCGGCAAGTTGCGGATGGACCAGGCCGCCGTGACCGGTCCTGCCGGAGACGCGGAGCTGGACGTCTTCTACTTCGGTCCCGGATCGGGCGGCGGCGTCGAAGCCAACTTCGACATGTGGACCGAGCAGGTGGAGGGGGGGACGCCCGTCCGTGGAACGTTCGAACAGGGGGGCTTCAAGGTCTCCTGGATCGAGACGGCCGGAACGCTCGCGCCGAGCGGCATGAAGGGGCCTCGCGAGCCGCGGCCGAACTCGCGCCTGATCGGCGCCGTCGTCGAAGGCGCGGGAGGCCCGTGGTTCTTCAAGCTGTTCGGCCCCGACGCGACCGTCGCCGCTCAGAAGGAATCGTTCCTCGCGATGCTTCGCGCCATCAAGCCCGACCCGAGCGCACCGAAGTCGACGACGTTTTGATTGCGACGCCCTTACTTCTTCCTGCTCTCGAGGTAGTCGAACACGAGGTTCGTCATCGCCGAGGCGCCGAGGCCGATCGCATCTTCGTCGGGCTCGAACGCCGCCGTGTGAACGTTCGCCGTCAGCCCCTTCGCGGGGTTGGACACGCCTAACATGAAATAGAACGACGGGACGCGCTCGGCGAAGAGGGCGAAATCTTCGGCGACCATCGCCTGCATTCCCGATTTCACGCGGCCCGTTCCGAGCGTCTTCTCGAGCGACTTCGCGCCGAACGCGGCGAGCTTCGCGTCGTTGACGAGCACCGGGTTCGACTCGGGGTCGAGCCAGACGTCGGCCGTCGCGCCGTTCGCTGCCGCGATCTCCATCGCGAGCTTCTTCACGAGCTCGAGCGTCTGCGTGCGCACGGCCGGGGAGAGCGTGCGGATCGTCCCGCCCAGCTCCGCAGTCGGCGGCACGATGTTGAAGCGCGTTCCCGCGTTGAAGGTGCCGACGGTGACGACGACCGGCTGCAGCGGATCGATGCGCCTGCTGTCGATGGTCTGCAGCGCCATCACGATCTGCGAGCCGATGACGATCGGGTCGATCCCGAGGTGCGGCTGCGCGCCGTGGCTCTGCTTGCCGGTGACCGTGATCTTGAAGCGGTCGGACGATGCCCACATCGGTCCCGCGTTGTAGCCAGCCTCACCGACGTTCAGCGGGGGCCAGACGTGGAGCGCGAACATCGCCTCGGGCTTCACCTTGTCGAGGAAGCCTTCCGCGATCATCAGCGGCGCGCCTCCCTTCTCTCCCGGAGGGGCCCCTTCCTCGGCGGGCTGGAAGAAGACGACCACCGTGCCGGCGAGCGACGCGCGACGCTTCCAGAGAAGCTCTGCCGTCGCCAGGGCGACAGTCGTGTGGACGTCGTGGCCGCAGGCGTGCTTCACGCCGGGGTTCTGCGACTTGTAGGGAAGGTCGAGCGTCTCCTCGATCGGAAGCGCGTCGATGTCGGCGCGCACCGCGATGGTCGGTCCCGGCTTCGCCCCCTTGATCGTCGCGACGACGCCGTAGCGCGCGATTCCCGCTTCGTGCGGGATCCCTTTCGCCTCGAGCCACGCGGCGATCCGCTTCGAAGTTTCCACTTCGCGGTTCGAGAGCTCCGGATGCATGTGGAGCTCGCGTCGAGTCTCGATCAGAGACTGCTTCATCGGGGCGAGGTCGGAGGCGACGCTCGCGCGCGAGTCGGCGGCGAGCGCGGCGGGGGCTGCGAGCGCGAGAACGAGCGTGACGGCTGCTGCGGCTGCTTTCATGACCGGCTATTCTACGCGGCGAAGACGCGATGAAGGAGACGGCGATGGCAGACACGATCGAAATCACGAGCGATCCGGCACGGATCGACCTCGACACGCTTCACGGATGGCTTGCGAGCTCCTACTGGGCACCCGGAATTCCGAAGGCAGTCGTGAAACGGTCGATCGAGGGATCGATCCCGTTCACCGCCTTCGTCGACGGGAAGCAGGTCGGCTTCGCGCGCGTCGTCACCGACCGCGCGACCTTCGCCTGGCTCGCCGATGTCTGGGTCGAAGAATCGATGCGAGGCAAGGGGATCGGCCACAGGCTGATGGAAGCGGTCGTAGCGCATCCCGAACTGCAAACGCTCCGACGTTTCATGCTCGCGACCCGCGACGCCCACTCGCTCTACGCGCAGTTCGGCTTCACGCCGATCGACAAGCCGGAGGCGTACATGGCGGTTCGGAAGGCGCCGGCGAGCATTTACGGCGAGGGAGGGTAGGGCGCGGGATTGTTCGTTGCGCCGTACTTCGCTCGCCGTCGTGAAGAAACCGAAATGAAGAATGTCGAATGAGGAATGAAGAATGAAGAATCAGGCAGCGATCATGCCGAGGAGCATGCGGCGTTTCTCAATTCCTCATTCTCCATTCGACATTCTTCATTTCGGTGTCTGCAGGGCAGGGTAGAGCGGAGTCGAGCGCGCAGAACGTTCCTCACGGCGATTGCGACGCTACGCTGTCGTGCCGTTAGGCAGCGGCCGCTGCCCCGGCTCGAAGGGGCAGTTCTCGTCGCGACGCCGCTCGAAGTCGTCGCGGACGGCGCGCTTGAGCTGCTCCGGGTTGCGGTTCTTGAGCAGCTCCGCAACGTAATCCTTGATCTCGATGACCTCGAGGTTCATCCGGGCAGTCTCGAAGACGCGAGGCACGTGTTCGCCGGGCGCCTGGATGTGGTGCAGTCCGCCGCTGTAGGCGACGAGCATCCGTCCTTCGCCGATTGCCTCGATCACGTCGGCGATTCCGCCGCGCACCGTCATCGGCTGTCCGTTCGAGTCGAGCCCGTTCTTCCGCATCATCCTACCTTCGGGGAGGATGATGACCATCGACTCGGGATCGATCCGGCGGAGCACCTCGAACCAGGTGTTGTCGCGCTGGCGCGAGATCGGGATCACGTGCGCCGCGATCAGCTTGAAGAGCATGCCGACCAGCGGACGCTCGATCGTCTTGTCTGCGGCGGGGACCACGCCGTGAAACGCCACGCGACGAAGGAACGAATTCGGAACCCCGCCGAGGAAAACCGGCTCGAACAGACTCGTGTGGTGCAGGAACGCGACCACGCGATGGTTCTCCCACGGATCCGGAACCGGGTTCCCGATGAAGCGCATCTCGACCCGATAGAACAGCCGGGTGACGAACTTGAGCGCGAGCAGGAGCGAGTAGATGAAGTAGTGCCGCATGGCTTCGCGGCGAGAGTGTACAGCGCGTCGCGGTGGAGGTCGTGAATGGCCGTTCATTCACCGAGCTCCAATCCCGGGAGACCGTCGTTTCATCGTTCACGGCCCCGCCACGACCGCGCCGCGCCGAAAACGTATAATCCGCCGCGAAGTGTGCGACGGTGGAACTGAGCGGCATCGCGCCGGGCATTCCGGCGGAAGACGTCCATCTCTCAATTCTCAATTCTGAATTCTCAATTCAGCTTCTGGAGGTTTCTTCGTGAAGGCAACGGTTACCGTCGAGCTCAAGTCGGGCGTACTCGATCCGCAGGGGAAGGCGATTCAGCACTCGCTCGAAGCGCTCGGCTTCTCGGGCGTGGAAGACGTCCGCGTCGGCAAGCTCTTCAGAATCACGCTCAAGGACGGCGCGGCGAATCGCGAACAGCTCGAGTCGCAGGTTCGGCAGATGTCGGAGAAGCTCCTCGCGAACCTGATCGTCGAGAACTACTCGGTACGGATTGAAGACTAAGCTCCTCGCTCTCGCCGCGCTCGTTCTCGTCGCGCAGGCATCCGGCGCGGCGACGCTGGAGGAAGTGCCGGCCCGCGGGCGCCTCGTCGAGAAACGATGGAAGCTCGACGGCACTCCGCGCGCCGTAGCCGTCGCGCCCGACGGCACGATCTACGTCGGGCTCGCCGCGCCGCAATCGATCGTCGCGATCGACGCGGCGAAGGGAGCGATCGTGCGCGAGGCGGTCATCGATCGCGAAGAGATCGCGTCGACGAAGGATTTCTCGACGCTGCGAATCGCGCGCGATCGCCTCTACGTCGCGCAGGGGAGCGACGAGAGCGTGACCATCCTCTCGCTTCCCCCGCTCGAGGTCGTACGCGAGATCCTGCTCGAAGGCGAACCGATCCACGATGCGCTTCCCGATCCGGCGGGGCGCCATCTCTACGTGCTCGGCCGGAAGGTGCACGTCTTCGACGCCGCGGGCGAGCGGGAGATCCGCGCGCTCGGCGACATCGAGCCGACCGCGATCACGACCGACGCGAAGGGGCGCGTTCTCGCCGTCGTCGGCTTTCAGTCGTTCCCGAACGGCAAGGTTAGCGTCGCCGTCTTCTACGACGCGTCGACTCTGCGCGAGATCGGTCGCGTTCCGCTGCAGACCGAGCGCGAGATCGTCTCCGCCTTCTTCGCGGCCGACGAACGCGTGCTCGTCGCCGTGGCGCGCGACTGGCTCGCCGAGGCTCCCGCGACGCCGCGCGAGGAGAAGAAGCCGCAGGGCGACGCCACCGCGATGCGCATGAGGATCGAGCTCGGCGACCTGGTCAGCAGCGAAACGGTATGCCTTCCCGACGGCGCGGGACCGCAGATAGCAGCGGCGTCGGGAGCGCTCGTGATCGTGGCCGAGAAACGCTGCGCCGCCGGCGGCACGTTCACCGCGACGAAGCGGCGCACCCGCGTCGCGTCGCTCTACGGCATCGCCGCGTTCGCGATGAGCCGCACTCCTGACGGACGGTGGGCCGTCACCGATCCCGCCGGATTCCTGACGATTTACAAACAGCCTGAGCCTAAGGAGTAGCCCCGGACCGCTTCCAGGAAACTGCCGGAGTTGCGACGCCCGAGGGAGTTGTCGTCCCGACGACTGACTCCGCGAAGCGGGGGAAGAAGGAGGGACCTCGCAGGCTGGTACTCACGTGCCACGAGCGAGAGAGTTCGCAACGAACTTCGACTGTACCAGCCTGCGAGATCCCTCCTCCCTCTCCCGCTTCGCGGGATCGGTCGTCGGGATGACAATCCGTACGCTCGTGGACGATGGCGCGAGCCTGGCGGCTGATTGCAGTTTCGTTACTCAGGCGCTGCGCCGGCGCGGAGGGCCGACCGGAATGACACGACTTCGCGATCAGCGCTCTCCCGGGTGGCCAATTGGCGATTCGCCCGCGATGATGCGGCGGGAGATCTCGGCGATCTGCACGATCACCGGCCAGTTCCATCGCGCGATCTCCTGGGAATGCGCGAGGTTGTTCCGGAGTGTCTCGAGCTCGTGGATGAACTCTTTCGCCTTGCGCTTCGACTCGAAGCGCATCGAATCGAAAATCTCGTCGTCGCGGATCGCAATGATGCCGAGGTCGCCGAACTGCAGGTTGTGGATCGTGTCGACGTCCTGGCCGAGCGTCTGCCGGTGCCGTTTCATCGCGCGCGCCTTGTCGACCCGTGCCGGGCTCAGGAACTGGTACCACCGCTCGGGGCCGCGACGTGCGAGCTCGCCCCGGAGCCGCATCTCCACGAGCGTGATGATGCCGAACAACCAGCAGCGGAAGATGACCCGGTCGACGGCGTCGCGCCGGATCACCCCCCAGTCGTCACCAAGCGGAATGCCCACCGCCTCCTCGTCGCGCAGGGCGAGGACGGCCTCGGCAAATCCGTCGTCAGCGTTCAGTCTCCGCGCCGGGACCGCATCCTCCGGCGCCGGGTCGGAAAGGAAGCGGGCGCGGAACATCTCGCCGAGGTAGCGGGCCGACGGATATCGCCGCACCAGGGGGGCATCAGTCATCGGACGATTCTCCGGAAAGCGGGCAGTCGCGGCAAGGGGCGGGACCTGTTTCGAAACAGCCCGATCGGCCGTGCATGCTCTACAATCCATCCATCTCTTCGCCGCACCGCGGCGCCAGTCAGGATGCCTCGATGAAATTCGGAATCGTGCTTCTCCCCGGATCGAACTGTGACCACGACGCGTTCCACGTCGCCTCGACCGTCGTCGGCGCCGACGCCGAAATGCTCTGGCACAAGGACACCGACCTGAAGGGCGCGGACTGCATCATCGTTCCGGGAGGATTCTCCTACGGCGACTACCTCCGCGCCGGCGCGCTCGCGAAGTTCGCGCCGATCATGGAGTCGATCCGCGATCACGCGGCGAAGGGCGGCCTCGTCCTCGGCATCTGCAATGGCTTCCAGGTTCTGACCGAGGTTGGTCTCCTGCCCGGCGCGCTCATGCGCAACCAGCACCTTCGTTTCATCTGCCGCGACGTCCACCTCCGCGTCGAGACGACGGCGACGCCGTTCACCGCCGCGATGTCGGAGGGTCAGGTCATGAGGACTCCGATCGCACACGGCGAGGGGAACTTCTTCGCCGACGACCGGACGCTCGACGAGCTCGAAGCGAACGGACAGGTCGTCTTCCGCTACTGCGACGCCGATGGCAACGTGACCGCGGCCTCGAACCCGAATGGCGCCGCGCGCAACATCGCCGGTGTCTGCAACCGCGGACGCAATGTCCTCGGCATGATGCCGCACCCGGAGCGCTGCTCCGAGGAGGTCCTCGGCAACGCCGACGGACTCGGTGTCTTCAAGTCGATCGTCGCTGCGTTCGCGACGGCGAAGTAGTCAAAAGCAGGCGAAAGGCGAGAGGCGACAGGCCGGAGCAGTCCCGTGTGGCGCAGGCACTCCTGCCTGCGCGCGGCGCGGCGCGCCGCACCACACGCGAAGATCTTTCCTCTCGCCAGACCTACGTCGAAGCGTGTTCCCGGGTGTAAGGGCCTCGCTACTGTGGTCGCCTTCGGCGACGCGCAGACAGGAGTGTCTGCGCCACAAGTGCCTGCTCATCGCCTATCGCCTTTCGCCTATCGCCTTCCACGCGACTACAATCGCCCGCAGCAAAATCCTCGATCGGAGTCCTGATGACCCGTATTGCCCGCCTCGTTCTGATTCTCCTGAGCCTCTCCACCACCGTCGCATCGGCGCAACCGATCCCCACTCCATCGGAACACCTGAAGATGTCGATCGGCGCCGACCGCGTCGTTGCCGACTACCGGCAGATCCGCGACTACTTCGCGATGCTCGACCAGAAGTCGCCGCGCGTCGCCGTCGAGACTCTCGGCGAGACGACGCTCGGCGAGCCGATGATCATGGCGGTGATCTCGTCGGAGGCGAACATCGCGAATCTCGACGGCTACAAGGAGATCGCCCGCAAGGTCTCCGATCCCCGCGGCCTCTCCGACGACGAGATGGCGAAGCTCGCGGCCGAAGGGCGCGCGATCGTCCTCGTCACCTGCAACATCCACTCGACGGAGATCGCCTCGACGCAAATGGCGATGGAGTGGGCGCACGCGCTCGCCACCGCGACCGATCCGAAGACGCTCCGCACGCTCGACGAGGTGATCCTGCTCCTCGTTCCCTCGCTCAATCCCGACGGTCAGATCATGGAGACCGAGTGGTACCGGAAGTACCTCGGCACGAAGTACGAAGGCGGCTCGATGCCGTGGCTCTACCACCATTACGTCGGCCACGACAACAATCGCGACTTCTTCATGCTCACGCAGAAGGAGACGCGCGCGATGAGCCGCGCCCTCTACCACGAGTGGTATCCGCAGATCTTCGTCGACGAGCACCAGATGGGGCGCGAGGGGCCGCGCATGTTCATCCCTCCCTTCGCCGATCCCGTGGATCCCGACGTTCATCCGCTGATCTGGCGCGAGGTGAATCTCATCGGCTCGAACATGTCGCTCCGCCTCGAGGAGGCGGGCAAGCCGGGCGTGATCTACGGCTACGGCTTCGATGCCTACTGGATGGGAGGCACGCGCAACACCGCCTGGTGGAAGAACATGACGGGGCTCCTGCTCGAAGTCGCCTCGGCCCGCTTCGCGACGCCCGTCTACATCGACCCGAACGAGCTCGAAGGGGGAATGAAAGGGCTCCTCGATTACCAGACGCAGATCAACCATCCGAATCCGTGGAAGGGTGGATGGTGGCGGATGCGCGACGTGATGGACTACGAGCGGATCGCGTCCGACGCGCTGCTCGAGATCGCGTCGGAGCGCCGCGAGGAGTTGCTGCGCAACAAGCTGACGAGGGCGCGTCTCGCATCCGAGCCGGCGCGAGCGCGTGACGCGTATCGCATCCCCGGCGCGCAGCGCAACGCGGCGACGGCGAAGCGGCTGGCGGAGCTGATGGCCGACCACGGCGTCGACGTTCTGATCGGTCCCGGTGGCGACTACTGGATTCCTCTCGCGCAGCCGTACCGCCGCTTCGTCGAGGAGCTCATGGAGCCGCAGCGCTATCCGGAGGTGAAGCTCACCGGCAGCGGCGAGATCCTGAAGCCCTACGACGCCGCGACCTGGACCCTGCCGCTGATGATGGGTGTCTCGGTCGAAAAGGCGCCGCTTCCGGCATCGCTTGCTTCCGCATCGAAGCTCGATCCCTGGTTTCGTCGCGCGACTGCGGCGGCACCGGCGCTCCCGGCCGCGACCGCATACGCCGTCGAATACCGCTCGCCGGAGGCGGCTCGCGTCGTGAACGCGGCCCTGAAGGGGGGCGGCGCGGTGTCGTTAGGCGGCGCGGTGGAGCGCGGCCTCGTCGAGGGGCCGATTCCGCTCGAGTTTGCGCCCGGGACGATTTATGTCGACGCGAAGGGGGCGGAGGCGGCGCGCGCGGCCGCGGCCGAGGCGGGGCTGCCGATCATCCCGCTCGCGAAGAGCGCCGCGAGCGCGAAGCCGCTCCGCGCGCCGCGCGTCGGCATCTACAAGCCGTGGCGCGCGTCGATGGACGAAGGCTGGACCCGCTGGCTTCTCGAGACGTTCGGCTTCGAGCCGAAGACGATCGACAACAAGTCGATCCAGGCCGGGAAGCTCGACTACGACGTCATCATCGTCCCCTCGATCGACAAGGCGATCATCGAGACCGGCAAGCCGAAGCCCGACGAAGAGAAGATCAATTACGTCGAAGAGCTCCCCGAGGGATATCAGGGAGGCATCGGTCCCGAAGGCGTCAAGGCGTTGAAGAAGTTCGTCGAAGGAGGGGGGACGCTCGTGTCGTTCGCCTCGTCGACGGCGTGGGTGATCGGCGAGTTCAACATCCCGGTGCGGAACGTGCTCGCGAAGGCGAAGCCTAACGAATTCTCCGTCCCCGGCTCGCTCGTGGCGATCGAGGTGAACAACGAGATTCCGCTCGGCTGGGGGATGCCGGCGAGGTCGGCCGCTTTCATCGACGCGCCGATCGCATTCGAGACGTCGCTGCCCGGTGTCGACATGGAGCGTCAGGTCGTCGCTCGCTACCCGGAGAACGGTTCGAAGATCCTTCTTTCCGGCTGGATCTCCGGAGCCGCGAAGCTCGAGCGCCGCGCGGCGATGGTCGCTTTCACCTACGGCAAGGGAAAGCTCGTCCTCTTCGGCTTCCGCCCCCAGCACCGCGGCCAGACGCACGCGACCTTCCCGCTGGTCTTCAACTCGCTCTACTGGTCGGTGCTGGACAGGCCGGCGACCGAGGCGAAGCGGCGATAGGCAAAGAGGCGACAGGCGAGAGGCGAGAGGCGATAAGCAGGCAGATTATGTGGCGCAGGCACTCTTGCCTGCGCGTCGCCGAAGGCGACCTGAAATCGGAGTCGATCGTAGGAGTGCGGAGTGTTGCGCCGCGCGCAGACAGGAGTGTCTGCGCCACATCAATCTGCTGATCGCCTCCCGCCTCTCGCCTTTCGCCTCAAAACAGCCTCATCTGCCCCTTCGTGCTCCGCCTAACCACCTCGATCGGTGTCATCGGAGCGTGCTGGCTCGCGACGCCGATGTCGATTCCGGCGCCGACGCGCGCGAGAAGGTCGTCCGCGCAGGCGCGCACGATCGATTCGTGGTTGTTCCGCTCGGAGAGGTGGATGAGGGTGAGGTGGCGCGTCCCTTCACCGAGGATTCGCGCGAGCGCTTCCATCGCGTCCTCGTTCGACAGGTGGCCGTGGCGCGAGAGGATCCGCCGCTTCAGGCTCCATGGATACGAGCCGGTGCGGAGCATGTCGAGGTCGTGGTTCGCCTCGAACAGAAGCGCATCGCATCCCTTCAGGTGTTCGAGCACCGGGTCGTCGACGACCCCGAGGTCGCTCGCGATGCCGGCGCGCGTGCCGTCGCGCGCCTCGATGACGAAGCACGACGGATCGGCGGCGTCGTGAATCACGCGGCGCGAATGGATCTCCAGCTCGCCGATCCGGAACGAATCGTTGTTCTCGAATGGCCTCGCCGGAAGCTCGCTCGGATCGAGCCCCGCGGCGACGAGCGTGTCGCGCGTGGCGTAGACCGGAATCCCGAACTTCGCGGCGATCTTCGCCGCGCCGTGGACGTGGTCGCCGTGCTCGTGGGTGATGACGATCGCCTGGATGTCGCCGAGCTCGCGGCCGAGAAGCTTGAGGCGCTGCTGCGTCTGGCGGAGGCCGAATCCCGCGTCGACGAGAATCCGCGTCCCGTCCGACTCGAAGAGACAGCAGTTGCCGGCGCTGCCGGAGCCGAGGGAGGCGACGAACATGGGGGGACGATAGCATGGGGCATCAGCGTTGCGGATGAGCGGCGTTGGCTGGCGGCTCATTGGGTCGAATCGTCGAACGACCGGGCTCGGACTCGGGCTCGGGATCGGGCTCGGGAAAGGCGGGGCGTTGCGGTATCGGTCGTGAAGCACGCGGCGCAGCAGCGAATCCGAGTCGGCATGACTGCCACGCCTGCGGTGCCTTTCCGATCCCGAGCCCGATCCCGTGCCCGAGCCCGGCTGTTTCGCCCTGTTCACCCCGGCCCACCGCGCGATTGCGCGGTGATATTCTTCCGCCGCTGTTCATGTACTGAGGCGGAGCGAACGATGGAGAGATTCGTTGTCGAAGGCGGGCGCAGGCTCGACGGGACCATCAGGCCTGCGGGCAACAAGAACGCGGCGCTTCCGATCCTCGCCGCGGTGCTCCTCACCGATGAGCCGGTGACGCTCCGGAATCTCCCCGACATCCGCGACGTGCGCGTGATGCTGCAACTGCTCGAGACGCTCGGCCGCACGGTCGACCGCGCAGACGCGAACACGGTCACGATCCGCCGCACCGGCGAGATGTCGTCGGTTCCCGACGCCGAGCTGTCGCGGAAGATCCGCGCGTCGATCCTCCTCGCGGGGCCGCTGCTTGCCCGCACCGGCGCCGCGACGATGGTCCGCCCGGGTGGCGACGCGATCGGCCGCCGCCGCGTCGATACGCACCTCCTCGCCTTCGAGACGCTCGGCGCGACCGTCGAGTCGGCGCCTGGGCGGTACACGATGACCGCGAAGCAGCTCACCGGGCGCCGGATGTTCCTCGACGAGGCGTCGGTCACCGGCACCGAGAACGCGATTACCGCCGCGGTGCTCGCCGACGGCGAGACGCTGATCTACAACGCCGCCGCCGAGCCTCACGTGCAGGACCTCTGCCGCTTCCTCAACGTCCTCGGCGCAGACATCGACGGCATCGGCACGAATTCGTTGCGCATCCGCGGCGTGAAGAGCCTCGGCAGCGGCGAGTTCCGCATCCCGAGCGATCACATCGAGGTCGGCAGCTACATCGGCCTCGCCGCGGTGACCGGAAGCGAGCTCGTCATCGAGGACGGGGTTCCCGAGCACATGGACGCCGTGGAGCTGATGTTCCGCAAGCTCGGCGTCGTGATGAAGTTCGAAGGACCGAACATCCGCATCCCCGGCAATCAGACGCTCGAGGTGATGTACGACGTGGGTGCCGCGGTGCCGAAGCTCGACGACGGGCCATGGCCGCTGTTTCCCGCCGACCTCCTCTCGATCATGATCGTCGTCGCGACGCAGGCGCGCGGCACGGTGATGATTTTCGAGAAGATGTTCGAGTCGCGCCTCTTCTTCACCGACAAGCTGATCGACATGGGCGCGCGCATCATCCTCTGCGACCCGCACCGCGCGATCGTCGTCGGCGGCAGCCCGCTCTACGGTTCGAAGATCTCGAGCCCCGACATCCGCGCCGGCATGGCGCTCCTCATCGCCGCGCTCTGCGCGAAGGGGGAGAGCGTCATCCAGAACATCCAGCAGATCGACCGCGGCTACGAGCGGATCGACGAGCGCCTCAACGCACTCGGCGCGCGCATCCACAGGGAGCAGGACAAGTAGTGCTGCACCGCGACGGGGCCGCGGCATGACGAGCATCGCACTCCGCGGAGGTGCGCGCCTCGAGCTTCACGAGCGGCCGCTCGTGATGGGAATCGTCAACGTCACGCCCGACTCCTTTTCGGACGGCGGCGTTCACCTTCGCGCCAGCGACGCGATCGAAAGCGCGCTTCGCATGGCGGACGACGGCGCCGCGATCGTCGACGTCGGCGGCGAGTCGACGCGGCCCGGCTCCGAAGGGGTGAGCGAGGACGAAGAGATCGCGCGCGTCGTGCCGGTGATCGAAGGCATCCGCCGTCGCTCCGGCGTCGTGATCTCGGTCGACACGATGAAAGCTGCCGTCGCCGAGGCTGCGATCGGCGCCGGCGCGGGGATCGTGAACGACGTCACCGCGCTCAACTTCGACCCGCGAATGACGGAGGTCGTCGCGACGAGCGGCGCCGCGGTGATCCTGATGCACATGCGCGGCGAGCCGAAGACGATGCAGCAGACGATCGACTTCGACGACGTCGTCCTCGAAGTCCGCGCCGAGCTCGCCGCGCGCTGCAAGCATGCGATCGCCAGCGGGATCCGCGCTGACGCGATCCTCATCGATCCCGGTATTGGCTTCGGCAAGACGTTCGACCACAATCTGGAGATCCTGGCGCGGGCAGGAGAGCTTCGCGCTCTCGCTCCCGTCGTGATCGGCGCGTCGCGAAAGGCGTTCGTCGGGCACGTGACGGGTCGCAGCGCCGGGCCGGAGCGGATGGCGGGATCGCTGGCCGCGGTCGCGGCCGCCGCGACCGCCGGTGCAGCAGTGGTCAGGGTGCACGACGTGAGAGAGACGGTCGACTTTCTGAAGGTCTGGCGCGCGATCGGGAGAGCGGCGCGATGAACCTGTACGACAGTTTCGTCGCGCTGCAGTTCAGCTGGCTCGACGCGGTCGACATCGCGATCGTGGCGTCGCTCCTCTACGCCGCTCTCTACGTGATTCGCGGCACGAAGGCGATGCAGATGTCGGTCGGCATCGTGCTTCTCGCCGGCGCCTACTACCTCGCGCGCACGCTGGGGCTGACCGCCACCGAGCGGGTCTTCGCTGCCGTCCTCTTCTACCTGCCGTTCGCGGTGATCGTTCTCTTCCAGCAGGAGATCCGCCTGGCGCTCGCGGCGCTCGGCAGGATCCGGATGCTTCGCTTCATGGCGCAGCCGGAGAGCGACTCGCGCGCCGCGACGATCGTCGCGGCGGCTCGGGAGCTCTCGTCGCGCAACTGGGGCGCGCTGATCGTCATCGAGCGCGCCGAAGGGCTGCGCGAGTGGGCCGAGAGCGGCCGCCCGCTCGATGCGCAACTCTCGTCCGAGCTTCTGGTCAGCATCTTCGCCCCGTCGGCGCCGATGCACGACGGCGCGGTGATCGTGCGCGGCGACCGGATGATCGCGGCGAGCGTCGTCCTGCCACTCGGGTCGGGCGAGCAGATCTCCGGCGACATGGGGACGCGCCACCGCGCGGGGCTCGGGCTTGCCGAGCAGACCGATGCTCTCGTCGTGATCGTCTCCGAGGAAAACAAGTCGATCAGCATCGCGGCGGGAGGGAAGCTCCACGCCAACCTGACGCCCGAGTCGCTCGAGGAGCTGCTGCGGGCCGAGCTCGGCCTCGCGGGAAGGAGCGGCGCGTGAGTCTCGAACGGCTGTTCCGGGGAACCGGCCTGCGGATCGTCGCGATTCTCGCTGCACTCGCGATCTGGTTCGGCGTCACCTCCGAGAGGCGCGCGCAGACGTTCGAGCGCTCGTACTCGGTGCCGCTCGCGCTCGTCGGCGTTCCTCGCGACGTGATCGTGATGGAGCCGGTGCAGGACACGATCGGCGTCCGCCTGCGCGGCCCCCTCAATGCGCTTCGCTCGCTCTCGTCGCAGAACCTCGAGATCGCGCTCGACATGCGCGACGCGAAGCCCGGAACGCTCCGCGCGCTCATCCGCCCCCAGGCGCTCAACGTGCCGCCTAACGTCGAGGTGCTGTCGCTCGAGCCGGCCTCGGTGTCGTTCCACATCGAGGCGCGGAGGAACAAGAACGTCGCGATCCGCCCCTTCTTCGTCGGAGACCTCCCTGAAGGACTGATCTACGCGCCCGATTCGGTCATCGTCGAGCCGCCCACCGCGCTCGTCACCGGCCCCGCCTCCGCAATTCGTGAGATCGACGGAGTGTTCACCGACCGGATCGTGCTCAGCGGCCGTGGCCAGTCGTTCCGCCAGAGCGTCGGCCTCGTCTCGGGAGTTCCCTCCGTTCGCGTTCTCGAGCCGCAGAGCGCGGTCGTCAGCGTCGAGATCGTCCCCAGGCCGGCGGAGCCGGAGCCGGCTCCCGTGAAGCCAAGAACGAAATCGAAGGCGAAGTCGTCGAAAGGCGGATCCAGTTGAGGAAACTCTTCGGCACCGACGGAATCCGGGGCAGGGCGCACGAGTACCCGCTCGACGTCGCGTCGATGCTCGCCCTCGGCGAGTCGACCGCGCACAGGCTTCGCGCCGCGGGGATTCCGCCCGTCGTCATCCTCGGAATGGACACCCGCGAGTCGGGCCCGGAGATCGCCCTCGCGCTGCGCGAAGGCATCGTCCGCGGCGGCGGCACCGCACGCTTCGCTGGCGTCATCCCGACGCCGGGCGTGGCGTACCTCTGCCGCACGTCCGATGCCGGCGCCGCCGTTTCGATCTCCGCGTCGCACAACCCGTGGCACGACAACGGCGTGAAGCTCTTCGGCCACGACGGCATGAAGCTCTCCGACGAGATCGAGCTGAAGATCGAAGAGGAGATGCTTGCAATCAGGAATGAGGGGGAGACGCTCGCTCCCGCGTCACCTCTCGAGAACGATCCTGCGCTCGTCGCCAGTTACGAGGCTTTCCTCGGAAAGGGCGTGGCGGCGAACGAGCTCGCGAGCAAGAAGGTCGTCGTCGACGCCGGCAACGGCGCCGCGTTCGAGATCGGCATCGAGCTCTTCCGACGCGCGGGCGCCGACGTGGTGCCGATGTTCATCGCGCCCGACGGCAGGAACATCAACCACAACTGCGGCGCGCTCCACCCGGAGGCGATGGCCGCGCGCGTCGTCGCGGAGAAGGCCGACTTCGGCGTCTCGTTCGACGGCGACGCCGATCGCGTCATCTTCGCCGACGATCGCGGCACGATCCGCAACGGCGACGAGGTGCTCTACCTCATCGCGACGCGCCGTAAGGCGGCAGGGGCACCCGGCTCCGGCGTGCTCGTCGCGACGGTGATGTCGAACATCGGCTTCGAGAAGCGTCTCGCCGCCGAGGGGATCGAGCTCGTGAGGGCGAACGTGGGCGACAAGTACGTGCTCGAGAAGATGCTCGAGCGCGGCGCGTCGATCGGGGGCGAGCAGTCGGGCCATGTGATCGACCTCGCGTGCCACACGACGGGCGACGGCATTCACACCGCGCTCCTCGTCGGTGCGATCCTCGCGCGCGAGAATCGGCCGTTCTCGCAGATCGAGACCTTCGCGCCGATGCCGCAGATTCTCGTCAACCGCAGGGTCGGCGCGCGCCCGCCGCTCGACTCGCTCCCGCGATACCGGGAGGCGCTCGCCGAAGAGGAGTCGCGTCTCGCCGGCGAGGGCCGCATCCTCGTCCGCTACTCCGGGACGGAGAACCTCGTGAGAGTCATGATCGAAGGGCCCGATGCCGAGTTGATCCGCGTCGCGGCGGAGCGGCTCACGACGATTCTGAGCGAAGAGATCGGCTGAGCCGGGCGGGACCGTGTGGCGCAGGCACTCCTGCCTGCGCGTCGCCGAAGGCGACCGGATGCGGGGACAACGCATTCGTGCCCCTGCCCGATCCTCGACGCTGCATGAGTTAAGCGGCGCGATGCGTCGCGCGCAGACAGGAGTGTCTGCGCCACCTGGACCCGGCCCGCTCAAATCCGCGGGCCCGGGAGGAAAATCGCAGGATTTCCCCGAAAATAGTGGCGGATTCTGGTTCCGGTTGGTATAGTGCGCCAGCCCAAGAAGCACGGAATCAAAGGCTTAACTGAAATTTGAGGGGTGAAAATGGCGCGGGCGAAGAGCAAAGCGTCCACGACCACGGCTCGGAAGGCGACCTCCGGTGGTAAGGTGGCGAACAAGTCCAAGGTAGTCAAGAAGTTAAAGCCGGCTGCGAAGAAGGCCGCTGCGAAGCCGTCACCGAAGAAGGCCGTCGCGCCGAAGAAGCTCGTGAAGCCTCCGAAGGCTGCGCCGAAGTCTGCGAAGCCTGCGCCGAAGAAGGTGACGAAGGCCGCGAAGCCGGTCAAGAAGGCGTCTGCCGCTCCGAAAAAGGCGGTTCCGGTCCGGAAGAAAGTTGCTCCGGCTCCGAAAAAGGTTGCGGCTTCAGCTCCGAAGAAGGTTCTGAAGAAGCTTGCCCCCGTCTCGAAGCCAGCGCCCCCGGTCGCGAAGGCGCAGAAAGCCACGGCGAAGCCTGTGAAGGCCGTGCAGCCCGCCGTCAAGACGGCGCCTGCTCCCGCGGTGAAAGCTGCTGCGGCACCGCGTCTCGCTTCCCCGAAAGCACCGAAGGTCCGCCGCACCAGGCGCGGCCCGCGGGTGACCCCGACGAGCGCACCGCTTGCCACGTGGATTTCGCAGGAGGGATCGCGACCGTCGTCATTCCTCCCGGCTCCTCCGCGCGCGAAGTCGGCGTTCACCGTCGCCGCGGCTCCCGCGTCGTCGGACCGCCTGATCCGCGAAGAGGATCTCGCTCCGCCGAAGCCGATCAAGACCGTGCCGATTCTCGTTCACGTCGAACAGAATGCCGGCCGGATCTACGTCCACTGCTATCCCCAGACGGTGACGCTCACTCCGGGCGCCGCGGTCGAGTGGGACTTCCGCTATTTCGGAGGGGTCGACGTCATGGTCGACCACGTCGTCGTCGAGATCGGCAAGCCGAGCCCGTTCGGCAAGCCGCAGTACAAGTCGACGAAGCCGGGAAGCGCGCGGCCTCACCGCCAGATGTCCGACCTCGTGAGCGCGAAGTCGGTCGGTACCACCGTCGACTATACGATCCACGCCGTCAACGCCAACCGCACCGAGCTTGCCTCGGGAAAGGCGACGATGGAGATCACGCGCTAAGACGCTGCCGCACAAGTGATCCGCCGACGGGCCCCACATACCGGGGCCCGTTTTTTCTTGAAGGGCTCGAATCGGAGTGGTTGCGGAACGCCTCCGTGCATGGACGCTATGGTCCTGGCTTCACGGAGGAGAAGCTGAAGTTGGAAGTTAGAACGTTGAGTTTTGAATCCAGAAAGACCGGAGCGGCTTTGTTTCCGGGTTCTCAATTCAACGTTCTAACTTCTAACTTCAGCCTTTCCGCATCTAAGTCAAAGCAGTTGCTGCATGGACGGTGGCCGCATCGCGATTCGTGCGAAGATGGGCGCCTCACGCAGCTCGACGATGCGGATCGCGGTCCCGGCCTCCTGTCGGTGTTCGCTCCCATTGTCCGGACCCGGACGGCTGTTGCCGGGAGGGGAGCCAGGAATGAGTCTGTCGATTGCTCGTGCAGCGATGGTCGCGACGATGCTGCTGTGCGTCGTCGCGGTTGCGGCCGACGACACCTCCTACCAGATCGTTCTCGACCGGCCGACGACCGTGGGTGCGACCTACGGCATCGTGTCGACGGGGCACAATGTCGAGCACGTCATCATTACGAACGGCAAGACGGTTCTCGAAAACAAGACGACCGAAACGCGCGTGGCGCTCGAGGCGTCCGCGACGGTACTCGCGGTCGACGAGAATGCGAGACCCGCGAAGGTGAAGCTCAAGCTCACCAGGCTGACGATCGCGAAGGGAAACGAGCAGTTGGATCCCTTCCCTCCGGGGACGGAACTGATCGCCGAGGCCGACGGGGGCGCGAAACGCTTCAGCGTGGGTGGTGTGGCGGTGACCGAGAACATCGGCAAGGCTCTGTCGCTCGTGCACGCCGTCGGTTCCACCGACGAAACGAACGACGACGTGCTCGGCACGTCCGAGAAGAAGAAAGTCGGCGACAGCTGGCCGGTGAACGCTGCCTTCGCCGCGAAGTCGTTCCACGATTCGGGGATCGACGCGAGCGCTGACGCCGTGACCGGAGAGACGAAGCTCGTGAGCGTCAGTCGTATCGATGGAGTCGACTGTCTCCAGCTCTCGTCGACGCTCGAGATGGGCTCGCTCGAGATGCAACTGCCGCCCGGGTTCAAGATGAAGGAAGGGAAGCTCAGCGTGCGATATTCGGCCGCGTTCCCGATCGACACGAGCCTCGGCAAGCTCGAGGAATCGCTCGAAGGCAGCACCTCGATGCGGGCGGTCCAGACTGGCGGCGGCAAGGGTCCGTGGCTCGAGATCACGGCGACGGGCGAGCGCTCCACCGTCGCGAAGTTCACCTACGAGTGAGCTGATCCCGAAATCCGAAATCCCAAATCCGCGATCCGAACTTAGAATATCTCCTCGAACTCGCTTCAAGGAGAGACCCATGGCGTCCATCTGGTTCACCGGCAATTACGAAGATCTTTCCACCGACCGCGGCTACCAGTTCAAGTTCTTCTGCGAGAAGTGCGGCAACGGTTACATGTCGACCTTCAAGGCGTCAGCGATCGGGATGGCGGCCTCCGCCGTGCGCGTCGCCGGCAGTCTCTTCGGCGGGATATTCGGGAACGCGGCGTCGAGCACCTACGAGGTGCAGCGCGCGATCGGAGGTGCCGGGCACGACGCGGCGCTGAAGGAAGCGGGCGACGAGATCTCGAAGCAGTTCAAGCAGTGCACCCGCTGCGGCAAGTGGGTCTGCGAGCCGATCTGCTGGAACAAAAAGATGCAGCTCTGCGAGTGGTGCGCCCCCGATCTCGACGAGGAGATGGCGTCGGCACAGGCGGAGGCGGCGCGCGAGCAGGTGCAGCAGAAGGCGCGCGACGTCGACTGGATGAAGCAGCGCGACGTCGCCACGGTGACGGGCGCCGTCTGTCCGTCGTGCGGCGCGAAGACGCAGGGAGGCAAGTTCTGCCCCGAGTGCGGCACGAGCGTCTCCGCGAAGAAGCACTGCAACAAGTGTGGAGCGGACGCCGAAGGGAATCCGAAGTTCTGCCCCGAATGCGGGCAGAAATACGCGTAGCGGCGGAGGCGCCATAGTGGCGGAGGCCTCCGGCCTCCGCGTTATCCACAGCAATATCCCGCGAAGCGGCGCAGTGTCATTCCGAGCGCAGCGAGGAATCTGCTGAACGATTCGACTGATCGCTTCCGCGGTGATACGTCATGCCACGTGGACGGGATTGCTGTCGAGGAAGCCATCGGGTGTACGTTTGCAGATTCCTCGCTGCGCTCGGAATGACATGCTCGAAAGAGCCACTGAGATGTGCTGAGGAACAATGACAGACTCCGAGACACGCCGCGCCACCGGATCGTGGTCCCTCGCCAGCCCCGACGGCACGATCGTCGCGACCGGTGAAGGCGAGATGCGCGTCATCGACGACGGACTCTCGTTCGGGCCGCGATCGATCGAGCATCTCGACGCCGACGAGCTCCTCACGCTCGACCGCGCGATCGAGATCGGCGTCTGGCCCTCGGGGCGCATCCGTCTCGAGATGTTAGGCAGGCGGTGGGACACCTTCACCGCCGCACTCAAAGAAGCACGGCAGACGAAGCGCGTCGAAGGGATGCTCGCGCACGGCATCGACGCGCCGCTCCGCTTCCGCGGTGCCGTCGTCGCGCCTGAATTCGCCGCGGCCGATCTGCTGCTCTATCCGACGCATCTCGCCGTCGCGCCCGAGCTCGGCGACCCGTGGCAGCTGCCACTCGGCGCGATCCGCGCGATCGACCACGACGAGCTCGACTGGACCGTCGACGTGGAGGCGCGCGGCATGCGCTTCCGCTTCGGGCAGCTCGCCCGCGACACGGAGAAATTTGCGATCGAGCTTCGCCGCGCAGCGGGGGAGAGTCGGAACGCGCTTGGCGCGCCGTCGTCCTCTCCGTTCACCGACGGGGCGGGCATCGCCGAAAGGGAGGTCGCCGGCTTTCGCGATTTCATCGCGCGCTGGTCGTCGCCGGAGCGGAACGATTGCGCCTCCGCGATCCTCGCTCGCGCGAAGGAACCACGCCTCGGTCTCGTGAAGCTCCTCGACACCGACAGCGAATCGCTCGCGGCGCGCGAGCCGCTCCCCGAAAACGTCGCCGCCTTCCTCCTCGCTCCCGTCGGAGCGCTCGTCGTACTCGAGATCCTCTCCGGCCCGAGCGCCGCGACCTACGTCTTCGAGGGCGACGTCGAGGCGATCAATCGCGACCTGCAGGAGCTCCACTTCCGCCGGCGGCCGCTCCAGCTCTCCGACGCTGAGCTCGCTGCGCCTGCCTCGCCATACCGCCTCGCAGCCCGTCGCCTGGCGCCGTTGATGCGACTCCGCGCCGCGACGCGGGCGCGCATCATCCACGACGGGCAGTGGGGAGCGAATTTCGAAGCCGCGATCGGGTGAGGCAGGCTGGGACCGACATCCCGGAGGGATGTCAGATGGTAGCCGGGGGTCGTCCGCGAAGCGGAGCGACCCCCGGATCTGGCGGAACGGAATGCGCGCACCCCGGCGGGGTGCCAGCGATCCGCCCAGTCCATGTCCTCTGGCACCCCTGCCGGGGTGCGGGAAGATTCTTGTCCGCTCACCCCGGGTCGCCCCGCTTCGCGGAGCGACCCGGGGCTACCTTCTTGCACGCCTTCGGCGTGCGGTGTGACGTGGAGTTGGGCAACACGCCCTTACGGACCCGGCTACGCCTCTGTCGGCCGCTGGCGCGGCCGGGCGCGCTGACGCGCGCGGCGCCGATCTTACTCGGCCCCATTTGTCCGCTCGCTGCCCCCCCCCGAAATTCCCCTTCCTGCCCATTCGGTCGTCTCACCTCTCCATCTGTGACGGTCGCCACGTCTCCCCGAATCCCAAATCACGAGTCGATGCGACGGCGTCATCTATATCCACTACTGAGGAGGGGCGATCAGACGCTCCCCGCCGGAGATGGAGACGATGACGGAAAACGCGACGATGACGGACTCCGCGACGCGGATGCTGATGGGCGACGAGGCTGTCGCTCTCGGCGCGGCGCACGCGGGAATCACGGCGGCATACGCCTACCCCGGAACCCCTTCCACAGAAATTCTCGAGTGCCTCGACGCGCTCGCGAAGTCGCCGGCCGGCGGCCCGAAAGCCTTCTGGTGCGCGAACGAGAAGACGGCGTACGAGGCGGCGCTCGGCCTGTCGATGGCCGGCAAGCGCGCTCTCGTGTCGATGAAGCACGTCGGCCTCAACGTCGCTGCCGACCCGTTCATGAACTCGGCCGTCGTCCAGCCGATCGGCGGCCTCGTCGTCGCCGTCGCCGACGACCCCGGCATGCACAGCTCGCAGAACGAGCAGGACTCGCGCTACTACGCCGACTTCGCGCGCATTCCCTGCCTCGAGCCGGCCGACCCACAGGAAGCCTACGACATGGTGCGCGACGCCTACGACATCTCCGAGGCGTTCCGCATCCCGGTCATGGTCCGGCTCGTCACGCGCCTCGCGCACCAGCGCTCCGGTGTGACGCTGTGCCCCGCGCAGCAGCAGAACGACGCGCCCGTCTCACCTGACCGCGACGACTGGGTTCTCCTTCCTTCCCACGCGAAGAAGCTCTGGAAGCGACGGCTGCTCGACGCCCCCGAGCTGAAGCGCTGGGCCGAGGAGAGCAAGTACAACACGCTCACCCTCAACCAGGAGTTCCGCGAGGTCGGCATCATCACGACCGGCATCGCAAAGCACTACTTCCTCGAGATCACGAGCGAGATCGGTCTCTCGCCGTCACACCTCCACATCGGTGCCTACCCGATGCCGATGGACAAGATCCGGGAGCTCGCCGCGCACTGCGCCGAGATCATCGTGATCGAAGAGGGCTACCCGCACATCGAGCGGATGCTGCGCGGCATCATCCCCTCTGCGATCACGATCCACGGCAGGATGGACGGCACGATCCCCGAGGATGGCGAGATGACGCAGGACCTCGTCCGGCGCGCGCTCGGAATCCCCGTCAGCGAGGGAGTGAAGCTCTCCTCGCTGGAACTCCCGGGCCGTCCGCCGCGTCTCTGCGAGGGCTGCCCGCACACCGACGCGTACGACGCGCTCCGCATCGCGCTCGACGGCGCGGAGAATCCGATCGTCATGTCCGACATCGGCTGCTACACCCTCGGCATACTTCCGCCTCACAACGTCGGCGACTCGTGCGTCTGCATGGGCGCCTCGATCGGCATGGCCAAGGGGGCCGCCGATGCGGGCGTCCATCCCTCGATCGCGATCATCGGAGATTCGACGTTCCTGCATTCGGGAGTCACGCCGCTCATGGACGCCGTCGCCGCCGACGCGAACATGGTGCTGCTGATCCTCGACAACCAGACCACTGCGATGACCGGCACGCAGCCGACGCTGCTCCCCTCCGAGCGGATACACGAGTTGATCCTCGGCCTCGGTGTCGCGCCGGAACATTGCCACAAGTTCGAAGTACACCCGCGGAAAGTCGCCGAACTGGCTGACCTCTTCCGCCGCGAGATCGCCCACCCGGGACTCTCCGTCGTGATCGCGCACCGCGTGTGTGTCGAAGCGGCGCGCAGGAACAAGAAGTGAGGAGATGACGATATGAAGTGCGACATCATTGCCGCGGGAGTGGGAGGGCAGGGCGTCCTCTCGATTTCGGCGATCATCGCCGCAAGCGCGCTGCACGCCGGCCTTCACGCAGTCCAGAGCGAAGTGCACGGCATGTCACAGCGCGGAGGCGCGGTCGTCGCGCACCTGCGCATCAGCGACGAGCCGATTCACAGTGCGACCGTCGGGCTCGGCAGGGCCGACCTCGTCATCAGCATGGAGCCGCTCGAGAGCCTCCGATATCTCGAGTACCTCGCGCCGAACGGAACGATCGTCACCTCGATCGAGCCGGTGAAGAATTTCGACGGATATCCGGAGATCGAAACGATCCTCGCCGAGGTGAAGAGCATCCCCGGGTCGATTCTCATCGACGCCACGAAGCTCGCGCGCGAAGCCGGTAACGCGAAAGCCGCCAACGTGATCATGGTCGGCGCCGCCTCGCACTATCTTCCGATCGGCACCGAGCACATCCTGGCCTTCGTCGAGGAGACGTTCCGCGCGAAGAGCGAGAAGCTCGTCGAGGTGAACCTCAAGGCGTTCGCCCTCGGCCGCGAGCAGGTGAAGGTCGGGGAGCTGGCGGGGATCGAAGCATGACGACGGCTACCGCGCACGCCGCCGTGGCGGAGATCGCAGCGCGCGCGCGCGCGGCAGGACGCGATGTTCTCCTCGAGCCCGAGGCGCTGGAGATCGTTCGGCTGCTCGGCATCGGCGTGCCGGAGCATGTCTACGTCTCCGACCCCGCGGACGACGCGTGGGCGATCGCGAAGGCGTGCGCGTTTCCCGGCGAGCGGGTCGTCGTGAAAGTCGTGGCGGCCGACATTCTCCACAAGAGCGACGTCGGCGGCGTCGTGTTCGTCGAGAAGACGCGAGAGGCGATCGCGGCCGTGCTCGAGCGGATGCGCGCCATGTTCGCCGGCCACGAGCCCGGTTTTCTCCTCTGCGAGATGGTGAAGTACGACGGCTCGCCCGGCGGCGAGATGCTCGTCGGCATGCGCTGGACCCCCGACTTCGGACCCGTGGTGACGTTTGGGTTAGGCGGCGTCGCGACCGAGTTCTTCGCCGGCGCGTTAAAGGAAGGGCGGGAGATCGCCATCCTCTCGCCGCGCCTCACACCGCCCGAGCGGATCGAGCAGGTGCTGCTCGGCAAGGCGATCACGCCGCTCGTCACGGGTGGCGTCCGGCGGATGAAGATCCGGTACCCGCTGACCGAGCTGCGCGCGCTGCTCGAGAACTGCATGCAGTTCGCCTCGGAGTGGGTCCCCGAGCCGCTCGGCGAGTTCGAGATCAACCCGATGGTGATCGGGCCGCACGGCCCCGTCGCGCTCGACGCGCTCGTGCGCCTTACGACGAAGACGCAGGACGCGCCCGCCGAGCGGCCGATCAGGAAGATCGGCCAGCTGCTCCGGCCGTCGTCGATCGCCGTCGTCGGCGTGTCGTCGTCGCTGAACGCGGGGCACGTCATCGTCAACAACCTGATCCGCGAGGGCTTCGACCGCGCGAAGATCTACATCGTCAAGCCGGGGAGCGACGAGATCGAAGGATGCAGGTGCGTTCCGTCGATCGCCGAGCTGCCCGAGCCGGTTGATCTGCTCGTGCTCGCGGTCTCGGCGCAGCAGGCGCCGGAGATGATCGAGCAGGCGATCGAGTCGAAGCGCGCCGAGAGCGTCATCGTCATCCCGGGCGGGTTAGGCGAGCTGGCCGGGTCGGAGAACCTCGAGCAGCAGATCCGCGACGCCGTCGCCCTCTCCCGCCAGGAGGCGTGGCGCGGGCCGGTGCTCAACGGCGGCAACTGCCTGGGGGTCCGCTCGGCGCCGGGGAAGGTCGACACGATGTTCCTTCCTGAGTACAAGGTGCCGCACGGCGGGCGTCCCGTCTCGCCAGTCGCCTTCGTCTCGCAGAGCGGCGCCTTCGCGGTGGCGAAGGCGAACTGCCTCGACACGATCGAGCCGCGCTACGTCGTCTCCATCGGCAACCAGATCGACCTCACCGTCGGCGACTACATGCGCTGGCTCGAGAGCGATCCGGAGGTGAAGATCGCCGCGTTCTACGTCGAGGGCTTCCGCCCGCTCGACGGTCGCGACTGGCTCGAATCGGCCGCGCGCATGACACGCGAGGGGCGGGCCGTGATCCTCTATCGCGCCGGAAGGACCGTGGAAGGGGCGAAAGCCTCGGCGTCGCACACGGCGTCGATCGCCGCCGACGCGGTCGTCACGCGCGAGCTCGCCTCGGGAGCCGGTGTCGTCGTCGCCGAAACGCTCGAGGACTTCGAGGATCTCGTCCGGCTCTTCACCATGCTCCACGGCCGCGCGCCGTCGGGCCCGCGGCTGGGCGCGATCTCCAACGCCGGATTCGAGAGCGTCGCCTTCGCCGACAACGTCGGCTCCATGCGTTTCGCGAAGCTCGGCGCCGCGACGATGGAGACGATCGGCAACGTGATCCGCGAGAGCCGGCTCGAGCGGATCGTCTCGGTGCACAACCCGCTCGACGTCAATCCGATGATGGGTGACCGCGAGTTCTGCGCGGTCGTCGAGGCGCTCCTCGCCGACGGGGACGTCGACCTCGGTATCGTCGGATGCGTTCCGCTCACCGGGGCGTTGCAGACGCTGCCGAAGAGCGATCGTTACCGCGAGGACCTGGCGACCGAAGCGTCAGTGGTGTCGCGGTTAGGCGCTCTCTGGAAGGCGACGACGAAGCCGTGGGTCGCAGTGGTCGACTCGGGGAGGATGTACGACCCGATGGCGAATGCCCTCGACGCGCACGGAATCCCCACCTTCCGATCCGCCGACCGTGCAACGCGCCTCGCGGGCGTCTGGTGCGACTGGAAGCTGCGGTTCGGCGCGTAGAGCGCAAGGCGCGCGGCGGCCGCGTAGCCGCCGTTTCGGGGTACGAAGGCAGCGCCAGCCCTCCCCGAAGCGGGGCGGAACGGGAGCCGGCTCCTCGGGTAGTGGAATCGTCGGGAGTCGCGCTGAACCGAGGGATCGGTGGGGACGTGGCGAACCGGGCGACAGGCCAGGGCGCGAATCGGCGCGAGGCAGCTAGAATGGATGTCGCGGACCGAGTCGGCGCCGGGACCGACTCCGAGCCTGGATAGGCGCCGGTAGACATGGATACCTACCGGCAGCCAGAAATGTCTACATTTGCACTCCGTCGAAGTACAGTAGCAACAAGTTAGGCGGCTAGATGCAAGTATCGAGCAAGATCTCTTATCGCTCCCTGACCGCCGGTACGTGGTGGTACATCGCCACCTTTCTGCTTGTCGTGTTCCCGCTGCTCTTGTTCCTCGTCTTTCAAAACGCAATCTATGAGTGGTACCTCGTCCGGTTTGTGCAGCCAACGCTTGAGGCGGATCTTGGATTCACCGGCGGCACGCTTCCAGTTCCATGGGGCGAGACGGTCTTTGATACGTTTGCAATCGTATCGGTTGCGCCCGGCGGTACGTTCGCTCGGGCGGGCGTCAGACCCGGCGACGTCCCCGTCGGCTACGTCCACGGAATCAGATCAAGCTTTCTGGGGCATCTCCAGGCAGCGCGTGGGCATCCCGTTACGCTGCATTTCGTGAAAGTTGATCATTTTCAGTCCAGTAACCGGCGTGTGAGAGAGGTTTCCGTGCTTGTCCCTGCCGGTGCGCCGCCTAACTAAGTTGCTGCAGCGGGCAGCGTCGCGCAACACCATGCGTTGCAACGTGTTACGATAGCTCGTGCGCGCCGCTGCCGCTGAGCGACGGCCGTTAGATGGACGCAGACGCCGTTCACTTCGTAAACGAGTGACGTTCATGCGTGCGAGCGGGCGCGGGCTCCACGTTCGAACGGCGTTGTTGGGGCGTTCGCTCGTCGGCGGATTCGTCCGGTCTTCGAACATCGCGGCGCCCGCTGCGAGAATCCCGCGGGCTTCGATCGTGGGTACGGTCAACAAACGAGAAACCGCGCAAGAAGCGACTCCATCGATCTCACGTCGGTGCGGCGCCATCTAACTTTGCTGCTACAGCGGATGCCAACGCGCAACGCAAAGTATTGAAGTCGTGTACCATTTCTCCTGGCGCGTTGGCACCGCTGAGCAGCGCGCGTTAGGGCGCCGGGGGCCATCCTGAGAATGTCAGACGTCAACGAAGTTGTTGAGCCCATTCCTCCTCCGTTGGGAACAGCCGTATCGTTCTTTCAGTGCGGCCA
>JBAZBK010000009.1:0-195269 GCA_041671505.1 Thermoanaerobaculia bacterium | reverse complement strand
AACTCATGCGATCTGTGTTGTCTCAGGCCCTTACGGCCCAAAACCCACATCCCACTTCTCTTCCTGGCTTCCTTTACTCTTCCCTTGTCAATGATCCATCAGATCGCGAAGATCAACCGTGCCCACGGTATTTGACTATCCCGAGCACGGCTCATCTGCGCGAAACCTCGAAGCGGAGCGACGGACCGGCTCCCTGGTGGAGCTGAACGGGATCGAACCGATGACCTCCTGAGTGCAAATCAGGCGCTCTCCCAACTGAGCTACAGCCCCGTCATCAGGAGCGCTGACCCGCTGCTAAGAGCCACCCGCGCAACCGCCCATACAGGCGAGGATGCGATCGAAAATCGCTCTTCCGCTTCGAATTGATTTTGAATTGAACACGGCTTCGACTGAGGCGTCGGAGCCGGAGAGACCGGTAGGACCGGTTCCCTGGAAACTGAACAGGGGGAGAGTAGAGGGATTTCTTTGTTCGACCTAGGATGTCTCTCGCAACCTCGTTTTGATCCGAGGCGGATAGGACTCCTTAGAAAGGAGGTGATCCAGCCACAGGTTCTCCTACAGCTACCTTGTTACGACTTCACCCCAATTACCGATCACACTTTAGGCGGCTGCCTCCCTTGCGGGTTAGCCCACCGACTTCTAGTGCAACCGACTTTCGTGATGTGACGGGCGGTGTGTACAAGGCCCGGGAACGTATTCACCGCGGCATGCTGATCCGCGATTACTAGCGATTCCAGCTTCATACAGTCGAGTTGCAGACTGTAATCCGAACTGAGAACGGCTTTTTGAGATTGGCTCCCCCTCGCGGGATCGCAACTCTTTGTACCGTCCATTGTAGCACGTGTGTAGCCCTGGACATAAAGGCCATGAGGACTTGACGTCATCCCCACCTTCCTCCGGTTTGTCACCGGCAGTCCCCATAGAGTGCCCGGCCGAACCGCTGGCAACTATGAGCAAGGGTTGCGCTCGTTGCGGGACTTAACCCAACATCTCACGACACGAGCTGACGACAGCCATGCAGCACCTCCACAGCGGCCCCCGAAGGGGCGACGCCATCTCTGGCGTCTTCCACTGCAGTTCAAACCCAGGTAAGGTTCTTCGCGTTGCTTCGAATTAAACCACATGCTCCACCGCTTGTGCGGGCCCCCGTCAATTCCTTTGAGTTTCAGCCTTGCGACCGTACTCCCCAGGCGGAGTGCTTAATGCGTTAGCTTCGGCACAGCAGGGGTCGATACCCGCTACACCAAGCACTCATCGTTTACAGCGTGGACTACCGGGGTATCTAATCCCGTTTGCTCCCCACGCTTTCGCGCCTCAGCGTCAGTTCCGGTCCAGTGAGCCGCCTTCGCCACTGGTGTTCCTCCCAATATCTACGCATTTCACCGCTACACTGGGAATTCCACTCACCTCTCCCGGACTCAAGCTCTTCAGTTTGGCGGGCAGCTCCTCGGTTGAGCCGAGGGATTTCACCTACCACTTGAAGGGCCGCCTACGCGCCCTTTACGCCCAATAATTCCGAATAACGCTTGCCCCCTCTGTATTACCGCGGCTGCTGGCACAGAGTTAGCCGGGGCTTCCTCTGCGGGTACAATCAATGAAACGGGGTATGAGCCCGTTCCCCTTTTTCCCCACTGACAGGAGTTTACAATCCGAAGACCTTCATCCTCCACGCGGCGTTGCTGCGTCAGGCTTTCGCCCATTGCGCAAAATTCCCCACTGCTGCCTCCCGTAGGAGTCTGGACCGTGTCTCAGTTCCAGTGTGGCCGATCACCCTCTCAGGCCGGCTACCGATCGTCGCCTTGGTAGGCCATTACCCTGCCAACTAGCTAATCGGACGCGGACTCCTCTTTCGGCGAGAGCCTTGCGGCCCCCTTTGACCTCGCGGTTTTATGCGGTATTAGCCCGAGTTTCCCCGGGTTATCCCCCACCCAAAGGCAGATGATCCACGCGTTACTCACCCGTGCGCCGCTCGACTCGGGTATTGCTACCCGGCCTCGCTCGACTTGCATGTGTAAAGCACGCCGCCAGCGTTCATTCTGAGCCAGGATCAAACTCTCCAGTTTTGTTCTGGTGTTCCTTGCGGAACAAATCGAGTTCAATGCCTAGCGCTAGTTTGATTCTAGCGTTATTCGTACTGCTGTACTTCTGTCGCCCAGACCACGGCTTCGCAGCTCGAGGTCCAGGCTGACCTCAAAGAAATCTCTTCTCTACTTCCCCTATTCAGTTTTCAAAGAATCGGTTCGGAACGAGTCCGGCAAGCGCGTCTACCGCTGGCGAACTTGCCGGGCACTTCCCGAGGTGGCGAATGAATTTGAACTCGCCACCGGCTTCAAATATTTCAAGCTGCTTCCCTGCCGCCTGCTTCGAGGGTGGCCCCTCTCGCTGCAAGGACCCGCGCTAACCTAATGCCCCCCTCTCGTATTCCAGCTTTGCCCCCTCAGAGCCGAAATCTGCGCGGAAGCGTCGGAATCTTTTGTCGGGCCATCCGTTTCCGTAGGCCACAGGAGCCCTTCCGATGCTGCCACGGAAAACGCGCGACGTGAAAATCGGGTCGATCACGCTCGGCGCCAGCCATCCGGTCGCCGTCCAGTCGATGACCGCGACCCGTACCCAGGACCTCGAGGCGACTCTCCGGCAGGTAAAACTCCTGGAGGAAGCCGGCGCCGACTTCATCCGGATCGCGATCGACACGAAGAAGGACGTTGAGGCGCTCGCCTGGCTCCGTCCCCAGACGAAGGCAAATCTGGTGATCGACCTCCAGGAGAACTACCGCCTCGCCGCGCAGGTCGCGCCCTTCGTACAAAAGCTCCGGTACAACCCCGGCCACCTCTACCACCTCGAGCGCTCGAAGCCTGTCGTCGAGAAGGTTCGCTTCCTGGTCGACGTCGCACGCGAGCACGACTGCGCCATCCGAATCGGGGTGAATTGCGGATCAGTCGATCCGGAGAAGTTGAACAAGTACGCGAGCGACGACTCGATCACGCCTATGGTCGAATCGGCGCTCGAGCACTGCGGCATGCTCGACGACATGGGCTTCGACCGTTACGTAGTCTCCCTCAAGGACTCCGACCCGAACAAGGTCATCGAAGGCAATATCCGCTTCGCGAACGCCCGCCCCGACGTCCCGCTGCACCTCGGAGTAACCGAGGCCGGCATGCCGCCCGACGGCATCATCAAGACGAGGATCGCCTTCGAGCAGCTCCTCAGCCGCGGGATCGGCGACACGATCCGCGTCTCGCTCACTCTTCCGTTCGAGCGCAAAGGCGACGAAGTCACGGTCGGACGTCAGATCCTCGACGACATCGCGAACGGGCGGTTTCGCTCCGTCCCGAAGTTCGAACAGAAGGGTCTCAACATCATCAGTTGCCCTTCCTGCTCGCGCGTCGAGAACGAGGCGTTCATCGACCTCGCACTTTCCGTGCGCGAGATGACCGAGTACGCGAAGGAACATAAAATCACGATCGCGGTGATGGGCTGCCGCGTGAACGGGCCGGGAGAAACCGACGACGCCGACCTCGGCATGTGGTGTGCGCCGAGCTTCGTGAACCTCAAAAAGGGCCCTGCCTCGATCGGGCAGTTCACCTACGATGAAATCCTGGGCCGCCTTCGGGCCGAGCTCGACAAACTGATCGAGGAGAAGAGCGCGGCCCCTCAGCCCGCCTGACCACAACACCGTGCGAAGAGCCGCCTACCTGTCCATTTCCGCCGCGATCATCGTCGCCGACTGGTTCACGAAACTGCTCGTGGTCCGGAACTTCTCCCTGTACGACTCGCGTCCGGTGATCGAGAACTTCTTCCACCTCGTCTACGTCCGCAACACCGGGGCCGCGTTCGGCCTGGGCGCGAACAGCGGCCACTCGATCATTCCATTTCTTCTCAACGGCGGGGCGATCGCGATCTTCTTCGCGGTCGCGTTCATCGCCTTCCGATCACCGCTTACGGAGACGCGTCTCCAGACGGGACTCCATCTGATTCTCGGCGGCGCAGTGGGCAACCTGATCGACCGGTTCCGGCTCGGCTACGTGATCGACTTCCTCGACTTCTTCGTCGTCGTCGGGAACAAGCCATATCACTGGCCCGCGTTCAACGTCGCCGACTCGGCGATCTGCATCGGCATCGGTCTTCTGCTGCTCGACATGTGGCGCAAGCCCGAGCCGAGCGAAGCAAAGGCCTGAACGTCCGCCAAAGGCGCCCGCGGTCAGTCGACCGCGACCGTCGGCACGTCCCCTTCGATGATCAGCGTCGGCTCGGTGAGAGCCTGCACCTCGTCCGCGGTGACTCCCGGCGCAACCTCCACCAGCTTAAGCCCTCGAGGCGTCACGTCCATCACGCAGTAGTCAGTGATGATGCGGTTCACACAGCCGACGCCCGTAAGCGGCAGGTTGCACTTCTTCAGGATCTTCTTCTCTCCCTTTTTCGAGACGTGCTCCATCGTGACGATGAGACGCTTCGCCGAGGCGACGAGATCCATCGCGCCCCCCATTCCCTTCACCATCTGGCCTGGGATCATCCAGTTGGCGATGTCGCCTGTCTCGGAGACCTGCATCGCGCCGAGGATGGAGAGATCGATCTTGCCGCCGCGTATCATCGCGAACGAGTCGGCCGAGGAAAAGAACGACGACCCGGGAAGCACGGTCACCGTCTGCTTGCCAGCGTTGATGAGATCGGCGTCGACTTCGGCTTCGGCCGGAAAGGGACCGAGGCCGAGAATTCCGTTTTCCGACTGAAGGATCACCTCGACGCCGGGCGGGATGTTGTTGGCGACGAGAGTCGGCATTCCGATGCCGAGGTTGACGTAGTAGCCGTCGCGCAGCTCGCGCGCGGCACGCCTGACGATCTGTTCACGATTGAGCGGCATCGTTTCTCCTTACTTGCGCACGGTGCGCTGCTCGATGCGCTTCTGACGCTGCGCAACGACGACGCGATGGACGAAAACACCGGGGGTGTGGATCTGGTCGGGATCGAGGCTTCCCACCTCCACCAGCTCTTCGACCTCGGCAACGCAGATCCGGCCGGCGGTCGCGGCCATCGGGTTGAAGTTCCTTGCGGTCTTCCGGAAGACGAGATTGCCGAGGCGATCGGCCTTCCATGCCGCAACGAGCGAGAAGTCTCCGACGATCCCGCGCTCCATCACGTACATCTGGCCGTCGAAATCACGGGTTTCCTTGCCATCGGCGACGGTCGTGCCGTAGCCCGCGGGCGTAAAGAATGCCGGGATTCCGGCTCCGCCGGCGCGCATCCTCTCTGCCAGCGTTCCCTGCGGAGCGAACTCCACCTCGAGCTCTCCCGAGAGGTACTGCCGCTCGAACTCCGCGTTCTCGCCAACGTAGGACGACACCATCTTGCGGATCTGGCGTGTCTTCAGAAGGAGACCGAGCCCCCAGTCGTCCACACCGGCGTTGTTGGAAACGCAGGTCAGGTCCTTCACTCCCTTGCGGACGAGCGCTTCGATCAGATTCTCGGGAATGCCGCAAAGCCCGAATCCTCCGACCACGAGCGTCATGCCGTCCCGGACGTCACGAATCGCCTCGTCGGCGTTCACCACCACCTTGTCGATCACGCGCAATACCCCCTGGGCGAGGACGCCCTAACGTTTTCCTGTCGCCGGAGAACGACGCAACGACCGCGAAAGACTGCGCGCGCGATTCCGGCGCGCAGCCTTTCACGGCGGAGCGAATCAGGTCAGACGAGCTCCACGATCATGCAGGTCGCCTCGCCGCCGCCGTTGCAGATTGCGACGAGACCGCGACGCAGGCCGCGCGCCTTGAGCGCGTAGATGAGCGTCACGAGAATCCGGGCGCCGCTCGAGCCGATCGGATGGCCGAGCGCCACCGCGCCGCCGTTGACGTTGATCTTCTCGTGCGGGATGTTGGCGTCCTTCATGGTCGCCATCGCGACGACCGCGAACGCCTCGTTCACCTCGACGAGATCGATGTCCTCGATCTTGAGCCCCGCCTGCGCGAGCGCCTTCGCGATCGCTCCTGCGGGCGCCGTCGTGAACCACTCGGGCTCCTGGGACATCGTCGCGAACGAGACGATGCGCGCGAGCGGCTTGATGCCGTTCTTCTCGGCCCACTCTGCAGAGCTCACCACGAGCGCCGCCGCACCGTCCGAGAGCTTCGAGGCGTTCGCCGCTGTGACCGACCCGTCCGGCTTGAAGGCAGGCTTGAGCTTGCCCATCTTGTCGAGCGGGGCGGCAAACGGCTCCTCGTCCTTCTCGACCGTCGTCGGACCCTTCTTGCTTTCGATCACGGCTGGCACGATCTCCGCCGTGAAGCGTCCCTCGTTGACCGCCGACTGCGCGCGCTCGTACGACGTCTTCGAAAACGCGTCCTGCTCCTCGCGCGTGAAGCCGTACTTCGCGACGCAGGTCTCGGCGCAGTTGCCCATGTGCTTGTCGCCGTACGGATCCCACAGACCGTCATGGATCATCAGGTCGACGATCTTGCCGTGTCCCATCCGGTAGCCGCCACGCGCCTGCGCGAGCATGTAAGGCGCGTTCGTCATCGACTCCATGCCTCCGGCGACGCCGACCTCGTATTCACCGCAGCGGATATCGTTCGCCGTCGACATGACAGCCTTCAGCCCGGAACTGCAGACCTTGTTGACGGTGACGGCGCCGGCGCTGACCGGAACGCCCGCTGCAATTGCAGCCTGCCGCGCCGGGGCCTGGCCGAGGCCGCCCTGGAGCACGGTTCCCATTGTTACGTTTTCGATCTGTTCGGGACGGACGCCCGCGCGCTCGATCGCGCCCTTGATAGCGATTGCACCGAGTTTCGGAGTTGTGAACGACGCGAGAGATCCCTGGAACGAGCCAATCGGCGTCCGGGCTCCCGACAGAATCACGATTTCCTTCATTTCGACTCTCCTTGGAGCAAATGAGTAGTGATACCCTATGCCTGCCGCGCGATTCTATCGCGCCGAAGGCAGTCGGGAAACCGGCTACTTTCCTGCTTTCCGCAGTGGCATCCTCCCCGATTTTCAAGGGGAAATACGCCGAAGAGGTTCCGGCATTAGACGACGCGGCACTCCCGAATACGTCCAACAACCGTTCCAAGCGAACGAAGACAAACGCAAGCAGACCAGAGGTGCTCAATGTCCCCCACCGCAGTTGATCCGAAGCTCCACGTCGGGCCGAAGGAAGTACACGGCGTCCTTGGCCGCCACATGCTCGCCGATGGATACGACATCGTCATGGATCTCAAGAAGTCGAAGGGATCCTGGGTTCACGACGCAAAGAAGGGTCGCAACCTCCTCGACTTCTTCTCGAACTTCGCGTCGTGCCCGATCGGCTACAACCATCCGCGCATCGACAACACCGAGTTCCGCGAGCGGCTCGTCGAGGCGTCGCTCAACAAGCCGGCCAACTCCGACATCTACACGACGCAGATGGCGGAGTTCGTCGAGACCTTTTCCCGCAGCATCCCCGAGTCGCACCGCAAGCACATGTTCTTCGTCGAAGGCGGTTCGGTGGGCATCGAGAACGCCCTGAAGACCGCGTTCGACTGGAAGGTGCGGAAGAACTTCAAGAAGGGCTACGACTTCGAGAAGGGCCATCAGATCATGCATCTGAAGGAGTGCTTCCACGGGCGCACCGGCTACACGCTGTCGCTCACGAACACGGCCGACCCGCGAAAGACGCAGTACTTCCCGAAGTTCGACTGGCCGCGCCTTTCGAACCCCAAGCTCCACTTTCCCGCCAACGCCGCGGCCCTCGAAGCGGCGGCTCACGCCGAGGACGAGACACTGGCCCAGGCGAAGCAGTTCCTGATGGAGCGGCACGACGACATCGCCGCGTTCATCATGGAACCGATCCAGGGCGAGGGTGGCGACAACCACTTCCGCACTGAGTTCTTCCGCAAGGTCCGCGAGCTCTGCGACGAGAACGACATGCTCCTGATCTTCGACGAGGTTCAGACGGGCGTCGGCCTCACCGGAAAGATGTGGGCGTTCGAGCACTTCGGCGTCAAGCCCGATCTGTTCACCTTCGGCAAGAAGACGCAGACCTGCGGCTTCGTTTCGAACGACCGGATCTTCGACATCCCGGACAACGTCTTCGTCGTCTCCTCGCGCATCAACTCGACCTGGGGCGGCAACCTGACCGACATGGTCCGCGCGCAGCGCTACTTCGAGATCATCGAGGAGGAAAACCTCGTCGACAACGCGGCGAAGGTCGGAGCGCACTTCCTCGCGGGCCTCGATCGGCTCTCGGAGAAGTTCCCCGGCATGGTGTCGAACGTTCGCGGGCGCGGCCTCTTCTGCGCGTTCGACCTTCCGAGCGGCGACGTCCGCGACAAGGCGATCAACGCGATGGAAGAGAACGAGCTGCTCGTGCTCTCCTCGGGGCACCGCTCGATCCGCTTCCGTCCTGCGCTCAACCTCTCGATGGACGAGGCCAGCGAAGGCCTGAAGCGCATGGAGAAGTCGCTCGGTCAGATCGGATAGCACGCGACGCACTGAACAAACGCGAAGGGCGCGCCGCAGGGCGCGCCCTTTTGCGTGATCCCGATGACGCCGAGTTCAGGCCCGAGCGGACTCCGGCTCGCCCTCGATCGGTGCATCCCAGTTCGAGTGCGGCGCGCGGTTGAGAACGATGTAGTTCCAAACCAGATCGCCGTAGCCGTGCGCGACCATCCCGCGACTCTCGTAGAAGGGAAGGAGAACGCGCTGCAGCTTCGCGAGGTTGTAGAACGGAACGCTCGGGAAGTAGTGATGCTCGAGGTGGTAGTTCGACCAGAGGTACGCGACGTCCCAGAATAGCGAGCCCTTCACGAGCGTCGACCACTTGGCCGGATCTGTCGGGTCGATGTCGTAATGCTGGCCAACGCGGTTGAGCGCGAAGGCCACCGGAAAGAAGCCGAAGTACGGAATCACATACGCCTTGAGCGCAATCGTCCAGCCGGCGAGGGTCCCAACCAGAACGAGCAGCGTCAGGTGCGCGAGGATCGTGAGGTTCCGCTCGATCGCGATCTGCCGGCGAAGCTCCGCGGGGTAGCTCGCCTGCTCGCGCTTCGCCGCGCGGAAATAGATAGCGAAGAGAGCAGGAGTGAAGTAGAGCAGTTTGAGCCACCGGGCATTGATCTTCGGCGACAGGTAGTGCCGCTTCGGATCCTCGGTGTCGGAGCCGAGCCCCTCATGGTGATCGAGGTGCCAGCGCGTGAACTGCGTCGCGGAGATCCCGCTCGGAGCGGCGTAGAGAATTCCGATCAGGCGGTAGAGCCAGGGCGAAGACTCACGCAGCACCGCGCGATGAACGACCTCGTGCAGGAGCACCGTGAAATTGAAGATCGCGAGCCCCGAGAGCGCCGCGAGAGGAAGCCAGCAGTACCAGGCGTCGAGCGAGACGATCGCGAACGTCGATCCGGCGAGGACCGCGACGAGCGCCGCGGTGACCGCGAAGTGGAGCAGCGGCCGCTTCTGGTGCAGTCGCTTGATCTCCTCGCGCGGCACGGCGCGCGCCAGTTCGCTCCGGAACTGTTGCGTGGCATCGGCGTAGTAACCCATGACGCCAGCGGCAACACCCGGGAGAACCGTCTTATTCACCCCGGCCACCGCGGCAGGCGCCGGCGCGTGCCTGCCCCCTCCCGAAGGGTCATCGGCCGGAGACGGGTATTGGCTATACTGTCCGCGGAATCACGGAGGCACGAATGACCGGGGCGCCGGACCGCGAAGTCATCCTCGCAGCCGACGATAACGAACAGAACCTCCAACTGCTCGAGGAATACCTCTGGCAGTGGGGTTATGACGTGATCGTCGCCCGTGACGGCCGCGAGGCCGTCGGTCTCTTTTCGCAGCGCAATCCCGACCTCTGCGTCCTCGACGTGATGATGCCGAACATGGACGGCTACGAGGCGTGCGCGCGCATCAAGGCAACGATCGCCGGCCGCCGCGTTCCGATCGTCATGCTCACGGCCCTGACCGGCACCGAGGACAAGATTCGCGCGCTCGAGAACGGCGCCGACGACTTCCTCAACAAGCCGATCAATCGCGAGGAGCTCCGCACACGGATTCAGTCGCTCCTCAAGATCCGCGCTCTCCGCAAAGAGCTCGACTCCTCGGAGAACATCCTCGTGACGCTCACCTCGGCGCTCGAGAACAAGGATCCGCAGAGTGGCGGGCACATCCACCGCACGGCGTCGTACGCGTCGCAGCTCTGCGACCGGCTCGGGATGAGCGCCGAGGACCGGGAAACGGTCATCAAAGGCTCGTTGCTTCACGATCTCGGCATGATCGGCGTCCCCGAGGAATTGCTCGACAAGGAAGACCTCACCCCTGAAGAGGCGGAGAAGGTGGCCGAGCACTCCCGAATGGGCGCCTCGATCCTCAGCCCGATGAAGACCTTCGCGCAATTCATCCCGATGGTGCGCTGGCACCACGAGCGTTGGGACGGCAAGGGATACCCCGACGGTCTCAAGGGCGACGAGATCCCGGTTGAAGCGCAGATCGTCGGAGTCGCAAACCGCTTCGACGAGCTCCGGCACACCACGACAGCGACAAATCAGAACGATGCCCTCGATGCGCTGCTTGCAGAAGCCGCAGGCGGAGCGTTTGAGCCCCAACTTGCGAAGGCGTTCGCCGAGGCGATTCGCGAGGAGTCGTATCCGGCGCCGGCGCGTCCGGTTGCGATCAAGCGCGCGACGAGCACTCCGAGGATTCTCTGCGTCGACGACAGCAGGATGAACCGCGAGCTGCTCTCGGCAACGCTGGCGGAAGTCGGGCTTGCAGTGCTGCACGCGGAGAACGGCCGGGAAGCGATCGACATGCTCGAGAAGGAGCCGATCGATCTCGTGCTGCTCGACCTGGTGATGCCGCTCCAGGGAGGCGAGGACACGCTTCAGATTCTCAGGAAGAATCCGAAGCACCAGTTCCTCCCGGTGATCGTCCTCACGGCGCACAAGAACACCGAGCTCCGGCAGCGCGCGATCGTCGCGGGCGCGGACGACTTTCTGAGCTACCCGCTGAACAGGCTCGAGCTGATCACGCGCATCCGCTCGCTCCTGCGCATCAAGGACTACCACGCCGACCTCGAGCAGAGCCAGGACGTAATCTGCGCGCTCGCCCTGACTCTCGAGGCGAAGGACGCCTACACGCGCGGGCATTCGCAGCGCGTCGGCGATCTCGGCTGGATGTTCAGCAGGCATCTCGGAATCGACGAGCGCTTCGCCGAGCTCGTTCGGATCGCCGGGCTGCTTCACGACATCGGCAAGATCGCGGTGCCGGAATCGCTCTTGAACAAGCGCGGGCCTCTCACGCGCGAGGAGTTCATCCGCGTCATCGACCACCCGGTCATCGGCGAAGAGATCTGCCGTCCGCTCCACACGATCCTGCCGGTGCTGAAGCTGATCCGGCACCATCACGAGCGTTACGACGGCCGCGGCTATCCCGACGGGCTGAAGGGCGACGAGATTCCCTACGAGGTCAGGATGATCTCGATTGTCGACGCGTACGACGCGCTGACCTCGCACCGCGCGTACCGGCCGGCGCCGCTGACGCACACGGCGGCGATCGAAACGCTCAGGCGCGAGGCAGACGCCGGCAAGTGGGACCCGGTCCTCGTCACGAGATTCTGCGAGATGCTCGGCAACGAGCCTCCCGACTGGGCGGCAATCGGCAAGCCGGTGCCGATACTCCATCTGCGGTGACGACAGCCTTGCAGCGCGCAACCCGGGGAGACGCCCAGCGACGGGCGCCATCATGATCGTTTTCTCCGATCCACTCAGAGACAGCGGCCTGCCGCGCGGCAGCGTGGTCACGATCGGCAACTTCGACGGCTTCCACGTCGGGCATCGCGAGATCGTCCGCCGCGTCGTCGAGCGCGCCGAGTCGCTCGGCGCGCCGTCGATGCTGATGACGTTCCATCCTCACCCTCTGAGCATCGTCGCGCCCGACCGCGTTCCGCGACAGATCCTCACGCTCGCACAGAAGGAAGAGCTTCTCGCGGACACCGGCCTCACCGCGATGGCGGTCATCCCGTTCACTCCGGAGTTCTCGCGCTGGACTGCGGGCCGGTTCGTCGACGAGTTGCTCGTCGGCCGCCTCGCCGTCCGGGAAATTCACGTCGGCAGCGATTTCTGCTTCGGGGCCGGCCGCGAGGGAACGCTCGAGTACCTCGCGGAGCGCGGGACGAATCTCGGCTTCGAAGCGCGGCGTATCGAAGACATCCTGACCAGAGGCATACGCGTCTCAAGCTCGCTCGTCCGCGCCACGATTACGAAAGGGGCGCTTCGGTGCGCCCGGCTCGCACTCGGGAGAACCTACTTCGTCGACGGCCGGGTGACCACGGGCCAGCGCCTCGGCCGGAAGCTGGGGTTCCCGACCATCAACCTCGCGCCCCACAACGATCTCGTACCGGGTGGCGGCGTCTACGTCACGAGCTGCCGTTTCGCGTCGGTACCCGGGATATTCGAGAGCGTCACCAATGTCGGCGTGAGGCCGACGCTCTTCGAGAGCAGCGAGGTGACGATCGAGAGCCACGTCCTCGACTTCGACGAGAACGTATACGAGGACGAAGTCCGCGTTTACTTCCACGCGCTTCTGCGCAGGGAGAAGCGCTTCACGTCGATCGACGAGCTGACAGGGCAGATCCGGCGCGACATCGAGTGCACACGCGAATTCTTCCGGCGGCGGCCGGCATTCTGAGCTGAACGAATCGCCGGCGGAGCGGTTACAATGCGCTGGCAACCTCGACCGCATGAAGCTCCGAACCGCGATCATCTCCGTCATTGCCGCGTATCTCACCTTTCCCCTCTTCGCGCAGGTCAATCCGAGCCCCGAAATCGAGCGCGTCTACAACCAGGAGTCGAAGTTCCGCTTCGATTTTGCGAGCGCGGGCAAAGGGGGGAAGATCAACCTGAAGAAGTTCGACCGCCTGGAGGCCGTCAAGGACGAGTACTCGATACTGGAAGGCAACGTCGAGATCGAGTACCAGGACGTGAAGCTGAGCGCCGACCGTGTGACGGTGAACATCAAGACGCGCGACGTCGACGCCCAGGGAAACGTCGTCATCGACCAGGGAACGAACCGCATGTCCGCGGAGCGGGCGATTTTCAACCTCGACAGCAGGATCGGCACTCTGTTCAATGCGCGGGCGGCGTTCGAAGGCTCGATCTTCTTCTCCGGTACAAAGATCGAGAAGCTCGACGACAAGACGTTCCGCCTCAGCGACGGCGTCTTCACCTCGTGCGACATCGACAACCCGGCCTGGTCGTTCCGCGTCGCCACCGGCGTCGTCACGATTGACGATTATGCCCGGCTCAAGAACCTCTCGTTCCGTGCAAAGAAGCTCCCGATGTTCTGGACGCCTTACCTGGTATGGCCGACCAAGCGCGACCGCTCGCGCGGCCTGCTGATTCCGAAGTTCGGCTCGTCCGACCGCTACGGCACGCACGTCGGCGTCTCCTACTTCATCCCGCACGGCGACTGGGCGGACACGACTGTGATCGGCGACTATTACAGCCAGGGGTTCAACGGCCTCGGTATCGACACCCGGTACGTCCCCTCCGAAACCACTGCGGGCCGATTCCAGGGACAGCTCGTCCAGGATCCCGACTCCGACCTCGACGGCAGCGATCCGGTCAAGTGGCGCTACACCTACAAGCACACGCAGGACGACCTCCCGGGAGGCTTCCGCGGCGTCATCGACCTGACGAACTTCTCAGACCTCGAATTCTTCCGGCGCTTCGAAGACGATTTCCAGATCAACACGATCTCGAACATCTACTCGTCGGCATACCTGACGAAGAACGCCGGCACCTACTCGCTCAACATCAAAGCGGACCGCCGCGAACAACTGATCAGCAGCGGATCGCAGATCTACGAGCAGCTCCCGTCGGTTCAGTACCGGATCTATCCCAACAGGATCGGGGCAAGCTCCTTCTATTACTCGCTCGAATCGTCGGGCGGCTATCTCCGGTCGAACGACGCGGACTACTTCCGCGGTGACGTCTTCCCGACGTTTTCGATGCAGCTGCGCACGCCGCTCTGGCTCTCGATCAAGCCGTCGATCCTCGGCCGTTACACCTACTACACGCAGAGCCTCGACGGAGCGAACGGCGCCGTAGCAGACGAGAGCATCGACCGCGCCTACGGACAGGCTCTCGTCGACATCGTCGGCCCATCGTTCTCGCGGATCTTCTCGGGCGACCTCGGCGGCTTCGAGAAGTTCAAGCACGTGATCGAGCCGCGCATCCGCTACACGCACACGACCCAGGTCGAAGGGCTCGACCGGATCATCCGGTTCGACACCGTCGACTCACCGTCGCTTCCGCTGGTCGAGGACTACCTCGAGTACGCCCTCGTGCAGCGCATCATCGCCAAGAAAGGGACGGAGGGCGCTGCGGCACGCGAGATCCTCAGCTTTACGATCAAGCAGGCAGCGTCGCTTTCCGGGCCCGTCAATCCCAACTCGTCGGACCCGACCGAGTTCTCGCCGATCACCTTCAGTCTCGTCTCGAACCCGAGCCAGAACGTGTCGTTCGACGCGAGCGCGCTCGTCGGAAACGAAAGCCGGAAGCTCGAACAGTCGAGCCTGTCGATGAACCTGCAGGGCTCGCGCGCTTACATGGCTCTCCGATGGTTCGCGACGTTCGCGAACGAGCAGGCGACGACCTACGATTCGAGCCAGATCCAGATCCGGGCGGGAGTGCCGATCGTTCGCGACCGCGTGCGCGCCGACGTGCAGTTCAGCTACGACGCCGAGCGCGAGGATTTCCTCGAGCAGCGCTACATCCTCGGGTACAACGGCTCGTGCTGGGGCGTTCGCGGCGAGTATCGCGACCTGACCGTCCCGGTGCCGACCCAGGAGTACGTGATCGCGATCAGCCTGCAGAACATCGGCACTCTGTTCGACTTCACCGCGTCGGCCGGCGGCTTCTAGCCGCGATAGCCCGCTCCCGAGAGCCGGTCGGCAACCCATGCGGGCTTGACTCCCTGCCTACCAGCACAGAGAATCCGACTCCTGCCCGGAAGCGGGCGGCAATCCACAAACCGAGGTCGCGCATGAATCGTTCGAAACTCAAGGGGCTCATCCTGTCCGGAGGCAAGGGCACGCGCATGCGTCCCCTCACGTACACCAGCGCGAAGCAGCTGATCCCGGTCGCAAACAAGCCAGTCCTGTTCTTCGGCATCGAGGCGATGGTCGAGGCGGGGATCGAGGAGATCGCGATCATCGTCTCGCCCGAGACGGGAGGCGAAATCCGGGCGGCAGCGGGCGACGGTTCGCAGTTCGGCGCGAGGATCACCTACATCGATCAGGATCAGCCTCGCGGGCTCGCTCACGCGGTGATGATCGCCGAGCCGGTCATCGGCGACTGTCCGTTCGTGATGTACCTCGGCGACAACCTGCTTCAGCACGGCATCAAGCCACTCGTCGACGAGTTCAAGGAGCTCGACTGCAACAGCGAGATCCTGCTGACCCGCGTGTCGAACCCGTCGCAGTTCGGAGTCGCCGAGCTCGACGCCGAGGGAAGGGTCTTCCGCCTCACGGAGAAGCCGAAGGAACCGAAGTCCGACCTCGCGCTCGTCGGCGTCTACATGTTCGACAAGAACATCTTCCGCGCGGTTCGGGCGATCAAGCCGTCGTGGCGCAACGAGCTCGAGATCACCGACGCGATCCAGTGGCTCGTCGACCAGAAGCTCGCCGTCCATCCGCACATCGTCAAGGGGTGGTGGAAGGACACGGGAAAGATCGAGGACATGCTCGAAGCGAACCGGACGGTGCTCGACACGTTCGAGCGTGAAATCCGCGCCGAGGTCGACCCGTCGAGCAGCGTGGAGGGGAAGGTCGTGATCGAGAGCGGCGCCCGGGTGATCGATTCGGTGATTCGCGGCCCCGTGATCATCGGCGCGAACGCGAGGATCGAGCAGGCGTTCATCGGCCCCTACACCTCGATCGGCTCGAACTGCGTAATCACCAACGCCGAGATCGAAAACTCGATCGTGCTCGAAAATTCGGAGATCTCTCACGTGGAAGGGCGCATCGAGGCGAGCCTGCTCGGAAAGAACGTGAAGATCGGGCGAACGAAGCGCAAGCCGGTCGCCTACCGATTCAACCTCGGCGACAACAGCGAGGTCGGCATCCTGTAGACCGCGGGCCGGCGGCCTGCGCCTCCGCGCCTCGATCTGCTATTCTCGCCGCCCGTGGGACCCGTCTACAACTTCAAGGATTTCGCCGGGAGCAGTCACCGGATCCTGATCGACATGATTCGGAGAAGCGGTGCCCGCGGCCGGTTCCTCGACCTCGGCGCCGCCGGCGGCGAGATCGGCGAGGTCGTGCGCGGCCAGTTCGAACGCACCTTCGCATTCGAGTTCGATGACCGTCGCATTCCGCAGATCCGCCAGCGATTCGACCATGGAGTGATCGCCGATCTGGAGCGGGTCCACAAGCTCCCGGTTCGATGCGACGCGATCCTCCTCGCCGACGTCATCGAGCACCTGCGCGAGCCCGCGCTGCTGCTTCGCCAGGTTCGACGTTCGCTCAACCCCGGGGGGCTGGTTTTCCTTTCGGTGCCTAACATCGCAAACCTCACGATTCGCGTCGGCCTTCTCTTCGGCCACTTCATCTACCGCGACCGAGGGATCCTCGACTCGACGCATCTCCGGTTCTTCACCATGCGCACGCTTCGAGACGAAGTCGAGAGCGCCGGCTTCGAGATCCTGGAGCTTCGCGGCTCGGCGGTCCCGATCCGGCTCATCCTCGGCGACCACCTCCCTCTCTGGCTCATCACCATCGGAGAGACGATCCTCGCGCCCCTAACCCAGCTCTGGAAGGCTCTGCTCGCCTACCAGCTGATCATCGTGGCGCGGCCGAAGGGCCCCGCGTAAGGCGGGCCTCCCGCCTTCGCTCCGTTACGGCGGCGAAACAGGTAAGGCAGAGCGCCGCCGCCGAAAGCGGCCACCATCCCCGTCCGATCCGACGCTCGAACTTCACGGTATGCGATCCGGCGGGCACTCTCACGGCTGCAAAGATCGAGTTGATCGAAAGAGCGCGCGCCCGCTCTCCATCGATGTAGACGCGAAGCTCCGGTGTGAGCTTCTCCGACGAGTTCAGAAGGAACGGCACGGCCGATTTCGTCGCGATGTCGTACCCGCCGTCGTCACGCTCGCTCACCTCGATTCCGACGCGGCGCGACTGCTGCTCCACCTCCGCGAGCGCGTGCACGTCGAGAGGCATGGCGCCGGTGAAATAGGTCCGCTGCGAGAAGTCGAGCGTGCGGTCCGCGAGAAACGCCTCGCGACCGATCGTCGTCGCGTCCCACGTCGCCCAGAACCTCGGCAGCGCCGCCAGATTGCGGAAGATCCGGCCGTCCTTGAACGAGCGTTCGAGAACGAGCGGGCGCTCGACAGTGCCCCACGAAAGATGCTCGGGACCCGTTCCTCCTGACGACACGAGAAGGTTGATCGAGACGGCGTTCGCCTCCATCTCGAGCAGGAAGTTACGACCGCTCCCGCCGCGGGGCCTCACCGGCAGATGCAGGATCGGCATCCGCGCGAGCTCGCCTGGAGTGTAGGTCGCCGAAAAGACAATCTCACCCGTCTCCACCGACGTGAGCTTGACGACGAGCTGGGCTCCCGTGCCCTCGGCGCCGACGAAGCCGAACGGGAGCGCGATCGCCCACACCCCGTCCTTCGGGATCGTAAGCGCGCGAGCGAAGTGTCCGCCGGGGCGCAGCTCCAGCGGAGACTCCGGCGCGACCACCCACGTCGTGCGATCCTGGATCAGGTAACGGAGGATATCGATCGAAGGCGGCTCGACGATGTACCGCGCGTTCAGCATTGCAAGCACCGGGTCGTCGAGATCCATCTTGAGACTGTTGAACGTGATCACCGTGGACTGATCGATGCCCTGCGAGCCGATCCTGCTCAGGAGCTCGCGGTAGGCACGCTCGGCCCCCCAGTGCGCGCGGATGTCCTCCAGCCGCGCAAGCTGCGCCGAGTTGGGCATCATGTAGAAAAACGTCGGCGCGATGCGGAACGGGTGCTCCTGCGCCCGAAGGTAGGCGAGCGTCTTCGACGCAGGCAATGCCGCCACGTCGCGCTTGATGTGCGGCAGGAACCACCCGGCGAGGAGCGCGAGATCCGCAGCGAGGCCGACGGCAACGAGCCATGCGATCGCACGACCCCGCATCCACGGCGCGGCGCGGCGAAGCCTGCAGTCGAGGAGCGCAAAGCCCGCCGCGGCGAGGTAGGCGACGGGCACCGGGAGCAGCACGCGAAGGCGGACGAGCGGCGAGTATTTCAGACCGGGAAGATTCGCAACGAGACGGCCGGCGGCCGGTGAGAATATGAACGCGAGGATCGCTGCGAGCGCGAGCGCGAAGAACCAGCGCATGCCGAGCCGTCGACGGAAGAGCCCGAGCAAGGCGAGCACGAGCACGATCACGCCCGGGTAGATCGTCGTCTCGACGAAGTTGTTGAGCGGACCGAGCGCGGAGTTGCCCACCCACGACCGCGCGACCGGATCACCGAGCCAGTAAGGCTGGACGAGCGCTCGCAGATGCTCGATCGGAAAGAACACGCGCGAGCTCGCGTCAGCGCGCGACTCGAGGTATCCGGTACGACCGAGAAATCCGATGAACGGGTCGAGGAAGGGCGCGGACAGCGCGAGTGCTGCTGCTCCCACAAGAATGCACTTCACGAGCTCTCGACGCGGAAGCAGCCTGAATCGAAGGAGCGAAACGACCGCGTACGCTGCAGCGATGTAGAAGCCGTAGGCGATCGCAGCGGGGTAGCCGCTCAGGAGGAACGACACGCCGAGAAGGACGAGAGGCAGAATACCGTTGCGCTTGCCTCGCGCCATCCGCGCGATCGCCCACAGCAGCGCTGGATAAAGCGCGGTTGCGTTCGTTCCCTGCCATAGCCACCACACGACGACCGGACCGGCCGCTGCGAGCGCGATCGCGCCGACCGCGGCCCCCCGCTTGCCCAACCGCTCCTCCCGCAACCACAGATAGGCGAATCCGAACGCGACCGTCAGCTTGAGCAGCACGATCCCCGTGTAGCTCCATTGGAGAGGCAGCAACAGCGACGGGATCAGCACGAACGGCGACAACACTGCCGACGCGGCGGAGCCCGTGCCCGGGATCCCGCCGCCGACGTACCGGTTCCAGTGGAACGACTCGAAATCGCGGATAAGCGAAACGAGCGTGAAGTACGAAAACGGGGGATCGTGGATCAGTTGGTTTTGCGCCCGTACCGTCGCGAGCGACATCCACGGGTCGTAGTGGTAGTAGACGTCGTTCGGAGAAACGATCCGAAGGCTCGTAATCGTCGGGAGGAAGACGATCGCAACGACGATCCCGAGAAGAATCAGCGCGAGGCGATGCTTCCGCGCGGTCCGCCCGAGGCGTCCGCGCCGGAGCCGCCGCAATGCGCCCGCGGCGCCTTTTTCAGCGCCGCTCCGAGTCTCTTCCTGGGGCTCTGCCATTCGCTCTGAACGCCTACCTCGAGGCGGAGAATGATACTTCCCGATGTCCGGTGCCGCTACAATCGCCGCATATGAGAACACGCGTTCTGGTTGCCGCGGACGTCGATCCCTCATTCCACGAGCGCGCGGGACACGATTCCCGACTCGATGTACGGATTCAGCCCGCACATGCCGAAGCGGAGCTGGCGGCATTGGTCGGCGACGCCGAGGTGCTCGTCACGAGGGCTCACAACCAGGTCACGCGGCGCGTGATCGAGAGCGCGGGGGCGCTCCGCTTCATCGCGCAGGGAACGAGCGGCCTCGACAACATAGACGCCGAAGCAGCGGAAGAGCGCGGCATCGTTATCATCGGAATCCCGGGCGAAAACGCCAATGCCGTCGCCGAGCTCGTGATCGGGCACTTCGTCTCGTTGACGCGGACGGTGGGCCTCTACGACCGGATGATGCGCTCCGGCGGTTGGAGTCGCGGCGACTGCGCCACGCGACGTGAGCTTCGCGGCTTCCGCCTCGGAATCGTCGGCCTCGGCCGCGTCGGCGGCCGTGTCGCACGACTCGCGGGATCGTTTGGGATGGTGTCGAGGGCATACGACCCTTACATCTCGGTCGAGACTGCGCGCAAACGCGGGGCGGAGCTCGTGCCGACGCTCGAGGAACTCGTTACCTCGAGCGACATCCTGACGCTACACGTCCCGCTGACCGCGGAAACGACTCGGATGATCGACGCGCGAGTGCTCGACCTGCTGCCGCGCCCGGCCATCGTGATCAATACCTGCCGGGGGCCGGTGCTCGATCTCGCCGAGGCGCTGTCGAGGCTTGACGGTGCGCGTCTCGCGGGGCTTGCGCTCGACGTCTACAACGAAGAGCCCCCACAGGGGATCGCCTGGCCCGACACGCCTCGCCTGATCGTCACGCCTCACGTCGCGGGATGCAGCTACGAATCGAAAGCCTCGATCGGACGACTGCTCTACGAAAAGATCTGCGAGGCGCTGTTCCAGTCCTGAGTCCTCAGTCCTTAGTCCTGAGTTCTGAGTCCATAGTTCTGAGTCCATAGTTCTGAGTCCTTAGTTCTGGGTGCTGAGGCCGGGGACCTAACTCCAGAGATCTGAATCCTGAATGCCACTCTCGAAGGGCTTGAAACCTGGCCCTGACGACTGAAAGCTCAGGACTCAGGACTGAGGGCCTTGGACTAAGGACCAAGGACTCAGGACTCAGGACTAAGGACTGAGGACGTCCATCCCGTCCCGCCAGACCGACATGACGAGATTCACGCCGTAGTGGTAAACGAGATGGAAGTAACTCGGAGCGTCGAGGATCGTAAAGTCGGCCCGCTTACCCGCCTCGATCGACCCGGTCTCCTTCGCGAGTCCGAGCGAAAACGCGCCGTTGATCGTCGCCGCGGTCAACGCTTCCTCGACCGTCATTCTCATCCTGAGCACCGCGAGCTGGATGACCACCTGCATCGACTCGGTCATCGACGAGCCGGGGTTGCAGTCGGTCGAGAGCGAAACGATCGCGCCGTGCTCGATCATCTCGCGCGCGGGTGCGTAGCGATCCGACATCAGAAAGAAACTGGTACCGGGAAGCAGATTCGCGACCGTGCCCGACGCCGCAAGGGCGCGGATGCCGCGATCGGAGACGAACATCAGATGGTCGGCTGACGCGCAGCCGAGCTCGGCCGCGAGCGCAGCGCCGTCGGTGTCGGTCAGCTCGTCCGCATGAATGCGCGGCGTCATGCCGAGGCGCGCGCCCGCTTCGAGGACGCGGCGTCCCTGCTCGCGGCTGAAGACTCCCTGCTCGACGAACACGTCGCAGAATCGCGCGAGCTCTTCCGCCGCGACTGCCGGCATGATCTCGTGGACGATCTCGTCGACCCAGGCCGTGCGCGAGGCCTCGTCCTTCGGCCAGTCGGGAGGAAACTCGTGAGCAGCGAGGCAGGTCGGCACGAGGCGCACCGGAGAGTCGGCCGACGCGTTGCGAATCGCGCGCAGCTGTTTCAGCTCGTCGTTCAGATTGAGGCCGTAGCCGCTCTTGGCTTCCGCGGTCGTCGTTCCGTACCTTGCCATCGTTCGGGCGCGGCTCGCGACGAGAGTGGAGAGCTCCGCCTCGGAGGCAGCGCGAGTCGCGCGCACGGTCGCGGCGATTCCGCCGCCGGAGGCCGCGATCGCGGCGTAGGTCTCGCCTTCGATGCGGCGGTTGAACTCCGACTCGCGGGCGCCGGCAAACGGCAGGTGCGTGTGCGAATCGACGAACCCGGGGATCGCGGTGCCACCGCGCCCGTCGACCTCCTCGCAGGCCTGCCGGAACTCGCCGGGGACGTCGGATTCGGCCCCCACCCACGCGAAACGGCCGTCGCGAATCACGATCGCAGCGCGAGGGATGACGGCGACCTCGCGCATCGCGCGACCACGCAGCGCGGCGGATCCTCGCGGCGTGGCGACCTGCGCGAGGTTCCGGACGAGAGTCGGACGTTCAGCCATCCTGGCGCTTCTTGTGGAGCTGGGTGAGCGGCAGCTCGCCCGCTTCCTCCGTCACGTCGAGGTCGATCATCTGCTGGCACGCTTCGACGAAATTCTGAAGCCTCCGTCGCGCGCCTTTCCTCTCCAGCTTGAGGTCCTGGATGAGGCGCTCGAGATCGCCGACGCGCCCCATCGCCTGAGAGACGATCCGTTCGGCGAGAAGCTCTGCGTCCTTGACGATGAGGGACGCTTCCTTGTGCGCGTTCGCCTTCACGTCTTCGGAGACTTTCTGCGCGGAAAGCAGCGTGTCCTTGAGAATGCGCTCGCGCTCGGTATGGTCGAGCAGCTGTTCGCGCATCTGCGCGCTCTCGCGCGTGAGGCGCTCGATCTCCTGCACGAGCTGCTCGAACTCCTCGGCGATGAGCGAAAGGTAGGCTCGAACCTCTCCTTCGCTGAATCCGCGGAACGACTTGCCGAAGATCTGCTTCTGAATCTCGATCGGTGTCAGACGCTGCATTCACGACCTCCCGTCACGCCCGGGCCGCCTTTCCGCACGCTGCTTCGCCGGCTTGCCCATCGTCGTCGCAGTTCCGGAGACAACCCCACCCTCTACGCCGGGACTGCACTGCGTTCTGTGCAGTATAACGCGGGCCCGCGGCGGCGGTCAGGCCACGACCCGGTTGCGACCCTGGCTCTTGGCCACGTAGAGATTTCCGTCCGCCCGCTCGATGAGGTCGATCGGCGCGAATTCGTCGCCAAGGGACATCGTGCTCGCCAAACCAAAGCTCGCGGTGACTTTGATCTCGGTGCGACCGAAGCTGAGCGCCGCGCGTTCGATCTGCTCGCGCAGTCGCTCGCATACCTGAAGCGAGCCCGCGAGGCCGACTTCCGGCAGTAGCAGCGCGAATTCCTCGCCGCCGTAACGCCCGAAAACGTCCTCGTGGCGGACGCCGTCGGCAATGATGCGCGCGGTCTCGCGAAGAACATGGTCGCCGGCAAGGTGCCCCCAGGTGTCGTTCACAGCCTTGAATCTGTCGAGGTCGATCATCGCGAGGCAGAGCTCGCGACGGTAGCGCCTGGCCCGCTGCACCTCGCGTTCGAACGTCTCCATGAAGTACCGGCGATTGTAGGCCTGCGTTAGGCCGTCGACTGTCGTCATCCGGTACATCTCCTGGTGGTACTTGTTCTCTACATTGCCGCCCGCGAGGAACTTGAAGATCGTGTCGCCGATCTGCACGAGATCGCCGTCGCGCAGCTCGATCTCGCCAGCCGGCTGTTCATTCACGAACGTGCCGTTCGTCGACTCGAGATCGACGAGCGTCGCGCGCCGTCCCGACACCACGATCCGGGCATGCGCCCTGGAGGCCGCGTCGTCGTCGACCCGGATCTCGGAGTCGTCGGCCCTCCCGATGGTCTGCTCCGCGCGGTCGAGCATGAAGCGACGCGCGAGAAGGGGGCCGTGGATGACCACCAGGCAAGGCGGTCCTTCGTCGGTATCGTTGCGCCCGACTCGGATGGGCGTGACGATGTTCGTCTTCCGCTGGGCGACGATGTCTCGAACTTCCATCAATTGTCTCCGGATCGCGCGGGAGAATAGCGCGATTCGGCCATCGTTTCGAGCATTTTCCGGCGCTGCCAGCATTTCCCGGAATGGAAACGCGCTTCGCGTCGGGGCCACGGCGACCGCTTCGACGCAACCAGAGGCCGATTTCGACGTATCGGATCGAGTCACTCACCCCAGCGCTCCATCGACCACAAAGGACGGACCATGCTCCAGATCGAAGCACTCACAAAGCGTTACACCGCCCACAGCGTCGCGCTCGACTCGTTCAGCCTCGATCTCGGCCCGGGAGTGCTGGGACTCCTCGGCCCGAACGGCGCCGGAAAGACGACCCTCATGTCGATCGTCGCCACAGTCCTCCGTCCTACGAGCGGCAGCGTCCGTTGGAAGGGGATCGACGCGCTCGCGAATCCGGGCGCCGTTCGTCGCGTCCTCGGTTACCTGCCGCAGGACTTCGGTGTCTACGACCGATTGACCGCCGTCGAGTTTCTCCGCTACCTCGGAAGGCTCAAGGGGCTTTCGGGTCGCGACCTCAGGGAAGGGGTCGATCAGATGCTCGACCTCGTCAACCTTCGCAGCGCCGCGTCGCGGCGTCTCGGCAGCTTCTCCGGCGGCATGCGGCAACGGGTCGGAATCGCACAGGCGCTGCTCGGGAACCCGGAAATCGTGATCGTCGACGAGCCGACCGTCGGGCTCGACCCGGAAGAGCGCGTCCGGTTCCGCAACCTGCTCGCGGAGCTGGCGCACGGGAGGATCGTGATTCTCTCCACCCACATCGTGTCGGACGTGGAGGCTGTCGCCGACCGCATCGCCGTGATCAGGAAGGGAAAGCTCGTGCGCGTCTCAACTCCGGGTGAGCTGCTGGCGCACGCCGCGGGCCGCGTCTTTCGCGCGGTCGTCGACGCCGACCGCCTGCAGCAGATCCAGCAGTCGGTCGCGGTTTCCAGCATTTCGCGCAGGGCCGACGGCGTTCATGTCCGCTTCGTCGCCGACTCACCTCGCATCGGCGGCGCCGTCGAGGTCGAGCCGACGCTCGAAGACGCGTACCTCCTGACGAACGTGGAGGCGGCGTGAGCGCTGTCGCCGCGGCGCTCGCCGCGCAGCTCGGAGCCGAGACGCGGATGCGCCTCCGCTCGGGCGCCACCGCATTCGCGGTGCTCGCGATGTTCGCCGTCGCGTTCACCTACATCCCCGACCCGGCCTCGAACCGCGTCTCGATCAGCTGGGAGCGTGACGGGATCCTGCTCTCGGGGCTCTACAGCTGCGCGTACATCGGCTGGGTCGTCGCGATGCTGACCTCGATGATGCTCCCATTCGTCGGCTTCTACCTGGTAACCGGATCGGTCAAGCGCGACCTCGACCGCCACATCTGGCCCATCGTCGCGGCCACACCGACGCCCCGAATCGCGTATCTCGCGGGGAAGATGCTGGCGGGCTTCGCCTACCTCATGCTCCTCGCCGCCGTGTCGCTGCTCCCCGCGACGATCCTCTTCTTCCGCTATGGCAGCGGCCCGTTCGAGCCTCTCGAGATCCTCACGCCGTGGCTGCTTCTGGTGCCCCCCGCGCTGCTCTTCACGTCGGCGATGGCGCTGCTGTTCGACGTGACACCGGGGCTTCGCGGCCGGGGCGGGTACGCGCTCTGGTTCTTCGCCTGGGTCATCCTGTTCTTCATGATTCCGGGCAACCTCGCCGGCGTGCTCGACCGCGCGAAGACCGATCTCGAAAACCCGGCATTCGACCCCGCGGGACTCGTCCTAATCGAGAAGTCGGTGCAGCGGTCGATCGGCGCGCGACCGAAATCGCTCAACCTCGGAATCAGCATCGTCTCGAAACCGATCCAACGAGTCGAGTTCCCGGGAATCCCCCTGACGGGAGGGCTCGTCGCCACACGGGCGGCCCAGTTAGGCTGGAGCGTCGCGGTACTCGGTCTGGCCAGCCTGACGTTTCCGCTCGGAGCGGCGAAACTGTCAGGTGCGTCGCTGCGCCGCGGACGGAAGCGCGATGCCGTGCCGGACGAGGTTGCGGAAGCACAAAGCGGCAGCGCGGCGCCCGTTTTCGTCACGCGACCCACCAGGCCGTCGTTTGCCGGTGCGGTGATTGCCGACGCCATGCTCATCTGGAGGTCGGCGTCTTGGATCAAGTGGCCTATGGCGGCGGCCGCGCTGATCTCAGGAGCGCTGCCGGCGGCGCAGACTCCCGGTCCCTTCGCGGTGACCCTGCTGCTCGCAGCGATCGTCATCTCCGAGACGGCCGCGCGGGAGGATCTCGCGGGCACCGGCCCTCTCGTCTTTGCGCAACCGGGCACTCCGCACTCGATCGTGCTCTGGAAGTGCGCCAGCGTCGGCCTCTTCGTCGCGCTGCTTTTCCTTCCGACGATGCTCCGCACGGCGATCTCGCATCCCGCCCGGCTCGGGACGCTCGTCCTCGGGATCGTGTTCGTCATCTCGGCGGCGGTGGGGCTCGGCCGCCTGACGAAGGGTGGGCGCTTCTTCAGCGCGCTCTTCACCGCGGCCTGGTACGTCGCAGTGCAGGGTGCCCTCGACTTCACCGGGCTGTTCGCGAAGGCGGCCGACGCCGGCCTTGCTGCGGCGTTTGCAGGCGCAGGGCTCGTCGCAGTTACCCTGGCGTGGCTGGTCGAAAGGCGCGCCGCGCGCTGAGCGTCACCGCGCAATCAGCTTCAAGCGTACGGAAAGACGAGCGAGAGGAATCTGCGGATCAGGAAGATCACGAAGAGAAGCAGCAGTGGAGAAAAGTCGACGCCTCCGGTCTTCCACGGAGGAAGCAGCCGGCGGAAGGGCCGGAGGATCGGACGGGTCGAGGCTTCGAGAAACCCATTGAGCGTGACGATCGTGTCGTAGGCGCGCCGATGCTTCCAGCGGAAGCTCGAGCGCTGCAGGAAGAAGGCGACCCACGAGAAGATCACCCAGGCGATGACGAAGAATTCGAGCGCTGCGAGGATCCAGAGAACGCCGGAAACCAGCGTGATGACTGCCGCGGTCCCCGGGTTCATCAGCCGCGCTCCCCGAAGATCGCCCGTCCGACCCTGACCATCGTGGAGCCCTCTTCGATTGCGACCTCGAAATCGTCGGTCATTCCCATCGAGAGCTCGGACAGCGTTCCTCCGGGCAGGTCGGCAGAGATCGCGTCACGCAACTCGCGGAGCGCGCGGAAGTAGCCGCGGGTGCGCTTGTCGTCGTCGATCGGGGGAATGGTCATCAGCCCTCGCAGCGAGAGATGCTTCAGCGCAAGCAGATCGTGCACGAGCTTCGGGGCGTCCGCGATCTCGACGCCGCTCTTCTGCGGCTCGGCGCCGATGTTCACCTGCACGAGAACTTCGAGCGTCCGACCCGCCTCGCCAGCTTCCTTGTCGAGCTTCTCGGCGAGCGAAATCCGGTCGACCGACTGCACGACGTCGAACAGGTGGACTGCATCCTTCGCCTTGTTCGACTGAAGATGGCCGATCATGTGCCATCGTGCGTCGCGGCCCACGTCGCCGATCTTCTCGCGGAGCTCCTGAACGCGGTTCTCGCCGAAATCGAGAACACCAGCCTCGACCGCCGACCTGATCGCGTCCGGCCCGAAGGTCTTGGACACGCCGATCAGCCTGACCGACGAGACGTCGCGTCCGGTGCGCTCGCAGGCGCGCGCGATCCGCTGGCGCACGGACCTGAGGTTGTTCGCAATCTCCTCCGCGGAGCGCGATGGGGAACGGGGGACCGCCATGTCAACTCGACTTCTCGGCGTACACGATGCGCCGGCAACCCTCGCAGGTGATGATCTCGCCCCTGTGAACCTGCAGGATCGCCTGCGACCTGACTTTGAACCGGCAGGCGACGCACGACTCGCCTTCGAGAAGCGACATTCCGATCCCCTGGCGCTGCTCGCAGATCCGCTGGAACTGGCGGAGCGGCCCCGGTGGTATGTCCTTCTCCGCATCTTTCGCCTTCTGCTTCACCCGCTCGAGCTCGACACGAACCTCGCCGAGGCTTGCCTGCCACTCGGCGTGCGCCGCTTCCCACTCCGCCGTTACGTCAGCATGAGACTGCATGAGCGCGTCGAGCGCCTGCTGCGCGGACTCGATCTCGCCCATCTTCGCAAGCTCGGCATCCTCGAGATCCTTCTTCTTCTTCCGGGCGACGTCGATCTCCTTCCAGGCAGCTGAATACTGCTGCTGGTTCTTGACCATCTTCATCTGCCCCTCGTATTTCTTGAGGGCTTCCTGTTCGACCTGCAGCTCGCCGTCGATCTTCCTGCGCTCGCGACCGAGCTGATCGAGCGTCGCCTGCAATCTCTCGATCTCCGCCTTCGCTCCGGCGTAGCGGCCGTCGATTTCCGCGTAGTGGTCGGGCTTGACCGCGAGGCGGTGCTCGAGCTCGGCGATCTCGGACACGATCTTCTGCAGCTGCCAAAGCTTCTCGAGAACGTTCAAAACTGACTCCTCCTGAGACACGAAGGGCGTCCCTCGTCGGAACGCCCTGGTGAACCTCCGCCGATTCCTGCTGGAACCGACCTGCTGTCAATCGTAAGGATGACTTTTCTTACCATCCGCCTCGTTTTGGTGGGTCCACCAGGATTCGAACCTGGGACCTGCCGGTTATGAGCCGGTGGCTCTAACCGCTGAGCTATGGACCCGGCGGCCGGGATTGTAACACAGCGCGTCCCTGCACCCGAGAGGCCGTCAGCAGCGGCCATGCTACGATGAAGCCGATTTCACAGGCCAACGTCAAAACGTTGGCCGGGCGCGGAGCAGCAGACCGCACACGGAAGCGAGGGACCGTTGACGACGCAGAAGGGCTCAATACGCGGCATCACGCGGATGGACTACGAACGGGCCACCGGATGGTTGGTTCGGGTCTACCGCGGAGGCACGACCCACTCGAAGTTCTTTGCTGACAGTCTCCATGGCGGAAAGAGGCGCGCGAAACAGGCAGCGGTCGAGTATCGCGACATGTACGAGGAGCTTCACCCTTCGCCGCCGCGGTCGATTCCGCCCTCGGCGATCTCCACGCGGCCCGTGCTTGCGTCAACCCGCGTGCGAGGCGTCTCCGAGACCTTTCAGCGCACGCCGGCCGGAAAGAAGATTCCCTGCTTCAGCGTCAGCTACCGGCTCGGTGGCGTCCGCAAGTCCAAGCGCTTCTATCACCACCTCTTTTCCAGCCGCCGTGCCGCCCTGCGAGCGGCGACCGAGTTCAGGCAGGAGGTCGAGAGACAGATGGAACGCGAGCACAGGAAGCGGCTCCGCGAATGGAAGAAGGAACACGCGCAGTTCCTTCCTTTTCCCCGGTCATAAAGAAAACGAGGGGCGTTTCCGCCCCTCGTAGTCAGCATTCTCGTTGAGTCGTGCTCAGCGGTTGATCTCGACGCGGTCACCGACCTGCATCGAGTAGCGCATCTGCGTGATCATCGCGGTCGCGGTCTTCGCCTCCGCTGTCAGCACGCCGAGCTCGCCGAGGAGAATCCTCGCGCCGCCGTGCGGATTGTCGCGGAAGATCGTAAGGAACGTTCCGGGCTCGACCATGTCGTCCCGACCGAGGTTGATCTCGACGACCTGGCCTTCACCGAGCGCAAATTCGAAGTCCTTCGCGTTGACGATGTATCCGCTCGTCTTTCCGCTGGGAGGATCGCAGATGGTCGCCATGGCCGGATCGCGGACGATCGGGATCGGGATCTGCGGAAGCGGCTTGAGCTTGTCGCCGACGTGGATGTCCTTGCACGACTGTACGACGATCGCCGTCGATTCGTACTCGCCCGCACAGAGGATCTTCACCTGTCCACGGAAATCGTAATGCCGGCCGACGCGCTCCCCGCTTACGGGATGGTAGACCAGCCTCGGCCAGGGCATCACGACCAGGTAGGTTTCGCCCGCGACGAGGCCCGTTGCCGTGCCGCCGTCGATGTAAAGCAGATCACCGACCGTCATGCCGCCAAGCTGCTCGGCAGAGCCTTCGACGTAACGCGTCTCGACGTCCTCGAACATCCGGACGCTGTTAGGCAGCGATTCGTCTTCGGTGGCCAGGTAGCCATAACAATAGATGTCCGACTCCTTGCCGAGCGGGATCGGGCTTCCCCCCGTGTCCTCGCCTACGGCCGCCGTCATCTCGCCCCCCTCGGCCCCTTCCTGCGGGGTCATCGCGAACTCGCCCTCACCAACGGAGGTCGCCTCCGCGGCCGTCTCGCCCTGTACCAGCAGCGGGTCGCCCGGATAGATCCAGTGGGCGTCGGTGATGTACGTGTTCTGCTCCCAGAGCTGCGGCCACAGGTACGGGTTGCCGTAGAACTTGTTCGCGAGGTCCCAAAGGGTATCGCCCTTCTCGATGATATGGACCTTGGCTCCGGCCGGGAACGTCGACGCGTCGGGAGGATTGTAAGGAGTCCAGTGGTCGCCTACCTTGTGCAGATCGGTAGGAGGCCTGGACGATTCTGTCGCATAGGCCAGCGGCACCGCGGCCATGATCAGGAGGATGGAAACCACACAACGCACGCGCACCATTTACCCCTCCCCAAGGCTGTCAGAACGAAAATTCAAGCAAAAAGTTAACGCAACCAAGGGGTTAGTGTCAAATTGCAGGGGTCGATTCGCCCGGCCAACTCCCACTACTCCTCGCCAAAAACCTCCGCGGTGAACCGCTCGAGGTGGCAATCAGGGCGGCGCCAGCTGCCGGGAGAGAGTCCTGCTTTTACGCACAGCCGGTCGAGAAACGTCGGCACGTCCCACCCGTAATCGACTGCGACCTGGGGCAGCAGCAGCCCGCTGCGACCTCCGGCCCGAATCAGCAGACCGTCCCGGCCGATCACGATTTCCCCGGGGTCAGCGACCGGAACGAAATCACCGAGCACGGAGATCTCCAGGCGCACCCGCTCGAGCTCCACCGTCGAAACCGGTGGGAACCTCGGATCACGCGTCGCGGCGCTCACGGCAGCGTCGGCAACCGAACGCTCAAGCGGATTCGACGCGTCGAGCGTGCCAATGCACCCCCGCAGCTCTCCGTCGATCGTCAGCGTGACGAAGGCTCCTGCCGGCCGTGTCAGCGCGTCCGAGCCTGATGCCGGAATCGACGGCCTTCGTTCGAGTCTTGCCGCGATCGACTCGCGGGCGAGCCGAAGAAGCGCCTCGCGATCTCCGCGACCGAGCGGTGCCGATTCACTGCGATCGCTCATACCGGTAAACGATACGCCCGGAGCGGGCGAAGAGAAACGTCGCCCGTTACTCCGCCGGGCCGCCCGACACGGATTGGCGCTTAAGAAGCACCAGATTGCGGCCGTAGATGAAGGGAAGCGCGACGAACCCGAGAATGATCGGAAGCTTGTCGACGTGGAACGCATAGACCAGGGAGACGAGGCTTCCCCAGAAACTCAGATGCCAGAAGATCGGCGGGACCACCAGCATCTTCTTGCGCTCGGACGTCAGCCACTGCACGACGAAGCGCGCCGAAAAGATCGCGTTGCCCAGAAGCCCAAAGACGGTCCACCAGGTCGAGTCCGCGTAAAACCACGCGAGCCATGGGCCAACGAACGGTTGAAGAAAGCTTCCCGACTCCATCGAAATGACCTCCTGCGAAACTCGCACGTCAACGCATGACGCGCACGCCGAACGCGGATTCGAAGTTACGTGTCGTGATCTCCGCGACTTCGTCCTGCGGTATCGCCCACAATCCCGCGAGCGTCTCGGCGACGCGCGCCACGAACGCCGGCTCGTTGGTGCGTCCCCTGAATGGCACCGGAGCGAGGTACGGAGTGTCGGTCTCGATCAGCACACGGTCGCGAGGCAGCCGCTTCGCGACGTCGCGAAGCGCATCCGCGCTCCGGAACGTGATGATTCCCGAGAACGAGATGAAGAACCCGCGGTCGATGAGTCGCGCGGCCACTTCGTACGATTCCGTGAACGAGTGGAGGACACCGCGCACACCGGCCGCTCCGCTCCCCTCGAGCATCTCCACGAGATCGCCCGTCGACTCCCTGTTGTGAATGATCACGGGGAGGGCGACACGCCGGGCGATCGCGATCTGCCGCGCAAGAACCTCGCGCTGAATCTCGCGCGGGGAGTGGTCGTAATGGTAGTCGAGGCCGATCTCGCCGATCGCCACGACCCGCGGGTGCGACGCGAGGCGCTCCACCTTTTCTGCCGCGGCGTCGTCGAAGTCCTTCGCCTCGTGCGGGTGAAACCCGACCGCCGCCCACACATCGTCGTTCGACTCCGCGATTCTCACGCATTCGTCGAGATCCTCGAGCCGCGTCGCGGGCACGACGACGCCCGCCACACCGGCGCTGCGCGAGCGGGCGAGCGCCTCGTCCGCGCCTTCGTACATCGCGAGGTGGCAGTGGCTGTCGGTTAAGCGGACCATCGCGTTCAGACGCACTCCACGACGATCGACATTCCCATGCCGCCCGATACGCACAGCGTCGCCAGCCCGACCGCCTTGTCACGGCGCTGCAGCGCACGTACGAGAGTTGCCACGATGCGCGAGCCCGTGCAGCCGATCGGATGCCCCAGCGCGATCGCTCCGCCGTTCACATTGAGCCGGTCGCGGTCGAACCCGAGCTCGCGGTCGCACGCGATCACCTGCGCCGCAAACGCCTCGTTCAGCTCGACGAGATCGATGTCACCGAGCGTCATGCCGAGCTCCGCGAGAAGACTCCGCGTCGCGGGGACCGGGCCGATTCCCATCACCTTCGGATCGACCCCCGCTTGCGCGTAGCCGACGATCCGGGCCGCCGGCCTGAGCCCGTGCGCACGTACGGCCTCTCCACTCGCCAGCAACATCGCCGACGCGCCGTCGGTGATCCCCGAGGAGTTTCCCGCGTGAACCGTTCCGTCCTTGCGGAAGACCGGCGGCAGCTTCTTCATCCCTTCGATCGTCGCATCCGGGCGCATGTGCTCGTCGCGAGCGAACGTCTCGCTCCCCTTCTTCGTTTCGAGCACGTACGGCACGACCTCGGCGGCGAAAGCTCCCGCGTCCCACGCCACGCCCGCCTTTCGCTGCGACTCCACCGCATACGCATCCTGCTCGTCGCGCGAGATCGCATAGCGGTCGGCGAGGTTTTCTGCGGTCGCACCCATCATCTGGTCTGCGAGCGGGCACATGAAGCCGTCGCGCGTCATGCCGTCGACGAGCTCCGCATCACCCATCCGAAGTCCCCAGCGAACGCGGGGAATCATGTAAGGCGTGTTGGACATCGACTCGGTGCCGCCCGCGAGCACCAGCGACGCCTCGCCGAGGCGTATCTGGTCGGCGCCGCTCCAGATCGAGCGCATCCCCGAGGCGCACGCCTGGTTGACCGTGTAGGCGGGGACGGTCTCCGGGAGTCCCGACCGGACGCAGATCTGCCGCGCGGGATTCGGGCCCGCGCCGGCCTGCCGCGCGTGACCGAAGATCAGCTCGTCCACGGCCACGGGATCGACGCCGGAACGCGCGATGACCTCACGGGCGACAAAGGTGCCGAGCTGAACGGCCGATTCGGACGCGAGCGATCCGCCGAACTTCCCGATCGGCGTTCGCAGCGGCTCGACGATGAAGACTTCTTCCTTAAGCCTGCTCATGTTCGGTCACCTTGCCTTCGATGAGGTCAACGACGAGTCCGCGATAGGTTTCGACGGCGTCGAGCAGATCCGCCTTCGCGATGCGCTCCCGGTCGGTGTGGGCGTCGAGTATCGAGCCAGGGCCGAAGAGGAGCGGCTTTCCGAGCTTCCGGAGGTGAGGCGCATCGGTGTTGAAGGCGACGACGGTCGACTCCACGCCGCGCGGCACGGCCATGGGGACGGGCGCGTTGCCGTACCAGCTCGCCACGCTTCCGCCTAACGGAGCGACCAGCGCCTCGAGCTTCCGCAGGACGAGCTCGGGCTCCTCGACGATCCGGAAGATCATCTCGAGCTCGGCCGCCGGCGGCACGATGTTGGCCTTGATGCCGCCGCGAATCACCCCGACGTTCGCCGTCGACCGCCCCAGCGAAGGATGCTCGCCCCAGTCGTGCGCGGAGATCGCCTTCACGGCGTCGGCGAGCTTGACGATCGCCGAGTCGCCGCGCTCGGGATAGGCCGAATGCGCGGCGATGCCGCGGAATGCCACGGTCACCGTGAGCGCCCCTTTCGACGCGCGCACGAACCGCGACTCGGTCGGCTCGCCCACCACGACGTACTCGCTTCCGAGATTGCCGAAATGCTCGTTGGCCCGCTTGGCGCCGATGGAATCGGTTTCCTCCCCGACCACCAGGAGCATCCCGAACGCGTCGACACCGCCCAGCAGCAGCTGCTCGGCGGCGCGAAGCATCGCGGCCATCAGGCCCTTGGTGTCGCATGCGCCGCGACCGAACAAGTGGGTCGCGTCCTCGGACGATGCGATGAACGGAGGCACCGTGTCGAGATGCGTGCAGAGCACCACACGCGGCTGGGTCGCGGTCCGTGCGAGCAGGTTGAAACGGTGGTCGGTGACGTAGTGACGCTCCACCGAAAAACCGATCGAAGCGAGAAGCGGTTCGAGAAACTCCGCGACGGCGCGCTCGTGGTCGGTAGGCGACGGGATGTCGATGAGCTGGCGCGCCAGCTTGATCGGGTCGATGGGCATCAGCGCATTCTAGTGTCCCGTCGGGGTGAAATCGACCGCGGCGCCGCGCTCGTATGCAGGACGCCCGGCGGTCGTCCACGCGCCAGTCGAACGGCTCGAGGCGAGCACGGGGTTACGGCTTGCGGATCGGGCGGGGCTGCGGAACAGGCCCGCTCCTCGACCCGCCAAACGCCCCGGTTCCGCGCCCACCTTCCAGCCCGACTCCGATCGGCGCCGGGCAGTCGGTCGCTCCGCGCTTCGTCGCCATTCGCCGGAGCTCGATGTAGAGCCTGTCGAACGGCGCCTGGTTACACGCTTCGTCCATTGCGGCCACGTTGCCTTCGGCGATGGCGCGCCCGAACTTCGCGGTGAGCGCATCGCGCTCGTCGAGTCCCGTGCCGATCTTCGCCGCCCTGCTGAAATCGTCGACCGCCTCCTGCTGGCTGCGGAGGAACAGCGCGAGCTCTCCGGCCCGCACCCATCCCGCGGCGCGATCGGGCTCGAGCGCAACCACCTTCTTGAACGACTCGTACGCATCGAGCTGCTGGCGCCTCTCGACGTGCAGCAAACCCTTCTCGTAGTAGAAGTCGGCCTGCTCCGCCCTCGAGGCGTTAGGCGGAAGCGCCGGGGGCGTCGCCGGGGCGTCGGTACGGCCGAGAAGAGGCGCGGCCTTCGCCCCTGCGGTCTCCTCTGCCGCGGGCGTCCCTGCACCGGTTTCCGTACCCGTCGGCGCGAGATCGACGAGAGTGGCCGCAGGCGCCGTTTCGGCGGAGGTCTCCTGCGCAGCTGTCGTCACCGCGATCGTCGTTCCGGCGGGCGACGCCTCGGGCACGGCGACGGACAGCGTCGATGCTGATGCGGGGGCCCTGGAAGTGCGGGTGAAGTAGAGCGCCGTTCCCGCGACGCTCGCGATGACGAGCGCGACCGTCGCCACGACCCACGGCAGCGCCGACGATCGCCTGTCCGCTGGCCGGTCGATGACCGTGCGCGCCGAGGTCCGGCGGGGCGTCTGCTGCGTCGGCTTCGGCGTCGAGACCATCGTCGGCGTCACATTTTCGACATCCTCGGCACTTGCGCCCCCGGCCGTGAGGGCGCCCTCCTTATCGTCGAGCGCCGCCGCAAGCTCGCGCGCCGATTGGAACCTCCGCGCCGGATCTTTCTCGAGACAGCGCATCACGACCGCGGCAATCTTCGCCGGAACGCCGGGCCGGGTGACGCGCAGATTGGGAGGATCGTCGCGGATGATCCGAGTGAGAGTCAGCGCGGGCGAATCCGCCGCGAAGGGAAGCCTTCCCGTGAACGCCTCGTACATGACGACCCCGAGCGAAAAGATGTCGCTCCGGCCGTCGAGTTTCTTTCCCATCGCCTGCTCGGGCGACATGTACTGCACCGTGCCGATGATGATTCCCGCCTCGGTCCGAAACTCCGTATCGCTCTTCGCAGCGCCTGGCGCGCCTGCGTCGTGCCCGTAACGCTTGGCGATGCCGAAATCGAGCACCTTTACGCGCGGCCCCGACACGACGATGTTGTCGGGCTTGACGTCGCGGTGCACGATTCCCTTTTCATGCGCCTCGGCAAGCGCTTCGGCAACGCTGCGCGCGACCGTGACGGCTTCCGCCACTCCGAGACGCGACGCGCGGATCAGCTGCGACAGCGGCTCCCCGTCGACGAACTCCATGACGATGAAGGCGCGGTCCTCGAACTGATCGATCGCGAAGATCGTGGCGATGTTCGGGTGGTTGAGTTGCGCGGCCGTCCGCGCTTCCCGCTTGAACCGCTCATTGGACTCGCGGTCCTGCGCGTTCGCAGCGGGGAGAATCTTGATCGCGACCGTCCTCCGGAGACTGACGTCCTCGGCCTTCCAGACCTCTCCCATCCCCCCCGCGCCGATGCGCGAGAGCAGACGGTAGCTGCCGAACTGCTGACCCGCTTCCATCGGTAGCGAGATTCTACAGGCAAGGAAGGTGTCGGAAGCCTCCCCATCGTCCGACAGTGGGAAGTTTCGGGCCACGGCAATACCATGGCCCCACCCGGCGGAGGTTTGCAATGCGAGTAACTCGCAAAAATCAAAAGGGCATGACCCTCATCGAGCTACTTGTGGTCGTCGCCATCATCGGCGTCCTTGCGGCGATCGCCCTCGTGAATTACCTGGTCGCCCTCGACAAGAGCAAGCAGAAGAAAACGATGGCCGACATGCACGCGATCGCAGTCGCGTGGGAGGGCCGCGCGAGCGACCGCGGCGCCTACAACGCGGCGGGTGCAGCCGCGGACGCGTTCGAATGGCCTCCCCAGGCGCTCACGCAGGCCGACCTGGAAGCAATGCTCAGCCCGACCTACATCCGGCCGATGGCGAGAAACGACGGATGGGGACACCAGTTCGATTACGCCGTCGAGACTGCGAGCGGGAGCGGCAACGGCGCGGCCATCTATGCGATTCGTTCCCCCGGGAAGGACGGCATCTTCGAGTCGTCGTACCCCACGGAGAAAACGCAGAATTTCGACTGTGACATCGTCTACTCGAACGGCACGTTCGTCGTCACACCCGCCGTGAAGTGACCCTCAGACGAAAGACGCGACGAGGGCGTTGAGCCGGCGCCTGACCGCCTGAATCGAGGTCGGGCCGACGGTCGGGTGAATCCGGTTCGTCATCAGCGCGACGACGGCTCCACGCTGCGGATCGCACCAGACACTGCAACCGGTGAATCCCGTGTGCCCGAACGCACCGCGCGCGAGCGGCGCCGCCGGATGCGCGCTGGAATCGCCCCGCAGGAGCCAGCCAAGCCCCCGGTGTTCGGCAAGCCCCAGGGTCTGGTTCCGCGTGGCGAGTGTCCGGAGCGCGGCAGGGATGAACGAATCGCCATCCTCGAGCCACGCTCCCGCCAGCCTAACCACGTCCCCCGCCGTGGAGAACAATCCGGCGTTGCCCGCCGCGCCTCCCAGGTGAAACGCGTTGCCGTCGTTCACCTCGCCGTGAATCAGCGTCTCGCGGAATCGGCCGAACGAGAGCCCCCGATCGCGCACCATCATTCTCTCGTGCGCGTTCCCCAGCTCCGTCGGCGCGATTCGAGGAGCCAGCGCAGCCTCCGGAATCATGCACGAGTCGCGCAAGCCGAGAGGCTCGAAGATCCGTTCCCGCGCCAGATCGCGGAGCGACCGCTCGAAAATCCTCTCGAGAACGATTCCAAGAAGAATGAATCCCAGGCAGGTGTAGATCTCCGCGCTCCCCGGCCAATAGCGCAGCGGGCGGCGCGCGATCGCCGCGAGGTAACCCTTCGCATCGCCCGCTTCCGCGTAGAGTGGATACCACGCCTGAAAGCCAGCGCGATGCGCGAGCAGGTCTGCGAACGTGATCCGATCCGCCTTGGCTGACTCCCTCAACTCGGGAGCGAAGCGGACAACCGGCTCGTCCAGCCTGATCCGCTTCTCCTCGACCGCGCGAAGCGTGAGCGCCGCCGTGACGAGCGGCTTGGTCAGTGACGCCGCGTCCCAGATCGTATCTATCGACGCCTGGCGCTCCGCAGGGAGTCGTGCGGCGAGCCCGCGGGCTCCGGCGAGTATCTCTCCCCCGCGGGAGCGGATCGCCCAGGCGGCTCCGGGAAACTCGCCCGCGGCGATCTGCTCGTCGAGCAGCGCCTCGACCGAGTTCCTCATCGCATCCAGATCGACTCCGATTGCACACATATCGCGACACTTTTCGGAGACTCCGCGCCCGCGCGCAGGAAACCCTCCGATTCCTCCATATTCTGGGGCAAAACGACTTGCGCCGCACGGACTGATCGGGGCCCGATTCGCGTTCTCCCTTTCGCTGGTTGGGGTGGGGTGAATCTGCTAAGATCCGCCGTCCTCGACACTGAGAATCAGGGCCAAACACGCGAAATGTTCCGTCTCGAAAAGCTCCAGATCAACGGTTTCAAGTCCTTCTACGACCCCGCCGAGATTCTTTTCCCGGCGTCGCTTACGGCCATCGTCGGCCCGAACGGCTGCGGCAAGTCGAACATCTCCGACGCTCTCATCTGGGTTCTCGGGGAGCACCGAGCCACGAGCATCCGCGGCGAAAAGATGGAGGACGTGATCTTCCAGGGCTCCGAGCGCCGCAAGGCGCTGGGCATGGGCGAGGCGACCATCACGCTCTCCACCGAGGAAGATCATCCGGCGGCCGAAGACGGAAAGATCGTCATTCAGCGCCGCGTCTACCGAAGCGGTGAATCGGAGTTCAAGCTCAACGGCAAGCGGGTCCGGCTCAAGGACATCTCCGACATCCTGATGGACACCGGCCTCGGAATCCGTCAGTACTCGGTGATGGAGCAGGGGCGGATCGACCTGATCGTCTCCAACAAGCCGCAGGATCGGCGCAAGCTGATCGAGGAAGCGGCGGGCATCACGAAGTACAAGACGAAGCGCCGCGCGGCGGAGTTGAAGCTCGACGAGACGCAGGCGAACCTGGTCCGCATCGACGATACGCTCGCCGAGGTCACCCGCAACCTGAACTCGCTCAAGAGACAGGCCGCGAAAGCGCGCCGGCACAAGGAGCTCGTCGACCAGCTGGGCGGCGCGAAGCGGTCGCTCTACGCGGGGCGCGTCCTCGCAGCGCGTGCCGAGTTCGGCGAAAGCGAAGCGTTCGTCGTCACCGCGCAGAATCTCGAGAGCGAGGCAGCCGCGGCCCTCGGAGGCGAAGAAGCGCAGCTCGCGGAGACGCGCACGCACTTTGCCGAGCGCTCCGCCCAGGCATCCGCCCTCCGCGAGGAGATGGCTCGCCTCGGGTCCGAAGCCGAACGACTCCGCGCGTTCCTCGCGCAGTCCGAAACGAACCTAACGGACCTCCGTCAGAGAAGCGAAAACGCGCGCGCCCAGGTCGCCTCGATCGAAAACGAGGCGCGCGAGCAGCAGGACGTCCTTACGGAGAAGGGACGCCTGCTCGAAACGGCGACCGCCGAGCGCGACCGGCTTCGCGCAGCCTCCGAGGAGCACGAGCGCGAGCGCCAGCAGCTGGGCGACGCGGTGCGGACGACCGAGCGCGAGCTCGCCACGGCGCGCGAGCAGCTGATGAAGACCATCGCGCGCATCTCCGAGTCGCGCAACCAGCTTCACCAGCTCGAGATCGCCGTCGAGAAGTGCGACTTCTACCTCGGCAAGCTGATCGACACCGCGAAGAAAGCCTCCGAGGAGCTCGACGGCGCGTCGCTGCGGATGACGCAGTGGCAGCAGGCCGTGAGCGAGGCGGAGAGCGCGCTCGCCGAAGCGACCGCCGCCGCAAAGGCTGCGCTGGAGCTGCGCGACGGCCTCGCCTCCCGCCGCCAGCAGACGCTCGACACGCTCAAGAGCACGCGCGACTCGATCTCGCAGACGACCTACAGGATCGACTCGCTCCGCTCGCTTCTCACCTCGCTCGAATCTCAGGACGAGGACGTCCGCCGCGCGATTCTCGAGTACGTTCCTCACGCGCGCTCCGCCGCCGAGTCGGTGAGCGCGGCGCCCGGATTCGAGTCGGCTCTCGACACGCTGCTGCGCGACATCACTCGCGCTCTCGTGGTCGACGATTCGCGCACCGCGATCGAGGCGATCCGTCGCCTGCACGAGCGCGGCGCGGGTCGCGGCGCCTTCCTCGCCATCGACTTCACCCCGGACGGCGGGACCTCGATCCGCACCTCGATCGCCGACGCGATCGTCGGAACCGGAGCGATCGCCGACGCCGTGCGCGCCAGCGTCCCCGAGGCGTTCGTCGTCGACACTCTGGAAGCGGCGGTCGTCGAAGCGCGCAGGAAGCCCGACGCAACCTTCATCACCCGGGATGGCGACGTGGTCCGCGGACCGCTGATGATCGGCGGCAAGAAGGAAGGAACGCGCGGCATCTTCGAGATCAAGCGCCAGCTGAACGACCTCGAGCTGCTGCTGTCGACCGAGCAGGAGAAGGCGAGCGGCATCGCGCTCGAGCTCGAGACGCTCGAGCGCCAGCTGGCCGACGCCGACGACGCGCGCATCCTCGCGGAAGAGAAATCACGCCAGGCCGAGATCGAGATGCGCGAGCGAGTTGCCGCTCGCGATCGCGTTCGCGCCGAACTGCAGCGCTTCGAGCAGGACCTCCAGGTGGCGACCGAAGAACGCTCGCTCTACGAAGACGAGCGTCTCCAGCTCGAACAGCGCCGCGAGGAAGCGATCAACAGCCTTCGCACGCAGGAAGAGGCGGAGCGGCAGACGCAGACGCGGATCGCCGAGCTCGACCAGGCGCTGACCGATGCGCGCGTGCGCTTCGAGTCGATCACCGAGGTCGCCTCCAGCGCCAGGGTCGAGCTCGAGACGGCGATCGGCAACGTCAACGCGACGCAGCGCGAGTACGAGAACTTCTCGCGGATCGTCGCCTCGCTCACGCAGCGCTTCCAGCACCTTCAGGTCGAAATCGAGTCGCTCGAAGCGAAGAGCGGCGACACCGGAGTCGCCGCCGAGCAGGCGCGCGTCGAGCTCGACGGCGCGCTGACGCGCCACCACGAGATCGGCGAGAAGCGCGTCGAGCTCGAGGCCGAGGTCGCGGGGCTCGAGAGCTCCGTGACCGAGCTCGAGGCGAAGGCCGTCGCCTCGCGAACCGACTGGAACGCGAAACGCGACACCCTCTTCGAGGCGGAGCGCCGGCTCGACCGCGCGCGTTCCGCGTTCGATCTGATTCGCGAGCAGCTCTCGCTCGACCTGCACTGCACGATCGACATGCTCGACGACGCCGTTCCGCCGGAGACCGAAGAGGCGCGCGGCGATCTCGAGTCGAAGGTCTCGCAGCTCGCGGAACAGATCGAGCGTATCGGCCCGGTGAACGTCCTCGCGATCGACGAATACAAAGAGCTCGAGGAGCGCGAGAACTTCCTCCGGACGCAGCGCGACGACCTCGTCCAGGCCATCGAATCACTGCGCCAGACGATCCGCAAGATCAACGTGACGTCGCGCGAGCTCTTCCGCGAAGCCTTCACGGCGGTCAACCTGCACTTCATCGAGATCTTCCAGTCGCTCTTTGGCGGCGGCCGCGCCGGCATCCAGCTGCTCGACGAAGAGGACATCCTCGAGAGCGGCATCGAGATCATCGCGCAGCCCCCCGGCAAGAAGACGCAGTCGATCGCGCTTCTCTCGGGCGGCGAGCGCGCGCTGACGGCGCTCGCCCTGCTCTTCGCGATCTTCCGCTACAAGCCGAGCCCCTTCTGCCTGCTCGACGAGGTCGACGCGCCGCTCGACGAAGTCAACAACGAGCGCTTCGTGCGCCTCGTCCGCCAGATGGCCGGCGAGACCCAGTTCATCGTCATCACGCACTCGAAGCGGACGATGGAAGCTGCGGAGGCGCTCTACGGCGTCACGATGGAAGAAGCGGGCTGCTCGCGTCTCGTCTCGGTGAGCTTCGCCGACATCGAGGCGTAAGGCGGGCCGCGACGCCGATGCCGCCACCCGCTCTTCTCGTCATCGACGTCCAGAAGGCGATCGACGATCCGGGCTGGGGAACCGACCGCAACAATCCACACGCGGAGGCAAACATCGCGGCGTTGCTCGCCGGCTGGCGCGCGCGACGGTGGCCGGTCTTCCACGTGCGCCACCTCTCGCGCGATCCCGCGTCCTCCTATCGACCGGGCCAGCCGGGCGCGGAGTTCAAGCCCGAGGTCGCCCCGATCGAGGGAGACACGGTCATCGACAAGCAGGTGAACAGCGCGTTCATCGGCACGCGACTCGAGGGCATGCTTCGTGACGAAGGTATCGAGGCGCTCGTCATCACGGGGGTGATCACGAACAACTCCGTCGAGGCGACGGCACGGATGGCGGGCAACCTCGGCTTCGAGAGCTTCGTCGTCTCGGACGCGACGGCGACCTTCGGGCGCAACGACTTCGACGGAACCTGGCGCAGCGCGGGCGAGGTGCACGCGATGTCGCTCGCGAATCTCGATGGAGAGTACGCGACGATCATCGACACCGCCGACGCTCTCGGACGCTTCGTCTCAACCTGACGCAATCCCCTCGCAGGAACGAGTAGTCGCCTGCGGCGAGCGCGGACGCCGTCTGGGCTTCATCCGCCTCCTCTCCTTCTCCGCTCCGCGTGTGACGCCCGCCGCCCTGCCCCGGGCAGGCTCTCACGGCGGAGGGGTGACTCGGGTCATCGAGCCGGAGACCGCACCACCCATAGTCTCCATCGTGCTGTGTGCCCGGTCGATCCTTGCAACAGGAGAGGCCGGCGACAGGCAAGGAAGTCGGCCCGGCGGGTGGCGACCCGGTCAATCGCGATCGATCGCACCCTCACCTCGCACGGGGTCGATCCACACATGACCGTCTCGATGTCAGGGTTTGTCCCGCTCCCGGAACCGTGGTTCTCCCGGCCCCTGCGTATCGACACACGGCTCGAATCCCGCAATCACCCACCGCTCGTCGCGATCCGCGCTCTCCCGCGAAACGGGATCGGAACGGCGCGTGCGCCACGGGGAACGTGAACCGATGCCCCTCGAAAGGAGTGCCATGCAGACTCTGCAACAGCCGCGCCTCGAAGCAGGAGAACAGGAGTTCGTCGACCAGGTCATCACCGACCGGAAGGGCCGGCCGGGAGCCCTGCTCGGCATCCTCGAAGCCGTGCAGGAGCACCACCCGCATAAGTACCTGCCGATGGCGACGCTCGACTACATCGCGGCCAAGACGGGAGTGCCGCTCTCTCGCGTCTTCAGCGTCGCGACCTTCTACTCGCTCTTCAACCTCAAGGCCCAGGGAGACAACACGATCTGCATCTGTCGCGGCACCGCGTGCCACACGCGCGGCTCGCGCAACCTGCTGCAGAGCGCGCGCCTCTCGCTCGGGCTCGGGCTCGAGGACATCAGCGAGGAGGACAAGGTCCTTCTCACGACGGAGGACGGCAAGTTCACCGTCAGGACGGTCGCCTGCTTCGGCCAGTGCGCGCTCGCGCCGGTCGTCGAGGTGAACCAGAAGATCCGCGGGCACGTGAACGAGCGGACGCTGCAGCGCGAAATCGAAACGATCGAGCGGGAGAGTGAGTGATGGCTCGCATCCAGGACATCGCAGCATTCAACGCGGCGCGTGAGACGGGGCTCGAGAAGCTGATGCCGACCGTGCCGAGGATCACCGTCGGCATGGGCACCTGCGGGCGCGGCAACGGCGCCGAAGGGCTTTACCACGCATTCGCCGCCGCCATAGACCGGAGCGGCATGGACGTCGTCCTCGCCGGAGTCGGCTGCTTCGGATCGTGCTACTGCGAGCCGATCGTCAGCGTCCGCCTGCCTAACCATCCCCTGGTGATGATGAAGAAGGTCGGGGCGAACGACGCGGGACGGATCCTGCAGGATCTCGCCACCGGCAACGTCACTCCCGAGTTCGTCTTCTGCCGGATCGAGGAGTGGGACCACATCACCGGCCACCTCCGCTACGGCAACGGATACCCGGAGGTGCCGCTCTGGAACGAGGTGCCGTTCTTCAAAGGGCAGCAGAAGCTCGTTCTCCGGAACTGCGGCTTCATCAACCCCGACGACATCGAGGAGTACTTCGGAATCGGCGGATACCAGGCGCTCTACAAGGTGCTGATCGAAGGGCGTCCCGAGACGGTGATCGAGCAGATCAAGGCGTCGAAGCTGCGGGGACGCGGCGGGGCGGGCTACCTGACCGGCAACAAATGGGAGTTCATGGCGAAGGCGAAGTCGGATCAGAAGTACGTGATCTGCAACGCCGACGAGGGCGACCCCGGCGCGTACATGAACCGGAACGAGATCGAGAGCGACCCTCACTCGCTCCTCGAAGGGATGATCATCGGCGGTTACGTCACAGGCGCGACCGAAGGGATCGTCTACATCCGCGCCGAGTATCCGCTCGCCGTCCGCCGCCTGCAGCGCGCAATCGAGCAGGCCCGCGAGTACGGAATGCTCGGAGAGAACATCTTCGGGCGCGGCTTCAACTTCAACATCGAGATCGTCGAGGGAGCCGGCGCCTTCGTCTGCGGCGAGGAGACGGCGCTGATTGCCTCGCTCGAGGGGCACGCGGGACGTCCGCGTCCGCGCCCGCCGTTCCCGGCGCAGAAGGGGCTTCGCGGCAAGCCGACCAACATCAACAACGTCGAGACCTGGTACAACGTCGCGCCGATCGTCACGCGCGGCGCCCCCTGGTTCACCGGCATTGGAAGCGCGAAGAGCTCCGGCACGAAGGTCATCTCGCTCGTCGGCAAGGTGCAGAACACCGGGCTCGTCGAGATGCCGTTAGGCACGCCGCTCAAGACCTACATCTACGACGTCGGCGGTGGCGGCGTCGACGGCCGCCAGGTCAAGTCGGTCCAGACCGGCGGGCCGTCGGGCGGCTGCATACCGCAGGACATGTTCGACACGCCGGTCGACTACGAGAGCCTCGCGCAGCTCGGCTCGATCATGGGCTCGGGCGGCATGGTCGTGATGGACGAAGCCAACTGCATGGTCGACGTCGCCCGCTACTTCATCGAGTTCACCCACTCGGAATCGTGCGGCAAGTGCGTCCCGTGCCGCGTCGGCCTCAACAAATCGCTACGCATCCTGAACCGCATGACGGAAGGGGCCGCGACGCCCCATCACATCGAGCTTCTCGACGACCTGAGCCGCTACATCCGCGAGTGTTCGCTCTGCGGTCTCGGCCAGAGCGCGCCTAACCCTGTACTCACGACGCTCCGGCACTTCAAGAACGAGTTCGAGGATCACATCCTCGCGCGCCGCTGCGAGGCAGGGGTCTGCGAAGAGCTCGCACTCTCGCCCTGCGAGAACAGCTGCCCGCTCCACATGGACATCCCGCGTTACCTGCAGCTCTACAAGGAGCAGCGCTTCGACGACGCGTTCATGGCGGTGATCATGGACAACCCGCTGCCGTCGTCGACGGGGCGCGTCTGCCAGCATCCCTGCGAGAGCCGCTGCCGCCGCAAGACGCTCGACGAGCCGGTCAACATGCGCGAGGTGCACCGTTTCATCGGCGACACGATGCTCCTCTCCGACAAGTTCGAAGAGGCCGCGGCGCGCGTCGCGGCACGGAAGCTCGATCCGACCGGGCGGAAGATCGCCGTCGTCGGCGCGGGTCCCGCGGGCCTCTCCGCCGCGTTCTACCTCTCGCTCCTCGGCCACGACGTGACCGTCTACGACGACAAGCCGGAGGCGGGCGGCATGCTCGCGTTCGCGCTTCCCGAGTACCGCCTGCCGAAGGCGGTTCTCCGGCGCGAAATCGAGCTGATCGAGCGGACCGGCGTGAAGTTCGTCCTCAACACGCGAGTCGGCCCCGACATCTCTCTCAACGAGCTCGACGATCGCTACGACTCGGTCTTCCTGTCGTTCGGCACCTGGAAAGAGGCCGCGCCACCGCGCGAGCCGGGAACCAACCTGAAGGGGGTCTACCCCGCGCTGCACTTCCTCGAGTCGGTTGCGAGGGGCGAGACCGTGCAGCTCGGCCGGCGCGTCGTCGTGATCGGCGGCGGCAACGCCGCGATCGATTCGGCGCGCACGGCGATCCGCACCGGCGCCGAAGCGACCGTCATCTACCGCCGCGAGCGGAAGGACATGCCCGCCATCGCGGAGGAGACCCACTCGGCGAAGGAGGAAGGGGCGAAGTTCGTCTTCCTCGCGACGCCCCACCGGATCATCGGCGACGACCAGGGACGCGTGAAGTCGATCGAAGTGGTGAAGACGCGCCTCGGCGAGTTCGACTCGTCCGGCCGCCGCAAACCGATCTCGACCGGAGAGATCCAGCGCTTCGACTGCGACGCCGTAATCTTCGCGATCGGCGAGAGCGTCGACATCGAGCTCGCGCAGTCGGCCGGGCTCAAGCTCTCCCACAGCGGAACGATCGAGGTCAACCGTTACTCGCTCGCGTCGAGCCGGCCGAAGTTCTACGCCGGCGGCGACGTGGTCACCGGCGCATCGAACGTCTCGGGCGCGATGTCGTACGGCAAGCTGGCGGCACGGAGCATCGACCGACAGATGATGGAAGCCGACCGCTGGAAGACGGCGATGCCCGACTTCCAGTTCGACATGACCGCGCCCGACGCGGCGAGCGAGAGCCGCCGCAACCGCGGCCGCGAGCTCGACGCCGCGCTGCGCGCGAAATCCGAAGACGAGGTCGTCGCGATGCTCTCCCACGAGGAGACGCTCGACGAATGCCAACGTTGCCTGCGTTGCGACCTTTCCGTCGCCAACGCCACGTAAAGGAAGGAGCGACGCCTTGCCACAGAAAAAACTCTCAATCCGAATCGATGGCGCGCTCGTCGACGCCTGGGAGGGCCAGACAATCCTCCAGGCGGCACGGGCAGGCGGCAAGTACATCCCGACCCTCTGCGATCTCGAAGGAATCACCCCGGTAGGCGGCTGCAGGATCTGCATGGTCGAGGTCGAAGGGAACGACCGCGTGCTGCCGGCATGCACCTCACCCGTGCAGGAAGGGATGTCGGTCAAGACGACGACTCCACGCCTAACCCAACACCGGCGACTGACGGTCGAGCTGCTGCTGGTCGAGCGCAACCACATCTGCGCCGTCTGCGTGTCGAACGGCCACTGCGAGCTGCAGACGATGGCGACGAACCTCGGGGTCTCCACCGTCCGCCTCGCCTACAACTTCCCGAAGCTCGAGACCGACCTGTCGCACCCGAAGTACGTGCTCGACCACAACCGCTGCATCCTCTGCACCCGCTGCGTGCGCGTCTGCGCGGAGCTCGAAGGGGCTCACGTCTGGAATCTCATGTCGCGCGGCATCAACACGCGGCTCACCGCCGATCTCGCCGGCAAGTGGGGCGACTCGAAGGGCTGCACGAGCTGCGGCAAGTGCGTGCAGGCCTGCCCCACCGGAGCGCTCGCCGACAAGGGGCGCGCCGTCGAGGAAATGGTGAAGCAGAACGACCGGATCAGCGCGCTCGCGCGGCGGAGAGGAGTGGACGCATGAAAAGACTGAAAGTCGCCACAGTGTGGCTCGACGGCTGTTCCGGCTGCCACATGTCGCTGCTCGACATCGACGCGGCGGTCATCTCCCTCGCGTCGAAGATCGACCTCGTCTACGGGCCGCTCGTCGACGCGCAGGAGTTTCCCGAAGGGGTCGACGTCACCCTCGTCGAAGGGGCCGTGAGCTCCCAGGACGACCTCCACAAGATCCAGAAGATCAGGCAGAGAACGGCGATCCTCGTATCGATGGGCGACTGCGCCGTGACGGGGAACGTCCCGGCGATGCGCAACTCGATCCCGGTGCAGCGGCTCCTTCAGCGCGTCTACGTCGAAGGAGCCACGGCAGACAAGGGCGTTCCAACCGAAGGAGTGCCGGCGCTTCTGAAGCAGGCGCGGCCCGTTCGCGAATTCGTGAAGGTCGACCTCTGCCTCCCCGGCTGCCCGCCACCGTCGAAGTCGATCGCAGGCGTGATCGCCGCCGTGCTCGAGGGGCGCAAGCCCGACGCCAACATGACCGTGAAGTTCGGATGAGGAGCCACTGATGAAACGCATCACCATCGACCCCGTCACCCGCATCGAGGGGCACGCGAAGGTCACGATCCATCTGAACGACGACGGGCGCGTCGCCGGGACCGAGTTCCACGTCACCCAGGTGCGCGGCTTCGAGAAGTTCACCGAGGGCCGTCCCTACTACGAGATGCCGGGAATCACGGCGCGCATTTGCGGCATCTGCCCGGTCAGCCATCTGCTCGCGTCGGCGAAGGCGTGCGACTCGATCATGGCGGTCACGATTCCGCCGGCCGCCAAGCTCCAGCGCGAGCTCGTTCACTGCGCGCAGATCGTGCAGTCGCACGCGCTCAGCTTCTTTTACCTGTCGGCGCCCGACCTTCTGCTCGGCATGGATTCCGACCCTGCGACCCGCAACGTCATGGGGCTGATCGCCGCGCATCCGGAGCTCGCGCGCGAAGGGATCGAGCTGCGCAAGTTCGGCCAGCAGATCATCGAGAGTCTCGCGAAGGAGCGGATCCACGGCTCGGGAATCGTAGCCGGCGGCATGGCGGAGCCGCTCACGACGGCAACGCGTGACCGGATCCTCATCGACCTTCCCGCGGCGAAGCTCATCGCGCTGCAGACCATCGCCTTCTTCAAGGGGGCGCTCGACAGGTATGACGAGGAGATCCGCTTCTTCGGCTCGGCCCCGCTCATGTCCGCCGGTCTCGTCGACAGCTCGGGCGGTCTCCAGTTCTATGACGGCGGCCTCCGCTTCCGCGACGCGGACGGCGCGATCGCGGCCGACGCGATTCCGGCCGAGGCTTACGCGACCTGGATCGGCGAAGCGAGCCTGCGCGAGTCGTACATGAAGGCGCCCTACTTCAAGCCGAAGGGATACCCCGACGGGCTGTACCGCGTCGGTCCGTTAGGCAGACTCAACGCCGCGGATCACTGCGGGACGCCTCTTGCTGACGCCGAGCTCGCCGAGTTCCGGCAGCGTTTCGGCCATCCGGCACACAGCGCGTTCCTCTATCACTACGCGAGACTGATCGAGATCCTCCACGCCCTCGAAAAGATCGAGGCGATCCTCGCGATGCCCGAGCTCCTGTCGACGCACGTCCGCGCCACGGCCGGAGTCAACGCGCTCGAGGGCTTCGGCATGATCGAGGCGCCGCGCGGCGTGCTGATCCACCACTACAAGGTCGACGAGCAAGGGGCGATCGTATGGGCGAACCTGATCGTCGCGACGGGCCACAACGCGCTCGCGATCGGCAGGGGCGTGCAGCAGGTCAGCGAGCATTTCATCGACGGCAACAAACTGCACGAAGGGATGCTCAACAGGGTGTCGGCCGTCGTGCGCGCCTACGACCCGTGTCTCAGCTGCTCCACGCACGCCGCCGGCGTCGTGCCGGTGCAGATCAGGCTCGTCGGCCCGCAGGGAGAGCTGCTCGATCAGATCGCGCGGCCCTAGGAGACGGCGCTGCATGGCAAAGGTCGTGATCATCGGCTACGGCAACACGCTCCGCGGCGACGACGCAGTCGGGTGGCTCGCCGCGGAGTCGCTGCTGGAGCGGTTCGACGAGCCGGGTGTCAGCGTGCTCCTGCGACATCAGCTCGCGCCCGAGCTCGCGGAGACGATCAGCGCATTCGATGTCGCGCTGTTCGTCGACGCGACGCGGGAGGGCCAGGCGGGCGAAGTTCGATGTATCGAGATCGAGCCGAAGCTCATCGACTCCGGCCTCACGCACAGTGCGTCGCCGGAAGCACTGCTCGTGCTCGCACGCGAACTCTACGGCGGTGCGCCGCAGGCCTTCCTCATTTCGCTTTGCGGCGAGTCGTTCGCGCTCGAAGATCGGCTCTCTCCAATCGTCGCGGAAGCCATGCCCGAATTCGTGCGCCTCGTGGAAGCGACCGCGGAGCTGGCGCTCGCGTGACTCACTGCTCCTCGGGTTCGTCGTCCCGGGAAGGGACGATCGCGGCGCCGACGAAGAGACCGACGATCGTGCCCAGCGTCGCCGACATCAGCACGTCCGACGGCCAGTGACGCAGCGCGAGCACTCGCGCGGCGGCGACGGAGATCGCGACGACGACTGCGGCAACGCGCAGGAACCGCGACCGCGCCCCGACGAGAATGACGACCATCAGTGCGAAGGCTCCGATCGTGTGTCCGCTCGGAAACGACGTCTCCCCTTTCAACCCGAAGACGTCGTGCCCTAACCAGGCGTCGGGGCGTGAGCGCTGGACCGCGCGCTTCATGAGCCCCGCAGCCGCTCCCGCAACGAGCCCGGCCACCGCCATCGCGCTGCCCAGGCGCCACCAGTCGCGACGCCCGAGGGCGAGGCCCGCGACGACGAAGAAGAGAACGATCATTGGCGGGTTGGCGCCGCCGCCGAGTCGGTTCGAGAGTCTGATCCAGTCGTGCAGCCAGTCGGAACGCCACCCTGTCGAGGCGGCGATTGCCGCCATGTCGAAATATCGGTAGCTCAGCGCGACGAGCGCGCTGCCCGCAATGAGAATCGCCAGAAGCGATGTCGCGCGAGGCCTGCGACAACGTTGCCATAATTCCGATCCGAGACCCCGAAGATCAGCGGCGAAGCATGGCCACGATTCGCCGATCCGGCCGGTGCGACCGTGAACGAGGCCGATGAGGGCGAGGCCGACGATCCACCAGTAAACGACATCCCATCGCGGCGCCTCGCGGCCGAGAAACGACACCTCGTTGACGTCGAGCGGGACGTTGAAGAACGCCCTGTTGATCGCGAGCACCGGATCGGGCCAGGTGATCGAGCACGCGAGCAACGCGATGAACAGCGTCGCCGCAACGGCGCTCGCGCGACCCTGCGCGGCCGGAACGTCACGGAAGCTCGTAGACATCGAACCTCTTCCCGATCATGCGCACCTCGGCGCGCGGCTCGTAGCGGAGAAGCTCGCTGCCGAGCTCGCCCGCCTTGTCGGCCCGCACGACGACGACGCGAGGCAGCGGCGCCGAACGGAGCATATCGGTGCCGCCTTGCCTAACACCCTCGAGCCGCCCTGGCATGTCGCGCGTCCAGAGGTGCGGCGTGTAGCACATCGCGATCTCCTCGCCGGGGACGCCGAGGTTCCCCAGCGCACGCACGAGCCGCGCTGTCGACGCCTCTTCATTCGCAAGAGGCATGCCCACCGATACGAGTGCCGTCATCGGGATCGCGAAACAGATCGCAACCGCCAGCGCGTTGCGCGTCGTCGCCTCCATCCTCCCGCGAATGTCCCAGATCAGTGTCGCCGCCCCTGCAACGAACATCGCCCCGAAGAGCGCCTGCACTTCCCACCGCGCAAGCAGCACCGCATCCTCGGCGCGCCCGGTCAAACCGGGTCCCGCGAGGATTCCCACGGCACCGACGACTGCGACGAGCGCGAGAATCGCACGGTTTCCGATTCGCGCGAAATGCGCCAGCCGCTCGTCGGGATGCGCGAGGAACGCGCCGGTCAGGACCGCGGCGGCCGGCATCGTCGGAAGCATGTAGACCGGGAGCTTGCTGCTGATCAGCGACATCGGGATGAACGTCGCGGCAACCCAGAGGACCGTGAAGCGAAGCGCGGGGCGCTCTTCACGCCAGCCCGCGACGAGTGCCGCCACAACGAAAAGAATCCAGGGAAACCAGATGGCCGGCGCGCCGGTGACGTAGAACCAGATCGGCTCCCCGTGCGTCCACGCGTTGAAGACTCTCCCCGCCGCTTGTCGCACGAGGATCTCCTCGAGCCACCCGCGACCAGAGAGCATCGCAGCCGGGACGAGCCACGCGAGCGGCGCTAGCAGCAGCACGGGAAGCGCGAGAAGGTCGCGCGCAGCAGGGCGCCTGCGGCGGCGCAAGCTTTCGAAGGCGAAGTGGGCGACGAGGATGAGCGGCGCGAACGGACCCTTCACGAGCGTCGCGACTGCCGTGCACCCCGCAGAGGAGAGAAGACTCCGCGTGGAAGACGTTTCGAAATAGCGCCAGAGAAACAGCGCCGCCGCGGTCGTGAGCAGCACGAACTCGCTGTCCATTCGCGCGCTCTGCGCGACTCCCCATACGAGCGCAAACGAAGCGACGACGAGCTCGGCCCATGGGCGCGCATCGCCGCCCGCGAGCTCCTCTGCGACACGCCCGGTGAGCCAGACGAGCGCAATCGTGCCCACGAGCGACGGCAGGACGAATGGCCAGATCGATCGCGATCCGAACACTACGACGAGCGCGCGGACGATCCAGAAGTGGAGCGGCGGCTTGTGCGTGTACGGCTCACCATTGAGCTGCGGCACCGCGATCGTCCGCGGCGAAGTCATCTCGCGGATCACCTGTCCGTATTTCGTCTCGTCGCCCACGAACAAGTCACGCTGAAACGGCGAGACGAAGGCGAGAACGAGAAAGAGCCCGGTGACCGCGCGCAGGATGAAGGTCCGAGACACGAGGGGGGATTATAGCGGGAGGGTGTCGGCTGTTTTGCGTGGTGGCGGACTTGCAGGGGGACGAACGGCCGGGCGCGGGCTCGGGAGCGTTCACGTTCACGGGTGAGAACTCCTCCTTTCGAAAGCCAGACACGATCAACGCTCGCGAAGGCGTGAAATTGGAGTGGAAATGACAGCTGAGTAGCGCCACCGATTGGCAACTTCGGCCGTCCCGTGAACGGGCCCGCGCCCGAGCCCGCGCCCGGCCGTTGCCGAAACCTGCGTAGACAAGCAGATCGAAAGATCACCCTTGCCGCTTTCACCTTGTTCCTCGATAGAATGGGTGTGGCAGTTGACACTAGGAGGCGCCTATGTCGGATCTGACTGACGCGCTGCGCAAGCGGCTCGCCGACGACGACGAGGAGTTTCGCGGCTGGTCCCGTGAGCATCGCGAGTGTGAATCCCGGCTTGCGATGCTCGCCGAAAAGCGATCCCTCTCCATCGACGAAGAGATCGAGGAGAAGGATCTCAAAAAGAGAAAGCTCCACCTCAAAGACCTCATGGCCGGCAAGGCCAGGCAGCTCACGGGCTGATACGGTTCCAGTTTCCCCCGCCCCACCGGCTCTGACGCGCGCCGCCTGACGCGTCACTTCGCTGGATGTGTGTCCGAACGCACGGCCACTGACCGTAGCGAGCGGAGTCATTCGTCCGCCCGCGGCCCGGAAAGCAGGATGGCTGAACGTTCCCGGCACGGTCGCGTCGGGCGACCCTCGCCTGCCTGCTTTGACCGATGACCTTTGCCCTCCGGCCTGCCTTTATCGCTAGAATGCGCCTGATGAGCGAAGCCGAGAACGAGTCCGTCACCGAATCGGGCGAGATTCCCCGTCCGCGGCGGCGCGGGGTGCTGGCGATCCCGACGCTGCTGACGATCATGAATGTGCTGTTCGGCTTCATCACGATCCTGCTCGCGATGCGCGCCAGCGAGGCGAATGCCCTAGGTGACCCGCTCCGCGCGGGCAGGCTCTTCCAACTGGCGTGCTGGGCGCTCATCGTCTCTGCCATCTTCGATACATTTGACGGCCTCGTGGCGCGGCTCATGAAAGCGACCACGGAGTTCGGCAAGGAGTACGACTCGCTGGCCGACGTCGTGACGTTCGGCGTGGCGCCCGCCGTGCTCGTCTATGCGTGGGCTCTCCACAATTTCGGCCGCCTCGGCGCAGGAATCGCATTCCTGTTCCTCGTGGCCGGTTCGCTCCGGCTCGCGCGCTTCAACGTCATCAGCGCGAAGACCGACCACCGCTATTTCGTCGGCCTGCCGATTCCCGCCGGAGCGCTGACGCTCTCGTCGATCATCAACTACGCTCCGCAGCCGGTGACCGACCGGAATTTCGCGATGATCATGATGGTCGTGACGATCTTCATCGCTTTCGCGATGGTCTCGACCGTCCGCTACCGGAGCCAGAAGTTCAAGAACGTGCAGAAACCGGTTCCCGTGCAGGTCGTCCTGTTCGTCGTCCTGATGATCGCGATGTTTCTGAAATGGCCGGCGGAATTCATGCTCGTCTTCGGCATCTTCTACATAAGCTCCGGCCCGGTCGTGAAGCTCTGGAACGTGGCGTTCCCTCGCACGGCCGAAGCCGAGGCGACGACCGAGACGGCACCGACCGAACAGCACTGAAGCTCACACCCGAGGGTGCGCCGCGCCCGCAGCGCCGAGGATCGATCCCATGCCCAAGTCAAAGAACGGATATCGTGTCGCTGTCGTGAACCCGCAGACTCTCGTCGGGGGTGAGCTCAAGAGCCTCCTTCACGAACGAGGCGTTCACTTTGCCGGAATCAGGCTGCTCGACTCCACCGGCGAGAACGAAGGCACGCTCACCGACATGGGCGACGAAGCGGCCGTCGTGAACGAAATCTCGGACCTGGAGCTCGAGGACCTCGACGTCGTCTTCTTCTGCGGCAGGGCGGCGAAGAACGCGCAGTGGATCGAAAAGTCCGCTGCGCTCGGCTTCCTGGCGATGGATCTCTCGCGGGACCGCGAACCGTCGCAGAGCGACACGCCTCTTGTCGCGAACCTCAACGCTGGGAGTGCCGCGCAGGAGGCGGGCGCCGTCGTGGCGCCGCACCCGGTCACCATTCCGCTCGCGCTCGTCCTCGATCGCATCCGCGGGCTCTCGCCAATCGAGCTCTGCACGGCCACGGTCGTCCAGCCGGCGTCGGAGTTTGACAAGGAAGGGGTCGACGAGCTCTTCCAGCAGACGATTCAGTCGCTCAACCTGCAGTCGCTCTCGACGGACGTGTTCGCGCGCCAGATCGCGTTCAATCTCTTCCCTGCGCCGTCCGCCGATAGCGCCGAGGCGCAGGTGGAAACGGAGCTCCGCTCGATTCTCGGCGTCACGGTTGCTGTCTCGCTCGTGCAGGGCTCGACCTTTCACGGGCACAGCTTCTCGATCTTCGTGCGAACGAAGGAGCCGCTCGAGACCGAAGCGATCCGCGCCGCGCTCGGCGCGAGCCCCGCAATCGAGGCGGTCGACGAAGAGAGCGGATCGACGGTCGACGCCGGCACGAAGGATTCCGTGCTCGTCGGCAGAGTGAAGCGCGACGACGCGGTTCCGAACGGAATCTGGATCTGGGCCGTCTGCGACAACCTTCGTCGCGGCTCGGCACTGAACGCCCTGCTCGTGGCCGAGACGATGTTCAACGACTTCTCCTGGGCGAACTGACGCGCGGCGGCTCCGCAGCAAAAAAAACGCGCCGGCTTTCGCCGGCGCGCGTCAATTGGAAGCGTTCGAGGGAAGCCTAACTGTCGACCGACTGTCCCTGGTCGCCGTATCCGCGATGTACCGGCTTCGGCGTGCGCCAGAGACCCGAGGTGATCAGTTCCTTCACGTAGATGAACTCCTTCGGAAGGCGGTCGTAGAGCTTCACGAAGAGCTCCTCGTGCTGGACGATCTCCTTGTGCCAGAGCTCCTTGTCGACGCTCATCACGTCGTCCCACTTCTCTTTCGAGAAGTCGAGACCCTTCCACTCGACGTCTTCGTACGCCGGCGCCCAGCCGAGCGGCGTCTCGTGCGCACGGCCGCGACCGCGGGCGCGCTCGACGATCCACTTGAGGATTCGCATGTTGTCGCCGAAGCCCGGCCAGACGAATTTCCCCTTGTCGTCCTTCCGGAACCAGTTCACCGAGAAGATGCGCGGCGGCGCGGGAAGCGTCCGACCGAAATCGACCCAGTGGTTGAAGTACGAGCCCATGTGGTAGCCGCAGAACGGCAGCATCGCCATCGGGTCGCGGCGGACTTCGCCGGTCGCCCCGACCGCAGCGGCTGTCGTCTCCGAGCCCATCGTCGCGGCCGAGTAGACGCCGTAGGTCCAGTTGAACGACTGCGTGATGAGCGGAACCACGTTCGAGCGGCGCCCGCCGAAGATGAACGCCGAGATCGGCACGCCCTTCGGGTTGTCGTACTGCGGATCGATCGACGGGCACTGCGAGATCGGTGCGGTGAAGCGCGCGTTAGGATGCGCCGCCTTGCGACCGCAGTCGGGCGTCCATTCCTTCCCCGTCCAGTCAGTCAGCTTCTCGGGAATCTCGTCCGTCATCCCCTCCCACCAGACGTCGCCATCCGGAGTGAGCGCGACGTTCGTGAAGATCGAGTTCTTCTTCACCGACTCCATCGCGTTCGGATTCGACTTGTACGAAGTCCCCGGCGCGACGCCGAAGAATCCGTTCTCAGGATTGATCGCGTAGAGCTTCCCGTCGGGCCCCGGCTTGATCCAGGCGATGTCGTCGCCGACGGTCGTGACCTTCCATCCCTCGAACACCTTCGGCGGGATGAGCATCGCGAAGTTCGTCTTGCCGCAGGCGCTCGGGAACGCGGCACCGACATACGTCTTCTCGCCATCAGGCGACTCGACGCCGAGGATCAGCATGTGCTCGGCAAGCCAGCCCTCGTCGCGCGCGATGACCGACGCGATGCGCAGCGCGAAGCACTTCTTGGAGAGCAGCGCGTTGCCGCCGTACCCCGATCCGAACGACCAGATCTCGCGGTCCTCGGGGAAGTGGACGATGTACTTGTGCTCGGCGTTGCACGGCCAGGCAACGTCCTTCTGTCCCTGCGCGAGCGGCATGCCGACCGAGTGAAGGCACGGAACGAACTCGCCATTGCCGAGCGTCTCGACGACCTTGCGCCCCATGCGGGTCATGATGCGCAGGCTTGCCGCGACGTACGGCGAGTCGGACAGCTGCACGCCGATGTACGAGATCGGCGAGCCGAGCGGGCCCATGCAGAACGGGATGACGTACATCGTGCGGCCCTTCATCGAGCCGTCGAAGAGGCCGTTCAGCTTCGCCCGCATCTCGTCGGGAGGCGTCCAGTTGTTCGTCGGACCGGCGCCGTTCTCGTGGCGGCTGCAGATGAACGTGCGGTCCTCGACGCGCGCGACGTCGGACGGATCGGAGCGGGCGAGGAAGCTGCCCGGGCGCTTTTCCTTGTTAAGCCTGATCAGCGTGCCGGAGGCGACCATCTCGTCGCAGAGCCGGTCGTATTCTTCCTGCGATCCGTCGCACCAGTAGACGTTGTCGGGCTTGCACAGCTGAACCATCGACTCGACCCAGGAGCGGAGTTTCTGGTTCTTCACGTAATCGGGGAATTGCATCGCGATCTCCTTCGGATGATCTTGAGAGCGGCAATCGGGCGCGATGCGTCGAGCTCCGCGCGTCCGCGTGGGAAACCTTATCACCAGTGGACTGCAAGAGAAACGGCCGCCCGGCGGGACCGGATCGTCCCTGCCATTCGGCGGCTCCGGCGAGGGCAGATCGCCTATTTGGCGACGGGCTTCGTCAGCTCGCGGAGGTCGGCCAGGACCTGAGCCGAGTGCTCGTCCGCCTTGACCTTCTTGTAGACCTTCTTCACCTTGCCGTCGGGCCCGATGATGTACGTCATTCGTGCCACGCCCCAGCTGCGGCGGCCGTACAGGTTCTTTTCCTTCCAGGCGCCGTACATCTTCACGACATCGGATGTCTCGTCGGAAAGGAGCGGGAAGTTAAGGCTGTACTTCGCCCGGAACTTGTCGTGGCTCGTGAGCGGATCGGTGGAAACGCCGAGCACGATCGCCCCTTCCGCCGTCAGGCCCGACATGCCGTCGCGGAATCCGCACGCCTCGGCGGTGCAGCCCGGGGTGTCGTCCTTCGGATAGAAGTAGAGGATGATCCAGCGGCCCTTGAAGTTACGTAATCCCATCTGCCTTCCCTCGGTCGAGGGAAGCTTGAAGTCGGGGGCGATCTCGCCCGCCTTCGGTTCGTAGAACTCCTGCATGTGATCTCTCCTATGAACGTGCTGCTGCCGTACGAAACTGGCGGATCTGCCGACACGCCTGTTCGAGCGGCTCGAAATCCTTCGCGAAACAGAACCTGATCAACTGGTCGCCGCCGCGCGATGCGTAGAACGCGGTACCCGGAACCGACGCGACCTTCGCCTCCGCGAGGAGGGTGTCGGCTGCCTCGCGGGCACCGGAAAAACCGAGGGGAGCAACGTCGGCGAGCATGTAATACGCCCCTTGCGGCACACGCGGCGCCATGCCGGCGTCGCGCAGCGCCGAAGCGAGCATATCCCGCTTCGCCTGGTAATCGGCAGCCATCCCGGCGTAGTAACCGGCGTCGACCTCGAGTCCGCGCGCCACGCCATGTTGAAGTGGAGTCGGTGCGCAGACGTACAGCAGGTCGTTCACGAGGCCTACGCCGCGCGCGATGTCGGGCGGAGCGGTGACGTAGCCGATGCGCCATCCGGTGATCGAGAAGGTCTTCGAGAACCCGGAAATCGTGACCGTGAGGTCGCGGCACGACTCGATCGACGCCATCGAGACGTGATGCCCGCCGTCGTAGACGATGTATTCGTAGATCTCGTCGGTGAACGCGAGCGCGCCGCTGCGGCGGCAGAGCTCGCCGATCCGCTCGAGCTCGTCCCGCGAAAAGACTTTGCCGCACGGATTCGACGGAGTGCAGACGACGATTCCCCTGGTCCGCGGGCCGAAGGCGGCCGCGAGCTCGTCGAAATCGATCGACCAGTCCGCGCCATGGAGCGGAACGAACTTCGTCGCGACGCCCATCAATCTCAGTGTGCCGAGGTGGTATCCGTAGAACGGCTCGAACAGGATGACCTCGTCGCCCGGATTGAGCGTCGCCATCGCCGCAGCGGCAAAGCCGCCGGTCGAACCCACCGAGACGACCACTTCCGAAGCGGGATCGACGCGGTAGCCGTTGAAGTGCTCGCACTTCGAGGCGATCCTCTCGCGGAGCGACTCGATGCCTTCGAATTTCGAGTAGACGGCATGTCCCGCGCGGATCGCGTCGATGGCACCGTCAGCGACGAGCGGTAGGGTCGGAAGGTCGCAGATGCCCTGTCCGAGGTTGATTCCGCCCACGCGCTCACACTCGCGCGACATGCGCCGAATGTCAGATTGTGCGAAGCCTTCGAGGCGGGAAGCGAGGCGGGTCATCCAGTCGCCATGATAGCTCAAGAGGAGTTGTGAAGCGGTGAACGGGACCGCTTGAGGGAATGCGTCCGCCCAATACAAAGTTGCACAGTTTGCCGGTACCCGGAAAGGGTACACATGATCCGATTCAACAATCTGCTGCCGCTCGTTGCGGCAATTCTTCTCGCGGTCGCAGCACCAGCTTCAGCTCAGGTCTACGATACGTTCGTCGTCCCCGCCGTCGGCAACACGCCGGGGGGAGGCGGCACGGTCTGGGCCAGCGAAGTCACGGTCTTCAACCCCCAGCCTTACACGCTGTTCGTCAGCATGACGTTTCTCCCGAGCGGGCTGCAACAGGGTTCCGAAGTACTGGTTCAGATCCCGTCGAATCAGTTCTTCGCGACGTCGAACGTGCTGAACGACGTCTACCACCGCACGGGGACGGGCTCGCTGCTTCTCGCAACCTTCCCCGAAGACAACAAGCACGTCCCGAACCCGACGATCCTCGACCTGTCGTTCGTCGTGCGGTCGAACACGTTCAACAACGCGAGCGGCGGAACGTTCGGCCAGGCGATCCCGGGCGTGATCTCCGGGCTCATGGACTTCGAGTACGAGAAGCTGAGCGCGATCTCGACCGGCATCCGCAATTTCGGAGTCGCAGGACAGAGCGGATTCCGCACGAACGTCGGCGCCCTCAACCTCGGCCGATACACGGTGAGGATGCTCGTAAACGTCTACGACGAGCTGGGTCGAACGGTCGCGAAGGACATCCCGTTTGACATTCCGCCTCAGGGACACGTCCAGGACAGCCTTCCGGTGACGATCGACCGCGGTACGATCGAGTACTTCATCGACGACCCGGGCGTGAACGATCCCGATGGTTACGCCGTGGTTTTCGCGTACGCGTCGGTCATCGACAACAAGTCGGGTGATCCCGTCTATGTCGAGCCGATCCTGCTGGCCAACCCTTCGTACCTCTACGGTAAAGTCGCTCCGAAGGATCCCTTGACGGTCGGCAAGAAGATCGACAAAGACTACGCGCGACGTGTACGCCAGAGCGCGGAGCGCGTCGGCATCGCGACGATGCTCACGCGTGACGACGGGACGCGGAGCGTCTCGGTCACTCGCTGAACTGATTGGAATGCCCCGGGGCTCTGACCGAGCCCCGGGCGTTTTTCCTGTCTCCATCAATCCCGGCCCCGCGGGTAATATTCAGGGCACCATGACCATCGACATCTCTTCTGCGCCGCCAAAGGCTCCGCCGGTCGTCCTCTGGTACAAGCTCTACGTCGTCGTCAACGTGCTGATGTATCTCGCGGTCGCCGCGGTGCTCGGAGTGATCGCGGTATTCGCACCCGACAAGCTCGAGCACGAGGTGGGTCCGGCGATCTTTCTTCTGGTCGGGGCCGGCGCCTGCGTTTTCTTCGCAATCGCCTATTCGCTCTCGCTCTTTTTTCCTCGCCGCCCCTGGGCGTGGGTCTGCGACCTCGTCGTCATCTGCCTCGGCTTCACCGGCTGTTTCACGCTTCCCTTCTCGGTCGCCTTGCTGATTTTCTGGATCAGGCCGGAGGCGAAGAGCTGGTTCGGGATGCAGTGAAGCGGCAGGAGCGCAGTCTTGCGGCGTTGAAACTACCCGCTACACGAGCGCAGGGGCACGGCATGCCGTGCCCCTGCGCATCCGAGGATTGCGCCAGCGCTGGTCACTTCACCGCGCGAACGCGGATCGACGCGACGGCCGATGCCCAGTTCTTCACCGATGCCGCGTCGGAACCGAGCTCCGCGGCGAACCGAGCGACGAGCTCGTCATCGCTCGCCACGATGCTTCCGTAGCTGTTCAGCGAAATGACCTCGACGCTACCGAAGCCTGCCGCCCGGATCGCGCCGAGATAGTCATCGACGTGAAGCGCTCCAGCGATACAGCCGACGTACGCTTCGATGCTCTTCTGCACGATCTCGGGCAACGGCTCGGTGACGACGATGTCGGAAACGACCATCCTGCCGCCCGGCCTCAGCGCGCGGTAGACCTCGCCGAAGACGCGAGGCTTGTCGGGCGAGAGGTTGATGACGCAGTTCGAGATCACGAGGTCGGCGGACGCGTCGGCGAGCGGAAGCTCTTCGATGAATCCCTTGCGGAACTCGACGTTCGTGAATCCCCCCTCGCTCGCCGCGCGCCGCGCGCGCTCGAGCATCTCGTCGGTCATGTCGATTCCGATGACGTGCCCGTCGGGGCCCGTCGCCTTCGCGGCGAGGAAGCAGTCGATTCCACCACCCGATCCGAGATCGACGACAGTCTCTCCCTTGCGGATCTCGGCGACCGCCGTCGGGTTGCCGCAGCCGACACCGAGGTTCGCAGTCTCGGGGATCGAGGCGAGCTCGTTTGCCGAGTATCCGACTGCCTGACTCGTCTCGACCGTCGAACAGCTCTGCTCGCTGCCGCAGCAGGACGTGGCTCCGGCCGTACGCGCGACGTCGGCGTAGCGCTCGCGAACGCGGTCGCGAATGTCATTCGACTCGACGGTCTTCGACGCAGCGGTGACTTTGGGGGTGCAGCAACTCATGACTTCCTCCTCGATTGTGCGGCCCGGGCAGTTGGTTGTTCTCCCGCGTCCGGAACCGCGCAGCAATCGCTGCCGCCTCCGAACGCATCGGCGAGCTTACCGAGCAGGCGCGCGAGATCGCGCCGCTCGCCGGGAGTGAATTTCGACAGCACTCCGGCGAACAGGTCGTCGCCGGTTTTCATCAACTGATCCGTGAGAACTTCACCCGAAGGAGTGAGTCGGAGCATCACCTTGCGGCGATCGCCGTCGCCCGTGCGGGCGCGCTCGACGTGGCCGTTCCGCTCGAGGATGTCGACCGCGCGGGTGGCGCTGCTCGGATCGATCCCGAGTCTGCCGGCGAGATCGCCCTGCGCCAGTTCCCCCTCGGCGCGAAGAATCTGCATCGCGTAGCACTGCGGCACCGTGACTCCGGCGCAGCAGATCTCGTCGCGCTGGAGCACCCCCAGGCGCCGGTAGAGGAGCTGCGCGATTTCACGGAAGCGGGCGATTTCGGTCGTCTTTTTCATGCGAGCTCCATCTTAATTGTGTTACACAACTAATGTGTGGCGCAAGCTATTCCGAGGTTCGTAGAAATTCAAAAACCGGGCGCGGGCCCGGGCGCGTTCACGTTCACGGAAGAACAACCCCGCTTCTTCGCGAGATTCGAGTACGGCCCGCACCGTTCGCCCTCGTGAACGTGAACGCTCCCGCGCCCGTGAACGGCTTTTCGTTCCCTCTTCTCAAATCTGGTCTTCCCCTCTCCGCACCGCTACTCTGTCTTCGATGCGCATCGACTTCGAGGCCCGGACGCTCCGCTGCGCGGTGGGCGATCTCTCATGGGAGGAGAGCTACCGCAAGATCGGAGGCGACCGGAGCGAGACGTTTCGCAGGATGTGGATTGGGCGGGAGATTCACGAGAAGCGCGCAGGCGAGAGAGCGGCGGCCGATCCGAATTACCGCCCCGAGGTCTTCGTCACGCACAAGGCGTCGGTGCGCGGCTGGGACGTGACGGTTGCGGGAAGGATCGACGGCCTTTCGATCGATGCGGCAGCAGGGCGGGCGATCGTGGAGGAAGTGAAGTCGATCCACTTCGAGCTCGAGCTCGAGCGGATGATGCGCTCCGAGCGGCTGCAGCACTACCTCTACCAGCTCCATCTCTACGCCTGGTTTCTCTCCCGACGCGAAGAGCACGCGGCTCTCGCGTTCGCTCCGCAGCTCGTGCTGATCGATCTCGTCACCGGCGAGGCGAAGACGATCGAGAGCCCGTTCGACGCGCACTCCGTCGAGCAGACGTTCCAGAGCTCGGTCGAGGCGCTCGTCAACAGACTCGAATCGGAGCGTGCGCTCCGGATGGCGAAGAGCGCGTGGGCGGAGACGATCGAATTCCCGCACGAGCGGATGCGCCCGTTCCAGGTCGAGATGATCTCGTCGGTGGAGCGCGCCGTTCGCGAAGGGGAGACGCTCCTCGTTTCCGCTCCGACCGGCATCGGCAAGACGATTGCCGCGATCTACCCCGCGCTCCGCGAGTGCCTGCGCAAAGGGAGGAAGCTCTTCTTCCTGACGCCGAAGACGCTGCAGCAGGACCACGCCGTGCGCGCGTTCGAGGCGCTCAACGACGGCACCTTCCGCGTGCTTCGAATCCGCGCCAAGAAGAAGATGTGCGCGCACGACGAGGTGATCTGCCACGAGGAGTTTTGCCCCTACGCGCGCGACTACGCCGAGAAGATGGAACGCAACCATCTCGTGTCGCGGATCCGCGACGAGCTTTCCTACTTCGACCCCGACGTCGTCTTCGAGATGGCGCGAAGCGAAAAGGTCTGCCCGTTCGAGGTCTCGCTCGAGCTCGTCGACGAGGCCGACGTCATCGTCTGCGACTACAACTACGTGTTCGACCCGTACATCGGGCTCAAGGCCTGGGCCGAGGACGGCGACTGGAGCGACTGCGTCTTCATCGTCGACGAGGCGCACAACCTGCTCGACCGCGGGCGCGGCTACTACTCCCCCGAGATCGGCGAGGAAAAGCTGCGCGCCGTCTCGATGCATCTCGCCTCCCGCCCATACGCGGCGCCCGATGGCTGGGATGAGCTCGTCGACGAGCTCCGCATGCATCTCCACGAGCTCGCCGAGCCTGTAGGCTCCGGCCCGGGCTCGCCCCCGCAGGCGCTCTGCGAGCCCGACATCAGGCTCCTGATGCGCCAGCGCCTCGAGTGGGAAAAGATCGTCCTGCGCTACATCGCCTGGAAGATCGAGAACCGCGTCGCCGAGGAGAACGATCCGGTGATCGACTTCTACTACACGCTCGTCAGGCTCACCGACGCGCTCGCGAACCGCGGAGGGGAGTTCTCGCACATCATCGAGCGGCGGCGCGACGAGCTCGTCCTGAAGGTCTTCTGCAAGGACCCGTCGCGCTTCCTCGGCGAGATCATCGGCGCCTCGCATGCGACGATCGCGATGTCGGCGACGCTCGAGCCGTTCGAGTTCCACAAGCGCACACTCGGATTCCCCTCCGATCGCACCGCGGAGCTCTCGCTGCCATCACCCTTCCCGCGCGACAACAGGCGAGTGCTGGTTCTCGCCGACGTCGACACGACGTGGAAAGCGCGCGCCGGCAGCTACGATCCGATCGCGAAACACGTCGCGGAGATCGCGAGGGCGACGAGCGGCAACACCCTCGCGCTCTTTCCGAGCTACGCCTTCCTCGAAGAGATCTACTGGAGGCTCCCCGCGATCGACCACGAGGTGTTCGTGCAGCGCCCCGACATGACGGAGTACGAACGGCGGGCGATCCTCGACGCGATGATGCGATCGAAGGTGAGGCCGTGCCTCATCCTCGCAGTTTCCGGCGGCATGTACGCCGAGGGGATCGACTACCAGGGCGACATGCTGTCGGCGGTCTGCGTGGTCGGACCCTCGCTTCCGTCGCTTAGCTTCGAGCAGGAGCTCCTGAAGAACTACTACGACGAGCAGTACGCGCAGGGGTTCGAGTTCGCCTACCTGATTCCGGGCATGACGCGAGTAGTCCAGTCGGCAGGCCGGGTAATCCGGAGTGAGCGCGACATCGGAATCATCGCGCTCCTCTGCCGGCGCTTCACCCAGCCTCAGTACACGCGCTACTTTCCTGTTGACTGGTACGAGCAGTCGCCGCGGGAGCTCGCCACACGAGATGCCGCAGGCGAGATTCGACGTTTCTTCGAGCGTCACAACTCGCCGCAACTCCGGTTGCTCTGAGCCTCGATCGGGAGTGTGGGCGGCCGGCGAGAGCACGTTTCCGCACCCCCTATCACGCCAACGTTATTGGCGATTATCGCCAAGCAAGCCGCCGAGACCGCCAAGTCACTTACTGCCGAATGGAGCTGAAACCGCGAATTTGACCGTATTCAGTGGGTATTTGCGATTTTCCATATCCTGAACCCGGTGGCACTCAAGTTGCAGTCGGTTGATTTGGACAACGAGACTCACTGGCTCCGGAGGCTCGGGGGGAGCGGCGGTTCGGTAGTCCCTCGAAGGCGGATGGTGCAGCTTGAACTCTTCGACCTGATACAGGCGTCAATGACCGCGATTCTCTTCATGGAGATTCGCAGAAGTCATCGGCGAGAGTTCGTGGGAAGCTGGGCCGCCGGCGAGGGATTCCGAACCGCCGCTATTCTTTTGTCGCTCGCCACGGCGGCGCTGTCGCCCGAATTGAGCCGCGCACTCCTCGGTGCCGGCGCCGGCCTCGCCGGCATGTTCCTCCTGAACGGCTCCTGGCAACTCGCGTTCCTCACTCCCCTCCCGTTCGCCGCACGGCGATCGCTTCGCTTCGGACTGCCGCTGGCCGGCGCAGCTTCTGCGATTTTCTGGGCAGGGGCCCCTTTCCTCGTGCTCGGAGCCTCGAGGCTGCTGGCCTCGTCCGCGTTCGCCACGCAGCCGCTCCGGCCCAGGGCAACATCACGGCCCGCCGCGATCGCCATGATTGTCGCCGCAGGGTTCGAGATCGCCGCCGGCCTTACCCTTTCAGGCGCGGGGCAGGCTCCTTTCCGGATCGCAGCCGTGTGGACGGCGGCTCTGCTTCTCGTCGCTGCAGCGATCGACGACGAGCGCGAGGCTGCGAAGAGCGCGGCCGCGCAGGCAGAGTACCTCGCCTATCACGACCCTCTTACCGGGCTCGCGAATCGGGCGCTCTTCCGCGACACCCTCATCGCTGCCATCGCCCATTCCGAACGCCGGGGCTACGGGATCGCCGTCCTCTTCGTCGACCTCGACCGGTTCAAACAGGTCAACGACATCGCGGGGCACTCCGCGGGAGACCACGTCCTCCGGATCGTCTCAGAACGCATGGCAGGCTGCCTGCGGCGGGAAGACCTGATCGCACGCAACTCGGGAGACGAGTTCGTCGTCCTGGTTCGCGACGCCAGCGACGAGGAGGCCGCGCTGGTGGTCGGCACGAAGTTGCTCGACGTCGTGCATCAGCCGGTGGAGGCGGCAGGACGCTCGTTCCTCCTCGACGCGAGCATCGGCGTCGCGCTCTACCCTCGGGATGGAGAAGGCCAGGAAGCTCTACTTCACGCGGCCGACCATGCGATGTACCGCGCGAAGGCGTTCGGAGGGCGGCGCGTCGGCTTCGCGGAACCGGCCCACCCCTCGAAGCTCCATCTCAGCACCCCGCGCGAAACCGGGATGCAGGCATCTTCGTAAGAAGCGAATCAACGGAGGCAACATCGACACCATGGACTCGATCAGCATCGCAAACGGCAGGATCAGCGGATCGTTCGGTACGGCCAGAGTCGAAATCCGCGAGCTCGCCGCGCGCGAGTGCGTCGTCACCCACTCCGCCCAGATTCGGGTCGGCACGAGCGGCAGCCTCGTCCTCCGCGTCGACGGCGACAGCATCGCCGTTCGCGCCTCGGTGGTGAAGAGCAGTCTGCTCGCGCCTTCTCTCGAAGGCATGATCTACCGCTCGGTCCTGCGTGTCGACGCGGGAGACGACATCCGGATGCGACGACTCATCCCGTCGGACGCGAGCGGCGAGGCGAGCCCCGCCTAACGACTAGACGCCCCCGAAGCCAGACCGCCCCCGAATCGAACCTCGCGCAGTCGCGGCGGCCGGGCGTCGGCCTCCAGCAGCCAGACGCGCCGTCCCTTCATGTGACGCAGCAGCTCCATGTTGATCTCCGGGCTCGCGTCACGCGCCCACACCACCTCGGAGCGATCGATGTCCGCGTCGTTGTACACCCACTCGAAGTGTACGTAGTGCCCCGGTCCGTACCGGACGATCACGACATCACGTCCCGGAAGCGACTCGAGCTGCCGGATGATCCTGTCGCGCACCACCGCGCCGGCGAACGGGCCCGTGTACAGCCCAGGGATCATCGCGACGCTTGCAGCAAGCGACGAGACGATCAGCACGAAGAACGCCAGGAAGAGAACTGACGGCAGGCTCGAGCGTCTCCATCGCGCTCCGATCGCCCGCATCGACGAGACGACGAGCAGCACTGCGAGACAGACTCCGGGGGCTGCGTACTGCGGCTGCATCCAGAGCACCAGCGAGGCCGCGGCCACGAACGCCGCGAGCAGGACCGCCACGGCGCGAGTCTTCGACGATCGGCCGAGCGAAAGCGGAAGCCCCGCCAGCGCGACGACGGGAAGCCACGAGTACGCCGGCGCTCTGGCAGGCAGCAATGCGAACGGCAGAGAGAAGGTCTCTTCCGCGAGCAGGACGAACTTCCCCCATAGCGCGAACAGCTTCCCCCGGCCTGTCGCCTGCAACCGCCACGCGTCCATCTCCCCCCCGAGGTGATACGACTTCATGACCTCGTGGCGGTAGTGTGGCGGCGCCGAAGGCGTCCCGCCGACGAAAAGCGGCGACGGTGCGTACTGCCTGCCATACGCGCGGTGCGGAAGCATCAGCGGATCGCCCGTGACCCGCGAGTCGTAGAACGCAACGAACGCGAGCGTGGCGCACCCGAGCAGCGCAAGCGGCAACAGCGTCGCGTGCCGCGCAGGTGCCCTGCCGAACCGCCTCACGCGTGCGACGACCAGCCAACCCAGCACGATCACGGCGAACGCGAACCCTTCGAACGGCCGGCTGTTGGCCAAAAGGAAAAGGCCGACGCCTCCGAGGAGCGACGCCCTCGAATCGTTCCGCCTAACAAGCCTTCCGGCGCATCCCGCCAGGAGCGCGCCTCCGAGCACCGCCACGGAGCCACCCCAGTACGACTGGCTCCACGCGAACATCGCGGGATGAACGGCAAGCAGCAGGCCGCCCGTAAGGGCCCATCTCCTCGGCACGAACGCGATCAGCGCCCATGCGACGGCGGCACAGGCGAGGGCGTAGCCGAGCCACGCTCCCGCAATCGGCATCCCCGTCGCAACCCAGCCGAGAGCGAGGAAGAGGTCGGGCGCGGGTGAATAGCGCGCCATGTAGGTCGGCTGCTGCAGCACATGGAACGTCTCGAACGACATCCACGCCGGGTGAGGCGGATTGGTGAGCCGGCCATGCCGGAACGTGTCGGCGGCGAGCAGATGGCTGAACTCGTCCGCGATGCGCGGCAGCGGCATGAAGACGAGCAGAGACACCGACGCGGCGAGCGCGAGAGCGAGCACGAAGATGAGCGCGATGCCGCGAGCAGGATGCGCGACGAGAGGACGCGAGAGCCGGCGCAGATCGCGCGCGACGCGGCCGCCGAACGGAGGCAGCGCCAGTGCCGCGGCAGCGAAGGCGAGAAGGAACGGCAACTGGCGAAGCATCGACCCGGTTACTTTACCCGAATCGAGCGCCAACTACGGCGCGGCGGCGGGCAGCGATCCGGATATCATCGGACCGGAATGAACCTGATCCTTCTCGAGCCTGACGACTTCACGGACGGGCAGAACGCCGTCGTCCGGGGACGACGCGCGGAGCACATCGTGAGGGTCATCCGGGCAAGAGAGGGCGACGTTCTCACGGCCGGTCTTCTCGGCGGGAAGACGGGCAGCGCAAGCGTCAGGACGATCGAAGATGGCGTCGTGAGACTCGAGGTGACGCTCGAGAGTGAGCCGCCTCCCCCGCTCCCCGTCACGCTCGTGCTCGCGCTCCCACGACCGAAAGTCCTCAATCGCGTGATCGCTGCATCAACCTCGCTCGGCGTGAAGCGGATCGTTCTCGTGAATGCGTGGAAGGTCGAGAAGAGCTACTGGAAGAGCCCGCGCCTCGAGCCGTCAAACCTCCGCGCGCAGGCGATCGCGGGCCTCGAACAGGCGTGCGACACCGTGCTTCCGTCGATCGAGCTCCGCCGCCTCTTCCGGCCCTTCGTCGAAGACGAGCTGCCCGCGATCGCGCACGGGACGCTGAGGCTCGTCGCACACCCATCCGCGTCCGCCTCGATCGCCGAAAGAACCAACGGGCCCGTGACTCTCGCCATCGGGCCCGAAGGGGGTTGGATCGTGGAGGAGATCGCGAGCCTCGAGGCCGCCGGCTTCCTCCCGGTCAGCCTGGGTCCCCGGATTCTCCGGGTCGAGAGCGCCGTCGCGGCCCTGCTGTCGAAGCTCTTCTAGACCATCGACCAGAGTCGCGTCAGATAGTCGGAGAAGGTGAGCACGAAGAGGATTCCGAGAAACACGATGCTGCCGATCAGAATCACTCCGGTGAGCTTCGGGCTGTGGATCACGTGCATGAAGAAGAGGATGACGATCGTCGCCTTGACGGCCGCGATGGCGAAGGCGATCGGAACGTTCATGGCACCGAAGTCCTGAAATGCGACCCACACCGTGAGCGCGGTGAGCACCATCAGCGCCGCGAAGATCGCGAAGTACGTGCCCTGCGAGGTCACGTGATGGGAGAAATCTTCCTTTTCGTAGGCCTGGTCGCTCATGGTTGCTCCGGTCTCAGTGTTTGCTCGCGGGGTCGATGAGATACAACATCGGGAAGAGGAAGATCCAGACGATGTCGACGAAGTGCCAGTAGAGGCCGCTCACCTCGACCGGAACGTAGTAGTCGGGCGAGAAGTCGTTGCGCATCGCGCGCATCAGGATGTAGACGAAGATCCCGATGCCGATCACCATGTGGAGCGCGTGCAGCCCCGTCATGCAGAAGTAGAGGATGTAGAACATCTGGGCGCCGCGGGCGAGCTCCGGTGCGCCTTCCCAATGGAAGTTGTCGCCGGGGAAAAGATGGTGCTCGAAATGCTCGTTGTACTCGATCCCCTTGATCACGAGGAACGTCGCGCCGCAGATGAGCGTCAGGACGAGCATCCACACGAGCGCCTTCTTCTTGTTCGTCTGCGCGAAGTAGACGCCGAGGGCGACCGTGAGCGAGCTGGCGATCAGCACGATCGTGTTCGTCAGGCCGAGCTTGATGTTCTGGTGGTGGCTCGCCGCGATGAACGCCTGGTGGAACGACGGGTCGAGCGATCCCGAGCGGAAGAGCGCGTACGTGAAGAAGAGAGGCCCGAAAAAGAGAATTTCGGTGACCAGGAAGAACCACATCCCGAGCGTGCCGGCGGCATGCTGTTGCTTGAGGTCGTCGAAGTGATGCCTCAGCGCGGGATGGTGCGCATTGACGGCGTGCTCAGACATTCTTGTCAGCCTCCCGGGCCCAGGCCCTCTCGTCGTAGGCCTCCCACGTCACGGTCGGGGTCTCTTCGAAATTGAACGTAGTCGGCGGCGACGGGGTGTGCCACTCGAGCCCCGACGCGCCCCACGGATTCGCGGGGGCCTTCGGCCCGAACTTCAGCGACCAGATGAAGTAGCAGAGCGGCAGAAGATAGCCGGCGCCGAGCACCGTCGCGCCCGCGGTCGACATCACGTTGAGCACCTGGAACTCGGGCACGTATGCGTGATAGCGGCGCGGCATGCCGAGGTAGCCGAGAAGGAACTGCGGGAAGAAGGTCAGGTTGAACCCGACGAAGACGAGCAGCGCCGCGAGGCGCGCCCACCATTCCGGATACATCCTCCCCGTCATCTTCGGCCACCAGTAATGCAGGCCTGCGAAGTACGCCATGATCACGGAGCCGACCATGACGTAGTGGAAGTGCGCGACGACGAAGTACGTGTCATGCACGTGCATGTCGATGCCGAGCGTCGCGAGGAAGAGCCCCGTCAGCCCGCCGATCAGGAACATCCCGATGAAGCCGAGCGCGTAGAGCATCGGCGCCTCGTAGCTCACCGAGCCCTTGTAGAGCGTCGAGGTCCAGTTGAACGTCTTGATAGCGGACGGCACCGCGACGAACATCGTCAGGAACGAGAAGACCATCGCGGAGTACACCGAGATCCCCGCGACGAACATGTGGTGCGCCCAGATCAGGAATCCGAGGAACGAGATCGCGAGCGACGAGAACGCCACGAACTTGTAGCCGAAGATCTTCCGGCGGCTGAAGGCGGCGATGACTTCCGAGATCACGCCCATCGCAGGCAGGATCATGATGTAGACCGCGGGGTGCGAATAGAACCAGAAGAGGTGCTGGAAGAGGATCGGATCGCCGCCCAGCGCGGGATTGAAGATGCCGACGTGCCAGACGCGCTCGACCGCGAGGAGCAGCAGCGCGATGCCGAGCACGGGGGTCGCGAGCAGCTGGATGAGGCTCGTTCCGTAAAGCGCCCACACCATCAGCGGAAGGCGGAACCAGGTGAGCCCCGGCGCCCGCATCTTGTGGATGGTGACGAGGAAGTTGAGGCCGGTGAGGATCGACGAGAAGCCTGCGACGAAGCCGGCGAGCACCGTCGGCACGACCCAGGTGTTCGAGTAGGTCGTGGAGAACGGCGTGTAGAAGGTCCAGCCGGTGTCGACGCCGCCGAGCAGCATGACCGCGACGCCCATGACCGCGCCGATGATGTAGAGATACCAGCTCAGCAGGTTGATCTTCGGAAACGCGAGATCGCGCGCGCCGAGCTGCAGAGGCAGGACGAAGTTTCCCATCACCGCCGGAACCGCGGGGATGAGAAAGAAGAAGATCATCACCACGCCGTGCAGGGTGAAGAGCTTGTTGTACGTGTCGGAAGTGAACAGGTCTCCCTGCGGCGTGAGGAGCTCGAGCCGGAGCAGGAGCGCGAAGACGCCACCGACGAAGAAGAGGATCGTCACCGAGATCAGGTAAAGGATGGCGATCCTCTTGTGGTCGACGGTGAAGAGCCACGAGAGAAGGCCGTGCTCGGCGTTGAGGTAGTTCGTCTCCTCGGGCTGCTGCTGAGGAGTCTGCGCGGAATCGATCACAGCGGTGGTCATGGTCGTCTTTGTTCCTGCGTCGCTACTTCTTTGCCGCGGTGGCGGCGGGAGCCGGGGCGGCCGTGGGGCGGCCCGTCTCCGGAGCCTTCATCGACTTGATGTAAGAGACGAGCTGCATCAGCTGCGCCTCGTTCACTTGTCCCTGGAACGTCGGCATGATCGGGTCGAAGCCGGCCACGACCTTCGCCTGCGGATTGAGAATCGACTCGCGGATGTAGTTTTCGTCGATCGTGACGACCTGCCCGCTGGCGAGCTTCACCTGCGTGCCGAACACTCCTTCGAGGTTCGGTCCGCGCGAGGCAGCGCCCGCCTGGTGGCAGGTCACGCACGCGAGGCTCTCGAAGAGCTTCTTCCCCTCGGCCGCGGGCGAACCCTCGGTCGAGCCTCCCGCGAGCCAGAGCTGGTACGCGTCGGGCTCCATGACGACGACCCAGCCGATCATTTTCGAGTGCTCGGTGCCGCAGTACTCGGAGCAGAAAATGTGGTACCTGCCAGTCTTCGTCGCCTGGAACCAGTTGTAGGTGTAGCGGCTCGGGAGAACGTCGGTGTGGACGCGGAAGTCGGGAACGAAGAAGTCGTGGATGACGTCCTCGGAGGTCATGATGAGCCGGATCGGCCGGCCGACGGGGACGTGGAGCGTGTTGATCTCGCTCTGTCCGGTGGGGTGCTGGAACTTCCACATCCACTGGCGGCCGGTGGCCCAGATGTCCATCGCATCGTCGGGCATGCGGCGCGCGTTGAAGAAGACGAGCGCACCGAGCACGAAGAAAAGCATGAAAGTGACGAACGGAACGGCGATCCAGAGGGCCTCGAGCGCGCCCGAAGCCTTGTACTCCTGCGGCTCCTCGTTTCCCGGCCGGCGGCGGTACTTGAGTGCGAGGAAGATGACCACGCCCGAGATCGCGATCGTCATGAACGCGCAGATCGCGACGAGCAGCAGGTAGAGCCCGTCGACCTGCGGCGCGATCGTCGAGCCCTGATTCGGCATGAATGGGATATTGTTAGGCATAACGAGTCTTGTCTACGCTCCGCTGGCCGGGTCGGTCGGACGCCGGCTCAGGAAAAAGATGAATCCGGCGAGCGCGACGACCGTCGCAACACCGCCTGCCCGTACGAGGTTCATCGCCTGCCTCGCATACGTCCCGGTCGCCGGGTCGTAGTGATAGCAGAGCAGCAGCAACTGATCGGCCGGCGAGCCGATCTTCCCATTCGACGCCTCGACGATCGCGAGCCGGAGGTCGCGGGCCCGGTTGTCGATGCCGAACAGATATCGCGACACCTTGCCCTCCGGCGTGATCACCGCCGTCATCGTGCCGTGCGCGAACTGCTGCGCCTTCGGGTCCCACGCGTAGCGGAAACCAAGCGCCGAGGTGATCTTCCTGACCGTCTCTTCGTCGGTCGTGAGGAAGTGCCACCCCTCGTCGGCGCCGCGGCGGCCGTAGCGGCGCGAGTAGATCCCCTTCTTTTCCGCCGCGAGCTTCGGCGTGTCGCGATGGTCGAAGCTGATCGTGAGAAGCTCGTAGTCCTTCCCCGGCTCCATCTTGATGTCGGCGATCGACGCGGTCAGCGAGTCGAGCACGACGTTGCAGAGCATCGGGCAACTGAAATAGACGAGGTTGATGACGACGGGGCGACCCTTCTGGAAGTAGTCGCCCAGCTTCACCTGCTCTCCTTCCTCGTCACGAAAGACGAGGTCGAGCGGCAACTGCGCGTCGAGTTTCTGCTCGATCTCGAGACCCTTCACAGGACCCTTGAACGAGAGAAAGTCCTGTCCCGACGCGCCTGCGGCGACGAGGAGCAGAACCAGCGCAACAGCAAACTGCAGTTTCATCGTACTTACCTGTTCTCCTCAGCGGGTCGCCGGAGCGGCCGCGGGCTGCGTTGCGGGCGCAGAGGGCGCCTGCGTGGCGGCGGTGGCCGGCTCGGGCGCCTGCGCCCTGACCATCGACCGCTCGATGGCCAGCGCCATCGCTTTCTCGATCGGAACGTGGACGATCCCCTTGTCGCGATCGATCCAGCCGTAGGAATTGAGCTTTCCGAGCTGCGCCGTCCGCATCTCGCTCATGTCTCTGACCGGGTCGGGCTGCAGAAGCGATCCCGTCGCGGGGATCGTCGTCACCTCGGGACCGCCCGTCCGGAGCGTGAGCGATTCCGGAATCTCCGCCTTCTTCTCCGTGACGAGCGTGAGCTTCTCGTTCTGACGCGCGTTCTCGAACTTCACGAGCGCGTCGTAACTCCACTTCGCGACCACGAACCCGACCCCGCAAAGCGCGAGAAATGCCACGAAGAACAGCATCAGCGGCCGCGAGCGTACGTCCGTCTCTTCGTGCCCGTGCGCCTCGTGATGGTTGTGCTCATCCATGGATGGCAGCCTCCTTCGCGCCTTCCAGCGACTCGTGCGCCGGCAGGATCGCGCTCTTCTTCAGGTTGCGGAGGAACATGAAGACCCAGATGCCTCCAAGCCCGAGGATGGTCGTGAAATCGAGCGGATGCAGGCGGAACCCCGCGTGGTGCCCCTCCGTCGTGAAGTTAGGCGCGATGATCCAGTAGTAGTCGACCGCGCGCATGACCATGACGAAGATGGCGACCTTGCCGAGGAACTTCGCCCGGTCCTTGATCCCGCGCATGAGCAGGAGCAGGAACGGAAGGAAGAAGTGGCCGACGATCAGGAGGACCGAGATCGCGCCCCACGCCCCGTGCGATCGGACGAGGTACCAGGGGATCTCCTCCTTCATGTTGCTGTACCAGATCAGCAGGTACTGGGAGAACGCGGTGTAGGCCCAGAGCATGATGAACGCGAACATCAGGTTGCCGAGATCGCGGAAGTGAACAGGTTCGGCGGCTTCGGAGAGCGGCTCCTGGTCGGCGGCGCTCGTCACGATGGCGTTCATGAACGCGAAGGCGAGCAGCACCGCGCCGACGATGTAGGAGATCCCGAACATCGTCGAGAACCAGTACGGGTCGAGCGACATCATCCAGTCGACCGAAGCGAAGGTCACGGTGATCGCCGTGATGAGCAGCCCGCTCGCGCTCCACTTCCGAAGCGTCAGCGCAGCCTCGGGCGTGCCGGTCTCGTCGTAGACGCGGTCGGCGCGGCGCAGCATGAAGGCCCAGATGATCCAGATCGCGAAGTAGACGCCTCCGCGAATCCAGAACGCCTCCGTGTTGAGATAGGCGACCTTCTGGTGGAGCACGTGGTCCGCTTCCATCCACGCGTGGTTGGTCCACTTGTAGAGGCGGTCGGCTCCGAGGTAGATCGGAAGTGCCGCGATCACCATCAGCGGAAGGTTCGCGACGGCGGCGAGCAGCGGCTTGCGGATGATGTAGCCCCACCAACCTCCGGTCATGTACTGGAGCATCACGATCGCCAGCGATCCAATCGTCAGGCTCATCCAGAAAACGAACGCGACGAGCCAGGAGCGGAAGAACTGCTCCTGCGCCTGCGTCGCCCAGAAGGCCGTGGAGGCGAGGCCGACGAGGCCGACCAGAAGAGCCGGCTTCTCCAGGCGGAAGAAGCGGAGCGACTCGTTCGACATCTCGTTCATCAGTGCTTCTCCCCTTCGGCCTTCGGCGCGCTCGCGGGCTGGTCGAGCGAAGCGCGGTCCGCGTTGGGCACGTCGGCCAGCGTCGAGTTCTGGCTCGCCTGAAGCGCGCGAACGTACGCGACGATCGCCCACCTGTCGGCGGCCGGAATCATCGTCCGGTACGCCGGCATCACGCCGAAGCCGTTGCCGATCACGTCGAAGATGTAGCCGTTCCTTCGCGAGCGAAGCAGGTCGCTGTGGAACGAAGGCGGTTTCTTGTATCCGCGCGCGACGATCATCCCGTTGCCCTCGCCGACGCGGCCGTGGCACATCGAGCAGTAGATGTCGTAGCGCTCGCGTCCGCGGGCCATGAGCTCAGGCGTGAGCGGCATCGGGAAGTTGTCGGAGAACTGCCCCGCCTCGCGTCCGGTGTCGAACAGCTCGTTGGGGCCGCTGCCGATCTGCGCGAGCGTTCCCTCGACGCGCGGGCTCGGTACGGTCCCCTCCACGAGAGGGCGTGCCGACGAGCCGTCGGGGAAGAACGCGCTCTTCTCGTACGGGTCGAACTGCGGCTGGTTCGCCATCTTCTGCGGAATCCTGCAGCCGGCCAGCGCCAGCGACGCGAGCATCGCGACTCCGGCGACGAGCGCCGCTCGCGGACGGGTGTCGGTCTTCGTCTTACCAGGGAACATCGTTGACCTCGACAGGATTCAGACTCTGCAGGAATCGGCGCGTCTCGCCCGGCTCGAATCTCGGATCGTCCGACTCGATGCACAGGAAGAACTGGTCACGCGAGGCGAACTGGAAGCTCTTGACGTTGAACACGGGGTGATACGGCTGCGGCAGCCCGTTGAGCAGGATCATCCCGAACACGGCGGAGAACGACGCGAGCAGTACCGTCACCTCGAACGTGATCGGAATGAACGCGGGCCAGCTGTTGAGCGGCCGGCCGCCGATGTTGAGCGGGTAGTGGATCACGGCCGCGAAGTACTGCATGCCGAAGCCCGCGAGGGCGCCGGTGATGCCGCCCGCGAGGACGATCGTCGAGAGCCAGGTCTTCTTGAATCCGACCGCCTCGTGCAGCCCGTGAATCGGGAACGGCGAATAGGCGTCCATCTTCGTGTAGCCGGCGTCGGTAGCCTTCTGCGCCGCGGCAAGCAGCGTCTTCGGGTCGTCGAACTCCGCGAGCAGCCCGTAGAACGGAGGTTTTTGCGTCGCTTTCATCAGTGCTCCTCGTTGTGGTGGACCGACGCCTCGGGAAGCAGGGTCCGCATCTCGAAGATGGAGATCAGCGGCAGCGAGCGGATGAACAGGAACAGCAGCGCCACGAAGAGCCCGATCGTCCCGAAGAAGAGCATGTACTCGTACTTCGTCGGGTCGTACATGCCCCAGGACGACGGCAGGTAATCGCGGTGGAGACTCGTCACGATGATGACGAACCGCTCGAGCCACATGCCGATGTTGACGATGATCGACAGGATCCAGAGGATCCAGGGTGTGGTCCGGAATTTCTTGAACCAGAGCAGCTGGGGAATCGCGATGTTGCAGGTCCAGAGCGCCCAGAACGCCCACCAGAACGGGCCGTTAGGCCTCGTGTCGAACGAGAGGAACTTCTCGTAGGTGTTGCCGCTGTACCACGCGAAGAACACTTCCATCACGTAGGCGTAGGCGACGATGAGCCCGGTCGCGAGCATGACCTTCGCCATGTTCTCGATGTGACGCATCGTGATGAAGTCCTCGAGCCCGTACGCCTTCCGGATCGGAATCGCGAGCGTCAGAACCATCGCGAAACCGGAGAAGATCGCGCCGGCGACGAAGTAAGGCGGGAAGAAGGTCGTGTGCCAGCCGGGGATCACCGACGTCGCGAAGTCGAACGAAACGACGGTGTGGACCGAGACGACCAGCGGCGTCGCCAGTCCGGCGAGCAGCAGGTAGGCCGTCTCGTAACGGAACCAGTGCTTCGCAGAACCGCGCCATCCCATCGCCATGAGGCCGTAGACGAGCTTCAGCCCCTTGTGCTCGGTCCGGTCGCGCAGCGTCGCGAGATCGGGGATGAGTCCGACGTACCAGAAGAGGAACGACACCGTTCCGTAGGTCGAGATCGCGAAGACGTCCCAGACGAGCGGGCTGCGGAACTGCGGCCAGAGACCCATCGTGTTCGGGTACGGCATGAGCCAGTAGTCGAACCAGGGGCGGCCGGTGTGCAGCGCGGGGAACATGCCGGCGCACGCGACGGCAAAGAGTGTCATCGCCTCGGCGAATCGGTTGATCGACGTGCGCCACTCCTGCTTGAGGAGCAAAAGGATCGCCGAGATCAGCGTGCCGGCATGGCCGATACCGACCCACCAGACGAAGTTCGTGATGTCGAAGCCCCAACCGACGGGATTGTTCAGGCCCCAGACGCCGACGCCCCAGAGGAGCAGCCAGCCGATTGCGTAGAGCATCCCCATCACGAAGAGGAAGGCGATGCCGAATCCGAGGATCCACCCCTTCGGCGTGTCCTTCCGAAGGACGATGGAGCTGATCTTGTCGGTGATCGACCCGAACGAGTGTCCGGGAGCGATGACCGGCGGCTTGATGAACCGGCTCTGGCTGGAAGGCTCACTCATAGGACTGTCCTGATCCGGCGGGGCGCGGGGCGCCTAACCGGCGATCTCCTTGTTCTTGTTGCGAACCGCGCCGAGGTACGAGGTGCGGGGATTCGTGTTCACTTCCTCGAGCACCCGGTAGCTGTGCGGCTCGGCCTTGAGCTTGGACACGAGGCTGTTCGGATCGGCGACGTCGCCGAAGACGATCGCCTGAGTCGGGCAGGCGGCCTGGCACGCCGTGCGGATCTCGCCGTCGCGAATCCGGCGTCCCTCGCGCTCGGCGTCGATGCGCGCCGCGTTGATGCGCTGCACGCACATGCTGCACTTCTCCATGACGCCGCGCGAGCGCACCGTCACGTCGGGGTTCCGCATGAGCTTGAGGCTCTCGGTGTCCCAGTCGGAGAACTGGAAGTAGTTGAACCGGCGAACCTTGTACGGGCAGTTGTTCGCGCAGTACCGCGTGCCGACGCACCGGTTGTACGTCATCTCGTTGATGCCCTCGGTCGAATGCGACGTCGCCTCGACGGGGCAGACCGGCTCGCACGGCGCGTTCTCGCAGTGCTGGCACATGAGCGGCTGGTTCACCGTCATCGCAGGGCTGGAGACGCCACCCTTGTAGTAGGTGTCGATGCGCATCCAGTGAAGCTCGCGGCCGACCAACACCTGCGGCTTGCCGACGATGGCGATGTTGTTCTCCGCGTGGCACGCGATCACGCAACCGTTGCAGCCGGTGCAGACCGTCGTGTCGACGGCGAGGCCCCAGGCGTAGCCGGTCTCGCTCTCCCACTTCGGGTAGAGCGACATCTCGCCGCTGTGCGGGCCCTCGTGCGCCGCGGAAAGCGCCGGGTTCTTCACGAAGTCCTCAAGCGTTCCCGAGCGGACGATCTCGCGCTCGTCAGGCATCACGTGGTGAAGCTGCGTGCAGGCCAGCTGGTAGTCGCCCGAGGTCATCGCGACCGTCGCCACGGCGTAGCCGAGCCCGTCGAACGTCCGGAGGGTGTAGGCGTTGAAGCCTCCGCCCTTCGCTGTTTCCTTCGGCGTCGCAACGCTGCCGCCGCGCGTCCGGCCGTAACCGGTGTGCAGCGTGATCGCCCCATCGGGATGCCCGGGGACAACCCAGGCGGCAGCCTTGAGCGAACGGTTGTCGACCTTGATCTCGACCATCGGGGCGCGGCGCGACCAGAGGTGCAGATTGCGCTCGTTTCCTTCGCCCGGAAGGCCACGATCGCCGACGAGGCCGAGCTTCGTGGCGGTTGCCGGGCTCATCAGCGCGGCGTTGTCCCATGTGAGCTTGGTGATCGGCTTCGGCATCTCCTGCAACCAGCCGTTGTTCGCGAAACGCCCGTCCCACACCGCGGGATCGGGGCGGAAGCTGATCTCGTAGTCGCCCGAGCGCATGCTTGGAGCGATCGCGCCGAGCGCGACGGTCATCGGCTTCGGCACGTATGCGGTCCCGTCGATCACACCGTCGCGGAGCCACTTGTTCCACGCCGTCTCGAACACGATCGCGGGACGCTGCGACTTCCAGTAGTTGCGGACGATGTCGTACGGCAGGTTCGCGTCGTCAGCGAGGATCGCAAAGAGCTCGATTGGGTCGCGGCCGTTGTAAAGCGGCGCGATGAGCGGCTGAACGATCGCAGCCGTGCCGTCGAACGCGCGGGCGTCGCCCCACGACTCGAGGTAGTGGGTCTGCGGCACGTGCCAGTGGCAGCGCTCGCCCGTCTCGTCGTAGTACATCGAGAGCGACGCGCGGAACGGCACCTTGTCGAGAGCCGCGGTGAAGCCCGAATCGGCGGGAGCGTCGAACACGGGGTTCACGCCCACCATCAGGAGCAGCTTCACTTTGCCGGCCGCCATGTCGGCTACGAGCTGGCGAAGCGACTCGCGCCCGATCGCAGGGACGGCATCGGGAGCGTCGGAGTTGAAGACCGTCGTTCCGACGTTGCCGAGCGCCGCGTTGATCGCGTGCGCGAGGGCGTGGACCGACGCGGGCTGGTCGTTGCCGACGATCACGATGCTGCGGCCGCGAGCGGCCTCGAGATCCTTGACCATCGCCTTGAGGAATGCGTCTCCGGCCGCGTCGAGCTTCGCGCCGGGGCCGACACCGAACGCGCCTGCGAGCGCGAAGGCGAACGATTCGATATCCGATGGCTTGAGCGGGAGGCGGTGATCCGCGGATGTCCCGGTCGGCGTCGGCATCGTCTCCACCGCGTAGAAGCGGTTCGCCGCGGTGGTGCCGCGACGGATGCGGCGCTTCGACATGAAGTCGCGTGCGTAGCGCACCGAGCCGGGGCCCGAAGCGAGGAAGTCCGAGTCGAGCGAGACGACCACGTCGGCCTTGTCGAAGGCGTACCAGGTGCTGGCGAACGATCCGCCAAACGCGAGGCGCGAGCCTTCGAGCACGTTGTCGCGCCCGTGCGGCTCCCACTGATGCCACTGCGCCTTCGGCATCGCGGCGAGGATCGCCTTCATCTGTGAGCCGAGGGTTGGCGACGTGACCGGCTCGGTCAGGATCGCGACACCTTCGCCACCGGCGTCCTTGAGCGGCTTGAGCTCCGCCCCGAGAGCGCCGAGGAAGTTGGTCCAGGTCGTGATGTTGCCAAGGTGGCGGACCGTCTGCGCGCGGTCGGGATCGTACAGGCCGAGGATCGAGGCCTGCGCGAAAACGTCGGTGGCGCCCATGCTGCCCGGATGATCGGGGTTCCCTTCGATCTTCGTCGGGCGGCCCATGTGCGACTCGACGAGGAGGCCGGTGGCCACGCCGCCGAGCGTCATCGCCGTCGCGAAGAACTGCGGCCTGCCCGGAACGATGTCCTCGGGCTGGCGAACGTACGGGACGATCTTTTCCGGCGGCACGGTGCAGGCGGCGAGGCCCGCGAGCGCGAGCGAGGAGCTCATCAGCTTGACGAAGTCGCGCCGGTCGACGCCGTCCTGCAGAGGAACCGCCTGCTGCGGGAACTCCTCCGAGACCGACGCGAAGAACGACTCCTCGTCGGCGAGCTCGTGAAGGCTCATCCAGTGCGTGCGCTCGACCTTCTGGTCGAAGCGGTTGCGAAACGTGTCCAGATCGAGGTTCTTGTTGTTCTCGGCCATGACTCCGGTATCCGATCTCGCTGTGTCAGACGGGGTTGTGGCACAACGCGGAAGCGAGGCTCCCGGGTCGCCGCCCGGGCCCTAGTAGTGGCACACCGAGCAATTCGTCTTGCTCTGAATGCGGTATTCCTTCACCAACTGCGCGCCGAGCGCCTGCTGGTCGTCGGCTTTCCACGTCATGTCGTAGACCTTGTCGCGCGGCCTGACGAACTTCTCGGGATGGCGATGGCACGAGAGGCACCACTGCATGCTCATCGGCATCGCCTGATAGGTCAGCTGCATCTGGTCGACCCGCCCGTGGCACGAGGCGCAGCCGATCCCCTTGGCCACGTGGATGCTGTGGTTGAACTGGACGAAGTCAGGCGTGCGGTGGAGCCGCTCCCACTGAATCGCGACACCGGAGCGATAGGAGGCGCGAATGGGCTCGAGCATCGCCGCGTTCGTCCAGATCTCCTTGTGGCAATTCATGCAGGTCGACACGGGCGGAATTCCGGCGAAGTTGCTCGTCTCCACGCTCGTGTGGCAGTAGCGGCAATCAAGCCCCAGGCCCGAGACGTGGTGCTGGTGACTGAACGGCACCGGCTGCTCGAGCGCGACCTTCTGCTGGGTCACGTATGGGGATTGCTGGAGCATGTAAAGAAGGAAGCCGGCGAGGCCGACGATTGCGGCTCCACCGACGATGCTCGCTCGTGCGATTGCGTTTGCGCTTCTTGGGAAGATCTGCATGCTCTTGTGGTCCACACCCGGACGCAGGAAGCCTCTCGCTGAGACTCGCGTCCCCGGTCAGGTTTATCGACTGCGTGATAACGGGTGGAGCACCGAGGCGACCGGCGTCCGCGGCGAAGACTAGCACCAAGGGTGGAGAGCGCTCAAGAGAAAACTTTCGATTTTTCGTGATTTTTCAAGGATGAACATCACGTTTCAAAGTGAACGCTAATTCACAGACGTGTGACGCACGCCACACGCAATCGCACCCGGATCGAGAGACGTCCATCTCACGCCTTCGCCACGCTCAGCCACGCAGCCCCGACGCCCGCTGCCGGCGGTCGAGGTCGCGAATTGCCGCGATGAGCCGATTCGATGTCGCTCCCCCCTTCTTGACCACCCCGGCGATCTTGCTCTCGAGCTGAACCCGCTCGGCTGGAGAAATATCGTGCGACGTGAGGATCAGGATCGGGATCGCCGCGGTGCGCAGATCGCTCTTGAGCTGCGTCGCCACCTCGAACCCGTTCATCCCCGGCATCGTCAGGTCGAGGACCACTGTGTCGGGCAGAATGTCCCTCGCGACGGAGAGGCCCTCCTCCCCCGAAAGGGCCCGATGGACTTCGAAGCCGTGAGTCTCGAGCTCGTCACCAATCAGCTCGATGACGGCCGGATCGTCGTCGATCAGCAGCAGTCTTGGCCTCGACAGTCCGGAGCTGGTGGCGGTGAGCGTGCGCAGCCGCTCCACAAGGCGCTGCCGGTCGACCGGCTTCACCATGTAATCGTCGGCACCCAGAGCGAGCCCGAGATCTCGGTTCTGCGTCATGGAAACGATGACCACGGGAATGTCGCGTGTCTCTTCGTCGGCCTTGAGGCGCTTGAGCACCTCCCAGCCGTCGAGGCCGGGAAGGCCGAGATCGAGCGTGATCGCGACGGGGTGGATCTGCCGGGCCAGGCGGAGAGCTTCCTCTCCCTGCCGCGCGCGCAGCGTCGAATAGCCGGCAGACTCGAGGTAACCGCGCAGGGTCTCGTAGGTCACCGGATCATCCTCGACGACCAGAATCCGCTCCGCGGTCGCCTCGGGCTGCGAGCCTCCGAGGACCGATGCGGGCGCGGCCGATTCGAGCCGGACCGGGACCCGGAACCAGAACATGCTCCCCTTCCCCTGCTCGCTCTGGACTCCGACCACACCTCCCTGCAATTCGACGAAGCGCTTCACGAGCGACAGGCCGAGCCCCGTCCCTTCGAACTGCCGGCTAATCGACGCGTCGACCTGCCGGAACTCCTCGAAGACGAGCGGGAGGTTCTCCTGCGCGATGCCGATGCCGTTGTCGACGATCGAGACCTCGATCGCGTCTCCGCCGCGCAGTACGCGCGGGACGAGCTTCGCTCGCACCGTCACCGCCGAATCCTCGTGCGAGAACTTCACCGCGTTCGACAGCAGGTTGTAGAGCACCTGCTTGAACTTGCCGGAGTCTCCCTCGACGACCGGGATATCGGGGGCGATCTCGAGCTCGAACGCCACCTTCTTTCTCTGCGAGACGCCTCGCATCAGGTGGCAGACCCCTTCGATCTGCGGCCTGACCTCGAACGGTTCGACGAAGAGCTCCATCTTCCCCGCCTCGATCTTCGACAGGTCGAGGATGTCGTTGATGATATTGAGAAGGTGCTGCCCCGAAGTCTGGATCAGGTTGAGGAAGTTGAAATGCTTCTCGGTGATCTCTCCCTTGAGCCGCTCGGAGAGGATTTCGGAGAAGCCGATGATCGAGTTGAGCGGCGTGCGCAGCTCGTGGCTCATGTTGGCGAGGAAGGCGCTCTTCGCCTGGTTCGCCTGCTCCGCTTCCAGCCGCTTCACCGCGAGTTCGCGTAGCATCCGCGCTTTCGAGATCGCCGACACCGCGTGCTCCCGGTAGCGGATCAGCTTCTTGAGGTCGGACGAGTTGAACGCCTCGGGATCGCTGAAATTGTCGAAGATCAGAAAGCCTTCGAGCATGCCTCCGAGCGCGACCTCCATGACGAGCATCGACCGCGGCGTCGGAATGTGTCGCGTCTTGTCGTGGCCCGGCAGGTCTTCGAAGTTGCGCGTCAGGTAGACGCCTTCGTCGAGCATCTCCGCGCCTTCACAGTACCGACGCACCGCCTCCTCGAGCGTGAAGGTCAGGCCGGCGAAGATCGACTGGTCGTACCCCGACGACGCCGCCACACGGCAGGCGCCGGAATGCGCGTCGAAGACGAGGAACGCGCCCTTCTCCGCCTGCGGGAAGAGGACGAGCCCCTGCTCGAGCAGAAGCGTCAGCACCGCATCGAACTCGACTTCGCGGTTGATCACGCGGACGATCCGGTCGAACGTTTCGAGCTCGCGTGCCTGCGCCGTGATCTCCCGCGTCCGCTGCTCGACCACCTCGGCGAGCTGCCGGTTCTTTACGCGCAGCTGAATCGTCCTCACGCGGTTGAGCACGAAGATCGAGGTTCCAAGGATGAATACGTAGCCGAGCGCCGCCCACCACCGCGCCCAGAGCGGCGGCGAGACCATGAACGATTGCCGGAGCGGCTCGCTCGTCCAGCGTCCGGCGCTGTTCGCCGCGACGACCTCGAGCGTGTACTGCCGGTCGACGAGCAGAGCGGGTAGGTTCGTGTAGCGCAGCCGCGCCTCGCGCACGGGGTCGGAGAACTCCTTCTCGAACGGTACGAGTCGGGTCCGGAACATGACGCGCTGCTCGTCGACGAAACTGAGCGCCGCGACTTCGGCCTCGAGCGAGTTCCCGCCGATGGGGTTCTGCACGTACTCGAAGCGGCGCAGCTTGAGCGGAGGCGGCATCGTGTTCTCGCGAATCAGCTCGGGACGGACCAGCACCAGCCCTTTCGGCGTCGCGAAGTAGACGACACCCGAACGCCCCACGCTCACTGGCGCGTAAGCCCACGCCTCTCCGTCCACCAGGCCGTCCTGCCGCGATATGCGCCGCACCACGTGAAGCTGTCGCGGGTCGATTTCCACGAGCCCCGCGTTCTGACTGACCCAGAGCGTCCCGCTCGCAGCTGAGCGTGCGAAGCCGACGACTACGTCCCCTCCGAGCCCGTTCGAACTGTCGAAACGCGCTGCAACGCGCGGCGGCTCACCCTCGAGGACGAACAGCCCGCGTGGCGTTCCGGCCCAGAGTCTTCCGTCGAACCAGAGCAGCCCCTTGATGTTGTTGCTCGGCGCCCCGGAAGCGACGCTCCATACCGGCGCGAACAGCGGTGCCATCGCCTCGTGGACGATCGGGCTCGTCGACCTCCGCTCGAGCGCGCGGAGCGACTCATAGGTGAATGGCCTCACGCTGCGAAGCAGGCCCGCGTCGATCGTCCCGACCCACAGGTAGGTGCCGTCGTAGGCAACCGCTGCCGTCCCCGAAGTCGGGATGCCCGCGGGATCACGAAAGACGAACCACTCCGTTCCGTCCCATGCCACCAGTACTCCGGTTCCGGCGAGGAACACGACGTCCTTCGTCCCCTCGGTCGCGCTGCGAAGCGGAATCACGGTGCACGCATAGATCGGCCCGCCCGTCGACACCCCTGCGATCGTCATCGTCCGCCCGAGAACCGAAACCTCGCGCGCCGAGGGAGAGTCGGCGCCCGCGGGAGTCAGGCCGGGAGGTGACACGACCGATGCGCCATCCGCGGTTCCGATCCAGAGCCGCCCGCGAGCATCCTCGGTCACCGAATAGACTGAGTTGTTGCGAAGTCCGTCGAGAATGCGCAACGCGGTGCGGCTGCCGTCGGGGGCGATGACCCCGAGCCCGTTCCCGGTTCCGACCCACAGCGCGTCGAGGTATCTCTGGCTCTCGGCCGCCGCGAATGTTGCGACGTCGGGAATCGCCGGCGCCTCGCCTTCCCGTGGCTGGCCCGTGTAACGCAGGTACGCCGCGTAGTCGCGCCGGAGGCGGGAGAGCCCGCCGTTCTGCCCGAACCAGAGGTTCTTCTCGCGATCTTCGAGAATCGTCCAGAAGCTGTCTCCGAACAGCCCGTCTTTTCGGTTGAGCACGCGCGGCGGAGACGAGCCGTCGAGCGACATTCGAAGAAGACCACCACCGAGAGACGCGACCCAGAGGACACGATCCTCGTCGACGTGAATCGCAAAGATCCTCGCCGAAATCAGCTGCGGGAGAAGCTCGAAGCGTCCCGATGAGAGGCGCCAGAGCTCTCCGCCGCCGCCACCGCCCCAGAGAATCCCGGCCGGGTCCTCGTAGAGCACGTTCGTATCGACGTCAGGCAGGCCGCCGGGCGTCGACACGATCCATTCCGCCGCGGCAGTGCCGTGCCCGAATGACGCGAGGGTCCCGCGCCCGAGTGACGCCCAGACGGAACCGTCCGCACGCTCGACGAGAGCATTGACCCGAAGATTCGCTGCCACGCCGGGCGGCGCGGTCGAGATCCGGTCGACGGAGGCCACGCCTCGCTCGTCGAGCGTGTATCGGATGATGCCGTCGCCGGGCGTGCCGATCCAGACGCGCCCCTTCGAGTCAGCGACGATCACGTTGGCCTTCATGCGCACCTGGGGTAGCGCGGACTGGCCGAGCACCGCGGTGAAACGGACGCGCCTGCCCGGCTCGTACGCCGCAAGCGGCTGCTCGCTGACGACGACCCCGGCCTCGTTCCCGATCCAGAGTCGGCCGAAATGGTCCTCGACGATCGTCCGCACGGTGAGGTCCGCGAGGCCATCCGACAGCCCGTAGCTCGTCAACTGCTGTCCGTCGTACCGCGACAGTCCGCTCGAGTAGAAGCCGATCCAGACGTAGCCGAGCGAGTCCTGGATGAGGCGCTGCACGCTCGCCGACGGCAGCGGCGTGCGCGAGTCGTCAGGAGAGAGCTGGACGAACGGAAGCTCCTGCGCCCCGGCCGTCGCGACGAACAGCAAGGCGAGCGCGAGCAGTGCAACTGCACGAGGCTCGCGCCCGAAGGGCAAGGGAGACATGGGCGAACTATAGATTGTGAAGAGAGGTGCATCAACCGCCGGGATTGCCCGAGAGACGATTCCCCATGCGCCGTCGCGTCCGACTAGCGCGCTCGAGGCGTCCCGATCGCCGATGGATTGATGGCGCGATCAGCCGGGAACCACACGGCATTCTTGACAGCTTCGCCGCACAGGTTCTGAATCTGTCGCGTCCCACACAACTGAATAGTCGCCAACGCCACGCGCGTCGGCATGCAGGGAGAGGAACATGCGCAAGAGCACGCTGTTGTTCGTCCTGCTTTGCTCGCTGGTTGCGTACGCGACGGCGGGCGCCGATCAGGGGAGAATCTCCGGTCGCATCACGAAGTCCGACGGAGGCGGCATCGGCGGCGTGGTCGTCGTGCTCAACGAGACACGCGACGCAGTGCTGACCGACTCCAATGGCTCGTACGCCTTCGAGCACATTCCGCCGGGGACATATTCGCTGACCTACACCGCCGGCGACAACGGAGATACTGAGGCGGGCGTCGCGGTTACGGCGGGACAGACGACCAGGGTGAACAAGAGCGTCGACTGGACGCTCAGCGTCGCCGAGACGATCACGGTCTTCGCGGCCTCGCGCAAGACTGAGCGCATCGTAGACGCTCCCGCGTCGGTCACCGTGATCTCGGAAGAGCAGATCGAGACGATCGCGGCGTCGGGCCAGCTGCCGAAGCTGGTCGAGACCGCTCCGGGCGTCGACTTCAGCCAGAGCGGGATCTACGACATCAACTTCAACGCGCGCGGCTTCAACAGCTCGCTGAACCGGCGCATCCTCACCCTGATCGACGGCCGCGACCCGGCGATCCCCTTTCTGGGGGCGCAGGAGTGGGCCGCGGTGTCGTTCCCGATGGACGAGCTCTCGTCGGTCGAGCTCGTGCGCGGGCCCGGCTCGGCGCTCTACGGGCCTAACGCCTACAACGGCGTGCTCAACATGACGACCAAGCAGCCGCGCTTCTCGCAGGGAGGCAAGTTCACCCTGACCGCGGGCGAGCTCGGCACCGGGCGCGCCGACATCCGCTACGCCGGCTCGTTCGGCAACGACATGTTCTACCGCGTGCTCGGCGGCTACCTGGAGAGCGAGGACTTCACCCGCTCGCGGACCGCCGCCACCGGCGTCGAGTACTCCATCCCCTGCACCTCGACGCAGCGCACCAATTGCCTCCCCCTCGAGGCGATCCCGCTGAAGACCGCGGACAGGTCGGCATCTTCGTCGGCGACGTCCCGAGCTTCGGCCTCGTCAACCTCACCGCCGACTATCAGCTCAACGACATGATCACCATCGGCGTGAACGCATCGAACGTGTTCGATCACGAGCACTGGGAGTCGTTCGGCGGCGACATCATCGGCAGCCGCGCGCTGGGCTATGTCAGCCTGACCTGGTAACCGCAGACCTTCTCACGACACCACGGGCGGCGGAAACGCCGCCCGTTTTCGTTCTACTGCGCCGCGAGCCAGTCCTTCGCCGCGTCGATCCGGTCAAACCCTTTGAGCGTGCGCCCGGTGACGCGGTTGAGGAAGTTGAAGATCACCCGCTTGAGATCGTTGAGCCCGACGACCGCGCCGGCGCGAACGAACGGCTTGTTGTGCGCCACGTAGGCTTTCAACTCGTCGGCGACCTCGCGGTTGTAGCTCGAGCCCTCGACGTCGGTGAGCGTGAGCAGTGAGCCTGGGGGCTGGGCCGCGATCACGTCTTTCGCCTCGCTGATGGCGGAGAGCAGCTCCGCGGGCGACTTTCGCGAAAGGTCGATGAAGAGGATCCTCGTTCCCTTGTGCGTGATGAACTTGACCGCGCTCATCGCTTTCCTTTCGCGCCAGCTCTGCGGCCCGGGCCGCGCCCCAGAGCCGTCACGATGTCGAACTCCTGCTTCGTCACCGGCTGGACCGAGAGACGGCTCCCCTTCTGCGTGACCACCATCGACTCGAGCCCAGGCGTCGCCTTGAGCGTCGCGAGCGGCACGATCGCGTCGAACTTTTCGACGAAACGGATGTCGACCATGTACCACGTCGGATCTCGCGGATCGCTCTTCTCGTCGTAATACGAGTGTCCCGGATCGTACGCGAAACTGTCGGGATAGCCGCCGCGCGCGATCGCGGCGATACCGGCAACCCCCGACGGCTCGGCGTTCGATGCGTAGAAGAGGACGCCGTCGCCAGGCTTCATGTCGTCGCGCATGGAGTTCCGCGCCTGATAGTTGCGCACGCCCTCCCACGACGTAACGCCGTCACGCGCGAGCTCGTCGATCGTGTACGCCTCGGGCTCGCATTTGAGCAGCCAGTAACGTTTCGCCATTCAGGGTCTCCGGTCAGTGGTCTCGCCGCTTGAGCGATAGCGTGAGCTCGAAGCGCGCCACGGGCTCGTCGGCTAGCTTCGAGGGGACCGTCGCGACGACGACCACGGTCATGTTCTCCCTCTCACCCGATTCGCGCGCTCGCTTCACGAGACCCGAGATCGCCTCACCGTCTTCGCACGTGAAGCGGACTTCCCCCTCGGCACGCTTCAGAAACTCCGCGCGCACATCCTTGAAGATCAGCGACACCCCGCCGCCGTCCGCGCGGATCTGCCGCATCGCGAGGAATCCGCCTGCGATGTCGGCACCCATGCAGAGCACTCCGAAATAGATCGATCCGAGATGATTGCGGTTGCGCCAGCGGTAGGGAATCCGGATGACGCAGCGGCGGTCGGTCGCCTCGACGACCGAGGCGCCGGTAAGCCAGATCATCGGAACTTTGGCAAAGCTCCACGTCTTGAGGAAGAAGGTTTCTTTGAATGCCATCGGTTCGGGTCCGGACGAGCGGGGGAAGATTGTATCCCGCCCTCCGGTTCACGGAACGACTGACGGCGCCGCCGAGCGCCGGCGAGGTGCCTTCATGAAGACCGGACGCAACGAGCCCTGTTCCTGCGGGAGCGGGAAGAAAAGCAAACACTGCTGCCAGGCGACGACGGGCCCGTCATCGAGGTCGGGCCTCACGGGCATCATCATCGCGGGCGTCGCGATCGCCGCGGCCATCGCCATCATCGCCGCCACCCGCGGCGATTCGACTGAAGGCCTTGCCACGTCGCGCGCTTCTGAGCTCTCGATACCGGCTCAGGCGCCGGCTTCCGCGCCGGGGTCTCCCCTCTCTGCTCCCGCGCCAGCTACTCCCGGAGCCCAGCCTCCAGGCGCTGCCCCGGCGGGCAAAGTCTGGTCTCCCGAGCACGGCCACTGGCATGACCAGGCGAAACCGGCGAACGAATGGGTCACCGTCACGCCTCAGAGAACGGTGCCGGTCAACACGAAGAGCGGCGGGCTGCCGGTCAGCATTCCGGCTCCGCAGGGCCCTGCCCCCGCCGGAGCGGTGTGGTCGCCGGAGCACGGACACTGGCACGATGCGAAGACCGGGCTGGCGATCAAGCACGACATTCCGTCCGATGTCGCCGCGCAGATGAAGCAGCCGGGCCTTCCGGCCAACATCAAGGACTACGTCTGGAGCGAAGAGCACAAGCACTGGCACCGGAAAGACGCCAGCGGCGCCGAGCACGAAACGCCGTTGATACTTCCGCCTCCGAGCGGAGGAACTGCCCCGTCGAGCACGGCGCCTCCCGTCAGCAACCCGAAGTAGCATCGCTCGGGAATGCTCGCCTCCAGACACGCCGCCCTCCCGGGCGGCGTCGTCGTATCGGGCGACTGCCGCAACGGTTCAGTGTCTCGCGCGCTCGGCGTCGACCTTGCGACGCGCCCAGGGACGGACGAGCCTGTCGAAGATCGGCGAAGGCACGAAGCGAAGCGTCCGCATGAGGAGAGAGGTTCCGAACGGGAACTCGACGACGCGCGCCTGCCGCTCGATGCCGTCGGCGATCGTTCGCACGGCATCGCGCGTCTGCATCAGGAACGGCATCTTGAAGCGGTTCTTCTCGACCATCGGAGTGGCGATGAATCCCGGATTCACGATCGTCATCGCAATCCCCGAGCCGGTCAGCTCGGCGCGGCTCGCCTCCATCCACGACTGCATCGCAGCCTTGCTGGCGGAATAGACCGAGCTGCCGGGCAGACCCCGCAGCCCTGCGAGCGACGCGATCGCGACGAAGTGCCCCTCGTAGCGCGCGAGCATCTTCGGCGACACGGCGTCCCAGAGGTGGAGCATGCCGTCGAAGTTCGTTTGCATGATCGCCTTCGCGTCGTCGAGCTTGAAACGGTGCGCGGGCGTCGGAAAGCCGATCCCCGCGTTCGCGATCGCAAGGTCGACCACGCCCCACTCCGCCTCGACGCGCGCCACGGCGTCGCGCACCGCCTGCGCGTCGCGCACGTCGCAGACGATCGCCATCGGCTTCGACCCTTCCGACAGCACTTCCCTGGCGACGCCCTCGAGCGCTTCCGCCCGGCGGCCTAACAACGCTATGCGCTCCCAACCGCGTTTCGCGAGCTCGATGGCGAGCGCTTCGCCGATTCCGCTCGATGCTCCCGTGATGACGACGTTTCTCACGCGGCGGATTATACGGGCGGACCCGCCTCTGTCACGCGATCAACCCGAGCCGCACCGCGCGGATGCGGCCATCGCGGGCATCGGGATTCCCGGGCTCACGATGCGGAACGGACGGGCGGCGGCGGCCTGGGGTTCAACCGGGGCGCCCGCTGGCGCGCGATGCGACTCTTCTGCAAACTAGCGGGATGAAGACTCACAAATCCTTCGCGACCGGCGTTCCCGGACTGACCTTTCGCTTCGGCACCGAGGCGGACGTGCCTCTCGTCCTTCAGTTCATTCGCGAGCTCGCCGAGTACGAAAAACTCGGGCACGCCGTGGTCGCGACCGAAGAGCTCCTGCGTGAAAGCCTCTTCGGAGCGCGGCGTCATGCCGAGGTGGTCCTTGCCGAGTACGAAGGCGAGCCCGCCGGGTTCGCGCTCTTCTTCCACAACTTCTCGACGTTCGTCGGGCGGGCTGGGCTCTACCTCGAAGACCTCTTCGTTCGCCCCGCGCTGCGCGGTCACGGCATCGGCAAAGAGCTGCTTCGCTTCCTCGCGCACACCGCCGCGGAGCGCGGCTGCAAACGCTTCGAGTGGGCGGTGCTCGACTGGAACGAGCCGGCGATCGGCTTCTACAAGAGCCTCGGGGCAAGACCGCTGGACGACTGGATCGTCTTCCGCCTCCACGGCGAGGCGCTTCGCACTCTCGCCGACGGCTGGAGGCGGTCGGACGCCAAATCGAACGGAGAATGAAATGGCAGATTCTCCCCGCTTCTTCGAGAACGCTGCCGCGTTCCGCGCGTGGCTCGAGCGAAACGCCTCGCGCGAAGCCGAGCTCGTCGTCGGCTTCCACAAGGTCGGCTCCGGGCGGCCGAGCATGACCTGGCCCGAATCGGTCGACGAGGCGCTCTGCTTCGGATGGATCGACGGCGTCCGCAAGCGCATTGACGAGCACTCCTACCTCATTCGCTTCACGCCACGAAGGAAGGGCTCGATCTGGAGCGCGATCAACGTCGCGAAGGTGGAGAAGCTCGCAGCGGCCGGAAGAATGCGCCCCGGGGGCCTCGCAGCCTTCGCCCTCCGGACCGAACAGAAGACGCGCGTCTACTCCTACGAGCAGGAGGGGGTGCTGCCGTTCAGCGACGACGAGCTGCGTAGTCTCAAACGAAGCAAACGAGCGTGGTCGTACTTCGAGCAGTTGCCGCCCGGCTATCGCAGGACGATCCTCCACTGGGTCGTGAGCGCGAAGAGGCCGGAAACGCGCGCACGCCGCTTCGCGACGCTCGTCGAATCGTGCGAGCAAGGCAAGCGGCTGCTCTAAGCCTACGGATTCTTCGGGCCGCCGATGCTTGGGGGCCCACCGGCGCCGTGCGGCCCGCGCGCCGGGCTTCCCGGTCCCGGTGCAGCGCTTCCGGGGAGCGCAGCGCCCGGAGGTGGAGGGGTCGGAGCTGGTGCGACCGGCATGCGGGGCCGGGCCCGCTCCGGCTTCTCGATCTTGAAGTTCACGGTGAGCTCGTGCAGTACTTCCTTCGGCTCACCGTTGACCGTTAGGGGGCGGAAGCGCCAGGAGCTGACCGCGGCGATCGACGCCGCGGCGAACTCCGGAAATTGCGGAGGCCGGAGAATGACCACCTCGATGACTCGTCCCTTCTTGTCGATGTGATACCGGAGCACGAGCGAGTCCTCGACATTCCTATAGCGCCACTTGTCGGGGTAGATCGGATAGCTCATCGAGAGCGCCTTGAGCGGCAGCTTCTCGTCACGGGCGATGACGACCGTGTCGGGAGGCGGCGGAGGAGGCCCTGGCGGCATGACGCCTCCCGCGGTGCCTCCGACGACTCCGCCGATCTCCCCGCCTTCGACCCCTCCCTCGACTCCGGCGTCGGATCCGTCCGAGGCCGAAGAAGGCTTCGGCTCCACCAGCGGGATCTCGTCGGGGATGGCGTTAGGCGCGACGTTGTCGGGAAGCTTCTGCAGCGTCTCGCTCCGCTGCACGGGAGCGGCGGCCGGCGGAGGCGGCGGCGGGGGTGGCGGGGGAACCGCCAGCGCGACCATCAACTGGTACGCCTCGACCCTCGCGGGAGGAGCGGAGGGAAAGGTGACGTCCCACGTTTGAACGGCGATGATTCCGACCCCGGCGAGCACGTGCGCCGCGATCGACGTGGGCAGCATCCCCCAGAACATCCCGCGCCAGCGCCGTTTCTTCGAGATGACCGCGGTCGTCTCGAACATTCTGCGGGTGTCCTTCCACTCGCGCGCACGCGCGGGTGAGTCGCCGGTGTGGTCCGTCGCGTAGGGAGTGACCCGAAAATCGTGAAGAGGCATTGGAGTGGAGCCGCTCCTGCGGGCGGGGAGCGACGCCGCAGCGTACCCGAATTCCGCATCGATAGCTGTCACATTTCGGTGGGATGGAGGACGGAATCTCCTCACGCTTTACCGGCCCGCGAGCCGCCGGCCTGATTCACTCCGCCTTGGGAATCAGCCGCTCTCGCAGCCTCCGCGCAGTCCCTTCGTAATCGAGCAGCTGCCGCAGGTCGACCAGGTCGACGAGAAGCTCCTTCGCCGTCTGGTAGCGCTTCGCCGGATCCTTCTGCAGCGCCTTGCCGACGATGAGCTCGAGCGTCTCGGGCACCTCGGATCGCACTGCGCGCAGCGCCTCGGGCTCGCTCTTCAGAATCGACTGTACGATCTCGAGCACGCCGTTTCCCGGGAACGGCGCCGTGCCGGAAAGCATCTCGTACATGACGATTCCGAGGCTGAAGATGTCCGCGCGCGGGTCGGCCGCCTCACCGAGGAGCCGCTCGGGCGCGACGTACCTGACGCTGCCCGGCAGCGTTCCGGGCTGCGTCTCGAACAGCATCGACGAGCCGCCCGGATCGGTCAGCTTCGCGAGCCCGAAATCGAGCACCTTCACGTAGCGATCGCGCCGCAGCATGATGTTGTCGGGCTTGATGTCGCGGTGCACGATCCAGAATTCGTGCGCCGCCGCGAGCGCTTCGGCCACCCCGATCGCAATGCGGACCGCCTCGACGACGGGGAGCGCCCCGTTCTTCATCTCGATCGTCAGGGTGTCGCCGTCGACGTACTCGGTGACGATGTAGTGGAAGCCGTCGTGTTCGCCCACCTCGTGAATCGTCAGCACGTTCGGGTGGTTCAGGATCGATGCGACCTTCGCCTCGCGTTGAAACCGTCCCAGCCTCTCCGGGTTCGACGTGTACTTCTTCGGAAGGATCTTGATCGCGACGTAGCGATTGAGGATCGTGTCCTGCGCGAGGTAGACGTCTCCCATTCCGCCCGCCCCGAGCTTCCTGAGGAGTTTGTAGTGCGAGATCTGTATCGCCACGCGAGCTCCGCCTCCGTGACCCTTCCCGTTGCGTCAGCCCTTCGCGACGAGCTCGAAGTACTTCGCGAACGTCGCCATGCCGCCCGACGCCTGACTCCAGTCGAAATTCTCGTTAGGCGCATGATACCCGTGTTCGGGCAGCGACAGGCCGATGAACATCACCGGGCAGCGGAGCACTTTCTCCATGGAAGGCACCGCGCCGATCGAGCCCCCCTCGCGAACGAACACCGGCTCGCGACCGAACGCGAACTTCATCGCCGCCTTGACGCTCTCCGCGAGCGGCCCGTCGATCGGCGCCTTGTACGGCTGCATCGTGTTCTCACCCGAGACCTTCACGTCGGAGGAGTTCGCGGCGACGAACGCCTTCACCAGCTTCGTGATCGTTGCCGGATTCTGGTCGGGAACGAGACGGAAGGAAACCTTCAGCTCCGCGCGGGGCGGGATGATCGTCTTCACGCCCGCACCGGTGTATCCGCCGACCAGCCCGTGGATCTCCATCGTGGGCATCGCCCAGAGGCGCGTCATCATCTCGAGAGGATCTTCCGTGCGCATCTTCTTCAGGCCGGTCGCCTTCTTGAAGTGCTTCGCGGTGAAGCCGGAGCCGAGGAAGTTCGCCTTTTCCGCCTTTGTCAGCTTCGCGACCCCGTCGTAGAAGCCGGGGATCTTCACCTTCCCCGTCGTCGCGTCGTACATCTTCGAGGCGAGCTGCATCAACTCGCCGAGCGGGTTGCGTGCGACACCCCCGGTGACTCCCGAATGGACATCGGTCGTTCCGGTCTCGAGCGTCATCGTGAATCCCGCCATGCCGCGCAGCCCCGCGGGGCAGGCCGGACGCCCGCGCGACACCCAGATCGTGTCGGAGACAACGACCGAATCGGTCGCGATTCTCTCCTTCGCCGACGCGATCCCCTTCTCGAAGCTGGGCGACCCGATCTCTTCCTCGAACTCCCATAGGACGCGAATGTTCACCGGAACTCCTGCTTCGCGCGCCGCCTTGATGCCGAACAGCACCGAGAGTGCAGGGCCCTTGTCGTCGGTCGTGCCGCGGCCGCGGTACGTGTCGCCCGACTTCGCGAAGACGAAGGGCTCGGTGTCCCAAGGCTCGGTCTCTCTCGAGGCGGGCTGCACGTCGAGGTGGTTGTAGACCGTGACCGTCGGAAGCCCCGCACCGGCGTCGAACACGCCATGGACGAGTGGATTTCCTGCCGTCTCGATGACCTCTGGACGCCCGCCGAACCGGCGGATCGTCTCGACGGCGAGCTCCACGCCTCTCGCGATGTCGGCCTTGTGCTCGGGCTGCGCGGAGACCGTAGGTATTTCCACGAATTCCTTGAGCAGTGATTCAAACGCTTCGCGATTCGACTTGGCGAACGCGGCAAGCTGCTTCCGATCGAAACCCATGTGCTGTTCGTCCTCCCGGATGGTCCGGTGATTGTACACAACGCGCAACCGGCGACCGGCGCTGTCGTACAATCCTTCGCAATCATGATCGTCGGTCACGAATGGGTCGTCGACGCGAGCGGCTGCGATCCCGGGGCGCTTCGCGATCTCGGGCTGGTGCAGAGCGTCCTCGGCCGCGTCGTCGCGGAGCTTGGCCTCAAGCCCGTCGGCGCGCCTTCCTGGCACAAGTTTCCGGGTGAAGGAGGAGTGACCGGAATCATTCTCCTCTCCGAGTCGCACCTCGCGTGCCACACCTACCCTGAGCTCGGCGCCGCAACCTTTAATCTCTACTGCTGTCGCGAGCGCCCCGAATGGCCCTGGAGCGAGCGGCTTCGCGAGTCGCTCGGCGCCTCGGATGTGACCATCCGGCAGTTCGAGCGCACGGTGACCGGCGTCGCCGCGGAGACGGCGGGATGACGCGAGCCAACTGCCCGTCGTGCGGCGCGGAAGTCGTCTTCGCGATCGGAAGCTCCGCGGTCGTCGTCTGCGGCTCCTGCCGCTCCGTCGTCGCCCGCACCGACCGCGCCGTCGAAGACCTCGGGAAGGTCGCGGCGATCGCCGAGACCGACTCCGCCCTCCACGTCAACCAGCAGGGGCGTTACAAGGGGCGCAGCTTTCGCCTCACCGGACGGGCGCAGATTCGCCACGCGGCGGGCGGGCTCTGGGACGAGTGGTACGCCGCCTTCGACGACGGGCGCTGGGGCTGGCTCGCCGAGGCGCGCGGCATCTACTACATGACGTTCGAGACCGGGGCGAAGGAGCCGCTGCCGGAGCTCGAGCGGATCGACGTCGGAACGCGCGTCGCGCTCCCCTCCGCCGGCGGCGTCTTCGTCGTCGCCGAGCTCGGCGAGGCGACCCTGCTCGCCGCCGAGGGAGAGATCCCGTGGCGCCTCACACCGAACGAGACGTACGAGTATGCCGACCTGTCGGGCGAAGGCAGCCGCTTCGTCACGCTCGACTACAGCGGCGACGCACCGCTCCTCTTCGCCGGCGAGGAAGTCACCCTCGCGGCGCTCGGAATCAAGTTCGACGCGTCGATGCGGCGGGAAAAGACGGTTCTCGCCGCCAGCCTCCCCTGCCCTAACTGCGCCGGTCCGCTCGAGCTCAGGGCCCCCGACAAGACGGAGCGCGTCGTCTGCCCCTACTGCGACTCGATGCTCGATGTCGAACAGGGGAACCTGAAGTTCCTGAAGAAGCTGAAGCACATGGCGGCGCCGCGCATCCCGCTCGGCACGAAGGGAACGGTCCAGGGGGTCGAGTTCATCGTCATCGGCTTCATGAGCAGGAGCGTCAGCTACGACCGGAAGTATTTCTGGGAGGAGTACCTCCTGTACAACCGCGACGCGGGCTTCCGCTGGCTCGTGCGAAGCGACCACCACTGGAGCTTCGCCGGTGCGCTGAAGGCGGGAGAAATCGAGGACGCGCAGCCTCTGATGAAGGGGGCGACGATCCGCTGGAACGGAAAGGCGTTCCGCCCGTACTCCGACGCGATCGCCTCGGTCGAGTACGTTCTCGGAGAGTTCTACTGGAAGGTCGAGGTGGGCGAGCGGGTGCGGTCGGCGGAGTACGTCTGCGCGCCCGAGTCGATCTCGAAGGAGATCAGCGCCGGAGACGCCGCGCGCGAGATCAACTACACGCACGCGGTCTACGTCGAGCCGAAGAAGATCGAGGAGACGTTCGGGGTCACCGACCTCGAGACGCCGATCGGCATCTCGCCGTTCCAGCCCTACCCGCACGGCGGCGTGTTGAAAGCGTGGGGGCTATCCGTCGCGGCGCTCGTCGTGCTCGCGGTTCTTTTCGCGCTCTTCGCACCGCGGAAGTCGATCCTCTCCAACTCCTTCACGCTTCAGACCGACACCCCCGGACAGCACGCGCGAACCTTCGTGTCGCAGCCGTTCCACCTCTCCGGGGGAAGGAACCTCCAGATCGAGGCGAAGACCTCGGTGAGCAACTCGTGGGTCTACGTGGAAGGGATTCTCTACGACACGAAGACCGGCACGCGGTGGGATTTCGCGATGCCGATCGAGTACTACTTCGGAAGCGACAGCGACGGATCGTGGAGCGAGGGCTCGAAGAACAGGACGCTCTACGTCTCCGCCCTGCCGGAAGGCGACTACACCCTCACGCTCGACACGCAGTGGCAGGAGGGAACGCAGCCGTCGTTCGAGCTCCGCGTGAGGCAGGGGGTGCCGCACATGCTTCACTTCATGCTCGCGCTCATCGCGCTGTCGATCATTCCGGTGCTCGTCTTTTTCCACAGGCTCAACTTCGAGCAGAAGCGCTGGGAGAACAGCGACTTCAGCTGACACGGGGAGGCAAAGGACATCATGCTGCGCAGGCTCTACACACTCTTCTGCTTCGTCGCCATCGCGGCGTACGGCACCTCCGTCATGCGCGGCTGGGAGCTTCCGGTCGCGAAGAAAGGGATCTCCGGGCCCGACGTGCGGAGCGCGTCGGGAGGCAACGTCTACTACAGGTCGGGCTACCGAGGAGGCAAGTAATGGGCATCGACATCGTCTCGTTCGTGAAGACATTCGTGGTCACCGCGTTCTACACGGTCTTCGGGATCGTGCTCTTCATCGTCACGTTCAAGGCGATCGCGGCGAGCCTTCCCTTCTCCCTCCGCAAGGAGATCGAAGAGGACCAGAACACCGCCCTGGCGATCATCATCGCCGCGGTGATCATCGGCCTCGCGATCATCATTGCTGCCGCGGTTCACGGATGAGACGGCCCGGCGTACCGAGCGGGCCGCGTGAGGTGGAAGGCGAAAGGCGAGAGGCGAGAGCAAGACTACGTCCGGCCGCCTCTTACTCTCGCCTTTCGCCCCTCGCCTTTCGCCCCTGACCCATCACTCCTCACTTCAGCACCTGCGTATGCCCAAAGCTCCCCTGCTCTACCTCAACGTCCTGATCATCGCCGCGTGCGGGCTGATCTACGAGCTGCTTGCCGGCACGCTGGCGTCGTACGTTCTCGGCGACTCGGTCACGCAGTTCTCGCTGATCATCGGGCTCTACCTCTCGGCGCTCGGCATCGGCGCGTTTCTCTCGCGCTTCGTCACGCGCGATCTCGCGGCCCGTTTCGTCGACGTCGAGCTCGCCGTCGCGGTCGCGGGGGGCTTCTCCGCGCCGATCCTCTTCTGGGGATTCTCGCGCGGCGCCTACTTCCACATCCTCCTCTACGGCCTCGTGATCGTGATCGGCACGCTCGTCGGGCTCGAGCTTCCGCTGCTGATGAGAATCCTCAAGGACAACGTCGACTTCAGCGAGCTCGTCTCGAAGGTGCTCAGCTTCGACTACGTCGGCTCGCTCTTCGCCGCGATCCTCTTCCCGCTCATCCTCGTGCCGCGGCTCGGGCTGATCCGGACGTCGCTCCTCTTCGGCCTCTTCAACGCGGCGGTGGGGCTCTACGGAACGTTTCTCATGCGCTCGCTGATCGCGCGCGGCGTCACCGGCCTTCGCGTCCGCTCGGCGATCGTGCTCGTGCTCCTTTCGATCGGCTTCCTCCGCGCCGACCGGATGACGCGCTTCGCCGAGGAGCAGCTCTTCGCCGACCCGATCGTCTACGCCTCGTCGTCGCACTACCAGCGGATCCTGATCACGAAGAACCGCTGGGGCTTCCAGCTCTTCCTCAACAACAATCTCCAGTTCGCGTCGGTCGACGAGTACCGCTACCACGAGGCGCTCGTGCATCCGGCGCTCTCCTCCGTCGCCGCGCCCAAGCGTGTGCTGATCCTCGGCGGAGGCGACGGCCTCGCGCTGCGCGAGATCCTCCGCTACCCGACGGTCGAGCAGGTCACGCTCGTCGACCTCGACCCGTCGATGACGTCGCTCTACCGTTCGTTCCCGCCTCTCGGTGAGTTGAACCATCACTCGCTCGACGACCCGCGCGTCTCGATCGTCAACGCCGACGCGCTCATCTGGCTCGAGGAGTCGAAGGAGGCGCCGTACGACGCCGCCATCGTCGACTTTCCCGACCCGAGCAACTTCTCGTTAGGCAAGCTCTATACGACGCGCTTCTACCGGCTGCTGAGGCAGCGGCTCGCGCCCGACGCCGCCGTGTCGGTGCAGAGCACCTCGCCGCTCTTCGCGCGCCGCTCTTTCTGGTGCGTCGCCAGGACGATGGAGACGGCCGGGTTCCACGTCCGGCCTTACCAGACGACCGTCCCGGCCTTCGGCGTCTGGGGCTTCGTCCTCGCCACGCTCGACGAGAAGCCTCAGCCTCGCACGATTCCGGCAGGGCTCCGCTACCTCACGCCCTCGACCCTCGCGACCCTCTTCGACATGCCCGCCGACATGGGCCCCGTCGACGTCGAGATCAACCGCCTCGACAATCAGATCCTCGTCCGCTACTACGAGGAAGAGTGGCGGCACTGGTCGTAGGCGGGGAGACGGGGCCGCGAACGGTCCCGGCCTGATCGCGCTGGTCGTCGTCCCGACGACCGATCCCGCGAAGCGGGAGAGGGAGGAGGGACCTCCCAGGCTGGTACAGATGAAGTCCGGAGCGACGAGTCCGGTGCCCTGTGCAAGTCTGTACCAGCCTTAGAGATCCCTCCTCTCCCGCTTCGCGGGATCGTCGGGATGACAACTCCCTCAGATTCCGCGCCTCCACCTGCAACAGTTTCGTAAACGATGGAGGTTTCGCCCGGCGCGTGTCCGATGTAGTCTTTGCGGGCGCGGCGCCCGTTCGGACCGCTCCTTCCGACCGATGAGCACACTTTCCCTTCCCATGCTGATGTCCAAAACCTCGCGCCGGATCGTCACGATTGCGCTCGCACTCACTGCGCTTCCACTCGCTGCGCAGGAGCCGCTCACGCTCCGCGGCGCGATCGATCTCGCCCTCACGCGAAACGAGCGCGGCATGGCGGCCGACGCGCGAAGCGAAGCCGCCGCCTCACGCGTCGACCGCGCGCGCGCCTTCTTCTTTCCCGAGCTCGAAGTGTCCGGCACCTACCTGCAGCGGGGCTACGAGTCGACGCGCCAGATCGGCGACGACATCGTGACGCTCTCCGCGCGCGACGCGCAGAGCACGCTGTCGACGCTGTCGTGGACACTGTTCGATGCGCGAGCGTTTCCGCTCTACCGCCAGGCGAAGCTGCTCCGCGACGCGGGCCGCCTCGACGCGCTCCAGCAGCGACGCATCCTCGCCTACGAAGCCGCCGGCGCCTACCTCGCCACCCTCGGCTTCGAGGCCGTCTCCGGAGCAGCGGAGCGCCGGCAGACGTTCGCGCGCGAGAGTCTCGACGACGCGCGCGCACGCTTCGAGGCGGGGCTCGTCAGCTCCAACGACGTCACCCGCGCCGAGCTCGAGCTCGCGAACGCCGAGCTCGCGGCGAGCCGCGCCAGCGCCGACGCCGAGACCGCGCGCCTCAACCTCGCCGACCTTCTCGTCGCCGATCTCCCCGCGACCCTCGTGGCACCCGTCGAGATTCTCGACATGGCGGCACAGCCCCCTCCGGCCGCTGCCGACGACATCGACGCGGCACGCGCGCGGCGCTACGACCTCCTCACCCGCGAGAACACCACCGCCGCGCAGAAGGAATTCGCGAAGGAGCCGATGCTCCGCCTCACGCCGACGCTCGACCTCACCGGCTCCTATCGCACGACGACCGACGCGGGGCTTTCGGGACGCGACCACGACTCGTCGGCGTCGCTCGTGCTGACCTGGACTCTCTTCGACGGCGGCGAAGCGTTCGCCGAACGCGCCGAGCGCCTCGCCCTCGCCCGCGCGGCCGAGTACGACCTCAGCCTCGCCTCCCGCGCGGTGTCGACCGACGTGAAGATGGCGCGCACCCGGCTGGTGAGCGAGCAGGCGTCGATCCGACAGGCGGCGTCGGCCGTCTCCGCCGCGCGCAAGAACTCCACCGAATCATCAGAGCTCTACCGTGAAGGACTCGCCACGGCGCTGGAACGCTCCGACGCCGCGGTGCAGCTCTTCGAATCCGAAGTCGCCGAGGTGCGCGCGAAGTTCTCGCTCGCCGTCGCGTGGCTCGACCTGCGCGACGCCCTCGGCTACGACCCGCTTCCCGACGGCGCGCCGCTGCAGGAATCCGAACGAGGAACGACCGAATGAAAAGACTTCCGATCATCGCCGCCGTCGTCGCGATCGCGATCTCCGGCGCGAGCTGCACGAAGAAGGACGCGGGAGCGAACGGCCAGAAGCGCCTTGCGATGAAGTTTCCCGTCGAAGCGCAGCCCGTCGAGATGGCCGGTGTCCAGTACAGCGTCGAGGCGGTCGGCTCGGTCGAAGCGTTCGAGCAGGTCGCGGTCACCGCACGCGTTACCGGCGCCGTCGATCGCGTCAAGTTCACCGAAGGCTCGCGCGTCGCCGCGGGCGAAGAGCTCGTCGAGATCGACCCCGAGCGGTACCGCCTCGCCGTCACCGCCGCGGAGGCCTCGCGCGCCGAGGCCGAGGCTTCGCTTGCCGAAGCGCGCGCCGGCCTTACGCGCCGCGAGTCGGCGAGCCAGCGCAACCCCGGTCTGATCCGCGGCGAGGAGCTCGACACCTGGCGCACCCGCGTCAGCACCGCCGAGGCGTCGGTCCAGCAGGCGAAAGTCGCGCTCGACCAGGCGAAGCTCAACCTCCGCGACGCGTTCGTTTCCGCTCCGGTGGCCGGAACGATCCAGACGCGCACCGTGCAGACCGGCCAGTACGTGCAGCCCGGCTCGGTGCTTGCGACCCTGGTTAGGCGCGACCCGCTTCTCCTCCGCTTCCAGGTCACCGAGCAGGAGGCGCCGTCGCTCGTCCTCGGCATGCCGGTGAAATTCACCGTCGCCGAGGCGAAGCGCGACTACCGCGCAAAGATCACGCACGTCGCCGCATCGGCAAGCATGTCGTCGCGGATGGTGCCGGTCACCGCGGAGGTCGACGATCCGCAGCGCGCCGACCTGCGCCCCGGCGTCTTCGCTCACGTCAGCATTCCGGTTGCGGCAGAGCGCCGCGCCCCGGTCGTTCCACAAACGGCGATCCGTCCGTCAGAACGCGGCTTCCTCGCCTTCATCGTCGAGGACGGCAAGGCCCGGGAGCGGATCCTCACCCTCGGTCTTCGAACCCTCGACGGCAAAGTCGAAGTGAAGGACGGGCTCAAGGAAGGCGACAGGATCATCATTCGCGGAAACGAGGCGCTGCGCGACGGCGTCGACGTGGAGGCGAAGGAGTAGCGGGGAGTTGGTGGGAAAGTTGTTAGTTGTTAGTTGTTAGTTGTTAGACGATTGTGGGTAGTTGTTCTTCTCCTCCCCGTGGAGCGACTTGTCTTGATGTTGTTACTGATCGGTAGTGAACACGAGTGCGATCGGACGTACGTTGAACCTGTGCGTCGCATCTCGCAACCTGACGGGCCGCGCTGCCTGTCTAACAACTAACAACTAAAAGCTAACAACTCCAACCCAGCCCGAACGACCCAGCCACCATGAAACTCACCGACGCCTGCATCGACAAACCCGTGTTCGCCTGGATGCTCATGGCGGCGACGATCGTGTTCGGCGCGGTCGCGGCCGCGCGCATCGGCGTGAGCCAGTATCCCGACGTCGACTACCCGACGATCAGCGTCTCGGTCAGCTGGGAAGGCGCCGCGCCCGAAGTCGTCGAGCACGACGTCGTCGAGCTCATCGAAGAAGCGGTGATGCAGGTCGAGGGAGTCAAGTCGGTCACCTCGAACTCGCGCCAGGGAAGCGGCAGCGTCACGGTCGAGCTCGACCTCCGTCGCGACGTCGACCTCGCCCTCCAGGACGTCACCGCGAAGGTCTCGCAGGTGCAGCGCAACCTGCCGCGCGACATCGATCCGCCCGTCATCTCGAAGTCGAACCCCGAGGACAACCCCATCCTCTGGCTCGGGCTCTCCGGCCCCTACTCGCCGCAGATGCTCGCCGACACGGTCCGCTACCGCGTCAAGGAGCGGATGCAGACGGTTCCCGGCGTCGGCGAGGTGACGTTAGGCGGCTTCCTCGAGCGCAACATCCGCGTCTGGGTCGACGCCGGAAAGCTCGACGAGAAAGGGGTCACGATCGCCGAAGTCTCGCGCGCGATCGGACGGCAGCACCTCGAGGTCCCCGCGGGACGGCTCGAGACCGAGGGGCGCGAGATCAGCGTGCGCGTCATGGGCGAGGCGTTCGACCTCGACAGCTTCCGCAAGCTCGTCGTCAGCGAGCGCGACGGCTCGCCCGTCTACCTCTCCGACGTCGCCATCGTCGAGGACGGCTTCGAGGACGTACGCCGCATCGCGCGCGTCAACGGCATGCCGGCGCTCGGCATGGGGATCCGCAAGCAGCGCGGCGCCAACGCCGTCGCGGTCGCCCACGGCGTCAAGGAGGAGATGGCGAAGATCCAGAAGACTCTGCCCAAGGGGATGGAGCTCGGGATCAACTTCGACAGCACCACCTACATCGAGGAATCGGTTCACGAGCTGCAGTTCGAGCTCTTCCTGTCGGTGCTGCTGACCGCCTTCGTCTGCTGGCTCTTCCTCGGGTCGCTCTCCTCGACGCTCAACGTCGTGCTCGCGATCCCGATGTCGCTCCTCGGCACCGTTGCCGTCGTCTACTTCCTCGGCTTCACGATGAACACCTTCACCCTCCTCGGCCTCGCGCTCGCCGTCGGCATCGTCGTCGACGACGCGATCATGGTCATGGAGAACATCTACCGCCACGGCGAGATGGGGAAGGACCGCAAACGCGCGGCGCGCGAGGGGACGGAACAGATCAGCTTCGCCGCGCTCGCCGCGACGCTCGCGATCGTTGCGATCTTCACGCCGGTCGTCTTCATGCAGGGAGTCATCGGCAAGTTCTTCCTGCAGTTCGGCGTCACGCTCTGCGTCGCCGTGCTCCTCTCGTACGTCGAGGCGATCACCCTCGCGCCGGCACGCCTGTCGCAGATGCTCAATACTTCGCGCGAGGGACGGAGCCGCGTCGGCGCCGCCGTCGACGGCGTCTTCCAGTGGCTCGCCGGCAAGTACTCGAAGGTGCTCACCGTCACGCTGCGCCGCCCGGGGACGGTGCTCGTCATCGCGCTCGGGCTTTTCCTCTCGTCGCTCTACATCTTCAAGCAGCTGCCGAGCGAGTTCGTGCCGTCGCAGGAACAGAGCCGCCTGATGATCAGGCTCCAGACCGCGGTCGGCTCCGACATTCACGAAACCGACCGCCTCTTCAAGCGCGCCGAGGCATGGGTCAACGCCCGGCCCGAGGTGGATCGCGCCTTCGCGGTCGTCGGAGGGATGGGCTCGAGCGTCAACGGCGGAATCATGTTCGTGACGCTGCTGCCTCCCGATCGCCGGGAACTCTCGCAGGCCGACTTCACGAACATTCTCCGGAAGGAATTCAACTCCTATCCAGGCCTCCGCGCGGTCGTCCAGGACCTCTCGCAGTCGGGCTTCACCGCGCGCAGGGGCTTCCCGATCGAATTCTCGGTACGCGGCCCCGAGTGGGAAGAGCTGGTGAAGATCAGCACGAACGCAAAGGAAAGGCTCGCTGCGTCGGGCTATGCGGTCGACGTCGATACCGACTACCAGCTCGGCATGCCGGAACTGCGCGTCATCCCCGACCGTGCGCGCGCGGCCGACCTCGGTGTGGCGATGGAAGACGTCGCCACGACCGTCAACGCGCTCGTCGGCGGCGTGAGGGTCGGCAAGTACTCCACCGGCGCGCGTCGCGTCGACATCAGGATGCGGCTCCAGGCGTCGCAGCGGACGCGCCCCGAAGATCTCTCGCGACTGCGCGTGAGGACCGAGCGCGGCGATCTCGTGCCGCTCTCGTCGCTCGTCTCGCGCGAGGAGAGGCCGGCGCTGCAGTCGATCATCCGGCAGGACCGCGAGCGCGCGATCTCGATCTTTGCGAACGTCGCGCCGGGCAAGGCGCAGAGCGACGCGCTCAAGTTCGTCGAGACGCTGCAGAAGGACGTTCCCGCCGGCTACCGCATCGTCCTCGGCGGCGCCTCGGTCGCCTTCCGCGAGTCGTTCGGCCAGCTCTTTTTCGCACTGATGCTCGGCATCATCGTCGCCTACATGGTTCTCGCCTCGCAGTTCAACTCGTTCATGCACCCGGTGACGGTGCTGAGCGTTCTGCCGCTCTCCGTTGCGGGGGCGGCGTTCGCGCTGCTGATCACCGGCAAGAGCATGAACATCTTCTCGATGATCGGACTCCTGCTGCTCCTCGGCATCGCGAAGAAGAACTCGATCATCCTCGTCGACTACGCGATCGAGCTGCAGAGAGACGGCGACGACGCGACGTCCGCGATGTCCAAGGCGGGCCCGATCCGGCTCCGTCCGATTCTCATGACCTCGGTCGCGACGATGATGGCGGCGATCCCGCCGGCGCTCGCGTTAGGCCCCGGCTCCGAAACGCGCGGCCCGATGGCGGTCGCGATCATCGGCGGCCTCATCGTGTCGACCGCGCTCAGCCTCGTCGTCGTGCCGTCGTTCTTCGTCGTCGCCGACCGCACGAAGAGCCGCGCGGCATCGTGGATCCAGAAGCGCCGTTCGAGCGCCGCCGATGAAGCGGCGGGGGCCTAGGGGAACTCGCCTCACTCCCCCGGACATCCGAACAACTTCCGCCCCTGCTCCGCGATGAATTCCGCGGCGGGCGGGTCGACGTTTGCCATCGCGATGATCGTTACGCCTCCGTCGCAGAGCTCCAGCGCCGCGTTGGCGCCCGGGAGCCCTCCCGCCGTTCCGAAGCCGCCGACCGTTCCCAGGCCTAATGCATCGGACCGAAGCCCGTTCGCGTAGCGGAGCAGGTCGTCGACGGTCGACATCCCCCCGCCGGCGCTCGACGGGCGCCCGGGGAGCAGCCCGATGTTCGACCGCAGTGTCGTGAGCGGTCCCGTCGGCCCGCGCTTCGTGTACCCGGTTGCTCGTCCCGGCGCGATCTCGTCGACCTGCCAGCTGCCGCTGTCGTTCATCCCGAGCGGCGCGTACACCCGCTCGCGGACGAAGTCGTAGTAGCTCTTTCCCGAGACCTTTTCGACGATCAGCCCGAGCACGACGAAGCCGGCGTTGGAATAGCGGCGCCCTTTGCCCGGCTCGAACTCGAGCGGCTTGTCGACGAAGAAGGGAACGAAATCCTGGAGCGAACGGAGGTCGCCCTTGGGTGTCTTCTGGAACTGCTCGCCGAAGAAGTCGCCTAGCCCCGACTCGTGCTCGAGCAGCTGCGCGATCGTGATCCGGTCGGCGCCCGCTCCCGTGTAGTCGGGCAGATGCTTCGCGATCGTGTCGGAGAGCGAGAGCTTGCCGTCTTTGGCGAGCAGCCTGATCGCATCGCGCGTGAAGTCTTTGTTGATCGAGCCGATGTTGAATTTCGTCTCCGGCGTGTTCGCGACGCCGAGCTCGCGGTTCGCGAGCCCGTACGCCTTGCGGAGAACCGGCTTGCCGTCTTTCGCGACGAGGACCGCGCCTGCGAAGAGATCCTCCTTCGTCAACTCGCCCAGCAGCGTGTCGAACGATGCGATTCGTTCGGCGTCGGTCATCTCCGGCCGATTCTGCGCGTGGGGCCAGTCCGTGGTCGGATCGGGTCCCTGTCTGCCGCCGATCTCGACCCGCTTCGGCTGCGCCGCGAGGCTCGTCGCGACGAGCAGCACGGTGACGAGCGTGAGCGTGATCCTGGTGCGTGCCGTCATGAGTCCTCCAGCGCGCCAGGCGCATAACCAGCCGTCAGGCGCGTCGTGAGAGTAACTCGCGAGAGCGGGATCGGTTCCCGGAAGAGGTCAGGGAGTTGTGACGGAGGCGACGAGCTCGCCGAGCAGCGCGGCGACTCGTACCGGATCCTCGACGACCGCGGCGTGGCCGCAATTCTCGAGAATCTCGAGGCGCGCGCCGGGGATCGCAGCGGCGATCGCGCGCGAGTGCTCGATCGGAAACGTGCGGTCGAGAGCGGCGCCGATGACGAGCGTCGGGGCGACGATCCGCGGGAGCCGCGTTTCGAGGTCGAGCCCGAGGAGCGCATCCATGATCGACGCGACGCCGTTGAAGAACGGGCGGGGGAACGAGTCGAAGAGGCGCGCGCGGATCTCGAGAAATCCCGGCGGCTGCTCCGCGAGCCAGCGCTCGCTGAACGCGCCGGGAGCCAGGGCGCGGAAGAGCGTCCCTCCGCCGATGCTTCCCTCCGCCACGGCGCGCGCCTGCATGCCGAGCGCCCGTCCCGCGGCGCGCATCTTCGGCGTGAGCCGGTCGGTCGCGGTCATGACCGCGAGCGACGCGACGCGATCCGGGTGATCGGCGGCGACGATCATCGCGACCTCGCCGCCGAACGACGTGCCGGCGAGATGGACGCGCTCGACGCCGAGATGGTCGAGCAGCGCGACGACGTCGGCCGCGTGATCGGCGAGCGTCCAGGCGTCGTCGAACGGCGACAGGTACTGCCCGCGCAGGTCGCAGCGGATGACGCGCAGCGATCGGGCGAGAGGAAGGGCGATCGGATCCCAGGCGCCGATCGACATCATGCCGCCGTTCAGGAGGAGGAGCGGCGGGCCGTCGCCGTCGAGTCTGTGCGCGATGAGTGGCAGCATAAAAAACCGAACGATCGATATGTTCATGTCAACCCGCCAAAGCTGTCAAGTGCGTAAACATTATGAAAATCCCATTTGACAACCCGGAAAACTGACCCTAGGCTTATAAAACCTATCGAGTGTTCGTTTTTTAAGAAACGTCGATTCACGGGCCGCCGGCCCCAACAGGAGGGATTGAGAATGCTGCACCGACCTTCGAGTTTCCACCGCTTCCTCGTCGCGCTACTCGTCGTCACCCTGGTCCCGATCGCCGCGATCGCCCAGGTCGACAAGGGCGTCATCGAGGTCACCGCCGTCGACGAATCGAGCGCGGTCATCCCGGGCGTCACCGTGACGCTCCACAATCCCGACACCGGCGCCACCGCCGTCGAGGTCTCGGGCGCGAACGGCATCGCCCGCTTCGTCGCGCTTCCTCCCGGCACCTGGGAGATGAAGGCCGAGCTCGCCGGCTTCGCCACCATCGAGCAGAAGGGCCTCGTCCTTCGCGTCGGCCAGACCAACAGGGTCGGCCTCACGCTCAAGCCGCAGGCCTCCGAGTCGATCACCGTCGAGGCCTTCAGCCAAGTCGTCGACGTCTTCAAGTCCGACACCTCGTCCAACATCCTCCCCGAGCAGATCGAGGAGCTCCCGGTCGCCGACCGCGACTTCCAGCGCCTCGCCTTCATCGCCCCCGGCGTCCAGCGCGAGCGCGGCACCTTCCGCTTCATCGGCGGCGGCCCCGTCATCGGCTCCGGCGGCAACGCATCGCAGTCGACGATCATGGTCGACGGCGTCGACTTCACCGACCAGGCCCTCGGCCTCTCCCGCACCCGCTTCAGCCAGGATGCGATCCGCGAGTTCCGCGTCGTGCAGAACCGCTTCGACACCGAGATCGGCGGCTCCGCCGGCGGCGCGCTTTCGATCGTCACCAAGACGGGCACGAACAATCTGAACGGTACCGTCTTCGGCTTCTACCGTGACGACAGCCTCCGCGAGCCCGGCGCGCTCGAGACCGACAACCTCCCCTATTCGCGCTACCAGGTCGGCTTCACCGTCGGCGGCCCCATCGTCGTCGACAAGACCCACTTCTTCGCCTCGTTCGAGCAGATCGACGAGGAGAACATCGCCCTGTTCCGTCCGGGCGGCGCCTTCGCCGGCCAGGCGGCCGACATCGACCATCCCTTCACGCAGTCACTCGCCTTCGGGTCGCTCTCGCATCGCATCAACGACCAGCAGAGCCTCGCGGCGCGCTTCGTCTACGAAACCTACGACGAGGACAACTTCCGCGTCGGCGGCATCGCCGACATCTCCTACGGCCAGACGCTCCAGCGCGACAACTACAACATCGCCGCCGAGCACAATTGGGCCGCGTCGGGCGGCCGCTTCAACGAAGCCCGCTTCCAGTACGGCAACCGCAAGTACTTCGAGCCGACCAACTCCGACGCAGTCTCCGAGTGGTTCTCCTCCGGCAACACGCTCCAGACGGGATCGAACATCGTCGGCGACCTCCTCGGCGACGGCGACCTCATGGAGTTCCGCGACACCTACCACTTCATCCTCGGTGGCGGAACGCACAACCTGAAAGCGGGCCTCTCGGCCGCCTTCCTCAGCGAGCAATCCGACATCCCCGTCTACCCCTCCGGCCTCTTCATCTACGTGACCGACTCGCGAGCCCTTCCGCTCGGCTACGTTTACGGCACCGGATCGGCCGACGTCTCCGTCGACACCTCGCTCTACGGCCTCTTCGTCGAGGACGAATGGACCGTGTCGAACAATCTCAAGTTCAACCTCGGTCTCCGCTACGACTACGACACCGACGGCAACAACCCCGACTTCACGCACCCGCTCGTTCCCGAGGGACGCGACGTCGACAGCGACAACATCCAGCCACGCGTCTCGTTCTCGTGGGACGTCACGGGTGAGGGCGCGATCGTCGCGCGCGGCGGCGCCGGCATCTTCACCGGCCGCTACCTGCTCGTCCCCGCCTTCACCGAGCTCCAGCAGAACGGCGTCACCGGCCGCATCGTCCGGACGCGACTCAACGGCGCCCTCTTCGGGCTTCCCGCCTTCGCGCTCGACCCGAACAACCCGACGACGACCGGCATCCCCACCAAGCCGCAGATCACGATCATGGACACGCAGCTCGAGGCCCCCGAGGCGACGCAGTACAGCCTCGGCATGACCGCGCGTATCGCAGACACCGGCCTCTACTTCGACATCGACGGCATCTACATCGAAGGCGACAACGAGATCACGATCCGCGATACCAACTGGAGCGGCAACGCGACGCACACTCGGCCTAATGCGGCGTGGGACCAGATCAACACCTACACGAACGACGGCCACTCGGAGTACGCCGCCCTCGTCCTCGGCCTCAACGGCACGATCCGCGGCGGCCACATCCTCACCGCGTCGGTGACCTTCGCCGACAAGAAGAACATCAGCGACGACTTCAGCCCCGCCTTCCCGGCCGGCTACCCCAATGACCCCGCCGACATGGAAGCTGAATGGGGACCGGGACGCGGCAGCGAGGACTACCACATCGTCATGAGCGGCGTGTTCCGCCTTCCCTGGACGATGACGGTCGCCCCGATCTACGAGTACGGCTCGGGCCAGCCCTGGACCCACCGCCTCGGCTACGACTACAACGGCGACGGAAAGAACTCCGACCGTCCCGCGGGAGTCGAGCGCAACGCCGAAGACGGCGACAGCTTCAGCCAGTTCAGCCTCCGCCTAACGAAAGAATTCAGCTTCGGCGGCAGCAACCTCGACGTCATCGTCGAAGCCTTCAACCTCTTCGACGAGACGAACTACAACGTCGACTCGATCCAGGCCGGCCAGTACCTGAGCGGCCCGACGATCGCGAACCCGGCGCTGCCGTATGTCAACAACCCGAACTTCGGCAAGTACACGGCGACGCTTCCGGGCCGCGAGATTCAGCTCGGACTCCGCTACGCCTTCTAACGCTCACCTCTGATCCGTACGGCCCCCGTCCTTCGGGGCGGGGGCCGCTCCGGATCTCGAAAGGAAACTCCAGTGAAACGGGAATCGGGACTCAAGGGGAAGGTCGTCATCGTGACCGGCGCAGCCGCCGGCATCGGCCGTGTCACCGCGCTCGGCTTCGCCGCCGAAGGCGCGAAGGTCGCCGCGTGGGATGTCGTCTCGAAGGATGCGGATGCGCTCGTCGCCTCGCTGCGTGAGGCGGGGGGCGACGGAATGTTCCAGCAGGTCAACGTCACGAACTCCGCGGAAGTCGAGGCGGCGGTCGCGACGGTCGTCGCCAAGTGGGGCGGCGTTCACGTGCTCGTGAACAACGCTGGCATACTCCGCGACGGCCTGCTCGTGAAGTACAAGGACGGCGCCGTCGTCTCGACGATGAGCGACGAGCAGTTCGACGCCGTCATCAACGTGAACCTCAAGGGCGTCTTCGTCTGCACGCGCACGGTCGCTCCGCGGATGATCGCGGGGGGCGGCGGCGTGATCCTCAACGCCTCCTCGGTCGTCGGCCTCTACGGCAACTTCGGCCAGACCAACTACGCGGCGACGAAAGCCGCGGTCATCAACATGACGCAGACCTGGGCGCGCGAGCTCGGCAAGTACAACATCCGCGTCAACGCCGTCGCGCCGGGCTTCATCGCCACCGAAATGGTTCAGCAGATGCCCGCCAAGGTGCTCGAGGGAATGGTCGCGAAGACTCCGGTCGGCCGCATGGGCCGCCCCGAGGACATCGCCAACACCTACGTGTGGCTCGCCTCGGATCACGCGAGCTTCGTCCACGGCACCTGCATTTCCGTCGACGGCGGAATCGTGATCGGAACGTGAGAGGCAAGTGCTGAGTGCTGAGTTTAGGGTTGTTAGTTGTTAGTTGTTAGTTGTTAGTTGTTAGTTGTTAGTTGCTCGTCGTTAGGCTGCGCCCACGTACGGCGGCGCGCAGCGCCGCGACATCGGTAGCCCCCGGCTTCAGCCGGGGGAACCGAGGCGAACCATTGAGACGCGCCGCACCGCGGCGCGACGCCGGTAGCCCCGGGCTTCAGCCCGGGGGGAACCGATACGAAACATCGACACGCGCCGCATCGCGGTGCCGGGCCGAAAGGTGACCATGTTCGCGAAAATCGCATCGACCGGGATGTACCTTCCGGAGCGTGAAGTCTCCAACGACGATCTCCGCGCGAAGTTCAACGCCACGCTTCCCGAGTTCGTCGACAAGATGGAAGCCTCGAGCTTCATCAAGACCCGCTGGTGGGCGCCTGAAGAGTGGGCGACGTCGGATCTCGCGGTCCGCGCGGCGCGCCAGGCGCTCGAGCGCGCGGGGAAGAAGCCGGAGGACGTCGACCTGATCGTCCTCGGCACCGACTCTCCCGACTACCTCACTCCCGCAACCTCGGTCGTCGTTCAGCACAAGTTAGGCGCGAAGAACGCCGGCACCTTCGACGTCGGCTGCGCCTGCGCGTCGTTTCCCACCGGGCTTGCCGCCGCTGCCGGCATCATGGTGACGAACAGGGCGATCAAGTGCGTCGTCGTCATCGGCGTCTACCTGATGCACAAGCTCGCCGCGCCGGACGACCCGATGGTCTTCTTCTACGGCGACGGCGCCGGCGCCGCGGTCCTCGAGCGCTCGGAGTCCGCCGGATTTCTCGGTGCCGCCTTCCTCGCCGACGGCGCTTACGCGAAGAGCTGGGGCATCTACGCCGGCGGCACCGCCGAGCCGGCGACGGAAGAGGCAGTGCGCGCGGGCCGCACGACGGTGAAGATGATCGAACGCTATCCGCCCGAGATCAACAACGAGGGTTGGCCGAAGGTCGTTCGCAACCTCGCCCACAACAGCGGCTTCGGCATCTCGGAGATCGATTTCATCGTCTTCACCCAGGTGCGCAAGCCGACGATCGAGCTCGTCATGAACGACCTCGGCTTGCCGATGTCGAAGACTCACATGATCATGGAGAAGTGGGGCTACACCGGATCGGCCTGCATCCCGATGGCGCTCCACGACGCGCTCGAGGAAAAGAAGATCCGCCCCGGCGACCTGGTCGTCCTCGTCGGCTCCGGAGTCGGCTACAACCAGGCGGCGGTGGCGGTAAGAATGTAGTAATCAAGGCGAAAGGCGAGGAGGCGAGAGGCGATAAGCAGGCAGCACGTCTTGCGGACCGGCGCCTGCTGTCTGCTCATCGCCTCTCGCCTTTCGCCTGACCCGGAGGGTCTCATGGCTCGCACTCTCATCTTCATCGCCTTCGCACTCTTCGCAGTCGTGATCATCGTTCTCGGGGCGGCGATCTGGTACTTCTACAGCCACCCGATGGCCACGCTCGAGGCGCTCAGCAGGCGCGGGCTGCGCGGGATCGGCTGCGAGAAAAGGTCGGTCGACGGCCCGGCGGGCAGCGTCACCTACTTCACCGTCGGCAGCGGCCCCGCGGTCGTGCTCGTCCATGGCGCGAACGACCAGGCGGGGCTGTGGCGGAAAACGATCGAGGCGCTCAAGAGCGACCACAAGGTCGTCGCCCTCGACCTTCCGGGCCACGGTGAGAGCGCACCCGCGAAGGGCCCGCTCCAGTTCGAGACGCTCATGGGCGGGCTGCGCGCGGTGATCGACAAGGAGTGCCCCGACGGCAAGGTCGTCGTCGTCGGCAACTCGCTCGGCGGCTGGCTCGCGATGCTCTGGGCGCTCGAGCATCCGGCGCGCACCGCGGGCGTGGTGCTGGAGAACGCCGGCGGCGTCGCGATCGACTACAAGGGACCCAGCCTCCTCCCGAAGAATCGCGAGGAAGCCGCAGCGGTGACGAAGGCGGTGTTAGGGCCGAGCTCCCCGCCGGTCCCCGGCTACGTGCTCGACGACCTCGTCCGACGCGCGCCGAAGAGCCAGGTCGCGCGCCTCGCGGGCGTCGACGTCAAGCCGTGGATCCTCGACGACAAGCTCACGGCGGTCACCTTCCCCGTCGCGCTCGTCTGGGGAAAGGACGACGGAATCGCCACGATCGCCTACGCCGAGCACTACCAGTCGCTCATTCCGAACGCCACGCTCACGGCGATCCCCAGGTGCGGCCACATCCCGCACAACCAGTGCCCCGCAGCGTTCAACACGAAACTGAAGGAAGCGATCGGCGGATGGAAGTGAATTCGAGTCGCGGCGCGAGGCGATGTGGCGCAGGCACTCCTGCCTGCGCGTCGCCGAAGGCGACCCGACTTGCAAAGCACTTGAAGACATCGGCGGCGCTTCGCGCCGCGCGCAGGCAGGAGTGCCTGCGCCACACCAACCCGCCTCTCAATTCTCAATTCTCAATTCTCAATTCTCAATTCGCGAGGCCCCACCATGCTCCACGGTGATCTGCTCGGAGAGCGCGCGCGGCTGACGCCCGATCGCGAGGCGCTCGTCATGTCGGACGGCTCGCTCCGCCTCACCTACGGCGAGCTCGACGCGCGCGTGGGCGCAACCGCTGCTGCGCTTCACGACCGTCTCTCCATCGCGAAAGGCGACCGCGTCGGCCTCCTCGCCGGGAACTGCCCCGAGTTCCTCGACGTCTTCTTCGCCGCTGGCAGGAACGGGATGATCGTCGTCCCTCTCTCCACGCGCGCCACCGTCCACGAGCTCGACGGGATCGTCCGCGACAGCGGCATGCGCCTCCTCGTCCACGGCCCCGAGTTCGCCGATCACGCGGCGAAGCTGCGCGAATCGGGCGCCGTCTCGGAGATCATTTCCATCGGCGAGCTGAATCACCTCACGCTCGGGTCGCGCGGCGGCGCTCACGAGCCGTTCGCGACGCTCTCGCCCGACGACATCTACTGCCTCCTCTACACGAGCGGCACGACCGGGAAGCCGAAGGGGGTGATGATCCCCCACCGGATGCTCGCCTGGAACGGCTACAGCACGGTGATGAACTGGGGGCTGCGCGAGGACGACCGGAGCCCGATCTTCACGCCTCTCTACCACGCCGGCGCGTTAGGCGCGTTCCTCACGCCGATCGTCGCGATCGGCGGAACCATCGTTCTCCACCGGAAGTTCGACGTCGACGAGGTCTGGTCGACGATCGAGCGCGAGCGCTGCACCGTCGTCCTCGGCGTCCCCACGATCTACAAGATGATGATGGACGCCCCCGGCTTCGCCGCCGCCGACCTCTCGAGCCTCCGCTGGCTCATCTCCGGCGGCGCGCCACTGCCGACCTACATCATCGAGGCGTACCAGAAGCGCGGCGTCGTCTTCCGGCAGGGATACGGAATGACCGAGGTCGGCGTGAACTGCTTCTCGATGACGAACGAAGACTCGTACCGGAAGGTGGGCGCGATCGGAAGGCCGATGATGTACACCGCCGCGCGCCTCACGCGCGACGACGGCAGCGAGTGCGGCGCCGACGAAGTGGGCGAGCTCTGGTTCCGCGGCCCTCACGTGAGTGCCGGCTACTGGAACAACCCCGAGGCGACCGCGGCGTCGTACATGAGCGATGGATGGTTCTGTACGGGAGACTCCGCGCGACGCGACGCTGACGGCTTCTACTCCATCGCAGGCCGCAAGAAGGAAATGTTCATCAGCGGCGGCGTGAACGTCTATCCGGCGGAAATCGAAGCGGAGCTCCTGCAGCACCCGACCGTCTCCGACGCCGCGGTCATCGGCATCGCCGATCCGAAGTGGGGCGAGGTCGGCGCCGCCTTCGTCGTCGCAGCGCCGGGCACGACGATCGACGTCGCATCGCTCGAAGCCTGGCTCGGCGAGCGCCTCAACCGCATCAAGATCCCCAAACGCTGGACCATCCTCGACGCGCTGCCGCGTACCCCGTACGGGAAGGTGGAGAAGCACCGGCTGGGGTGAGGGCGGGGGGAGTTGTTAGTTTTTAGTTGTTAGTTGTTAGACAAGGCGAAGTTAGAAGTTAGAACGTTGAATGTTGAACCCAGAAAAGAGAATGAGACTTATTTCTGGATTCTGAATTCATTGTTCAAACTTCTAACTTCGCGTTGTCTAACAACTAACAACTAAAAACTAACAACTCCCCCATCACTTCTTCCTCGCCGCCGCCTTCTTCACCACCTTCGCCGGCTTCGCCGCCACCTTCGCGAGCTCTTCGTCGCGCAGCATGCCGCGGCGGAGGATGTCGGAGATCTCCTTGATCGTCTGTTCGGTCGCCTTGCCGAAGTGATCCTTGACGCCGAAGAGGATCTCGACCGAGAAGAAGTTGAGGTAGAAGCGGGTCGCGAGCATCACCGCCGCGACCGGAGACACGCCCGGGCGGAGCCGTTTCTCGACCTCCGCGCGGCCGTGCGCGTCGATGAAGATCGAGAAGCGCTGCGACATGTCGGCGTAGAAGCGGCGGATGTGCCTCCCGTCGAACTCGACGACGTCGACGTAGATCAGCGCGATCTGCTTCTTGTACTGCCGCACGCTCTGCTCCGCCGCCCAGCCGAGCGCCTCGAGGTTGTCGGGAAAGAGACCCGACGCGAGCGCCTTGTTGAACGGGAAGTCGGGCGACGAGATCGCCTCCCAGTACTCCTCGAAGATCGTGTTGTAGATGTCTTCCTTGTCGGCAAAGTGGTGGTAGACGTTGCCGGTCGAGAGCCCCGCGCCGTCGGCAATGTCGCGGATGCTCGTCGCGCCGTATCCCCGATGCGAAAAGAGATCGAGAGCTGCGTCGAGGATCTGCCTGCGGCTTCGTTCTGACTTCAGGTCTTGTCTCATAGGTAAAAACCGATCAGTCGTTAGGTTACTGAAGCGAAGGGGTCGGGTCAACCTGCGCGCGGTGCGTGGAACGCTCCGTTCCAGCAGCTGAAGCCGGCCCCCAAGCCGCAGTCGCGCCTTTCCCGTGAAGACAGCAGCCCCCGGGTCTGTCACCATGTCCGTTCAGACATGACGCTTCGCGCCATCCCGATCGAGTACGTCGATGCCTTCGGCCTCGGCGTCTACCTGCTGCTCGGAGTGCTGCACTTCGATCTCTGGTGGCACCGCCGCGAACGCCGCAGCCACCTCTGGCTAGTCTGCGCCGCGAGCGGCGCTCTCCTGGTCGACGCGACCGGCATGATTCTCCGGCCCCTCGCGGTCGCACCGCCCGGCTTCCTCGTTTATCTCAACCTGACTGGCGTCGCGATCGCCACCTTCGGCGTGCTCAACCTCGTCGTCTCGCTCTCTTCCGGCAGCATGCCGCGGCCCATCCGCGCACTTCAGTACGTCGTGCTCGTGCTTCCCGTCATCGCGGTTCCCGCCGATCTCGATCCGATGGCCGGCCTCCTCCTCGTCGGTAGCGGCGTGCTGCTCGTCTACGCGAGCGTCGTGGCGATCCGCGCGAGTCGCGACGGCGACCTGGAGTCGCGAACGATCGCCTGGGGGCTGCTCGTGCTCATCGCCTGTCTCATCACCGACGTGCTGATGGAGCTCGGCGTGGTCCCGAAGCTCTCCGGCCTGCCGGTGGTCGGCTTCACCGTCCTCTTCCTCGCCTCGTCGCGGGCGCTCAACGCCCGCTTCGAGCGCGAGTACCGGGAGCTCATCGAGCTTCGCGGCGAGCTGGAGGCGCGCGTCGAGGAGCGCACGCACGAGCTCGAGCAGCTCGCCCTGAAGTTCGAGCTCTCGTCCCGCACCGACGACCTGACGGCGCTGCCTAACCGTCGCGGCTTCCTCGACGCGTCGCAGGCCGAGATCACGCGCGCCCGACGCTCGGGCCGCCCGCTTTCGATCGTCATGGCCGACCTCGACCACTTCAAGCTCGTCAACGACCGCTTCGGCCACGCCGGCGGCGACGCCGTGCTCCGGCGCGTCGCCGCCGTTTTTCGCGCGTCGGTCCGCAGCGAGGACATCGTCGCGCGGTGGGGCGGCGAGGAGTTCATCCTCCTGCTCCCGGAGACCGACCTCGCGGGCGCGCGACAGGCCGCGGAGAAGGTGAGGCTCGCCGTCGCCGCGTGCGACGTCCCGGTCGGGGAGACGCCGATTCGCGTCACGGCCTCGTTCGGCGTCGCGGCCCACGATCCGCGAGCGACTCTCGACACCACGATCGCCGACGCCGACCGCGCCCTCTACCGCGCCAAGGAAGATGGGCGCGACCGCGTCGTCGTCCACGACTCCGCCGCATGAGCCGCACTGCGATACGATTCTCTCGCGGAGCCTGAGCAAATGTCGATCGCACGCGCCATCGCTTTCTTCCTCGGGTTCCTCGCCCTCGACGCCGCCGCGGCCTTCGTCCTTCTCGTCATCGCGGGTATCGTGGCGCCGAAGGGCATGGAAACGAGCCTAACGATCATCCTCGGCGCGCTCCTCCTCGCGATCTTCGTCGCCTACGCCGCAAGCGCGGTGATCTACGCCCGCCTGCTCTCGACTGCAGCGTTCGCGCCAGGCGGCAGGTGGCTCCTCGGCGGGCTCTTCGCGCTCACCGTGATTGTGCTCTACGCCGCTTCGGTCGTCGTGACGCTCGTAATGTTCAATCGCTGAACGGAACGTGCGAATCGAGGTGCTGGCACCACCCGTTCGAACTATCCCCTGCAGCGCTGCGAGCGTCAGCTCGCTCAAGGCCGCCTCAGCGGCCGGGAGTTGCGTAGCCCGGCCCGTAAGGGCCGGGGTCGAGCGAGAGAAGGTTTCGTGAGCGGCGACAGGGTGGCAATGCCCGACCTCGCGACGCCATCCCGTTCTGAATGTGTCGCCGCTTGCGCGGCTCTACGGCTCCGCGCCGTTCGCATCCGGGCCCTTACGGGCGTGTTCTCCAGAAGGCAGAGAAAAGTGAAGAGAGAAAAGAGAAAAATGTAGAGTTGCCCCGCTCCGAGAGGCTCACGCCAATATTTGACGCTTCTCTTTTCTCTCTTAACTCTTCACGTTTCTCTCTTCTCTCTTCACTTGGTTCTCTCTTCTCTGCCTTCCCTCAATCCCCTGAAAAGATGTGGCCGCTAACGAGGCCACGATCAACCCCAGGTTCCCTCCCTCCCCCTTCCCGTGTCCAACCTCCGATGCCACACCCCGAACCGCCACAACCTCGCCACATTCGCATCCGTATAATCGATCAACACGCTGATGAACGCTGACGACTCGATTCGCACGCTTCGCGGCCGCATCGCGCGGATGCTCGCGCTGCGCAAGGCGACGGCACTCATCACCGCGTGGGGCTTCGCCTGGGGAACGGCGCTTCTCGCGCTCCGTTTCGCGGCCCCTGGTCATGAGCGCGCGGCCCTGATCGCCGGCGCGACTGGTATCGTCGCCGCCGCCGTCGCCGCGTTCGTGATGACGCGTCGCACGCTTCCCGACGACGGCTCGCTCCGCGCAATGCTCGACCGCGACTCGGGCGCCGGCGGCTTGCTGATGGCCTCCGCCGAAGCCGACGCGCGCGCCTGGCGCGACGTTGCCCTCGCTCCGGCGCAGCACTCGATTCGCTGGCGCGCCGGCCGTCCCGTCACGCTCCTCTGCGTCGCCGGCATCTTCGCCTGGTCGACGCTTCTCGTCCCGTCACGCTTCGTCCGCCCGCACGCCTCGCTCGATCTCTCCGCCGACCGCGAACGCGTCGAAGAGCAGATCGAGACGCTGAAGCAGGAGGAAATTCTCCCGGTCGAGACCGCGAACGTCCTCGAGCAGCAGGTCGAGGAGATCGCGAAGTCCGCCGAGGGGGACGATCCCGCGAAGGCGTGGGAAGCGATGGACAACCTCGAAGAGAGCGTGCAGAAAACTGCCGACGCCGCGGTCGAGAGCGCGCTTCAGGCGACCGATTCGATGACGAAGCTCGAAGCCTTCGCCGGCGCGCTCGCAGAGGCGTCGTCGTCGCTCACACCCGAGGAGCTCGCGTCGGGGATGCAGGAGCTTTCGGAAGCGACCGAGAAAGCCGCGGCGGAGAACAAGCAATTCGCGAAAGGCCTGACGCCCGAGGTCGCGAAAGCTGCAGCGTCGGGCTCGCTCACGAAGGCGCAGATGGAAATGCTCGCCGAGGCCGCGGGCATGACGAAAGCGCAGCTTCAGAAGACGCTCGAGAGCCTCAACAAAGCGGGGCTCGCCGACCAGAAGACGCTGCGGAAGAACGCCTCGCTCGGCAACAAGGCCGACCAGAAAGGTCTCGCGAAGCAGCTGCAGAAGAACCCCGGCAGCGGCATGAGCAAGACGGTCGAAGGCTACTGCAACAAGCCTGGGAGCGAGACGGGCAAGGGAGGCGTGACGCGCGGCCCGGGCCACGCGCCGCTCCTCTTCGACGGGCAGACAGCCGACGACGCGAACAAGTTCAAGGAGATCGTCCTGCCGCCGTCGGCGTTAGGCGAGCTCGCGCAGTCGATTCCGATCGCGACGAGCCCGGGCCTCCCCGACGACCCGAACGCGACCGGCGCCGGCGGCGGCGTCATCGGCAGCGCAGCCGCGGGTGGCGGCTCCGCCGCGCGGCAGCCCGTCCTCCCCCGCCACCGCGCGACCGTGAGCCGCTACTTCGAGCGCGGCAAGCCGTAACGTCTGGCTTGTCATCCCGACGACTCCATAGGGTGTCACCATGCCGTTCTGCCCGTGCTCCACATGCGCCCCGGAGGGGCGCCGGAGTGCAGCCGGTGGCACGGATCGCTCGCGCCATTGCTCATGACCGCACGACCTGTCGTCCCGACGACCGATCCCGCGAAGCAGCAGCGGGAGGAGGGATCTCGCAAGCTGGTACAGATGGAGCACGGATCTCCTGCCTCGACGTACCCCCTCGTGAATCCCCATCTACCACGTCTCGTAGCCGATCGCCCCGCTCCGCACCGCGCAGACACCCGCGACCTTCCCGCACGGAATCCATCGCCACGTCGCCGCTGATCGGGTGAACGGATCGTCAGGCACCTTCCGGAGATACCTCGCGCGGAGCAACTCCTCCGCGGAGGCAGGAGGCCTTCCCCTGTCGGCAGCGAAGTCCGCAATCGCCATTCGCATCAAAGAGAGATCCGACCGTAGGACCGCTTCTTTCAAGGAGACGCTTGAAGGTCCGAAGGGCGGCAGTCGAAGTTGAGCGGCAATGGCAAGCATCCAGAGAAGGAGGGACGCCGCGATCGCAATGCACTCGGACGCGCGCATTTCTGCTTGACCGACTAGCGAGCCCGCAGCTCCCTGCCTAACGCCCGCGGTCTGCCCTCATGCCCTGAGAGAGCTCCCATCTCGGGTCGTACGGGAAGCTGAACCCGAACGGAGCCCGCGCTGTCCTCCTGTCGACTTTTGACCAGCCTTCATCCGTGCGATCGAACCAGTAGACGTGCCAGGCGCGTTCGCCGCCCGGTAGCAGGACTTCCGTCTGCGCGACGGCGTGCAGACCGTCGGCCGAGAAACCCGGCCGCGCGAAGCGCACGACAGCCTCCGTCGACGGGTAAGCATCCTGGATGCGGTGCCAGTCGGCTCCTTTTTCCGTGACGAGACTCGGGACATCGACCATCACCCATCGCTTCGGAAGCGTCACGCGCAACTCGGAGACGGTACGGTTCCGATCGACCTGATCGGCCCAGAGCTCGTTGTGCTCGAGTGGAGCGCCGCCCGTCGGAACGAGCTCGGTCGTCGCGCAGGCCACGAGCACGGGCCCATCGCCGAGCGGCGCGTCAGTCTCGACGACGCGCTCCAACAGCAGCTGAAGTATTTCAGTCTCCGTCTCCGAGGTCACGGGTGCGGTGCAATGCGAAGCCAGGGCGGTGGAGAGGGCCAGTGCGAAGATCATCGATCACGTCCTCCAGCAATGAGACGCGCCGCGGCGGGAGGAGTTTCGCAGGACAACGCGGAAGCCAGGGAAGGAAACGCATGCCCCCCTACCCCCTCACTCCCCCTCCGGCTCCTCACGATCCCTCGCCGGAAGCGCATCTCGAAATGCGTCCGATCTCTTCCAGCCCGGGACCGGTGGAACGTGGTCGGGGCGGGGAGCGTAGGCCGAGTATTCGACGATTTCCATCATGTGCAGATACCGGGGACAGTTCGGGAAAATCGTGGTGGCGGTAACGCGAACGATGAACACCGAGCCGGGAAACTCGGCGCGCAGCGGATCGTCCTCCACGACCTGCGCAAGCCCGTTCACCCGCAGCCGCTTCGGCATCTCGAAATCGAGAAAGAGAAGACCGACGGCGGGGTTGACGAGGACGTTGCCCCAGGAGCGATACATCCCGTTGCCGTCGTAGTCCGGGAACGCGAGCGTCCGGTCGTCGAGCACGCGCACGAATCCGGGCATGCCCCCCTTGTAGGAGCAGTCGGGACGGCCCTGGGCGTCGGCGGTTGCGACGAAAAACATCGGCCGGCTCGAAATGAACGCGCGGTCCTCGTCGGTAAATGCCTGCCGGACGATCACCTCTTCGAGACGGTCGGCCAGCGGCCGTGTCTCGCGGAGGTCCTGCAGTCTCCGCATTCCTTCGTGGTAGATCGGCTCGTCGGTCATCGTGCCTCCGGAGTACAGCGGTCAGCATTGTCTCGGCCTCGCCCCGCCCCGGGCGCGGCGGCCCGTTTGCAGACGTTGCGTGCCCTGCTCCAAACTGCTCCACCGTACTGTCAAGCCGCCGTCCAGCGGCGTGCCGTCGAGTCAGCGCGGCGTAACCAGCGTGAACTGCTGCGTGACGTTGTTCGTCACGCTGGCGAACGCCCACACCGGGAATTGCTCCGATTGCGGGCTGATCTCGATCCTCACGAATGAGACTCCCCATCCGGGCAGCGCGATTTCCGCGTACGCCGGTTCGTACTCATTCCCCGGCTCGGACAACTGGAGCGACCACTGGTCGAGAACCCGGTCGTCTGCTTGACGAAGCGCGCGGACGGTCACCGTGCTGGCCGCGATGCCGTAGACCCTGAGCATCGCCCGGAACGTCTGCGCGCTCTGCACCGCGAGCAGATTGAACGGCCGGGAACGAAATAACTCGCCAGCGACGACCGGGACCTCGGTGCCGTACGAAAGCTGATCGCGCGAGGAGTCGCGGGCGCGCAGGTTGAAGTCCAGTTGCGCCGAGGATGGATAGAAGACGAACCTTCCCGGCGTTCCGTGATTCTCGAACTCGCCCGTGGCATGACCGGGAACGAGCACGACTGCCGGGATGGGATCAGAGAGGCAGGGGGAGAGGGGGCAGAAGGGCACGATCCCTCGTACCTCGACCGGCGTCGCGCCCTTGTTGAACGCGGTCAGATGCGTCGAGAAGAGCGACCCGTATCCGCCCTGAACGACCACGTCGAGCGGAAGGAGGAGTCGCTGCTCCGTGTCGTCGGCGTGAAGGCTGCTTCCGAGCGACACGACGAACGCAATCGACAAGACACGCCGCACGTGAGAGGCAAAACTGACAGCGATGAAGTTCATGATTGGACTCCTTGTAGCCTAGTCCCCCCAGTAATCCCAGACAACCCCCGCCAGCCGGTCGGCACGAAAGCGGAGGGTCACCGTGGCCCACTCCTCGTACGCCAGGCCGTCCTCGCACCACTGATGATGCCAGGTGTAGACATTCGCCTCTGCGCTCATCTCGTCGCAGCCGAGCAGCTTCATGACTTCCTCCCGGCTGGAGCCGGAACGAATGGCGCAACCTCGGTCTGAAAGCGCGAGCTCGTCCTGTTCGTATCGTGTGATCTGGAAGCGCTCTTCCGTAACCAGACGGGAGAGAGTGACGGACACCCCGTTGAACTTCAATGTCACGATCACCTCGTCGTCGAGGCCGGGGTAATCATGGCTCGGTTCGAGGCGAGACAGTCGCGATAAGGGCTGGCCTAGAATCTCAGTGACCAACTGTTCGGAAACGTCGCGCTCGGCTCCGAGACGTCGCAACGGGTACGATCCGAAGAAATCGAAGCAGGCTGTGGGGCCATCCCACGATTCGATACAGCCGGCTTCCGCTACCGGCGCGGCTGCCAGCATGATCACGATTGCGAGTGCAGGGACCATCGGTCTCGCCGCCATCCAACGCCAGGCGTTCAGCCGTCTTGGGCGCGCGGCGCTGATGTTAGCAGCCGCGGGGGCTTCAACGGTGTTGCTCTGGTTCCCTACGAGCACTCGCGGCTCTATTCGTCTCACCCCGAGGAAGAGTCTCTCCGTCGCCTCTGAATGCCGATCGCCAGGGAAACGCAGAACAGACCGGCGCCAAGGGCAAGCCAATTCGTCGACGCACCTCGGATCAGGTCAATCAAGGTGGCGGTGATCGATGCGACTCCTGCGACGAGGAACAGGACCACGGCGAGCGTTTCTTGCTTCTTCGTCATTCTGCTGCTGCCTAACGGGGAATGCGGGCGCCAGGTGGTCCCGGCTGATCTGCCGCTTCGACAGGCGTCATGTTCTCACGGGCTGACGATCGTCACATGCTGCGTCTCATTGTTCGTGACGCTCACGAACGCCCAGAACCGAAGCGCGTCCGTGACGGCCTCGACTTCGATTCGAAGCCTCCGCGCGCCGGACAGCTGCTCGATCGTCGACAACGGAATGGAGGCCATTCGCGGCGTCTGGTGCGGCGGAAATGAAGGGTCGGGAACCAGTTTGTACGTCGTTTCGAGAAGCAGGACATCCCGGAGCGAAAGCGTCGGCGATTGATCGGGGTTGACCGCATAGAAGCGGATCCGAACCTGCTTCGTTTGATCCTGATCGCTACGGTCGAGGTCGTAGATCCGCAGGAGTGAACGAAACTCGGGTGTCACCGGAATCTCGACGAGGCTCGCGATGCGCGGAGCCGCGAGGGCGTCAGATTCACGAACCGTGGGGATGGTCGTCCCCCACGTCTCGGACTGACGACTGATGTCCTGGATGCGCAGTTGAATCGTCAGGGACTCGAGATCATCGGAAACGAGGTAGGAGCCGCCTGTCGGCGCTGTGATGACAATCGTGGTCTTGCTCGGCAGCACGGGAGGGGGACAGAGGGCCAGGCCGCAGTAGTCAATTCCGAAGACGGAAACATCGTGATCGCTGTGATTCGTTACGGCGAGAGACGATCTCCAGATGGAGCCGTTGGCGCCCGCTACGTTCCGTGCGGTAATTGGAATGAGCACGTACTCGTAATCCTCCGCGATCGCGGACAGAGCAAACAGAGTACCCAATGCCAGAATGAGTGCGTTCAACATGCCTCCCGTGTGGTCACCAGGATGGCCGACTGAATGGCAGACCACGAACCGGCCGTTGCTCAGGGATCGCAACGCGCCTGCGCCACCGTATCACGCCCTCGAAACCTCGAGTCGCGCGTGGCAATCCACCGCATCACTCAGTCAGGCCGCGTTTTCCACTCAATCTGTCTCACGTATAGAGAATGAATGTGTACTCCTTGACACCATCATCCTCCGCCGAACCTGCATTTCGAAAATCGTTCTTTTCGAGCACTCGAATTGAACCCAGGTTGTTCACCGCCACGTGAGCGTAGATTGGGCGTTCTGTCACGATCTTCAGGAATTGGGCCACGGCGGCAGTGGCCACTCCCTTGCCCCAAAACTCGCGACCGATCCAGTAACCCAGTAAGAGCACCCCATGTTGTTCCCATGCGACTACATTGCCCGCGACCTCGTTCCCGAACAGCACGACCCTCGCTGTGCCGCGTGGGTTCGATAGGACGTTCTGATGCCAGTGCGCTTCGAACGATTCTCTGTCGCGAGGCGGGAACTGCGCGAGCCGATTCGCCACGTCATCCGCTTGATGTGTGAAAAGGACCGCCAGGTCTTCTTCGAGAACCGGCCGAAGCCGTATCTGGAATCCCATATCCGACATTCCCGCAGACCCTCTTGCCGCGACGGTCCTCGCTGCCTAACGTTAGCGCTTGGCCGTTTCAACGCGCCCGCGCTGGCCGGTCAGCTTACAGCACCTGCTGCGGCGCGTCGAAGTCGGCTCGAGCGCATAGTTATGCAGGGCCCGTGGGGCGCGCTACTGAAGGGCCCGCTGGACCACCGCGGTATCGGTGTGTTGCTGGAAAGAAACGATGCGGTCTCCACCGAACTTCCAAACATGGACAAATGGAGCCCGAAAACTCTTGCCCGTGGCTTTGTACGTTCCGCTGTATTCGCCAAGCGCAACCACCGTGTCAGAACTTTCAACGTACTCGTGCGCAACTACGGTATAGCCGTCCCACTCGGAACCAAGCTTCATGAAGACATTTTGAAGCACGGCGTCAGCCCCGACATACGTGCCCCCGTAGGGAAAGCCTTCGGCCTCCTTCCAGGTTACGTTGGGTCCGAGGGCAGCAAGCACTGTTGGTACGTCCCCTCGTGCGAATGCGGCGTAAAGGGCGGCGATGGATTCAGAATGTCCGGCCATGTGGCTCTCCTATCAGATTGCCGAAATCTTGTTTTGCCCTGCCTAACTTTGTAATGGGTTGCAGACGTCCCACCTGAAATCAGATGAATCCATCTGTCACCAGACATGCTCATCTGGCTTCGGATATCTTAACTCGCGGCGATACCCGGGCTGCGATGCGCTCTTCGAGTCGCAGCCGTGTCGCTGTGCCAAGCGTCGTCCACCAGAGCTTCGCGGCCGGATCCCACCGCACGCCCACACCTCGCACCCGCGCGCGCAGTGCCGTCTCTTCGCAGCCGATTCGCAGACCGACCTCACGGTCGGGGTCGCGCACGCATCGCTCCGGCATCCATCGCGACTCGTCGACTGCGAGCTCGACCGTCGTGTAACGCTTGAGCGCCTCTTCGTGAAGTGGGGAAAGGGGAGGATCCTCTCCCCGCACGCGGGACGCGTGCGGGCTGCCGGCGGGGACGCCGGCGCTACGTGGCGCGGGGGATGGGACCGCGGCGGATTGGAATCCGCCGCCACGAGGCGGTTGCGGCGCGGCTGGGCCAGGTGTCCTACATCTGGTAGACGAAGTCGCGGCTCTCCCTCCGGAGGGTCATAACTTCGCCACATTCGGAACCGTATAATCCACACACCGCCAATGAACGACGACGAGGCAGCGCGCGATTCGCGCCGGGCCGGCGCCCCGCGGCGGCCGCTCGCTGTCCGCAACCGCCCGGCGGAGAGACGTCAGCTCGAAAGGAACACGCCATGACCGAGACGCTCCTCACCCCGGCCGAAGCGCGCGACGCGGCAGCCCGAGCCAACGCGATCCTCGCGGAGCTCGATCGCATCCTCCTCGGCCGCAGCGACCTCCACCGCCTCGTCCTCGCCGGCATCTTCAGCCGCGGCCACATCCTCCTCGAGGGAGTCCCCGGCGTCGGCAAGACCGCGCTCGTGAAGTCGTTAGGCCAGCTCCTCGAGCTCCGCTTCAACCGCGTCCAGTTCACCCCGGACCTGATGCCGGGCGACATCCTCGGCGCGAACATCCTCCAGGAAGTGACGCCCGGCCACCGCGAGCTCCTCTTCCAGCCCGGCCCCGTCTTCACGAACCTGCTGCTCGCCGACGAGATCAACCGCGCGAGCCCCAAGACGCAGTCGGCTCTCCTCGAGGCGATGCAGGAGCGCTGCGTGACGCTGCTCGGCACGACGCGCGCCCTCCCCGACCCCTTCTTCGTCCTCGCCTCGCAGAATCCGATCGAGCTCGAGGGGACCTATCCGCTCCCCGAGGCGCAGCTCGACCGCTTTCTCTTCAAGCTCAACGTCCTGCCGGCCGACGTCGGCGTGCTCGAGGAGATCATCGCGACGCGCCGCCGCGGCGAGCCGCCAGCGCCGTCGCGTGTCGTCTCGCACGACGAGCTCCGCTCGCTCTTCGCCGCCGTCGACCGGATCTTCCTGCCGAAGGCGGTCGGCCGCTACATCGCGCGCATCGTCGCCGCAACGCACGCGGGAGCCGCGGAGGCAACGAACGAAGTCAGCGAGTACGTCGCGTTCGGCGCGAGCCCGCGCGCCGCGATCGCCCTCGCCGAATCGTCGCGCGCGATGGCGCTCTTCGACGGCCGCCCCGCCGCCGGCTTCGACGACGTGAAGCGCGTCGCCGACGCGGTGCTCAATCACCGCGTCTTGACGAACTACCGCGCGCGCCTCGACGGCGTCTCCTCGTCGAAGATCGTCGCGGGGCTGCTCGCCTCGCTCGAGGAGACGGGCGTGAGCCTTCCCGACGACGTCGAGGTTTCCTCACGGTGAGACGCTCCTCTCATTTCTCGCGTCTCCTGCTGGCCTTCGTCGCCGCGTCGGCCCTCGCGCTCGCCGCGCGCGCGGCCGACTTCGGCCCCGTCACCGTCGTCGACGAGTCGGGCGACTTCGTCGCCTCCATCCACGGCTACCGCGAGTACCGCTTCCGCGTCTCGAATCGCGACGGAAAACAGCACGTCGTCGAGATCGCCGCCCCCGCGGTCGTCTACTCGGGACAGGCGGGAACGATCCGGCGGATGAGCCGCTCCGTCGCGATGCCGCCGCGCACCGAGGCGATTCTCTCGATGTGGCAGCCGCAGCTCAACATGACGGGCACGAACGCCGAGGTGACGATCGACGGCAATGTGCAGTCGGACAAGATCCCGCTCAACATCGGGTACTCGGGAGGCTCGGGGCAGATCCACATCCTCGCGAGCCGCTCGATCTCGGAGGCGAACCTCCGCACGACGCTCGAGACGGTACTGCGGAAGGAAGAGCTGACGATCGAGACGAGCGCGCGCACCGTCGGCGAGTGGGGGCCTAACTGGCTTGGCCTGACGCGCAACGATGCGATCGTGCTGCGCGAAGCGGAGCTCGCAGACGCGCCTCCTCCCGTCAGGCTTGCGGTGGAGCGCTTCGTCCGCGCCGGCGGCACGCTCGTGATCTTCGAAGCTGCTGGGCCGCCGGAAGGCTGCGGCGCGCTCGACGTCCGGCCCGACGCGCTCTATCGATGCGGCGACGGCTTCGGCACCCGTTTCGTCACGACCTCTCCGGAGCCGGCTCCCTTCACGCTCGCGGAGGTCGATCCATGGGTCGCAGCGATGCGCGCCTCGCTCAAGCCGCTCACCGACGCGTCGCTCGCCTGGTCGGGCGGCGGGCCGTTCCGAGGCAGCTACGCGGCAACCTCCCCGCTTCGCGTCGTCGACGAGCTCACCGTGCCGATCCGCGGCCTCTTCGTGGCGATGACGCTCTTCGCGATCGTCGCGGGGCCGGTGAACTTGATCTTCCTCTCGAGGAAGAACCGGAGGATCTGGATCCTCTGGACTCTCCCGCTCCTCTCGATCGCGACCTGCGTCGTCGTCATCGTCTACGCGACCGTCTCCGAGGGGTGGATGCGCGTGGTGCGAACCGAGGCGGTGACGCTGCTCGACTCGGCGACGAGGGAGGCGACGACGATCGGCTGGACCGGCTACTACGCCACCGTCGCGCCTAACGAAGGTCTGACCTTCGGCCCGGAGACGGAGCTCGTCCCGTACGGCGGCGCGCGGCAGAACGAGCTCGCGCTCGACTGGACGCGCGGCCAGCAGCTGGTGGGCGGCTGGCTCACGAGCCGCGTCTCGACGTCGTTCAGGATCCGCAAGAGCGAGCCTCGGCGCGAGCGCGTCGAGTTCCGCCAGCGTCCCGGAGGGCGTCTCGAGGCGCTCAACGGCCTCGGGGCTCCGATCAAGAACCTCTGGGTTGCCACGCCCGACGGCGAGCTTCTCGTCGCGGGACCGATCGCGCCGGGAGGCTCGGCCGAGCTGAAGCGCAGCGTCCCGGTGCCGCTCGCGAAGAAGGGCGACCCGGAGCAGGCGATCTGGAGCGGTGAATGGAACGCCGCCGCGACGAACGCGATCGCATCGCCGCAGAGCTACCTCTCGCCCGGCCGATGGATGGCCTCGGTCGACGGCGCACCGTTCGTCGAGGACGCGCTCGAGGGGATCAAGACGAGGCGCCAGAGCTCGCTCGTGATCGGGGATTTGCAGGTGGAGCGATGAGAGTCGAAATCCGCAACCTCACCCGCACGTTCGGCCAGACGCACGCCGTCGACGACATCTCCTTCTCCTTCGGATCGGGCGAGGTCTTCGGCTTCGTCGGACCTAACGGCGCCGGCAAGACGACGACGATGCGCATCCTCGCAACTCTCGACGAGCCGACCTCGGGGGACGCGCTGCTCGACGGGATTTCGGTCGTCCAGGAGCCGGAGAAGGCGCGTCACCGGATCGGCTTCGTCCCCGACGCGCTGCCGACGCACGCCGACATCACGGTCGACGAGTACCTCGACTTCTTCGCCCGCGCCTACGGGCTGAAGGGAGCGAAGCGCCGCGCGACCGTCGCCGAGGTCGAGGAGTTCACGAACCTCACCGGCATCCGGGTGAAGCTGCTGAAAGCGCTCTCGAAGGGGATGAAGCAGCGCGTCTGCCTCGCGCGGGCGTTGCTGCACGACCCGCCGGTGCTGATTCTCGACGAGCCGGCCGCGGGGCTCGACCCGCGCGCGCGCGTCGAGCTGCGCGAGCTGCTCCGCGCGCTCGCGGGGCAGGGGAAGGCGATCTTGATCAGCTCGCACATCCTCACCGAGCTCGCCGAGATCTGCACCGGCGCGGTGATCATCGAGCAGGGGCGGATCCTCCGCGCCGGCACTCTCGACACGATCATCGCCGAGGCGCAGCTGACGAAGAAAGTCGTCATCCGGCCGTTAGGCTCTCCCGAGACGCTCTACCGCGAGCTGATGCAGATGCCGCACGTGAGCGAGGTCGCGATCGCCGGCAACGAGGTCACGCTGGAGTTTGCAGGAACCGAGGATGACGTCTGCACGCTGCTCGCGGAGCTGATCGGGCGGGGCCACCGTCTCGCCGAGTTCCGCCAGCCGAAGTCGAATCTCGAGGAGGTCTTCATGTCGGTGACGAAGGGAGGCGTGCAGTGAGCGCCGCCGCGATTTTCGACCGGCTCGACGATGCGATGAGCCCGGTCGTCGTGAAGGAGCTCCGCCAGGCGGTGCGCGGGCGCTTCATCGTCATGCTTCTGATGGGCTTCCTGGCGACGCAGCTGATCACGATGGGCGTCGCGCTGCTCGTCGGCGCCGAGAACGCCGCGATGGCCGACACGATGGCGATGGGCCGCACCACCTTCCTCTGGCTCCTCGGGATTCTGTTAGGCACATGTCTTCTGTGCATCCCGCTCTACACCGGGATAAGGTTAGGGGTGGAGCGCGCCAACGAGGACGTCGACCTCCTCTTCATCACGACGATCCTTCCGCGCGCGATCGTCTTCGGCAAGTTCGCGTCGTCGATGCTGCTGACTCTGCTCATCTTCGCGGCGAGCCTTCCGTTCATGGTCTTCACCTACTTCCTGCGCGGGATCGACATGCCGTCGATCTTCATCCTCCTCGCGATGGGGCTCCTCTCGATCGCGGTGATGGTCTGCCTCGCGATCATGCTCGCGACGCTCCCGGTGTCGAAGCCGTTCAAGGTGATCATCGGCTTGAACTTCGCGTTCGGCGGCCTTCCCGCGCTGCCGGTGCTCATCGCCTTCGCCTTCTCGTTCCTCCAGTCGGGAGGAGGAAGCCGCATCGCGACGTCGGCCTTCTGGATCGGCGCGGGGATCACCGTGATCTTCTGCGTCTCCGCCTGCACGGTGATGCTCGCGATCTCGATCGCGCAGGTGACGCCGCCGGCGGCGAACCGCGCGAGGCCCGTGCGCATCGCGCTCCTCCTGCAGTGGTGCATCACGCTCGCCGGAACCGCCTACCTCGCCGACTCGACGTCGGAGCCGGTTCCGCTGATCGTCTGGCTCATGGCGCAGACCGCTCTTCTCGCAGTCACCACGATCGCTGCTACCTCCGAGCGTCACCAGCTCGGCGCGCGCGTGACGAACGCGATCCCGCGGAACCCGCTCGCGCGCATCGCCGTCTTCCCCTTCTTCAGCGGCGCGGCGAGCGGGCTCGTCTGGTCGGCGCTGATGATCGCCGCCTCGTGCGGCGCCGTCTACCTTCTCGTTAGGCTGCTGCTTCCGGCGACGGTCAGCACCGACTACCAGGAGGCGATCCTCTTCGTCGCCGACTTCGCGATCTACCTCTTCGGCTTCGTGCTGACGGCAATGGCGATCCGCGAGGTGGGGCCGCTCGCGAAGCTCCCAACGTCGCGGACCTGGATCGTCGTCCTCCTTCTCGTCATGCTCGCCGGCTTCATTCCGGTCGCCGGCTGGATTCTCTTCGGCGGCAAGACGCCGTTCGGGAAGGACATGACGATCTGGATGCTCGCCTCCCCGTTCCCGAATCCGCAGGAGCCGCAGATCGCGCGCTTCCTCTTCGGCAGCGCGTGGCTCCTGGTGATGCTCATCTTCCGCCGCAACTGGTTCGCCGCGCGCTTCGCCGCGTTCCGGAGGGCCGCCCCCGCGGCGTAGCCGATGGACGCACGGCTCGTCGAGGCTCTCGCGGCCGGCGAGCGCGCCGGAGGCGGATGCGCTCTCCTCCCTCCGCGCCGCGCGCCGGGCGGCACCGCCGGTCTGCTCCTCACCCGCCACTCCGGCAACTCGATCGACTTCCGCGAGCACCGGGAGTACCACCCGGGCGACGACGTCCGCCGCATCGACTGGAACGTCTACGCGCGGAGCGACAGCCTCATGGTCCGCATGCACCACGAGGAGATGGCGCCGCACGCCGACATCGTCGTCGACCTCTCCCGCTCGATGTCGTTAGGCGGAACGAAAAAGGCCGAGGCCACGCTCGGGCTCGTCGCGATGCTCGCGGAGGCTGCGACGAATGGAGGCTTCTCGCGTGCCGTCTGGGGAGCGGGCGACGAGGTGAAGCGCATCGAGACGAACGGCCCGGCGTCGAGCTGGACGGGGCTCGAGTTCGCGGGACGCGGCTCACCGGCCGCCTCGCTCGCGCGATCGGGCCCGTCGTGGAAGCCGTTCGGTATGCGGATCTTCGTCAGCGACCTCCTCTGGCTCGGCGATCCGGGGCAGCTCGTGCGCCAGCTCGCGCATCGCGCCGCAGCGGTCGTCATCGTGCAGCTGCTCGCCGCGCGCGACCTCGCTCCCGAGCGATCCGGCAACGCGCGGCTCGTCGACTCCGAGAGCGGCGAGACGCTCGACGCCCTCGTCGACGACGCCGCGCTCTTCCGCTACTCCTCGGCGCTGCGTCGCCACCAGGAGAACTGGAACGACGAGGCGCGGCGCGGTGAGGCGGTGATGCTGACGATGACCGCCGAGGAGCTCGTCGATGGATGGCGGGTGGGGCCGCTCGCCGAGCGCGGGATCCTCGAGCGGAGGAGGACGGCATGACGTCGCTCTTCGCATGGCCGGTCGCGCTCGCCGCAGCCGCGGTCGCGATCCCCGCGCTTCTCGCGATCTATTTCCTGCGGAGCAGGCTGAAGAACGTCGAGGTCGCGGGGCTCTTTCTCTGGGCCGACGCTCCGAGGACGAAGGAGGGTGGGCGGCGGCTCCGGCGACTCACGACGCCTCTGCTTTTCTTCCTCGAGCTTCTCGCACTCGTGTTGCTGACGATCGCGGCGGCACGCCCGTTCGGTGCGAGCGCGCGCGAGTCGCGGCCGCTCGTCCTCGTGCTCGACGATTCGTTCTCGATGCGCGCGGGAGAGAAGGAGAGCCCGCGCGAGCACGCGCTCGCGTTCCTGCGTAGCGGGCTCGGCGCGGAGCAGCTCTCGTCGGTCCGCGTCGTCTACGCGGGGGGGATGCCGGCGCTTGCGGGCGCAGAGGCCGCGAGCCTCGACGCGGCGCGGCCGCTGCTCGACGCCTGGAGCTGCGGCGCGCCGTCGGCCGACCTCGACAGGGCGGTCGCCTTCGCGCTCGAGACGGGAGGCGCGCGGGCGCGCGTCTTCGTCGTCAGCGATCACCCGCCGGAGACGCCGCCCGCTTCGGGGCGCATCGTCTGGAAGTCGTTCGGCGAGGCGCGCCCTAACGTCGCCTTCATCGCCGCGACACGCACGAGCGCGGAGAGCGGCGAGAGACTGTCGTACGAGGTGAAGAACTTCTCGACCGGCGCTGCGTCGACGATGCTTCGCGTCGGCTCGGGAGCACAGGCGCGGGAGCTTCCGCTCGAGCTCGCCGCTGGCGAGGCGCGCCGCGTGGCGCTGACGTTGCCGCGCGGGGAAGCTCCGGTCAGCGCGACGATCTCCGGCGACTCTCTCGCGTTCGACGACGAGGTGACTCTGCTCGACCCTGGGCCGGGCGAGATCCGTGCGCGCGTCGACATCGCCGACGAAAGGCTGCGCTCGCTCGTCGAGCGCGCTCTCGACGCCTCGGGGCGCGTTGTGTTAGGCGGAGGCGAGCCGTCGCTCGTCGTGACCGACGGCGACGTCGCCTCGCGGCCCGGCCGCTGGGTCGTCCGCATCGATCACGCCGCGGGCGGCGTCTCGCTCGCGGGACCGTTCCTCACGGCGGGGACGCATCCGCTGACGCGCGGTCTCGCGCTGTCGGGCGTCGTCTGGGGCACACCGCGCGGCGTGATGGACGGCGACCCGATCGTCACCGCGGGGAACACGCCGATCGTCACCGAGCTCGACGGCCCGCGCGGGGCGAAGACGATCTTTATGCGTTTCGATCCCGCCCTCTCTACGCTCCACCTCACCCCGGCGTGGCCGGTGCTCTTCTGGAATCTCGTCGAGTGGCGCGCCGAGGAGCTGCCTGGGGTGAGGGAGCCTAACGCGCGCGTCGGGGCGATGGCGCGGATCACGCTGCCGCCGGGCGTCGACAAGGCGTCGCTGAGAGCGCCCGACGGCACGAAGCTCGAGCTTGCCGGCGTGAACGGCGCGGCGGCGCTCCGCCTCTCGCAACCGGGCGTCTGGAGCGTGACGACGACGGCGGGAAGCTGGCGCGTCGCGGCGAACCCGATCGCACCCGCGGAATCGGATCTCTCGAAATGCTCGCCCGGAGTCTGGGGCGACTGGAAGCGCGACGCCGACCCCGCGAGCGCGCCGCGCGACCTGACCTGGGCCGCGCTGGTCGGAGTTCTCGCGATCCTCACGGCGCATCTCCGGTTCGCGGCGAAGGGGACGGCGTGACCCTCTCCAACCCCGCCTGGCTCCTCGTCGCGATTCCGCTTGCCGCGGCGCTCGTCGTCTGGCGTCCCGCGGGTCGCATCCAGCTCGTGCTCCGTACGATTTCCTTCGCGCTGATTGTCCTCGCGCTCGCGGGGCTTGCGATCCGACTCGACTCGCGCGCCGGCACGCTAGTCGTCGTTACGGACCGGAGCCGCTCGATGCCGGCCGATGGCGACGCGCGCGCGAAGGAGATCATCGACCTCGTCTCGTCGAAGCGCCCCTCCGACAACGACCTCGGGGTCGTCTCCTTCGGCCGCAGGACCGCGGTCGATCTCGTGCCGTCGAAGGGAGGCTTCGGCGGCTTCACCGGCGACGTAGGCCAGGACGCATCGAGTCTCGGTGAGGCGGTCGACGAGGCGCTTTCGCTGATGCCGGCGGGGAGCCCTGCACGGATCCTCGTCATCGGCGACGGTCACTGGACCGGAAGCGATCCCGCCATCGCCGCCGTGCGCGCGGCCGAGCGCGGGATCGCGATCGATTACCGGATGCTCGCACGCCCCGCCGCGGGCGACATCGCGATCGCGCGCATCGACGCGCCGCAGAGCGTCGCGAAGGGCGAGGCGCTGCTCGTGTCGGCCGCGATCGTCTCGCCGGTGCCGCAGGAGGTCGCGATCGAGCTTCGTCGCGGAGCGACGGTCGTCGCCGCAGGACGGAAGAGCGTTCCTGCCGGAACGAGCCAGATCACGCTGCGCGACCGCGCCGACGTCGCGGGGACGCTCGCCTACACGCTGACCGTGAAGGGTACGGGCGCCGATCCGATCCCGGAGAACAATCGCGCGCGGCTCCTCGTCGGCGTGCGAGGGACGAAGCCGCTCCTCGTCGTGTCGCAGACGGGAGGGCTCGCGTCGCTCCTCGCGCGCGGCGGCGTCGACGTCGACGCGCGCACCGGACAGAACGCCGACTGGTCGCTCGAGTCGCTCTCGAGCCATTCGGCGGTCGTGCTCGAAGATCTTCCCGCGAGCTTCCTCGGCAAGAACGGGATGGAGACGCTCGCCGCGTGGGTGAAGGAGAGCGGAGGCGGCCTCCTGATGACCGGCGGGCCGTCGTCGTTCGGCGCGGGGGGCTACTTCAAGTCGCCGATCGACCCGCTGCTGCCGGTGTCGATGGAGCTCCGTCGCGAGCATCGCAAGTTCGCGCTCGCGATCGTCGTCGCGCTCGACCGCTCCGGGTCGATGGCGGTCGGCGTCGGGGGCGGTCGGACGAAGATGGACCTCGCGAACCAGGCAGCGGTCCAGGTGCTCGACATGCTCTCGCCGATCGACGAGTTCGGCGTCGTCGCCGTCGACAGCGCGCCGCACCAGGTCGCCGACCTCCTGCCTGTCAGCGATCAGGGCGGTGTGCGGGGGAAAATCCTCGCGATCAAGTCGGAAGGTGGCGGCATCTACGTCTACGAGGCGCTCGCCTACGCGACGCGGATGCTGATGGGGGCGCGGGCGGAGACGCGGCACGTGATTCTCTTCGCCGACGCGGCCGACGCGGAGGAGCCGGGCGAGTATCGCGAGCTGATCGAGAAGGCACGGATGGCGAACATGACGGTGAGCGTCGTCGGCCTCGGTACGGCGACCGACACGGACGCGGAGCTCCTGCGCGACGTCGCGAAGCGAGGCGGCGGGCAGGTCTACTTCACCTCCGACCCGGGCGAGCTGCCGCGCATCTTCGCGCAGGACACGATGATTGTCGCGCGCTCGACCTTCGTCGACACGCCGAGCGACGTCGCGCTGACCGGCGGCCTCATGTCGATCGCAGGGCGCAGCTTCACCGGCGCGCCGGCGGTCGGCGGCTACAACCTCACTTACCTGAAGGACGGCGCGCTGCTCGCGGGCGTGACGCGCGACGATCAGGCGGCGCCGCTCGTAGCCTCGTGGCAGGTCGGGTTAGGCCGCGCGGCGGTCTGGACCGGCGAGGTCGACGGAAAGCACACCGGCGCGATCGCTTCGTGGCCGCTCTACGGCGACCTCCTCGCGAGCCTGGGGCGATGGGCCGCGGGCGAGGAGAGCACGCTGCCTCCCGGCATGGCGCTGACGCAGGAGCTGCGCGGCGGAGTCGATCGCATCGAGTTGCAGCTCGATCCCGATGCGCCGCCCTCGCTCGCCGAGCTCCCCGAGCTCGTCGTCCTTCGCGGCGAGCCGGGGAAAGCGCCGCGGAGCGAGAAGCGATCGCTGCGATGGATCGACGCGGGAACGCTCGCGGCCGACGTGCCTGTCGAAGGGAGCGAGACGGTGCTCTCGACGCTCGTCTTCCCGAACGGATCGGCGTCTTCGATGACGCCGGTGACGCTGCCCTACTCGCCGGAGTTCGCGCCGTCGTCGCCGGAGGAAGGCGCGGCGACGCTCGCACGCCTCGCGAAGATCACCGGAGGGCGCGAGCGCGCGACTCCCGCGGAGATCTGGCGCGACCTCCCGAAGAAGCCGCGGATGATCGACCTGCGGAGCTGGCTCGTGCTCCTCGCGATGCTGCTACTCCTGCTCGAGATTCTCGAGAGACGGACGGGAGCGCTGAGTCTCGTGCCGGGAGCTTTGAGGTTCCGTCGCGGGGTGGCGGAGAACGTTGAAGCCGAGGCGCCAGAGAAGAAGATGGCGAAGGCGCCGCGGGCGACTGCGGCAGTGCCAGTTGCAGCGCCGCCACCCGTGGCGGCGCCGGAATCGAAGCCCGCGCCTCCCGCATCCGAATCGTCGCTCGGCGATGCGTTGAAGAAGGCGAGGCAACGCGCGAAGGACCGGACGGGCGGTTAGGCGGAGGAGCTTGGCCGATTCGCTTCCGACATCCCGGAGGGATGTCAGAAGGTAGCCGGGGGTCGCTCCGCGCAGCGGGGCGACCCCCGGTATCGAGGAATGCGCGGGTGCGCACCCCGGCAGGGGTGCCAGCGATCGACCGCATGCCCGCTCTGGCACCCCTGCCGGGGTGCGGGATGATTTCGGTCCGTTGACCCCGGGTCGCCCCGCTGCGCGGAGCGACCCGGGGCTACCTTCTTGCACGCCTTCGGCGTGCGAGCGAACCAGGCACTCCACTCTTGAACGCACGATTCGCCCTCTCCTGCAACAAACTCGCAAACACGATCCCGCGTTGACGAAACTGGTTGCCTCACCGCCCTGAACACTCCGACGTGAGCGCAACCACACGGCCGGCGGTCTCGTATCACCGCCTGGCCCTGGTCACCCGGAAACAATTCACTGGGGCCGGAATTACCGAACGTTGCTTCGGTTTCATATTCGGCGCCGCACGCGCGCCCCGCAACAATGACCTCCCAGCACCGCCGCCATCACATCGCCACCGCACGAGAGCTCGCCCGCGACCTTCGCGACGCGGCTGCCCGTTTCGACGAAGTTGCCCTCGGCAATCTCGCCCCGGCGGAGCTCTGGCCCGCCATGCAGCCCGATGCCGCGCTCGTCGCGCGATTTCGCGCATTTCTCGAAAAGCTCTGGTTCGACGGCATCCGCTCGCGCTTCTTCGCCGAGTTCGACGCGTCGAAGCTCATCCTCCCGATCGCGACCGACGTCGCCTGCCGCCTCGACAAGCTCGTCATCGAGCTCGAGATGCAGATCGCGGCCTGCGAGGAGCGCGCTCGCTGCGCCGCCGCGGGCGGCGAGGTGAGAGTTGAGAATTAGGGATTGAGAGACGTGGAGACGCGTTCGTATCGAACGCCCCGAGCTTTCCTTCACTGATTCGTAACGGCGACGTCCAACGGAGTTGTCGTCCCGACGACTGACCCCGCGAAGCGGGGGAAGGAGGAGGGACCTCGCAGGCTAGTACTCCCGTGCCACGAGCCACCGAGTTCGCGACGAACCTCGACTGTACCAGCCTGCGAGATCCCTCCTCTCGCTCCCGCTCCGCGGGATCGTTCGTCGGGATGACAATCCGAACGCTCCGCGATGAAAGGGAAACCCCTCTAGCGCCGGAATCGGCGCTTCCCGCCCCCCCTACCAACCCTGCCCTCTCTCAATTCTCAATTCTCAATTCTCGATTCTTCTTCTATGCTCGTCCGACCATGACGAACACGCTCGCTTCGCTCTACCCCGCGCACGTCGCAACTCTGAAGGCCCGCCACGACAAGGCTCTCGCGGCCAGCGGGTTCGACCACTTCGTCGCCTTCGCAGGAAATCCGCACACGATCTTCCTCGACGACATGGACTATCCGTTCAAGGCGAACCCGCACGTGAAGTACTGGGCGCCGGTCGTCGACAATCCCTTCTGCTTCGTCGTCTACACGCCGGGCGAGCGGCCGAAGTTCGTCTACAACCGGCCGGTCGACTACTGGCACAAGGTGGCAGGCGAGCCCGAGGGCTACTGGGTCGGGCAGTTCGACATCGTGTCGATCGCGACGCCCGAAGAGGCGAAGCAGCACATGCCTACGAGCGGGCGCTGCGCCTTCGTCGGCGAGTGGGATCCGATCTTCGACGACTGGGCGTTCGAGGCGGCGAATCCTCCGGCGCTCCTCAATCCGCTTCACTTCGATCGCTCGAGGAAAACCCCGTACGAGGCTGCGTGCATGCGCGCTGCGACCGTGAAGGGAGTCCGCGCACACATCGCCGCCGCGGATGCCTTCGCCGCGGGCGCCTCCGAGTTCGAGATCCATCTCGAGTACCTCAGCGCCTCGGGACACATGGAGCACGAGCTCCCCTACGGCAACATCATCGCGATGAACCGCAACGCCGCGGTGCTCCATTACATGGACACCGAGCGCCAGCCGCTGGGCGAGGCCGAGCGTCACTCGTTCCTCATCGACGCCGGCGCGCAGGTCAACGGCTACGCATGCGACATCACCCGCACCTGGGCGCAGCGCGAGGACGAGTTCGCCGCGCTCATCGCCGCGGTCGACGCGATGCAGCTCCGCCTCGTCGCGATGGTGAAGCCGGGCGTCGACTACAAGTCGATCCACCTCGCGACGCACCACCAGACGGCGAAGATCCTCTCCGACTTCGGCCTCATCAACTGCTCGCCCGAGGCCGCGGTCGAGAAGCGGATCTCCTCCGCCTTCTTCCCGCACGGCATCGGGCATCTCATCGGCCTTCAGGTCCACGACGTCGCCGGCTTCTCCGCCGACGCGAGCGGCACGACGATCCCGAAACCCGAGGGACATCCCTACCTCCGCCTGACGCGCATCGTCGAGAAGGACATGGCCTTCACGATCGAGCCGGGCATCTACTTCATCGACTCGCTCCTGGACGAGGTGAAGAAGGGACCGCACGCGAAGGACGTCGCGTGGGAGAAGGTCGCCGCGTTCCACAAGTACGGCGGAATCCGCATCGAGGACGACGTGATCGTCACCGACAGCGGCGTCGAGAACCTGACGCGGGACGAGTGGGCGAGGCAGGATAGTTAGTAATTCTCAATTCGCCTTCACCGCCACCCGGCTCATCGCGTACTCCGCGAGGGCGGTGATCGTGAGGCTCGGGTTCACACCGGGATTCGCGGGCATGATCGAGCCGTCGACGATGTAGATCCCCGGGTAGTTGTGGAGCTGGCAGTCGAGACTGATCACGCCGTCGGCGTCGTTCGTGCCGAAGGGAACGCCGCCAAGGATGTGCGCGGTGAGCGGAATGTTGAGGAGACCCTCGTTGACCGAGCCGAGCGGGATCGATCCCGTTGCTTCGCAGTAGCGCTTCGTCACCTCGTGTCCGATCTCGACCTTTGGCGGCACGCTCGACTGCTCGTCGGGGAACGAGACGAGGTTCTTCATGAACGCGGTGAAGAGGCTCCGCCCGAGGCGCATGCGAAGGCGATTGTCCTCGGTCTGCATCACGAGAAGGATCGTCGTCCGCTCCGCCCAGCCGGGGAGAAGGTGCGTGCGCGCGAAGTCGATCGGCCGGGTGACGATGTTCCAGAGCGACTTGGCGAGCCGGATCGGGATGTTCCCGCCGTCGATGAGCGGCCCCGCGAGGAAGCGCATCAGCGACGAGCCGGCCGAATAGCGGACCGGCTCGACGTTCGTGACGGGATCGGGCTGGAAGATCGACGTGATCGCGATTCCCTTCGAGTAGTCGACGTCGCGGCTCCGCGCGACGCCGCCCAGCAGCGCCTCGCTGTTCGTGCGTACGAGGTCGCCGAGCCGATTCGAGATCTTCGGGAGCGAGCGCGTGACGTCGCGACAGCGGAAGAGGAGCCGCATCGTCCCTAACGCGCCGGCCGAGACGACGACGTTGCGCCCGCGGACGACGCGCGTCGCGCGACGGAGGATCCCGCTCGTCCGCCGATAGACCACCTCGTACCTCGCACCGTCGGCCTGGCCGGCGGGGAGGGGACGCACGTCGCGCACGATGCAATCGGGCCTCACCTCCGCGCCGCGCTTCTCCGCGAACCAGAGGTAGTTCTTCACCAGGGTGTTCTTCGCGTTGTGCCGGCAGCCGACCATGCAGCCGCCGCAGTGGATGCACCCTTTTCGCGCGGGGCCTTCGCCGCCGAAGTAGGGATCGGGGACTTCCTCCCCTTCCTTCCCCGGCTCGCCGAAGAACGCGCCGACCTCGGTTGGCTTGAACGTCGCGCCGACCCCCATCGCCTGCGCGACGTTCTTCAGCACGTCGTCGGCCGCGCTCATTCGGGGGTTGGGGGTTACGCCTAACATCCGCCTCGCCGTCTCGTAGTGCGGGTCGAGCTCGCGCTTCCAGTCCTGCAGCTCCTTCCACGCCGGCGCGGCGAAAAGCTTGTCGTCGGGCTTCATCAGGACGTTCGCGTAACCGAGGCTGCCGCCGCCGACGCCCGCGCCGTGGAGCGCGAAGACGTTCCGGAAGGGAGAGATCTGCATGATGCCGAAGCAGCGGAACCAGGGAGCCCAGAGGTAGCGGCGCGCGCGCCAGGTCGTCTTCGCGAAGTCCTCGTCGCGGAAGCGGCGCCCCCGCTCGAGCACGAGCACCGAGTAGCCCTTCTCGACGAGCCGCATCGCCGAGACGCTCCCGCCGAAGCCGGAGCCGATGATCACGTAGTCGCGCGTCTCTGACATGAGGGCGATTATGAGGCGGAATTGAGAATTGGGAATTCAGAATCGAGAGCGCGCGCGAGCTCGTGCGTGTGGCGCAGGCACTCCTGCCTGTCCCGCGGGGCGGGACGAAGCGCCGCCATCTGTCGCGGCTCGCGATTGGAGGGGCCGGTCGCCTTCGGCGGCGCGCAGGCAGGAGTGCCTGCGCCACATCGAGCCGTGCGCCCCGACGGGGCCGATTTCATTTCCCCGCGTTCCGCGGGTCGTCCGCAGGATTCACGTACTCGACGGTCCAGGGGCCGTGCCCGGTGATCTGAATGACGGCCCCCTCGTCGCCCGTGCGCACCCAGTGGCGGATCGGCGTCGGCGTCACGTAGTAGGAGCCGGCGGCAAACCGGGTCTCTTTCGCGCGGTCGACCGCGTCGCCGATTCCGACGAACACCGCGCCGCTGATCACCGTCACCCGCTCGTCGCGGCCGTGTGTGTGCAGCGGGATCAGGTAGCCGGGCGGGAAGTCGACGCGGACCGTGAAGATCGCATCGCTCGCGGGATCGCCTTCAAGCAGCGCCGATCGCGCTCCGGGAGGCGCCGAGGCTGGACCCGCTTTCCAGACGATGGAGTTGGCAGTGAACTGAATCAAGTCGCCGGCGAACAGCCGCGCGGCAAGCATCAGCGACACCGCGACAGAGACGAAGAGCGGGCGAGGGCGTATGGCGATCATGGGGACGAGTATAGGACCGGGGCGGAACAACCGCCTCGCGTCCTACCCTCGGGACCCCGGCACGACTGCCGACGCTTCGCCGCGGCGCGGCGACACATCGGTAGCCCCCGGCTTCAGGGCTACGACCGGAAGCCACGTCAGGGCGCCGCTTGAGCGGCGCCACCGCCGACGATGCTCGCGCCGCTGAAGCGGCGCGGTTCGTCCCTCGCGGCGCCAACCCCCGCCTGAAGGCGGGGGCTACCGATGTCCCGGCGCTGCGCGCCGCAAACGGTGCCCGGGCCGCGCGATCCGGAGCCACAACAACGGTCTGTGATCGCGCTCAATAGAAATCGGCGCACGACATGTAATAGCCGCAGCGCGGGTCGGTGCAGATCAGCTTGCACTTCCGCTCCTCGAGCTCCCTCGAGCAGACGGGACAGGTGCGCATCACGCGGTTGTAGTCGGGCTGCGGCTGAGGGATTGGTCGGGGGTCGTTCGTGCGATCACTCATCATCGGCCTCCGTCATCTCTCAAACTTCAATTCTCAATTTTCAATTCGGCCGCGCCGCGGCCGTGACCTCGTCGAGCGTTCGCCAGAATCGGGGATACGACTTCGCGACGACGTGTTCGTTGTCGATCGAGACGCCGCCGCGGCGGAGCCCTGCGATCGCGAAGCACATCGCGAGGCGGTGGTCGTCGTGCGGGTCGATCGTCACCGGCCCTTCGCCGAGGCCAGGCGTGACACGCATCCAGTCGGGTCCCGTCTCGACGCGCGCGCCGAGCTTCGCGAGCTCGCCCGCCACCGAGTCGATCCGGTCCGACTCCTTCACGCGAAGGTGCCCGATGCCGGTGATCTCGACCGGCGCGGTCGCGAACGGCGCGATCGCGGCGAGCGTCGGCACGATGTCGGGAGTCGCGTTGCAGTCGAAGCTGCCTCCCCCGAGACGCTCCGGGCCCGAGAGCCTCACCGAGCGCTCCGACCAGTCGGCGCGGCAGCCCATCGCGACGAGGATGTCGACGAACCTGCGGTCGCCCTGCCCCGAGTCGCGGCGGATTCCCTCGACGGTCATCGGCCCGCCGAGGATCGCGCCGGCCGCGAGCCAGTACGAGGCGCTCGACCAGTCGCCCTCGACCTCGTAGCCCGCCTTCTCCAGCCGCGCGGCGTGCACTTTCCAGACGTTAGGCGAGACCTCGACCACGCTCGCGCCGAACTCCTGGAGGATGTCGCGCGTCAGCTCGACGTAGGGCCGCGACGAGAGCGACGCGGCCCGCAGCGTGAGGCCGTCGGGAAGCCCCGCGCCCGCCATCATCAGCGCCGACACGAACTGGCTCGACGTCTCGCCCGTGACGGCGACCTCGAAGCCGCCCCGCACCTTCTTGCCGCGGATGCGGAGCGGAGGGAAGCCTTCGCGGAGCGGATCGGCGTATTCGACCTCTCCACCAATCGAGACGAGCGATTCGACGAGGTCGCCGATCGGGCGCTCGAGCATCCGCTTGTCACCCGTCAACAGGAACCGCCCAGGCGTGAAGTTCAGGTAGCCGGTGAGGAAGCGCATCGCGGTGCCGGCGTTGCCGACCGAGAGCTCGAGCTCGTTCGCGGTCATCGAGAGGCGCGGCCCGATCGTGATGCCCTCCTTGAACGAGCCGCGCACCGCGAAGCCCATCTTCCGCAGCGCCTCGTACATGTAGCGCGCGTCGTCGCAGTCGAGCGCATTCGTGATCGTCGTCTCCCCCTCGGTCATCGACGCAAGGAGAAGCGCGCGAGCGGTCAGCGATTTTGAGGCAGGGGCGGTGACGGTGGCGCTGAGCGCGGAGATGTGCGGGATCGCCTTCATCGCGGGCTCGGGTTCGGGCTCGGAATTGAAAATTGAAAATTGAAAATTGAAAAACGTGCAGGATTCATATCAATGTACCAAAACTACCTTTCATATTAACAAGCCGTATTGGATGTTTGTTTTTCAATTTTCAATTTTCAATTCTCGTCAAAGACGAGTTCGAGGCCATCGTACGCGAGCGAAATGCCCGCAGGAAGCCCAGCATCCACTTCCTCGTGCTCCGCGTCGTGGCTCATGTGGATGAGCCAGGTCTTGCGCGCGCCGATCGCCTTCGCCTCCTCGACCGCCTCGCCGATGGTGAAGTGGGTCGGGTGCGTTGGCGCGGGCCGGAGGCCGTCGAGCGCGATCGTGTCGACTCCTTCCAACAGGCGTCGCGACTCCTCGGGGATGCCGTTCGTGTCGGTGATGTAGGCGAAGGGGCCGATGCGAAACCCGAGGATCGTCCAGTCGCCGTGGCGGACGGGGATCGGGACGATGTCGATGCCGTAGAAATCGAACGGCCCGTCGATCTCGCGAAGGTCGATCTGCGGCTTGCCGCCGCCGATCTGCGCGTGCGGATCCCAGATGTAGCTGAAGGCGCGACGCACAGCCTTCGCCGTCGGAGGCGAGGCATAGACGGGGATCGTCTCGCGCTGGAAGAAGTTGAAGGGGCGGATGTCGTCGAGCCCCATCACGTGGTCGGAGTGCGAGTGCGTCAGCAGCACCGCGTCGAGCCGCGGGATCGGGTCGCGCAGCAGCTGCGTCCTGAGGTCGGGCGTCGTGTCGACGAGGATGTGCTTTCCCTTCGCCTCGATCCTGATCGACTGCCGGAACCGCACGTTCTTAGGATTCGTCGACGTGCAGACCCTGCAGCGGCATCCGACAGTCGGAACGCCTGTGGAAGTGCCGGTGCCGAGGAAGGAGACTTTCATGGGGGTTGGGCGAGTGTAAATCAACAGCGAAGTGAGAACGTAGAACGTTGAACTCAGAATCCAGAAAAGGGGCTGCTCAGCCCCTTTCTGGGTTCACACTTCATCGTTCTGCGTTCTCACTTCGGCCTTTCCCAATCGACGGATGTGGAGAGCGGTCACACGCTCACCCACTCCCACTCCCCCGTCTCCTCATCCACGCGCAGCGCTTCGCCTCCGTCGAACCATGCCGGGAGGACGCAGACGAGCGCGGTACCGGCGGGGATCTCGAGCTTCTTGTGGAAGTGGCCGAAGACGACCATGTCGTAGCCTTCGGCCGCGCGCCTGGCGCCGTACTCCTCCATGATCTCGGTCGGAATCCGGTAGCGGTGCTTGAAGTTCGTCCGCGCGAGCTTCGCCTCCATCTCGTCGACGATCCGCCTGGCGATCCCCATCGGAATCATCTTCACGGCGAAGCGCATGACGGGATTCTTCGAGAAGCGGCGCCAGAAGCGGTACATCCGGTCGCGGTCGTTGATCATGTCGCCGTGGATCACGAGGATGCGGCGGGTTCCCGCCACGATGTCGCGCCTGATCGAGAGCGTCGAGACCGACGCCTCCGCGATCGAGCCCTCGAGGAAAAAGTCGCGGTTCCCTTCGACGTAGTGAACCTCGACGCCCGAGTCTCGCAGCTCCTTCAGCTTCGCGAAGAACTTCTCCACTGATGTCGTCACGAAGTTGCGATGGCCGATGAAGTAGTGAAAAACGTCGCCGTTCAGGTAGAGCGCCTTCGGCTTCAGCGCCGCGAACCGGTCGAGCCACGCGACGATCTTCGCCTCGTCGCCGTCCGCGAGGCCGATGTGGGAGTCGCCGATGATGTAGATGTCGTGGGGCATGCAGTTGTTAGTTGTTAGTTGTTAGTTGTTAGACAGTCTGCGCTGGCTGAAGGATTCGACCCGCGTTGGGAAGAGGATGGAGGTCGCCGGTAGCTGCGTTGTCAGGAAGAAGTCGCGGCCTGCCATTCCCGTCTAACAACTAACAACTAAAAACTAACAACTCCTCCCTGCGGCCCTCCCACCATCCCCGCTACAGCCCCGTCTTCAGCTTCGCCCTCGGGTTCTCCTCGTACGCGGTGTCGATCTCGTCGAGTTTCTTCTTTGTCGCTTCGCTGAGCTGGCCGGGGATGTGGATCATGACACGGTAGTAGTGGTCACCATGGCCGGCGCCGCGGTTGTTCTTCACGCCCTTGCCGGAGAGCCGGAACGTCTGGCCGCTCTGCGTGCCGGCCGGGATTCGAGCCCTCACGGGGCCGTGGATCGTCGGAACGTCGATCTCGCCGCCATGCACGGCTTCGCCGAGGGTGACCGGAAGCTCGATGTGGATGTCGTTGCCGCGTCGCTCGAAGAAAGGATGCGGTTTGACCGAGACGTGGATCAGCAGGTCGCCGGGCGGCGCTCCCTTCTGTCCCGCTCCCCCTTTGCCCGCGAGGCGCACGGTCTGTCCGTCGCTTACCCCTTCGGGCAGCTTCACCTTCACGTTCTGTGTCGAGGGAGCCATGCCGGAGCCGCCGCAGCGGGGGCAGATCTGGTTCTTCACGTTGCCGAGACCGCGGCAGTTCGAGCATTCGCCCTGCGTCTGGATCGAGAGCTGAAGCGTCGTGCCGCGCACGGCGTCGCCGAACTCGAGCGTCGTCCGCGCTTCGACATCGCTTCCGCGCGCCGGTGCCGCGCTTCGCCCCGCGCCGCCGAAGAGATCGCCGAAGATGTCGCGGAAATCGGAGACTTTCGCTCCTCCGCGTTTCCCACGTCCTCCCCCGCCCGTGAACTGCGAGAAGTCGAAGTCGAAGCCTGGAAACGGCCCGCCGCCTCCTGGTCCGGCGCTGTTGAAGTTGAACGCCTCACGGCCGAGCCGGTCGTACTGCTCCCGCTTCTCTTTGTCGCTGAGAACCGCGTACGCCTCGCTGATTTCCTTGAATCGGTTTTCCGAGTCCTTCGCACCCTTATTGACGTCGGGGTGGTGCTTGCGCGCGAGGCGGCGGTACGCTTTCTTTATTTCCTCGTCCGTGGCACCCTTCTTGATGCCGAGTATTTCGTAATAATCACGGTCCGCCATGGAACGAGATTAGAGCATCGGCAAACGGAATGCCACGCGGCAGGGCCGGGAATCCCGGAGGGTCGGGGTGCCCCCGCCCGGGCGCGCGGGGGCGGGAGGACGGTCGGGCATGCAGACATACCGGAACACGCTGACGATGGTGCTCGCCGGCGGAATGGGCGAGCGGCTCTATCCGCTCACGCGCGATCGCGCGAAGCCCGCGGTGCCGTTTGGCGGCCGCTACCGGATCATCGACTTCGTCCTCAACAACTTCGTCAACTCCGGCTTCTACAAGGTCAAGGTCCTCACACAGTTCAAGTCGAACTCGCTGATCGAGCACATCTCGCGCACCTGGCGCCTCTCCGCGGAGATCGGCCAGTACGTCGACGTCGTTCCCGCGCAGATGCGCAAGGGGCCCTTCTGGTTCCGCGGCACGGCCGACGCCGTCTACCAGAACCTCGAGCTGATCTTCGACGAGAAGCCGACGCACGTCTGCGTCTTCGGCGGCGACCACATCTACAAGATGGACGTCGCGCAGATGATGGATTTCCACCTGGAGACCGACGCCGACCTGACGATCGCGACGATTCCCGTTCCTCTCGCCGAGGCGAACCAGTTCGGCGTCATCGAGATCGACGACTCGTTCCGCGTGACCGGCTTCGTCGAAAAGCCGAAGGAAGGGGCGAAGACGATCCCCGGCCGTCCCGACGAGGTGCTCGCCTCGATGGGCAACTACATCTTCAAGGCGAGCGCGATCATCGACGTTCTCGAATCGAACGCGCTGCGCGACTCGGCGCACGACTTCGGCAAGGAGATCATTCCCCAGATGTACGGGGAGGCGAAGGTGATGGCGTACGACTTCGGGACGAACGTCGTTCCGGGCGAGGAAGCCGAGGCGCGCGGCTACTGGCGCGACGTCGGAACGATCGACTCGTACTACACGGCGTCGATGGACCTGATCTCCATCTCGCCGAAGTTCAACCTCTACAACTCGCAGTGGCCGCTCCGCTCGGCGTGGCTGAACCTGCCGCCGGCGAAGTTCGTCTTCGACGAGCCGCAGCGAATCGGCCGCGCGACGAACTCGCTCGTCGCCGAGGGGGTCATCATCTCGGGCGGCGTCATCAACCGGTCGATCCTCTCGCCGAAGGTGCGCATCCATTCGTTCTCCGACGTCGAAGGCTCGATCCTGATGGACGGCGTCGAGATCGGCCGCCACTCGAGGATCAGGCGCGCAATCATCGACAAGGGCGTGAAGATCCCTCCCCGCATGACGATCGGCTACGACCTCGAGGCCGACCGCCAGCGCTTCACCGTCACCGAGTCGGGCATCGTCGTGATTCCGAAGGGGACGGTTCTGGAGTAATGCGGAAGTGGGAATGCGGAATGAAAGGCAGAATCAGAACCGAAATGTCGAATGTCGAATGAAGAATGAGGAATGAAGAAAGGAGACTGACCTCGGACTTGCCGTACTCCCCTTTCTACATTCTCCATTCCTCATTCAACATTCGACATTTCGGTTCACCGGCCGCATTCCCATTCCGCATTCCGCAATCCGAATTCCGCATTTCACTCCGCATTCCGCATTCTGCAATCCGCATTCAGCAATCGCCCTTCCAACCAACCGCAATCTCATCTATATAGGTCCCCATGACAACCTCCCCCAAGGCCCGCTCCGGCGGGCGCGCAACGGACGAGCTCCGGCCCGTCGTCATCCGCCCCGACTTCAACAAGCACGCCGAAGGCTCGGTCCTGATCGAAATGGGCGACACGCGCGTCATCTGCACCGCGTCGATCGAGGACAAGGTTCCTCCTTTCCTTTTCCGCAGCGGCAAGGGCTGGGTCACCGCCGAGTACGGCATGCTCCCGCGCGCGACGAATGAGCGGAATCAGCGCGAGGCCGCGAAAGGAAAGCAGGGAGGCCGGACGCTCGAGATCCAGCGCCTGATCGGACGCGCGCTTCGCGGCACGATCGACCAGGAGGCGCTCGGCGAGCGGACGGTGATCATCGATTGCGACGTGATCCAGGCCGACGGCGGCACGCGTTGCGCGTCGATCACCGGCGGCTACGTCGCGCTCGTCCTCGCGCTCGGGAAGATCTACCTCAACAAGAAGATGGTGAACTGGCCGGTGCGCTCGCAGGTTGCCGCGGTCTCCGTCGGCATCCATCACGGCATGCCGTACCTCGACCTCGACTACAGCGAAGACTCGACCGCCGAGGTCGACATGAACATCGTGGCGACCGACGCGATGAAGTTCATCGAGCTGCAGGGCACCGCCGAAAAAGGGAGCTTCAGCGAAGAGGAGATGACCGCGATGATCGCCCTGGCGAAGGGGGGGATCGAGCAGCTCGTCGCGAAGCAGCGGGAGCTCATTTCACCGCTGCTCGCGCAGATCGACGAGATCGCGAGAGAGCGACTGAAGTCGAAGTTCAAGAAGTAGGGCGCTTTTCGCCCTCGACCTATCATTTCGAGACTCGCGAAGAAACCGAAATGAAGAATGTCGAATGCGGAATGCAGAATGGAGAAGTTCGCCGGCTTCACTGACTTCTCGCGCCCACTTTCTTCATTCTTCATTCCGCATTCGACATTCTTCATTTCGGTTCTCAATCTGGCCTTGGAATCAAAGAGCGTACGTATGATCCAACCGCCGATGCTCGCCCTCCTCGCCCTCCCCCCCCCCCCCCCCCCCCGCCTCGCGGCGCAGGCTCTTCTCTGGCTCTTCGTCGTCACCGCCCTCCTCTGGGCCCTCGTCAACGTGATGAAGCGGAGCACCCTCTTCTTTCCCGACAAGTACCCCACCGGAAACTGGGACGTGAGCGCGCTCGAGCCCAGACCGACCGAGCACATCATCACGACGCCTGACGGCCTGAAGCTCCACGCGTGGCTCTTCTCCGCAAAGGACGCGGACGCGCCGCTGCTGATCTTCTTTCATGGCAACGGAGGAAACCTGTCGCATCGCGCCGATACCGCGGAAGAGCTCGAGCGGCGCGGAATCTCGGTGCTCCTCTTCGACTACCGCGGCTACGGAAAGAGTGAAGGCTCTCCGAGCGAGTCGAAGCTCTACGTCGACGGTCTCGCGGTCTACGACTACGCGCGGACGACGCTCGGCGCGCCGGCCGAACGCATCGCGCTCTACGGAGAATCGCTCGGCGGAGCCTACGCCGCGGACGTCGCAGCGAACCGCAGCGTCCGCTGTGTCGTGATCCAAAGTTCGTTCCCCTCGGCCGCAAGCGTCGCGAACAACGCCTACCGCAAGCCCCTGGGCTACCTCCTCGGCAACTCCCTGCCGACCGCGCGCTCACTCAACCGCGCCCGCGTGCCGGTGCTCGTCATCCACGGCGACGCCGACACGATCATCCCCTTCGCCTGCGGCAAGGAGCTCTACGCCGCGCTCGAAGGGCCGAAGGAGATGTTGGTCATTCATGGCGCGGACCACAACGACCTGACGGAGGTTGGAGGGAACGCGTACTTCGAGAGGGTGGCGGGGTTTGTGCGGGGACATGTGAAGTGACGCACGTTTCTCGCCGGTAACGATGATCATGTGTAGCCGCGCGGGCACCGAAATGAAGAATGTCGAATGAGGAATGAAGAATGAAGAAAAGGCGCATGCCCGGCCGTGACGACGACCACGGCCCCTTTTCTCAATTCTTCATTCCTCATTCGACATTCTTCATTTCGGTTTCGGGCTGACGTGCCATTCAATTCATATCTCCCGTCAACTTGACCCCCCACCCCCCCTCCCCCACAATCGCCCCCATGCGAATGACGGTCGCCAGCGAGTACAGCTGCCTTGCGCTTCTCGCGATCGCGGAGGCGAGCGAGGGGTGGTGCAAGACGCACGACATCACCGAGCGCTTCACGATCCCGGCGCCGTTCCTGCAGCAGATCCTCCGCAAGCTGACGGGCGCCGGCTTTCTCGTGTCGCGGCGCGGCGCCGACGGAGGCTTCAAGCTCGCGATGGACGCGTCGGAGATCTCGATCGCCGATGTCGTCCGCGCGGTCGATGGCCCTCTCGCGCCGGTCCGGAGCGCGTCGAAGAACTTCTACCAGCCGACGCCGCTCGAGGCGTCGCCCGCGTTCTCGGCCCTCATGCGCGAGGTGCGCGACGTCGTCGCCGAGCTGCTCGAGGCGAAGACGCTCGCGGACATGGTGGCGGAGGAGGGGCGGGCGGCGCGGGCACGGCATCGGGTGGAAGTGCGAGCGGAAAGGCAACGACGAGAGAAGCTAGAAAAGAGAAGAGTTAAGAGTTGAGAGAGAAGAGTTAAGAGTTTGCCACCCGTTCCTTCTCAGGTGCGCTCCCGCCAACCCCCAACTCTTAACTCTTCTCTCTTAACTCTTCTCTCTTCTCTCGTTTCTCTTCTCTCGCCGCTTGTCTCGTCTCATTCTCACTGCCGGCCTCGCCTTATGCATCGCATCCCAGCCCACCCTCACGCTTCATTCTTGACAAATACGATCAACAAACTACCATTACCCCATGAAGCGCCTCCTGGCCGCGGCCCTCGCCGCCTCTCTTCTGCTCGCTTGCACTGGCAAATCGCCCGCTCCGGCGGGCCAGCAGACCATCCGCGTCGGCTACTTCCCCAACATCACCCACTCGCAGGCGCTCGTCGGCCTGGCGCGCGGTGACTTCCAGCGCGCGCTCGGTGACGGCGTCACCATCAAGCCGACGACTTTCAACGCAGGGCCCTCGGTCATCGAGGCCCTCTTCGGCGGCGAGCTCGACCTCGCCTACATCGGCCCGAACCCGGCGATCAACGGCTTCGTGCAGTCGAAGGGCGAGGCCCTCCGCGTCGTCGCCGGCGCGACCAGCGGCGGCGCCGCGCTCGTGGTCCGGAAGGACGCAGGCATCGCCGGGCCCGCCGACCTCGCCGGCCGCAAACTCGCCTCACCGCAGCTCGGCAACACGCAGGACGTCGCGCTCCGCGCGTGGCTCGGCAGGAACGGACTCGCGTCGCGCGACAAGGGCGGGTCGGTCGACGTCATCCCGACGCAGAACCCGCAGATCCTCGACCTCTTCCGCCGCGGTGACATCGACGGCGCGTGGGTGCCCGAGCCGTGGGCCAGCCGCCTTGTCGTCGACGGCGGCGGCGTGATCCTTGTCGACGAGCGTACGCTCTGGCCCGGCGGCGACTTCGTCACCGCGCACGTCATCGTCAGCACGAAGTTCCTCCGCGAGCATCCCGACCTCGTCCGCACGTGGCTCGAGGCTCACGTCGCAGTCACCGAGTGGGAGCTCGCGCACCCCGACGATGCGAAGCGCGTCCTCAACGACGAGATCGGCAAACTGACCGGCAAGAAGCTCTCCGATGCCGTTCTTGCGCAGGCCTGGGAGCGGATGCGCCCGACGTGGGACCCGATCGCGCCGTCGCTCGTCGCGAGCGCCGACGCCGCGCACGCCGCTGGTTTCCTTCGCGAGAAGCCTAACCTCGACGGAATCTACGACCTCACGCTCCTGAACGAGATCCTTCGCGCGAAGACGCTCCCGGAGATCGCAAAGTGAGGCTCGAAGCGCGCTCCGTGTCGAAGACCTTCGAAGGGAGCCGCAGCGTAACGGCTCTCGAAGGGATCGATCTCGACATCCGCGACGGCGAGTTCGTCTGCGTCGTCGGCCCCTCGGGGTGCGGCAAGTCGACGCTGCTCTACATGCTCGCGGGGCTCGAGTTCCCGAGCGGAGGCGCGATCCTCGCCAACGGAGAGGCGGTCACCGGTACCGCTCCGTCACGCGCGCTGATGTTCCAGGACGGCGCGCTCTTCCCCTGGCTCTCGGTGCTCGCAAACGTCGAGTTCGGGCTGAAGATGAAGAAGCTTGCGCCCGACGTCCGCGAGGCGCGCGCGATGCAGCTCCTCCGGATGGTTCACCTCGAACCGTTCGCGCACGCCGCGGTCCACGAGCTCTCGGGCGGTATGCGTCAGCGCGTCAGCCTCGCGCGCGCCCTCGCCGTCGAGCCCGACGTGCTGCTGCTCGACGAGCCGTTCGGCGCGCTGGACGCGATCACGCGCGGCATCCTCCACACCGAGCTTCAGGAGATCTGGCTCTCGACCCGCAAGACGATCGTCTTCATCACCCACAACGTCCGCGAGGCGGTCGTCCTCGGGGATCGCGTCCTCGTCATGTCGCCGCGCCCGGGACGGATCGTCGCCGAGCATGCGATCGACCTTCCCCGCCCGCGGCAGATCGACGACGCCGCGGTCAACGCCTACGCGCGGCGGATCTCCGCCGACGTCAAGCTCGTCGACGAGGTGACCGTTGCCGCCGGCTGACCGCATGAACGGGAAGCTCGTGCTCGACCTGAGCGCCGCCGACATCGCGCGGCGCGTCATCTTCTTCGTCGCGATCGTCGCTGCGTGGGAAGCGCTCAGCCGGATGAAGCTCTGGCCCGAGTATCTCTTCCCGTCGCCGACCGGCGTCGCGCGCGCCCTTACGCTCGGCTTCGAAGATCGCACGTTCCTGCTCGGCATCGCCGGGAGCCTCAAGCGCCTCGTCGCCGGCTACGCGATCGCGACGGTGATCGGCCTCGTGATCGGCGTGCTGCTCGCGCGCGTCCGCTGGCTCGCCGAGACGCTCGGGCTCCTCGTGATGGGGCTCCAGGCGCTGCCGAGCATCTGCTGGCTGCCGCTCGCACTCCTCTGGTTCGGTCTCTCCGAGACCGCGATCCTCTTCGTCGTCGTGATGGGCGCCGTGCTCTCGATCGCGCAGGCGACGCAGGACGGCGTCCACAACACGCCGCCGATCTACACCCGCGCCGCGCGCAACCTCGGCGCGCGCGGCCTCCAGCTCTACACCTCGGTCATCTTCCCCGCCGCCCTGCCGTCGATCGTCACCGGCATGAAGTTAGGCTGGTCGTTCGCCTGGCGCTCGCTGATGGCGGGCGAGCTCCTCTACACGCTCCCCGGCCTGGGGCACCTGCTCATGATGGGCCGCGAGCTCAACGACATGAGCCAGGTCGTCGCCGTCATGGTCGTGATCATCACCCTCGGCCTCGTCACCGACCGCTTCGTGTTCGGGGTGTGGGAGAGGAAGGTGCGGAGGCGGTGGGGGCTGGGCAGATAACCGCTCAGTCACGCGACCCGCGCCGTTCTTCATTCTTCATTCTCCATTCGACATTCTTCATTTCGGTTTTCGAGTGAGCTGGAGAACCGAAATGAAGAATGTCGACTGGAGAATGGAGAATTGAGAACAGGACCCGCCTCGGCAGGCGGTGCGCTCCCGAGGTATCATCAATCGCATGTCGAAGACTCCTCCGCCGACCGCAAAAGAGCGAATCGCAAAGATCATCGATCGTCTCCCGGATGACAGCTCGTTCGACGAGATCCTCCAGGAAATCGCGTTTGTCCGGATGATCGATCGCGGCCTTCGCGATGCGGATGCGGGACGTGTGGTCAGCCACGAAGAGGTCGTTCGCGACGCGAGGTCATGGTCGAAGTAGTCTGGACGGACGAGGCGCGCTCCTGGCTTCGGGACATCTTTGATTACATCGCAGCATCGAATCCCGTTGCCGCTGCGCGCGTAATCGAAGGGGTCCTCGAGCGCGCGGAATCGCTGCGAAGATTTCCGGAGTCTGGAGCGCCAATCGAGACCTCCAGCTCTTCGGAGCTTCGAATGCTACTGTACGGTCATTACCGAATCGTCTACAGGATTGTCCCGGCCGGAGTGGAGATCATCGGCGTGTTCCATGGTGCGCTCGATCTCGAACGGCGTTTGAATTCCGACGTGACGCCAGGGAACAGCACCATTCACGAATAGACGACGCCCCGAGAAGCAGGTCCAGGCTCGAAACGCCGAAGCTTCGCTTCGGCAAGGAGAGGCGAAAGCTGCGTCCCGCTTCGCGGGACACTCCACATCCCCCTCCCCGCCTGCTTTGGCCTCTGGCCTCTGGCCTTTGGCCTGCCTCTCCTCCGCCTGCTCTCGCCTCTCGCCTATCGCCTATCGCCTGCCGTTTCCCGTTACAACCTGAAACATTTCCCTTCCCGCTACGAATACCGTCCAGAACCGAAGCACGAGGGAACTATGAGCACGTCGAAAAAGAAGAGATACGGAATCATCCTTGTCGTCATCGTCCTGCTGGTCGCCGCCGGCGCGTTCGCAACGCGCGGAAACGGCAAGAAGGATCTCGACTCGGGGGTCCGCACCGGTAAGGTCGAGACCTCCGACATCCAGGTGAAGGTCACCGAAGTCGGAAACGCCGAGCCTGAAGTGAAGGTCGACGTGAAGAGCCCGGTCTCGGGCAAGATCGTCGAGCTCATGGTTCGCGACGGCGACGTGGTCCAGAAGGGCCAGCTGCTGGCGCGCGTGGAGCCCGACCTCGCCCAGGCGCAGTCGCTCTCGCAGACCAAGAGCTCGCTCGCCGAGGCGGAGATCGCCTTCGATCAGGCGCGCAAGGACTACGAAGCCGACCAGAAGCTCTTCGTTTCCGGCCTCATGTCGGCGAACCAGAGCCGCGAGAGCGAGACGAACTTCCTCCGCACCAAGCAGGAGTACCAGTCGGCGAAGGAGAAGTACTCCATCGTCGAGTCGCAGGGAATCCCGATCAGCCAGGCGAGCGCGTCGAGCTCGAACATCACCGCCCCGATGAGCGGCGTGGTGCTCACCCGCAACGTCCAGGTCGGCGAGACGGTCACGTCCGGCGTGTCGTCGTTCAACGCCGGCACGGTGCTCTTCACCGTCGCCGACACGTCGTCGATGATCATCAAGGCCGGCATCAACGAGATCGACATCGGCAAGGTGCACGTCGGCCAGACCGCGAAGGTCACGCTCGACGCTTTCCCGAAGATCGCGTTCAACGGCCGCATCGACCGCATCGCCCCCGCGGTGCGCGTCGACGAGAAGATCCGCGTCTTCGACGTCGAGATCCGTCTCGACACCCAGGGCCACGAGCTCCGCTCCGGCATGACCGCGAACATCGAGATCCTCGGCGAGAAGAAGGCCAAGGTCCTCGGCGCGCCGGTCGAGGGCGTCTTCCACAAGGACGACGGCGACGTCGTCTTCGTGAAGAAGAGCCTCACCCCCGAAAAGACGAAGGAAATCCTCGAGGCCCGCGCCAAGAAGGAAAAGGAAAACAAGGGTAAAGAGAAGAAGGAAAAGCTCGAGTTCGACAAGGACGCCTGGAAGGACTTCTTCGAGAAGCGCGTCGTCGAGACCGGCCTTGCCGACAACTCGAAGGTCGAGATTCTCAAGGGACTCAAGACGGGCGAAGAGATCGCCCTCGAAGACCCGACCCTCCCGAAGGGCGACGGCAACGAGGACGACGACTAACTAACCGCACCAAAAGTGGTTGAATCTCGACGGGGCGACGCGATGCGTCGCCCCGTTTTGTTCTCGAAATGGGGCGTGCACGAGCTGGACTCACCGCGAAGCGGTGACGGATCGGTAGCCCCCGGCTTCAGCCGGGGGCCCAAGCGTTTCGAATATTCGCGCCGCGAAGCGGCGCAGGATCCCGCGCCGCTTCGCGGCGCGAAAAAATCGTCGCTTGCCAACCCCGGGCTGAAGCCCGGGGCTACCGATCCTCCGGCGCTACGCGCCGGCCCGTCCATTGAAGAATCCCGCGGAGAGGCGCAACCCTGCGGTACGAACTCCGTAAATCAATTCCTGAGGGCACAATCATGAGCATCCTGAGCATCTTGAATCTCGCGGTGAGCCGGAAGGTCGAAAAGCCGAGCCTCCATGCCGTACCCGAGCGCGCGCTGATCGAGCTCCACGGGATCCGCAAGACGTACGACTCGGGCGAGAACGCCGTGGAAGCTCTGCGCGGAATCAACGCCGAGATCAGCAAAGGCGAGTTCGTGTCGATCATCGGTCCTTCGGGATCGGGCAAGTCGACGCTCATGCACATCCTCGGATGCCTCGACTCGCCGACCGAAGGAAGCTATTGGCTCGACGGCCAGGACGTCGCCGCGATCGGCGGCGGCGGGCTCGCGAAGATCCGCAACCAGAAGATCGGCTTCGTCTTCCAGACCTTCAACCTGCTGCCTCGCGCGTCGATCCTCAAGAATGTCGAGCTGCCGCTGCTCTACGCCGGCGTCGACTCCGACGAGCGGACCGAGCGGGCGCGCCAGGCGCTCGAGCTGGTCGGCATCGGCAACCGCGCGAAGCACCGTCCGGCGGAGCTCTCCGGCGGCCAGCGCCAGCGCGTCGCCGTCGCCCGCGCGCTCGTGAACAACCCCTCGCTGATCCTGGCCGACGAGCCGACGGGCAACCTCGACTCGAAGACCGGCACCGAGATCATCGACATCTTCGAGACGCTCGCCGCCAAGGGCGAGACGATCGTCATCGTCACGCACGACCCGGCGATCGCCGCGCGCACGCACCGCAGAATCCGCATCGTCGACGGCGAGATCGTCGACGCGCTTCCGGGAGAGGCAGTGGCATGATCCTGCTCGAATCGATCCTCGACGGCATCGCCGACATCCGCACCCACATGGGTCGCACGATGCTGCAGCTCGTCGGCGTGATCCTCGGGGTCGCGTCGATCGTGGCGACATTCGCCCTCGCCTCGGCGGGCCGCGAGCAGTCGCAGCGTTTCTACCGGATGAGCGGCGGCATCGCGAAAATCTTCATCTGGAACAAGCAGTCGGGCAAAGTGACCGACTCGGCGCGCGCTGCGGCATCGAAGGGACTCACCTTCGGCGACGCGATGGCGATCAGGAGCCAGGCGAAGGAGATCGACCTCGTCTCGCCCGTCATCAGCGAGCAGGCGGTCCTCCGCTTTGGCGATCGCGAGAAGACGCGGGAGATCTCCGGCGTCGTCCCGGCCTTCAGCCCGATGAACGACTTCAAAATCGAGCGCGGCCGCTTCATCACCGACAGCGACATCCAGGGGGCGACACGCGTCGTCGTCATCGGCACCGACCGGGCCAACGAGCTCTTCGGCAGCGACGACCCGATCGGCAAGACCGTGACGATCAACGGAACCGGCTACGTCGTCGTCGGGGTGATGGAGCACAAGTTCTTCGCCTTCGGCAGCGGCCGAAATGCGCTCCGATGGATGAACCGCCAGATCTTCGTTCCCGTCACGACCATCATGACGCGCCGCGGCGAATCGCTGAAGACCGGTCGCGTCGCCTTCATGCACGTTCGAATGAAAGACACCAAACGTGCGAAGGAAGCCGTCCAGGAAGTCGAAGAGATCCTCAAGCGCGAACACGGCGTGACCGACTTCGAAGTCATCTCGCGCGTCGAACGGCTCAAGCAGAACGAGGAGCAGGGGAAGATGTACGACATCACCTTCATGGTGTGCGGCATCATCTCGCTCTTCGTCGGCGGCATCGTCGTCATGAACATCCAGATGGCGTCGTTCAACGAGCGGATCCGCGAGGTCGGCATCCGCAAGGCGATCGGCGCGAGCGGCCTCCACGTCTTCGGTCAGTTCATGGCCGAGGCGGTGCTCGTCTCCGCGCTCGGGGGAATCATCGGTATCTTCCTCGGACGGGCATTCACGACCGGCATCAGCATGCTGACCAACGAGCCCGCGATCATCACCCCCGAAGTCATCTTGAAGGCGCTCGTCTTCGCGGCCGGCACCGGAATCGTCTTCGGCGTCTACCCGGCGCTCAAGGCCTCACGCCTCAACCCGATCGAAGCGCTTCGCGTCGAATAACGACAAGGACGAACGAGCCATGCACGTCAAAGAGTCAGTTCGCACCAGCCTCGAGGAGATCCGGGCGCACAAGCTGCGCTCGATGCTGACGCTCTCGGGCGTCATCCTCGGCACGGTCGCGCTCGTCGTCGTCCTCTCGCTGCTCGACGGCGTGCGCGCCGGCGTCCTCAAGGGCTTCAACGACCTCGGCTACGACGGCGTGCTCTACGTCTCGGGCAAGCAGCCGGTCGACCGCATCCAGCAGTCGAAAGTGCACTTCTCGCGCGGCATGCGCGAGGAGGATCGCGCCGCGTTCAAGAGCGCCGTCGAGACGAGCGCGACTGCGCCTGTCGCGGAGGGCGAGGGCATCATCGCCGCCGGCGGCAAGCTGCGTAAGGCGTCGGTCTACGGCGTCACCTCCGAATACGCCTACGTTCGCAACCGCGACGCCGCTGTCGGGCGGTTCGTCTCCGAGCGCGACCAGGAAGGGGTTCGCCCCGTCTGCGTTCTCGGCTGGGAGCTGAAGGAAAAGCTCTTCGGCAAGCGCGACGCGATCGGCGAGCAGATCACCCTCTCCGGCAGGCGGCTCGAAGTCATCGGCGTCGTCCACAAGTTCGACATGACCTTCGTCAACGATGACGACATGCTGCGCGAGACGCGCGGCATCTACGTTCCTCTGTCGACCTACGAGACGATCTATGGGCGCAACACGGTCTCGTACATGGTCGTCAAGGCGGCGCAGTTCGAGCGCGCGGTCGAGGCCGAAGACGAGACGAAGAGCATCATGAACCGGGCGCACAACGGCATCAAAGACACCAAGGTGACGAACATCGGCAAGGAGATTCTCGAGGAGAGAGAGAAAGTCGACGTCATCCTGCGCAATTGGATGATCGTCTTCTTCTCGATCGCCGGCGTCTCGCTCGTCATCGGCGGCGTCGGCATCTTCTCCGTGCTCAAGATCTCGATCGGGGAGCGCCTCTACGAGATCGGCCTGCGCAAGTCGATGGGCGCGAGCGACGGCGAGGTCTTCTTCCAGTTCCTCATCGAGTCGATGACGCTGTCGACGATCGGCGCGGCCATCGGCGCAGGACTCGGCGTCGGCCTGGTCCTCGCGATCGGCAGCAACTTCCCCGGCGGCCTGCCGATCTCGATGCCCGGCATCATCATGGCCGGCAGCTTCGCGATCTCCATCGGCCTGACGGCGGGACTCTACCCGAGCCTCGTCGCCTCGCGCATGGAGCCGGTCGAGGCACTGCGGGGATAGAAATCAAACGCCGGCGGTTTCTCGGCCAGTCCACCCCGCTCACGTTTCGCTGAGCATGGCCCAGACGGTGGGGCGATGATCCCGACGTTCTCGCGCCCCAGCGCGTGGTAGAGTGACCCATCCGCTTCCCCGAATTGCGAGTTTATGTCGTTAAGCGGATTCTGTCTGTTTCCGCGGCGGCGCTTGCTGGTCGTCGATCCCTCGATCTGAAGCTTCAGGAGTCGATGACATGTACAGCGTGCGACGGCCCACGTTGGCCTCAATGGTGTTCTTTGCTTGTTTTGGGCTCGTTCCCTCCACGCTCGGAGCGGCCGGAACTTCCGGCACGGACTTCTGGGTCGGGTTTCCGCCGGGACCTCCTCCGGCCGGGACGATGTCTCTCGTGATCTCCTCATCCGCGCCGGCCGCTGGCAACATCGCGAACAGCTCGCTTGCGATCGATATCGACTTCGTCGTCGTGCCGGGTACAGCGACCACGGTGGACCTGCCGGTGACTACCGAACTCTGGAACAACGACGTCATCGAGAGCCTCGGCATCCACGTCACTTCGGATGTCCCCGTCGTCGTGCATGGCTGGAATCGCCGGCCTGCAACCGGGGGCGGATACCTTGTGCTGCCGACCGCCGCTCTCGGGACCTCGTACATCGTCAGCTCATGGCATATCGGCCTGGGCGGGGGCTCGCAGTTCGCGATCGTCGGAACGGAGGACGGCACGACGGTAACGGTCACCACGACGGCGAACGGAGGATCGAGGACGGCGGGGGTGCCGTACGTCCTGTCGCTCGACCAGGGTTCCAGCTACCTGCTCGTCGCAGGCGAGACGTCCCTCGACCTGACCGGCACGACGATCGCCTCGGACAAGCCGGTAGCCGTCTTCGGCGGCCGCTCGTGTGCTCAGGTCCCCGCAGCAGATGGCTCGGGCTGCGACTACTCGATGGAGCAGATTCTGCCGACCAGCGCGTGGGGGCTGCATGTGCTGACCGTGCGGCTCGCGCCGCGCACCGCGCCGGAGGTCGTCCGCATCCTCGCGTCCGAGAACGGCACGGAGATTCGCATCAACGGCGCGCTGATCACGACAATCAACGCCCTCGAGCACTTCGATACGACGCTCGGAGGAAACTCTAGCATCGTGACGACGCACCCGGTCTACGTCACCCAGTTCGCCGCGGACGACGACATCGACAATCTTCCGGACCAGATCGGCGATCCGTTAATGATGACCGTGTTGCCGACGACGGCGTTCCAGTCGTCGTATCGATTCTCGGCCGAGACGGGTGGCTGGGCAGCCAGCCACCTCAACATCGTTGCGCCGGCAGCAGCGACCGGTACGGTTTTCGTGGATGGCGTACTCGTCCCCGGCGCCAGCTTTTCGCCGATTGCGGCAAGCGGGTACTCAGCCGCGCAGATCCCGGTCACGAGCGGTGGCCATACGGTCACCGCGGCGGCACCGATTGGCGTCCAGGTGTACGGCTTCGCGCACCTCGAGGGCTATGGGTACCCGGCGGGCGCGCTTCTCGCGCCGCTCTCGGTGAATGTTGCCATCCAGAAGAGCAGCAGTGCCGCACTCGTCGAGCCAAACGGGCCGGTACAGTACACGATCGTCGTGACGAACTCCGGGACCGACGCAGTGAACGGAGCGACGGTCACCGATGTCTTCCCTGCCGGTCTCTCGAACGTGAATTGGACCTGCTCGGCGTCAGGGGGCTCCTCATGCACACCGGCAGGAGCCGGCAACATCGACGACCTCGTCACGCTCCTTCCGGGAGGGAGCGCAACCTACACCGTGACGGCCACGGCTCCAGGCGTGTTGGGACCGGTCGTCAACAATGCGAGCGTGACGATGCCTGGTAACGTCGCTGACGCGAGCGCCGACGACGATACCGCCAGCGCCGGGTTCAGTGTCGTGACTTCGCTGGAGGTCCCGAGCTTGTCGATCGGCGGCATGGTCGTGCTCGGCCTGATGCTGTCGCTGGTGGGAGTGGTCGCGATCAGGCGGTAGGTCCGGATCAGTGGATTGGGGTCATTCATCAGGCCCCGGTGTGATGTATGCGACAGGTTTCCCGTATGCGTGGGAGACACCCGCTCGATTGGGAGTCTGACGAACCGGGCCGCATACGGCGGCGCGCCCCTGCCCCCAGGTGTCGTGAGGAGCGACTGCAGTCGTTCCTGCGCGTCGAGCGGAGTTTGGGGGTCACAGCTAAAATATAAACTTTAGGCCGTGGCCTAAAGTTTATATTTTAGCTGTGACCCCCAAACAAAACTGAAACTGTGACCCAAACTCCGAAACGTAGGCCTGTCCGACTCTTCGCTGCCTCCTGAGAACTCACTCCTCGGTCAGGCCATGACCAGCGCATTCGCCTTCAGCCTCGCAACCTGCTGCGCCTGGATCGCGGTGGAGGGCGGGGTCAGGCCTCGAATCTGTACTCTAGCTCTGCCTAAAGTACAAATTCGAGGCCTGACCCCACCGGTGACCATTCGTGACCCCACCGGTGACCATGGGCGCGAGCGACGGCGAAGTCTTCTTCCAGTTCCTCATCGAGTCGATGACGCTATCGACGATCGGCGCCGCCATCGGCGCAGGCCTCGGTGTCGGCCTGGTCCTCGCGATCGGCAGCAATTTCCCTGGCGGCCTGCCGATCTCGATGCCCGGCATCATCATGGCCGGCAGCTTCGCGATCTCCATCGGCCTGACGGCGGGACTCTACCCGAGCCTCGTCGCCTCGCGCATGGAGCCGGTCGAAGCGCTGCGGGGGTAGTGCGGCGAAACGCCGGGGTCGTTACCGGCCATCCTCCGCCTTTGTGGCCACGGCCCCGGAAGCGCGTTGTTAGGGAACCGCCTCCCTGCGGCGCGTTTCCCTCGTGGTAGCATCGCTGCGTATGGACTTCCGGCGGCAGTGGCCCTGGATCGCGGCCGCGATCATTGGCTCGGTCCCGCTGCTCACGATTCCATTCTCCCCTGTCCCGCAAGAGCCCGGCTTGAGCTCGGACGGAAGTGAGCTCGCCTCGAGCGGCTACGAGGCCACCTGGAGTCGCACGCTCCCGCGCTCCGGCGAGTTCACACTGGTCGCCCGAGCGCGCTCCACGGCGTGGACGAAGGCCACGGGCGTCGTCGACGTCACGGACAGCGAAGGGCGCGTGGTCTCTCGAGGCGAGGTCCGCGCCGTCGGAGAACGGTTCGCGATCGTCGCCACAGGCCCGCCTTTCAGGCTCGAGGCGAACCGGTCCTATCTCGTCAGGCTCCGCGAGAGCGTTGCTCCGCTCGGCATCGACTTTCTGGAACTGCGGTCGCGCGATGACAGTCCGATCAGGCTCGAAGGCGAGGGCGCAAACCTCTCGCTCGATGCCCGCAAGATCCTCGTCCCTGACGCGTCCGGGGGAGCGTGGATCAGCGGCATCGCGGCTCGGGGCGTGCCGCTGCGCGTGCAACAGACGTTCCGTGGAAGCGGCGAAGTGCTGAACGGCTTCGCGGTTCACCTTACTCACGAGCCGGATTCGAAAGCGATCGTCAGCCTGTCGCTGAGCGACAGGACGACCCGCAAGACGTTGTACGAGTTCCGCGGGCCAGCGCGTGACCTCCCCCGCGTCGGTGAAATCGTCCACTTCCGCACTCCACCGTCACCCGCTCTCGACCACGAAGTTGTGCTGACCTACGAGCAGCCGGCCGAAGGCGGATCCCGGATTCTCGCTTCGGCGACGGATAACGAAGGTGACGGATCGCTCCTGGTCGACGGGAATCCCACCCGCGCCCGACTCCTCTTCGTCTCGCGCTACGAATCGGCCTGGCGGAAAGCCGCGTACGTGTCGGCGATCGTGGCGTGGCTCGCGGTGCTGGCAGGTACCGCTTCGAGCGGCCGCAGGCGCGACCTGCTGGCAGCGTCCATCGTCGCTCTCCTGGCAATCGTCTCCGCCGCCTACTGGCAGCGAGACTACACGTTCATGGGTTCCTCGCACTGGATGCCGGATGGCTACGGCATCTTTTCGGAGCGCATTCGGATGGTGCTCGATGGCGTGCCCGGCGCGGCATCCGGTCTCGTCGTCGACATGCGTTCCTATGCCCACAGCCACAGCCCGCTCGTCCCTTTCCTCGTGGCACTCGGGTCCCACGTAGTGCCGACGGTCAATGCGTACGTCGTGCTCGCCTACCTTGCCGGACTCGTGGCGGCGTTAGGGCTGCTCCGGCTTCTCGAGGAGATTCCCTGGCTGTCATCCCGAGGCGCATGGCTTCTCTGGTCGCTGGGTACGACCCACTTTCTCTTCGTGAAGGTCCTGGCCCGAACCAGCACCGATGTGTTCGGATACTGCTTCGTCGTGCTCGGGCTCTGGCTTGGCTGCAGGCTCGGCCGATCGACGCGCTGGGCTTTCGCCGACTGGCTCGCCGTGTGCGGAGTTCTCGTCGTGGGACTCTTCTCGAGACCGACAGTCGTCCCGCTCTCCGGCGCGCTCGCGCTCGGATTGATCGTAGGCGCGTGGCGCGACGGCACGCTGTCACGACGCACGACCACGCTCGCGGTCGCGCTCGGAGCGCTGCCACTCCTCGTCTTCTTCGGAGGGGTGTGGGCTTCGGGTCTCTGGCAGACGTTCGAGCTCGCCCGGGAAAAGATGACCTTCTTCGCAGATGGCCGCACCGTCGAACGGTTGATCATCTGTCTGGCCGTGCTGCTGCAATTGCTTCTCGTTCCGCTCGTCGCGGGTGTCAGGCGGATGTCGGAGCGGACGGAGCCGCTGCTCGGATCGTTCTGGGCGGCGGCGAGCCTGCTCTTCGTGATCGCGACCGCGACGTTCTGGAACAGGCACTTCCTGCACGCCCTTCCGGGACTCCTGCTCGCCGCGACTCCCGGCATGGAGCGGCTCGTCGAGCGGTCGCCGCGACTCGTCACGTCGTTCGCTCTCCTCGGCGTGGCTGCAAACCTCATCCTGGCGACGTTCAACATCTACCGGGACATCGGGATCGGGGCGCCGTATCTCCTGCAGTAGCGTGCAGGGGCCGGTCTGCGTTCCCGGAAGGGAGTTTGGCCGGGAGGCACCTCGGAGGGCGCAACGCGATCGGCAGCGGCCGAACGGAAGGCCCCTACCCTGGCCTCGTCGCCTCGCGCATGGAGCCGGCCGATGCGCTGCGGGGTTAGGCGACAGTCTGATTTTCAGCAAGAACTCCCGTCAAATCATCTGGCGACGGCCTTGCGCGCCACCTCGAGCTCGGGCCTTCCCTTGCCGTCTCCCCGTTCACAGATTTTGAGCAGCTGCGCGTAACAGGCCTTCGCCTTTGCCTCGTCCGACGAACGTTCCGCGGCAACCGCCGCGCCGTAGACGCTACGGAACCGGTTCGGCTCCTTCTTCATCGTCGCCTCGAACTCCACCAGTGCCTCGGCAGGCTTTCCCATCTGCAGCAGCATCTCGCCCAGAAGCTCGCGCGCCGGCTTGAGCGGTCCGGGAGAGATCGCGCTCTTCTCGGTCAGGTCCTCCATCGCCGCCGCCTCACGCATCTTCGCGAGCGCGTCGTCCTTCTTACCTTCGGCGAACGCGACCCACGCCTCCGCGCCCCTCACCTGGATCTCGACCTGGCTCGCCCAGTAAACGTCCTTCGCCTCGTTCAGCGAAGCCGTGATCGACCTGAGCTTCTCCACGTCGGCGGACGCAGCCGCAGGATTACCGCTGCGCGCGGCACCGAGCGCCCGGGCGAAGAGCGTGACGGCCTCGATCCAACCGAACTTCCTGTCCAACGGCGTCAGGCTGAGCTTCGCGGCCTCGCTCCACGCGTTTCGCTCGAGAGCGTAACGCGCGGGAATGGCGGACGCTGCGTACCAGCCCGCGGACGGCGGCGCCGCAGCGCCCGGCGCGTTGAGCTGAATCCGGGAAGCGATCGCCGCGCTCGTCTCCACCACCTTCTTCGCAGCCTGATCCTGCGCCGTCTGCAGGTACGCGTACGTCTGATAGTCGTATGCGTGCAGTTCCTCGGCAGGCGCGCCATCCTTTCGAGCCGCGGCCGCGGAGGCGAGATTGGTCTCGATCGATTCCTGCCAGAGGCCGAGGCGGGTGAAGGTGTGGGACGGCATGTGGAGCGCGTGCGGGGCGTCGGGCGCGATCTTCGCGTATCGCCGCGCCGCGTCGAGCGCCCGAGGGGCGAGCGCAGGCACGTCGTAGCTGTGAATGATGTAGTGGGCGATTCCGGGGTGATCGGGCTGCGTCTCCGACTCCTTCTCCAGGATCGCGGCGGCCTTCAGCAGGTTCGCGTAGGTTTTGTCGGTCGGGGGCGCGGTCTGGTCGAGCGAGAGCGCGTAGAAGATCCTCGCTTCCGAGTCGTCGGGGTAACTGGCCGCGACCTTCTCCATCGCCTTCTCGTACGCGAGGGTTCTCGTTCTCTGGTCGACGGTTGCAGCATCCTTGTACAGGAGCTCGACAGCGGCGATGTAGTCCCGCTCGCGGTCGGTCTTCGCGCCTAACGTTTTCGCCTTATCGACGGCGGCCATCCCGTCGTCGATGCTCTTCTGCGGCCGGAACCCCCCGAACGGGTTCCCCCACCAGCACATCGCGATTCCCCACTGCGCCATGGCGCACTTCGGATCCTTTGCGGCGACCGCTTCGAACGACTTCACGGCCGCCGAGAACCAGAACGAATGAAGCAGCGCGACCGACCGGTCGAAATCTTTCTCGACGGCCGGGCTGCACGACGTAGCGAAATGCACGCTGCCGAGTCGCTCGGGCGGCTTTCCACCTTCGGCGTGGTCATGCTGCGCGAGAGCTGGAACGCACGTGAGCGAAATGGACAGACAGAGAACCGACGAAAGCTTCGCCAGCTTCATGGTGACCTCCTTGTTGCGAGGTCGCGATTTTAGCACCGCGGGAGCTGCGTCGCGCCCTGGCGCGAACCGCGGAACGCACGCCTCTCAACACGCCAGTTCACGAGTCTCTTCACGGACACCGATTCGAGTTCGCGCGTTTCCCATGCGCAGGCATTCGCCCTATAGTGCGACCGTGAGCCGCCAGCCCTTCCCCGCGCATCTCCGCAACGCATCGAGGCTCCAAAGAGCTGTCGGAGCCGTCGTCGTTCTGCTGCTCGCCTGCGCGTTTCCGGCTTCTGCGGGAGAGGTTCGCCCTGTCGCGCCGCCGGCGTCGGGGCCGATGGCGGGGATCTCGTCGCTGATGTCCGTCGCGTTCGGGCCCGATGGGGGATTCGCCGCGTGGAGGGTCGGCTTCGACGCGATCTTCGGAGTCGCGCTCGATCGCGACGGCCAGCCCACCGGCCCCGCGCGACTGGTGCTTCGCGATGCGCTAGGAACGATTGCTCCCACGGTTCAGTTCGTGGACGGGTCGTTCGAGGTCTGGTGGCTCAACGGCTATCCATCGCTCGCGCGCACTGCCCGGATCGACGCGAACGGAATTGCGATCGGCTTGAAGACTCTGGCCGTCAACGCGACGCCGATCGCGACGAACGGCATCGTCACCCTCGCCCTGGGGAACGTGGTCGGCGCCGAGGCACTCCACGTCATCGATCGTTCCGGCGGAGTCGTTCGATCGACGCCCCTGAGCCCCCCAGGCGACGCCTTTGGCCTCCGCGCCGTGACCCTCGCGGACGGGAGCTTCGCCGTCGTCACTCTCGGGTGGAGCGGCATGTCCTTGAGTCGATTCTCGCCCTCGGGCGACGCCTCGGGCGGGCCGGTCGTGATCGAGGCGAGCCGAGGCACGACCGCGGGCGACTACAGGCCAACACACGCGGCTGCAGCCACGGACGGCAGCAGCGTTCTCATCGTCTGGGAAGGGTCCGCTTATGGTCAGCTGCCGGAATTGAAGAGCGTCGTCATCGGGCGCGACAACTCCCTCTCGCCGTGGCAGCAGCACGATTCGCATGGATGGAAATCGATCGTCTCGATCGACGCGCAGTGGGCGGACGGCGAGTACAGCGCGGTGATGTCCGCGGGACAGTGGCAGGGCAGCAACACGGACGATCTCGACGTCTACGCGGCGCGCTTCACGGCGACGGGCGCGACGACGATCGACGGATTCGTCCCGGTCGTCGTGCGGCCGGGCCTGGAGATTCCGCTCGCCCTGCGCAGCTCCGGCCACCGGCATCTCCTGTTCTTTCAGCAGGGCGACTACGGCATGAACGAGCTCCTCGGCGTCGTGCTGCCGACGACCGGGTCGCTGTCGCGGCCTGACCTCGCGGCGATCGACCTCCGGATCTCCATCTCCGCCGCAAACCAGGCCTGGCCAGTGGCCGCGAGCGACGGCAACGGCTGGCTCGTCGCCTGGCACGAGCAGACCGCCGACCGAGAGGAGATCCGCTGCTTGACGCTCGCGGCGGACGGAACACCCGCCACACCCGCGGTCACGCTGACCTCCGCCTTTCGATACCTGGGCCGGCCGGCCGTCGCGTTCAACGGCATCGACTACGTCGTCGCCTGGGGCGCGGGCTCCTCGATCGTGGCGAGGCGCGTGCGGCGCGACGGGACGATCGTCGACGTCACACCCCTGGCGGTGGCGACCGACACGTTCGCGCAGGGAATCACGCCGACACTGGCGGGCCGCGACGGCGTGACGCTCGTGGCGTGGTCTTCGGGCGCCGTTCACGCGACGCTGCTCAACGCGGACGGCACGACGACCAGTTCGTTCCCCGTTTCACCTCCTCCTCGCGAGGAAGGGCAGGACTCCATCTCGTTCTGGAGCCCGGTCGTCGCCGCCGGGAGCGACGGCTTCCTCGTCGCGTTCACGGAGAGTCGCCTAACGCACTGCGGATTCCCGCCCTGCGATTCGAGCGAGGCGGCGCGCGGGCAGCTCCTCACCCGGAACGGAGCCGCGCGCGGGCCGATGCGTGCGTTCGACGAACTTCCCGCGACGTCGGCCGCCGCGGCGGGAGGCACGTACCTCGCCGCCTTTCCGTCAGGCCGCGCGGCCATCATCGAGGAGTCGTCCGCAAACGTGCTCCGGACGCTCGCGATCGCGTCGGAACCCGGCGTGCCTTCGAAGGCCCTGGCAGCATCGGGCGAGTACCTCGTCGCTTCGGACCATGGCGACGGCAGCATCCTCGAGCTGCAACGGTTCGCGCCCGACGGAGGCCAGCGTGCGATTCAGACGATGGACGGCATCGCCCTTCCATCCGCGGTCAGTGCCTCGGGAGTACTGCTCGCGGTAGCCGCGCGAAACATCGACGTCTCGCCCTACTTCGGAGCAACGGGCATCCAGGCGCAGCTCATCGACACGTTCCGCCCTGGCTTTCCTCCCGCACGCCGCAGGCCCGTCCGCCGCTGACGCCTCGGGAGGTGTGGTCGGAGCTTCGCTCGTGAGCTTCACTCTTCTGTACTCTGGGACACTCGCGTTCGATGAAATCCGGGGTCAGCGCTTCGGTTTTCTCCGGACCGATCGCTGGCCCTCCCTCACGGTGGGACGAAGGAGGCCCTCCCCGCGCTGAACTCTACGGCTGGTAGATTCCGACCCATCTTCAGTCAGGAGGAAGTGGCGAACAGTGAGGCTCTGACTCCGTCCCGCTGACCCTGCGCTCCTCGCCGCGGAGCGGAGCCGCGTCCGTGTGAGAAGATGGCCGCATTCCGCGCGAGTCGGGATCGCGTTGCCTCAGCCGTACGAAGGAGACCGAATGTCAGAGTTCAAAGTCATCGTGAAGAACAACGGACCGCTCCGCCTCGAGGGCGACATCACGATCGTGGATCAGGACGGCACACCGTTCGGTCTCGGCGGGAGGACTGTCGTCTCGCTCTGCCGCTGCGGTCAGTCCGCGAACAAACCGTTCTGCGATGGGACGCACAACAAGACCGGCTTCGATTCGGTCTGCCCCGCCCGTGACCTGCCACCACCCGCGCCCAAGCCATAGATCTTCCCGGTCCACCGGCCGCTGCGTCGCACGACAGGCAGCTCGATTGCTTGCTTTCCCATAGACCAGGACGACTGGATAGTATCGAGATACGAGGCGGCGTGAAGCGGCGGGGCTGTGCCGCGTCAGGGCAGGTACGGGCCCTCGACGAGGCGTTGCGAGATCCACCAGATGTTCCCTCCCGGATCGCGGACACCTCCCTGCCGCTCGTCGTACGGCATGTCGCCGACGGGCATTTCGAGCGTCGCACCATGCTCGAGGCAGCGCTTCATCGCCGCGTCCGCGTCTTCCACGTAGAGGTAGTGCGCCGCTGCCATCGCCGGGAACTGCTCGGACGCCTCGCTGACCATCACGGTCGACGTCCCTAACCTCACCTGAACGTTCGCGATCCGCCCGTCGGGACGCAACGACCTCACGGTCTCGATGCCGCCAAGCCCGTCGACGAGGAAGGCGACGAATCGCTCAGCATCACGAACGAAGAAGTAGGGAGCCACCGTATTGAATCCCGGCGGGATGATCATTCGTGCGCCTCCGTGCGAACCGGCCGCTTCCTGCCATCGGGCATTTCGGGCCCGCGGTCAATTGTCGGAAAGGGCAACTCTACCACGAGCCGGTCACTCGTCGTTAGGCGTGTGGACCTGACCGGGTCACCCCGATGGTCGGGCCTCGATCCGTACCGCCGTGCCACTCTCTCGAGACCTGACCCCAGCGGTACCGGCGCGCGTCACCCCGCTCCGAACCGTTCCGCCTTTCAGGGAGCCTCACTCCCCGGTCAGACCATCACCATCGCATTCGCCTTCAGCCTCGCGACCTGCTGCGCCTGAATCGCCGTGAGGTTGATCGTGAAGACGATGTCCTCGACGAGGCAGCCGCGCGAGAGATCGTTCACCGGCTTGGCGAGACCCTGCAGCATCGGGCCGATGCTTACGACATTCGCCGAGCGCTGCACCGCCTTGTAGGTGACGTTTCCGCTGTTGAGGTCGGGGAAGATGAAGACCGTCGCCTTCCCTGCGACCTCCGACTTCGGCGCCTTGAGGCGCGCGACGTCGGGCATGATCGCCGCGTCGTACTGGAGCGGCCCGTCGATGAGGAGCTCGGGACGAAGCGAGCGCGCGATGCGCGTCGCCTCGACGACCTTGTCGACGTCCTCTCCCGTTCCGCTTGCGCCGGTCGAGTACGAGAGCATCGCAATGCGCGGCGGGACGCCGAACGCGATCGCGGAGTCGGCGCTCTGGATCGCGATGTCGGCGAGCTCCGAGGCGGTCGGGTTAGGGTTGACGGCGCAGTCGCCGAAGACGAGCACCTGGTCGGGCAGACACATGAAGAAGATGCTCGAGACGAGGCTGCATCCCGGAACGGTCTTGATGATCTGCAGCGCGGGCCGGATCGTGTGAGCCGTCGTGTGGATCGCACCCGACACGAGGCCGTCGGCTTCGCCTAACACCATCATCATCGTGCCGATCATGATGTTGTCCTGCAGCTCGACCTCCGCGCGCTCGACGGTCATCCCCTTGGACGCACGGCGCTCGACGAGCGGCGCGATGTAACGGTGGGCGACTTCGGTCGGGTTGATGATCTCCACCGATGGCGGCAGGATGATTCCCTGCCGCCCGGCCACGTCGTGAATCTCCTCGGGGTTCCCGAGAAGAACGCAATGCGCGATACGCCGCGCGGCCACGATTGACGCCGCCACCACGGTCCGCGGCTCGGCCCCCTCGGGGAGGACGATGCGCTTCTGGTCCGCGCGCGCCGTCTCCACGAGACGGTGCCGGAACGCCGGCGGCGAAAGGCGCGGTGCGCGCGCCGGCTTCTCGAAGGCTCGCGCCCAGACGAGATCGACGTGGTCGGCGACGAAGCTCATCGTCCGCTCAACCCGGTCGGCGTCGTCGACCGGGATGGTCGAGTTCATCGAGGCGACCTGCGTCGCCGCCCGGTAGCTCGAGGCCTGCACCTGGAGGAGCGGGAGCCCTGCGTCGAAGACTTTCCGGCAGAGGTCGAGGATGCGACGGTCGGGAGCGAGCCCTCCCGTCAGAAGGACACCCGCGAGAGGCGTTCCACTTTGAACCGTGAGCGCGGCCGCCAGGAGGATGTCGGCGCGGTCGCCCGGAGTGATCACGAGCGTTCCGGGCTTCAACCCGCGGAGCGCATTCGCGACGGTCATCGCGCATACGGCCACATCCTTGACGCGTCGGGTCCGCGCTTCGCCCGGGTAGAGAACCTGCGCATTGAGCGCGTCGCCGATGTCCTTGACGCGCATCGCCATGAGATCGGAGTTGCACGGAACGATCGCGATGGCGCGGAGTCCCTCGGCGTCGAGTGCATCCGTGAACTCCTTCTTTCGCTCCGCGGAGAGTCCGGGGACCGCGCAACCCGAGCAGCCGGCGGAGCCGGGGCCGAAGGAGTCGCCGTCGAGCTCGCTCGCGTCTCCCTTCTTCTCGCACACCCGGTTCAGGATGGCGCCCACCACGCGCCCGTCCGAGAGCGCGCCGTAGCCGCGCGCCGCGATCGCGATCGTCTCGGCGACCTCTGCCGGCGTCTGATCGGCGGCCGGCGCGGCGACGAGCACGAGATCGGCATCGAGAGCCTTGAGCATCAGCGCGTTCACGCGCGAGGAGTGCACCATGCCCATCTCGGGGTGCATCCCCTGGATGATCAGCACGTCGACGTCCTCGCCCGCCTTGTCGGCGATGGCGACGACGCGCTCCATCAGCGTCTGGTCGTCACCCGCGGCGAGCAGCGCTTCGGCCTCGCCACGCGGTACCGCGGGCGGAATGGCGAAGTGCGCGCCTAACGAGAGCAAAGGGATGGTGTGGTCGGGCTCGCGATTTGCGACCGGCTTTGCAAAGCCGACGCGGATGCCTTCGCGGTCGAGCGCGCGGACGATGCCGAGGCAGGCGGTGGTGATGCCGACGCCACGCCCGGCAGGAGCGACGATGACGGTAGTGCGCATGATGGTGTTCCTTTCCTTCCAGCTCAGACGCCGCGCGCGATCCGCTCGGCATCCTCGGCGATCATCAGCTCCTCGTTCGTCGGAACGACGAGAGCCTGAGGTCGCGTGGTCGTTGTGATGCGTCCATTCTGCCCGCGTCCGTGCGTGGCGTTCGCCGCGGGGTCGAGCGTAAGGCCGAGGAATCCGAGCCTCTCGATCGTCTTCGCCCGGACCGTCGTCGAGTTCTCGCCGATTCCGCCCGTGAAGACGAGCGCGTCGAGCCGGCCGAGCGGGACGACGAGCGAAGCGATCGACTTCGCCAGCACGTAGCAGAAGAGCTCGAGCGCGAGGCCCGCCCTCTCGTTGCCGTTCGCGGCGGCTTCCTCGACGGTTCTCATGTCGTTCGAGATGCCCGAGACTCCAAGAAGGCCCGACTTCTTGTTGAGGACGTCGAGGATCTCCTTCGCGCTCTTCCCCGTCGCATCGGCAACGTGGCCGATGATCGCCGGATCGATCGAGCCGCTTCGCGTTCCCATCATCAGTCCCTCGAGCGGCGTCAGCCCCATGGTCGTGTCGACGCTCCTGCCATTGCGAACCGCGGCGGCGGAGCAGCCGTTCCCGAGATGCGCGGTAACGATCGCATGGTCGTCGGCCGGCAGCCCGGTAAGGCGGAGCGCGTCGCGCGCGACGAAGCGGTGGCTCGTGCCGTGGAATCCGTAGCGCCGGACGCCGTGCTTCTCGAGCCACTCGGTCGGCACCGGGTAGGTGTAGGCGACGGGCGGCATCGTCTGATGGAACGCCGTGTCGAACACGCCGACCTGCAGGAGCTCCGGAAAGAGCTTCTGCGCGATGCGGATGCCGACGAGGTTAGGCGGATTGTGGAGCGGCCCGAGCGGGATGCACTCCTCGACCATCGCGATGACCTCGGGAGTGATCGCCATCGAGCCGGCGAACTTCGCGCCGCCATGGACGACACGGTGGCCGACCGCGAGGAGTCCGTCCGCGAGGCCGAGGTCACGAAGAACGTCGACGACGGCGTGGAGCGCCTCGTCGTGAAGCGCTCCCGGAATCGGGCGCGAGCTCTTCGCGCCGTTCCGCTTGACGTCGAGCGAGGCCTCGGGGGAGCCGAGCCGCTGTGCGATGCCCGACACGTGCTCGGTCGGGACATCGGGATCAATGACCGCAAACTTGAGAGAGGAGGATCCGCAGTTGAGGACGAGTACGTTCATGCTTTTCTTCCGCTGCCGGCGTCGCGGCCAGGGGGAACCATCGTCCCGCCCCTCTCCGCGCGGCGTCCGGCCGTGTCGAGTCCGTGCTGTAAAGGTCCTCCCTGACGCCGGACTGCTCGTGCCGGAACCATTCCGGGGCGCGCGGACGACCGCAGGGAGAGCATATCGCCTGGGGCGAGGAGGAAACGTGGCGGCGATCACTCGCGTGATGTCCGATAGCCCTTTGTGGCGCCGCGGCGAGCGTTGCGACTCTCGCGGAGCGAGCGGGCGCTCAGAGAGCTCCGCCCGCCCAACGTACGGATCGCTGCTGTCCGGTTCAATTCGGATCTCTAGTTCGGAAGTGGCCTGATTCGTGAAAGTTAGAGCGGATCCTGTGCGGTGTCGATTTGAATTTGACTCAGGACACGCCGCACGGAGGCCGTGAGGCCTCAAGCGTCGCGACAGCGATGCGAGAGATGTGTAGCCGGACGCGTGAGCGTCCGGTCGTCGAGAATGCTGCATACTTCGCCCGTGACTCCTCCCGTTCAATCCGATGCAACTGACGGCCATCGATTCCGCGGCTGGGCCCGTCCCGGCCCGCTGCCTCCCGGTGGAATCGAGCCGCTCGAGGGTGAGACGCTCGACTATATCGCCGGGCATTTCCGCATCTTCCAGCTCGCACGCGGTCACCGCTTCTCGACTGACGACGTGCTGACCGCGTGGTACGGGACGCAGTGGGCGCCCCGAGTCGATCGCGCCGCCGATCTCGGCTCGGGCATCGGCTCGGTCGCGATGATCGTCGCGTGGCGGCTGCCCGGCGCGAGGATGGTGACGGTCGAGGCGCAGCCGGTTTCGATTGGCCTCGCGAGAAAGAGCGTCGAGTACAACGGACTCGCGGAGCGATACCGCCTTCTCGAGGGTGACTTGCGCGATCCCGCGCTCTTCGAGGGCGAACCTCCGTTCGATCTGGTCACGGGGTCGCCTCCCTATTTTCCGGAAGGCACCGCCTCGAAGGCGGCGCATCCGCAGGCGGTTCCCGCGCGCGTCGAGATGCGAGGGACCGTTGCCGACTACGCGGCGACGGCCGCGCGCATCCTCGCCCCGGGCGGCATCTTCGCCTTCGTCTTTCCCTTCGCGCAGCGCGAACGGGCGGAGGAGGCGCTCCGCTCCAGCGCGCTCGTGGCCCTGCGCCGGCGCGACGTCATCTTCAAGGAAGGCGAGCCGCCGATGCTCTCGCTCTTCGCAGCAGCGAGGATCGCCGACCTTCCGGGAGCGTTCGGTGCCGGAGGCTCATGGCGTCCTGTCGTCGAGCCGCCGCTCACGATCCGCACCGCGAGCGGCATGATCGACGCGGAGTACGCCACGATCCGCATGAACTTCGGCTTCCCGCCGGGCGAGCCGTGGGCGGAGTGACGAACGAACGAGGTCAACTCTCGCGGCATGCGCGATGAATCCGCGCCTAACAGTTCTCGAATTGTCGAAGCGAGCCGAAGTGAGCCGTAGAAGAAAACGGCGTCGCGCTCGCGGCTCGCGGCGAAACTCGCGCAGGCGCGATCAACGCTTCGTCGCGTTCTCGAGGAACGCCAACATCGCGTTCCACTCCTTCATCCCCGAGCCCACGTGCGAGTAGACGATCGTTCCCGCGGGGTCGAGCACGAAGGTCGAGGGCATGCCCACGGGGCGATAGTGCTCGGCGATGCGATGCTTCTCGTCCCAGACGACGGGGATGGTGAGCTTCAGCTTCTCCACGAGCGCGTCACGGCCCTTGACCGTGTCGTCGACGCTCACGACCAGCACGCGAATCGCGGGATGGCTCCCTGCGAACGCTTCGAGACGTGGAAGCACGTCCCAGCAGGGGCGACACCAGGCAGCGGCGAAATCGATCACGGTGTAACCCGAAGACGGGCCCTTCCACTCATGCGCGGCTCCACGCTGGTCCGTCTCCGCAGCCAGCACGGCGGAGCTCGGCAGCGCGACCAGAAGAGCGAGAATCAGGATGGCGCGTCGCATCAGAATGTCGATCCGAACGAGAACGAGGTCGTGAATCCCGAGAGCCCGTCGTCACGGTCGTAGAAGGTCCCGCGCACTTCGAACCGATCGACGTACCGGAGCCAGCTCTCGTTCGGAAGCGTGAATAGATTCCAGCCGAGGCCGTACTTGTCCGACGAGAATTCCGAGAGGTCGTAGTCGGACGAGTAGTAGTCCTCGGCACCGGTGAAGGTGAGCGGCAGGCCGAAGTAGTCGGCGCCGGTCTGCGTGTGGTAACGCAGGATCGGATAGAGCCACATCTCGCGATCCGTCGGCAGCCTGAAGTGCGTTTCCAGATCGATCGTGTGCGAGGCGATGCCCCAGTCGTCCTCGTAATACCGATACCCCGTGCGCAGCACGAATCCGTCTGTGAAGCCGTGGTTCAGCCTCACTCCGAGCGCCTTTCGATCCCGGCTGTCCGGAAGCCTCTCGGCCACGTGCTTCCCGTCCGGGTAGAGCGGCGAGTCCGAGATCAGAATCACTTCATGGTACGGCGTCGAGAGGACGCCTTCCTGCTGGCTCATGAACAGCTCGAGAGATCCGGCCGTCCGGCGTCCGAGCGTCTGCGAGAGAGTGAATACCGCATCCGTCGTCGTACGGTCGCCTTTCCCTTCGGTGCGCGGCACTCCCGGGCCCTGCGAGCCATAACCGTCGATTCCGATGAGGTCGATCGCGTCGTCGTAGCGCCGGATGGCCGCTGCGATCCCGGTGTTCGCCTGATTCAGGTCGATCGCCCAGTCGAGCCCGTACGAGAACGACTCGTAGTCGTACTCGCTCGCGGCGCCCAGCGTGAGGCCTAACGTCTGGTTGCCGAACTTCCTCTTCGCCTTGAACGTGCCGAAGGTTCGGGTGTCACTCGCCGGAATGCTGGCGCCGCCCAGCTCCATCTGGATGTTTCCGATCGACGCCGAGGAGATCTGATCGATGCCGATGTCGGCGGTCAGGGTCATCTTCTCGTCGACGCGCCAGGCGAGGACGACTACGGGAGAGACGACTTCGAGCTCCTCGGTGCCGATTCCCCCGGTCACCGGAGAGTGGTCGCCATCCTGACTGTAGTAACTGAAGAGAATGTCGGCATCGAAACGCCCCTCGGGCTCGGCCTGACCTAACAGCGCCGGGCCGACGGAGACGAGAGCGCCTGCAAGCAGCCGCGAAGCCAGAGCTCTCAGCTGCATCCGCAGCCCCCGCCCGACTTGCCGCCGTTGCCGCCAACGGCTCCCTCGCGATAGACCTCGACGTTCCGCTCGAAGCGATGCGTCCGGCAGTCGTCGAGCTTCATCGATTCGGAGCTGAGCGTGCCGCGTTCCCACGGCTGTACCGTCGCGCAGCCGGTCAGTCCCGCCAGGCTACCGAGAAGCAGAATGATCAGGGCACCACGTTTCATTTCTCGACACCTGTCTTCGTCAACATCGCCTCGAGACCGTCCGAGAAATGGACCGCTCCACTCTCGTCCACGAGCATCGCCTCGACACCGCGAAGCCGATTGATCAGCTTCAGCCCCGCATCGACGCCCAATACTGACACACCGGTGGCGAGAGCGTCCGCCAATTCCCCATCCGCACACACGATCGTGACGCTGCGCACTTCCCTGGCCGGATAGCCGGTCCGGGGATCGAGGATGTGCGAGTATCGCTTCCCCTCGAACTCGATGTAGTTCTCGTAGTCACCCGACGTCACCACCGCCTGCTCGGTCGCATCGAGCCAGGCGAAAACCTTGTTCCTGTCGAGCGGATTCGCGATGCCTACTCGCCACGGTTTGCCGTTCTCCTGTTTGCCGAACAGAACGAGGTCGCCGCTGCCGTTGACCACGCCCCCGGTGACCCCGTACTCCTTCAGGACGAACACTGCTCGATTCGCACCGTAACCCTGACCGATGCCCCCGTAGCCGATGCGGGTCTCCTTGCGATCGAGATAGATCGTGAGCCTGGACTCGTCGAGAATGACGTGCTGATAGCCGGTGTCCTTCAAGGCCCGCTTGATCGACGCGTCGTCAGGAATCGGAGACGTCCGCGATTTGAAGTTCCAGAGGCGGCCGACGGTGTGGAAGGTAATGTCGAATGCGCCATCGGTGAGACTCGAGACGCGCAACGACCGCCGCGTGAGGTTGAAGAGCTCGCGCGACACGACGACCGGTTCGACTCCCGCATTGCGATTGATCTCGCTGACCGTCGAGGTCTCGCGCCACTCGGAGATCACCGCCTCGATCCGTTCGATCTCGGCGTAGGCCGCGTCGATTGCCGCCTGGCATTGTTTCGCATCGGGGTGCACGGCGGTGATCTCGAAACGCGAGCCCATCGCCATGCGCTGATCCTTGAGCGTGGCGGCCGCCGACTCGGTCTCGTCGTAACAGATCAAACCGAGGAGCAGCATCACGCAGGAGACGATCGCAGGCTGATTCGTTCGTCGCATTTCGCGCGCATGATACCAGCGGCTGCGTGGCAGCTTCCGTGTCGGTCGGGGGTGTACACGGCGCGCCAGGCCTCACCGCCTATGCTGCACGCGAGCACGGGGGGCGGAGACGCTCGCGCCCCCTGGCTCTGCCGGCCGATCCACGCGCGCCCGTGACGGTCGAACACGATCGCACGCACCGTCCCAGGTCCCAGCCCGTCGCCGCCGACGTAGTTGCGCACACGTTCGGCATGCTCCCCGTCACCGACGACGGCGTGCAACGGGTGACTGGCTCGTCCGGTGACCGTCGGCGACGCGGCACGGCACGGGCCCTGCCGCTGGTACAATCGTCGAAACGCCTCGTTGCGGACCGGCCGTCGAGGTTAGGTCGCCCACGGGACGCCGCGGGAACCATGATTCTGCAGCCGCGCCGCACCGGGCGGCTGGCCGCATACTCCGTCGAGGGAGCCATCATGAGAAACCCGCTCTTCGCCCTCCTCATCACCCTCGCGCTGCAGGGTTGCAGCAGCGCAGATCGAGTGGAGATCCTCAACCCTCTCGGCGGAGAGCCCGACAAGCCTTCGACCGTGCGCGCCGTCGTGAGGAGCATCGATTCGAACTTCGGGACACTCCGCGTCCAGACCAGAACCGTCGACGGCGCGAAGCGTTCCGTCGCCGCGGCGGTCTGGATCGACGAGCAGACGATCTTCACCAACAGCGGCGGGGGTAAGAACCTCCGCTCCTGGGAAGAGATCACCGGAGCGGAGATCGTCATCAAGGGCTGGTACCGCGACGACCGCTACTACGCCGACGAGATCGACGTGATCTCGTTCCCACCTGTACTGCCAGACCCAAAGAGTCCCGCAAGCCCGGCGGATCGGCCCAAGTTCTAGGAGCGACTTAGCGCCGCCGGATTTCACGATTCCCCGTCGCGACGCTGAGAGGTGAGAGATCCAGCGGAATGCGATAACGTAAGGCCTGCTGCGATCCTGGCCGTCAAACGAAAGGGGAAGTAATGCTGGAATCCGTCGTGCCGTTCCTGACCGGAGGCGTCGCCCAGATACTCCTGGCGATCGTCGTGCTCGTGATGCTCCTCAATTCGTTCACCATCGCAAAGGGCGATCAGATCATCACCGTGGAGCGGCGCTGGTTCGGCAGGCAGATGCCGGACGGGCGCACCGTCGCGCTCCGCAACGAGGTCGGCGTGCAGGCGCGCGTACTCGGGCCCGGCTTCCACCTTCTCGCCCCGTTCATCTACAAGACCAAGAAGCATCCGTTCCTGGTCATCAAGCCTAACCACGTCGGAGTCGTGCGGGCGATCACCGGCGCGCCGATGCCATCGGGCGCCATCATGGCCAGGCCGATCGTCTGCGATCTCTTCCAGGACGGGGAGAAGTTTCTGAGCGGCGGCGGCGAAAAGGGACCGCAGCTCGCGATCCTCCCCGACGGCGAGTACAAGATCAACCCGCACCTGTTCGAGGTCGCCATCGTCCCGGCCGTCATGATCGAAGACAACGAGGTCGGCTACGTCGAATCGATCGCCGGAAAGCCGGTGTCGCGTGAAGGGGGCAACTTCGGCTCTCCCGTTGAGTGCGACAGCTTCCAGAACGCCGAGGCCTTCATCAAGAACGGAGGCCAGAAGGGGCCTCAACTCTTCTTCCTCGTTCCCGGCCTCTACCGGGTCAATACGATTCTCTTCAAAGTCGAGAAGCGGCCGATGACCGAAATCCCCGGCGGCAAGGTCGGCCTCGTGGAAGCCACCGATGGAGCGAGGATCCCCGAGGGGCGCCTCCTCGCCGCCAAGGTGGACGGCCACAAGAACTTCTTCGATGGTGAGGCCTTCATCAGGTGCGGTGGAGAAAAGGGACGTCAGCTCGACGTGCTCATGCCGGGGCGCTATCGCCTCAATCCGGCGCTCTTCAAGGTCATCGACATCGTCGACTGGACGCACATCGACGCCGACCAGGTCGGCATCGTAACGATCAACGAAGGCAAGCCGATCGTCGATCCGTCGAAGATCGCCGCGGAGGAGCTGCCACTCGGCGTGCACAACAACTTCCAGGACCCCGACGCCTTCCTCAAGGGAGGCGGACAGAAGGGTCTCCAGATCCCGGTGCTCCGCGCCGGCAACTACGCGATCAATCCCTGGTTCGCGACGATCGAGAAGGTCGACATGATTCGCGTCGACATCGGGTACTGCGGCGTCGTCACGAGCTACGTCGGCCCGGAAGGAGCGGACACGACCGACGACGCCGTGAACGCCAAGATCGTCGCCAACGGGAGCAAGGGCATCTGGGCCGATCCGCTGCAGCCGGGCAAACACCCGCTCAACACGAAGATCTGCAAGGTCGACATCGTGCCGACGACGCAGATCCTGCTCAACTGGGCCGACAATCGATCGAGCGCGCACGAGCTCGACTCGAACCTGAAGACGATCACGCTCCGCACCGCCGACGCGTTCAACGTCAACATGGACGTCAGCGTGATCATCCACATCCCGGTCAAGAACGCGCCGAAGGTGATCGCGAACCTCGGTTCCGTGAAGAACATGATCTCGCAGGTCCTCGAGCCGGCGATCAGCTCGCACTTCCGCAATGCCGCCCAGTACATCAAGGCGCTCGACCTCTACACGCAGCGCAAGGAATTGCAGGCGACGGCAAAGGCGCACATCGACTCCGTGCTCAAGGTCCATCACATCGATTCGAAGGACACGTTGATCGCCGACGTCGTCCTACCGGCCGAGCTGACGAAGACGGTCACCGACCGCCAGATCGCCGAGCAGGAGAAGAAGACCTTCGCGATGCAGAAGGAAGCGCAGGACGAGCGGCGGACGCTCGAGAATGCGAAGGCCCAGGCCGCGATGCAGGTCAAGGTCGTCGAGTCGGAGCGAAACGTCGAGATCCAGAAGAACATCGCGGAAGGCACGGTCAAGGCAGCCGAAGGCTCGAAGCAGGCGGCGATTCTTCACGCGTCGGGCGCCGCGGAAGCGGTCGAGATCACGGCACGCGCAAACGCCGCGGCCACCAAGGTGAACGCGGAAGCCAATGCCGAAGCGACGACGAAGGTCGGAACCGCGGAAGCGGGAGTCATCCTCGCCAAAGGCAAGTCGACCGCCGAGGCCTACAAGCTGGAAGTCGCGGCGATGAGCAAGGAGATCTTCGGTCAGATCCGCGTCGTCGAAAAGATCGCAGCCAATCACCTGAAACTGATTCCGGAGAACCTCGTCATCGGCGGCGGGAGCGATAAGGGTGGCGTGATGGACGGATTCTTCGGCGTCGCCCTACTGGAAAAACTGACGGGAAAGCCGTTCTCCACGCCCGCCGCAACAACCCTGACGATCACGGAGGACGAGAAGGCGTAGGAGCCTGACGGCCGGACAAACCGCCCCCCCGGCTCGACTCGAGATTTTGCGCGAGGTGACCTACTGCACCCCTCCGCGAAGTACCAGGACGTGGCGGAGTGGGTGCCGAGCGCCGACGAGCGTTCGCCCGGAACGATCGTCGTGACCAGCAGCGAGAAGCTCAACGAAGTCAGCGCCTCGGGCCGCGCGTACGGACACCCCGATCGCGGGCGTCGTCTCCAGCCAGCCCGGCCGCAGGCGTTGCTTCACTCCCAGGTGACTCGCGTCACCGGAATTTGGCGCGCAGTTCGTCTGTAATGTCGGCGGCCCCGACCCCCGCAGGATCCCGTTTCGAACCAGCAGGCGCGATCCAGTTCCTTTACGCGTGAGCTCCGGGCCGAATGACTACGGAATCCGGAACTGCTTCCACGCCGGAGAAAGTTGAAAATCGCGATGCGCCACACCTTGAAGGCACTGGTTCGTTTCTCCGTCATCGGGCTCGTCCTCATGCCCTGGACGGCCCTCGCCGCGGCGGCCAAACCGACCGGTGAATCGGCCCCTGGCGAGGTGATCGTGAAGTTCCGGCCGGGGACTCCGGCGTCCGCAGTCGCGGCTGCGCATCAAGGCGCCGACATCGACAAGGACGACAAGCTCGCGGAGGTCACGTCGGGAACGATCAGGCGATTCCGCTCGCGCTCGAAGAACACCGAGGCACTCGTCAGGGCGCTCGAGCACAACCCGAACGTCGTCTACGTCGAGCCTAACTACATCATCCGCCGCAATGCGGTTCCAGCCGACACGAAGTACTCCGAGCTCTGGGCGCTCCGCAACACGGGTCAACTCGTCGGCTACTACGAGACTGGCATCGCAGGGATCGACATCAACGCCGAAGCAGCCTGGGACGTGACGACCGGCTCGGCCGGCATCGTCGTCGGCGTCGTCGACACGGGCGTCGACTACACGCATCCCGACCTGGCGGCGAACATCTGGTCCAACCCCGGAGGCGTCGGAGACCCGAACTGCGCCGCCGGCACGCACGGATTCGACGCCATCACCCGGACCTGCGACCCGAAACCGTTCGACAGCTTCCACGGGACGCATGTCGCCGGGACGATCGGAGCGGTCGGCAACAACGCACTCGGGGTGACCGGCGTGAACTGGACCACGACGATCATGCCGCTCAAGTTCATGAACGCCGACGGCGGCTGGATCGCCGACGCGATCGCCGCGATCGACTTCGCGATCCAGGCGAAGATCGAAGGCGTGAACGTTCGCGTCCTCAACAACAGCTGGGGCGGAGAGGCGTTCTCGAAGGCGCTGCTCGACGAGATCCTCAAGGCGAACGAGCACGACATCCTCTTCGTCGCATCCGCGGGCAACGACAGCATCAACATCGAATCCTGGCCGACCTATCCGGCGGGCTACGCGTCGCCTAACGTGATCACGGTCGCGGCGACCGACTATCGCGACCGGCTCGCGGCGTTTTCGAATTACGGCCCCAACACCGTCCACCTCGGAGCCCCGGGAGCCAACATCGTCTCGACCTATTCCTACGGCGGCTACACGTCCCTGAGCGGGACGTCGATGGCGGCGCCTCACGTTTCCGGCGTCGCCGCGCTCCTGCTTTCGAAGAGCCCGACCCTCACCACGGCCGAGGTGAAGCAGGCGATTCTCTCCGGAGTCGATCCGATCCCCGCCCTCGCCGGCAAGACGATCACCGGAGGCAGGCTCAACGCCGCGAAGGTGCTCGGCGTCCCGGCAGGCGCCGACTTTTCGCTCTCGACGAACCCCGCCGTCGCGACCGTCATCGCCGGTCAATCAGTGAGCGTCGAGATCGCGATCGCGCCGACCGGAGGCTTCAGCGAGCCGGTGCAACTCTCGGCGTCCAGCCTTCCGCCCTACGTGACCGCATCGTTCACGCCGAACCCCGCCACGACGTCGTCGACGCTCACCCTGACCGCGAGCGCAAGCGCGGGGTACTACGCGGGCAGCAGCGCGACGGCGATGATCGGCGCGGGGAGCAGTCAGGCGGGGCATACCGTGCTTCTCCCCGTCACCGTGGTGAAGTCTCCGCCGGTGACGGTCTGTCCCAAATTCATCCGTTACTACTCGCCGAGCTGGTACGGAGAGGCGACCGGCATCGCGCTCGGAGATTTCGATCGGAACGGCACGATGGACATCGCCTCCGTCTCCGCGAACAGCGCGACGACGCTGATCCTGCTCGGGCGCAACGACGGAGGGTTCAGCATCGGCTCCAACCTCGTCGGCGGCAGCGCCCCCGTGGCCGTGGCGACGGCCGATTTCAACCGGGACGGCAAGCTCGATCTCGCGATCGCGAACGCGGGAGGAAGCCAGGTGTCGGTGCACCTCGGCCTCGGCAACGGGAGCTTCTCCGCCGCCATGCAGTTCCAGAGCGGCTCCAATCCGTTCGCAATCGCAACCGGCGACTTCGACGCGGACGGCCAAGTCGACCTCGCCGTCGCGAACAACGGTTCGTCGAGCGTCTCGATCCTTCGCGGTCTCGGTGACGGTTCCTTCGCCGCTCCCGTCAGCGTTGCCGTCGCCTCCGGCCCGCACTGGCTCGCGGCCGGAGATTTCAACCACGACGGCAGAACCGACCTCGCCGTCGCGGCGTTCAACGCGAACCAGCTCGTCGTGCTTCTCGGAAACGGCAATGGCACCTTCCAGCCTGGCGTCTCGTATCCGGCAGGCACGAGAACCTCGTCGGTGGCGCTCGGAGACGTCGATGGCGACGGCATCCTCGACCTCGCGGCGACCGGCAACGGCTCGAACGACGTGTCGGTACTGACCGGCAACGGCGACGGAACGTTCCGTCCCGCGGTCGCCTACCCCGTCGGCAAGGGCCCGTCGTCCGTCGCGATCGTCGACGTCGACGACGACGGCCACCCCGATCTCGCGGTCTCGAGCGAAGACGATTCCACCGTGACCGTGCTGTTAGGTCAGGCAGACGGATCGTTCGGCTCGCAGAGCGTCTGGGAGACGGGATGGCTTCCGTCGCAGCTCGTCGCAGCCGACGTCGATCGCAACGGTTCGGCCGACCTCATCGTCGCGCCCGCGGGCGCCACCTCTCTGACGATCCTTCGGAACTTGGGCGCATGCAAGATGAACTGCGGCTCGCTCGAGTCCGGAGCGATGTATGCAGTCGGCAGTATTCCTGACGGCATCGCGACCGGCGACTTCAATGCCGACGGAGCGACCGACGTCGTCACCGCGAACCGCGGTTCGAACAACGTCTCGATCGCTTTCGGGCGAGGCGACGGAACGCTCCAGCCCCCGACGAGCTACGCCGCCGGCACCGTGCCGCGGAGCGTCCAGGTCGCCGACCTCGACGGCGACGGCGCGTCCGATCTCGCCGTCGCGAACCAGACCTCGAACGACGTGTCGATCCTCCTCGGAAACGCCGACGGCAGCTTCGATCCCGCCGTCGCCTACGCCACGGGAAGCGCGCCGCGCTCCTCGGCGATTGGCGACTTCAACCGCGACGGGAGGCTCGACGTCGCCGTCGCGAACTCCGGCTCCGACGACATCTCGATACTCCTCGGCAGCGGCTCGGGAAGCTTCGGCGCCGCCACGAGCGTCGCCTGCGGCGACTCCCCCAGGTCGGTCATCGCGGCCGACTTCGATCGCGACGGGATCCTCGATCTCGCGGTCGCGAACTTCGGATCGAACGACATCACTTTGCTTCGCGGAAACGGCGACGCAACGTTCCTGCCGGGATCGACCGTCGCCACGGGCACCGCGCCCGTCGCGCTGATCGCCGCCGACGTCAACCGCGACGGAGTGCTGGATCTCGCCACCGCCAACAGCGGCTCGGGCGACGTCGCAATCCTGCTCGGAAACATCGCCGGGACGTTCGCGGGCGCAACGTTCGTCGCGACCGGCACGAATCCGTCGTCGCTCGTCGCGACCGACGTCAACGACGACGGCATCCCCGATCTCGCCGTCGTGGGCGCCGACTCCGAGGACGTGACGATCCTGCGCGGCAACGGGGACGGAACCTTCGTCGCCTCGGTCGTCGGGCCGCTCGTCCACCCTGTGGGCATCACAGCCGCCGACCTCGACGGCGACGGACGGGACGAGCTCGCGGTCTCGAGCGAAACCAGCAACGCGGTCAGCGTCCTGATCAACAACTGCCCCGCGCCCGACCTCGTCGTCACGTCATCGCACGCCGATCCGTTTCGCCAGGGCGACATCGGCAAGCCGTTTACTCTCACTGTCTCCAACGCCGGCGGATCAGCCTCATTCGGTCTCGTCGGCATCAGTGACGCGCTCCCGCGAGGGCTCTGGGCGACGAGCATCGCGGGAACCGGCTGGGACTGCGCGCTGAACACGCTGACATGCCTGCGGAGCGACAGCCTGGGCGCGGGAGCGAGCTACCCGCCCATCACATTGACGGTAAGCGTCGCGAGCGCGGCTCCGGCGACGCTCACCAACGGCGCGACGGTGACGGGTGGAGGCGAGATCGACAAGACGAACGACAGCACCGCCGACGTCGTGACGGTGACGCAGGATCCGGACCTCGTCATTGAGATCACGCGGCCAAATCCCTTCGCCCAGGGCGAAACCGGACAGAAGTACAGCATCGACGTCAGGAACGCAGGCGGAGCCGCCACGAGCGGAGCGGTCACCGTCACCGACGCTCTTTCGACCGGCCTGACCGCGACCGCGATCGGCGGTTCGGGATGGAACTGCAACCTTGGAGCGTTGAGCTGCAGCCGGAGCGATGCGCTCGGCTCGGGCGCGAGCTACCCGCCGATCTCGCTGACTGTGAATGTCGCCGCCAGTGCACCTGTCGAAGTCCTGAACCTCGCCTCGGTGAGCGGCGGGGGCGAGCTCAATCTCGCGAACAGCAGCGCGGCCAACCGCACCGCCGTCTGGAGCAGCACGGCCTGCCACCAATACGGCTCGGGTGTCGCATTTTTGCTCGGCGGAGGCTCGACGGGCACCATCGCGGTCGGCGACTTCAACGGCGACACGATTCCCGACATCGTGGGCACGCCCTCGTACGAAGGCCTCGCGGTCCTGATCGGCCGAGGCACAGGCGACTTCGAGCCCGCGGTGAAGTCCTTTGATGCCGTCAGCTTCAACTCCCTGACCGCGGTCGATCTCAACCGCGACAGCGTGCTCGATCTCCTGGCCCTCAGCTTCTCGAGCGATTCGTTGTCCGAGTTGATCGGCGCGGGTGACGGTAGCTTCGTACTGCGCGGCACTCAAGCCATCTCCGACCCGCAGCGCATGGCCATCGGCGACTTCAACGGCGACGGCTTCCCCGATGTCGCCGTCATTCCCGGTTCGGGCGCCAAACTGTCGCTCTTCATCGGTACCGGCGACGGCTCGATGTTCGCACCATTCGACGTCGAGACTCTGGTCAACCCGTCTGACATCGTCAGCGGAGACTTTGACGGAGACCGGATCATCGACCTCGCCGTCTCGAGCGCCCTGGGCGATACGTTGCAGCTGCTGCGAGGAATCGGCGACGGGACGTTCCACGCTCCAGTGGTGTACAGCGTCGGCGCGCGGCCCCAACGGCTTGCCGTCAGCGACCTCGATGACGACGGCGACCTCGACCTCGTCGCGTCGTGCAGCACCTCGAATTACTACGAATCGCTGGTCAGTGTGATGCTCGGCCGCGGGGATGGAACGCTGACGCCAGCCACCTTGTGGCCAGCCCCGTCCTACTCCCCGTTCCAGGTCGTCATCGAAGACATGAACTCTGACGGAGACGCTGACATCGTACTCAAATCAGGTTATCTCCAGGGCAATGGCGACGGCTCGTTTCTACCTTATACGACGCTGCCGAACAGCTATGGGTCTGGCGGTCTGGTGGTGGCCGATCTCGACCGTGACGGCAGTCAGGACATCGTCATGGGCTCCGACGGGTACGCCTACACATACCTTGGAAGTTGCATCGACCTCGCCGTCACGAAGAGCCATACGGGATCGCTCCATGGCGGCCAGACCGGCGCGACGTACACGATCGTTGCAAGAAACGCCGGCACCCGGCCGTCGCGCGGCGCCGTCACGGTGACGGATGTGCTGCCTGACGCCCTGACCGCGACGGCCATGTCGGGCAGCGGCTGGACGTGCGATGTCGCCAGCACGACCTGCACTCGCGGGGACATCCTCGCTCCCGGAGCCCAGTTCCCGTCGATCACGCTGACGGTGGACGTGTCGAATACTACGTCGTGGAGCGTGACCAACGTCGCGAAGCTGTCGGGAGGGGGCGACGCCAACTCGACCAATAACTCGTGGAGCGACTACACGGGCATTCTGCGGCATCAGGACCTGGTGGTTTCGATGTCGTACTTCCCTACCCTCTCAGCCGGCTCGACGAATGTCACCTTCTACGCCGAAGTACGTAACGCCGGAGATGAGCCGACGTCGGGCAGCGTGACCTTCAGTCTTTCCGTCGCACCCGGGCTTACGCTCACGGGTCTCAGCGGAACAGGGTGGAGCTGCAACACGGCCTCGGCGACCTGCACGCGCAGCGACTCACTCGGCGGATCAACGTACTATCCATCGCTGTCCGCAGCCGTGAGTGTCGCAGAGAACTGTCCTTCGCCCGCCACCTCTGTCGCCACGGTCTCGGGAGGGGGAGACACGAGTCCGGACAACAACACCGACAGCATGACCTCCGTCGTCCTCACCCGCCCGGCGAACTTCATCGCGCGTGCCAGCGGCCCGAACTCCGCACTGCTGACCTGGAGTGCCATTCCAAACGCGAGCGGTTACGAGATCGCGCGAAGCACGGCGAACGGAAGCTTCGCCACTCTGGCCCGGGTCAATTCCACGAGCTACACCAACTACAACCTCGCGTCGACCGAGCTTTATCGATACCGGGTCAGGGCCTACCACCTTGACTACTCCAGTACCGGTCCGTTCAGCGTCATCGATTCCGTGCTGTCGAGCCTTTCCTTTACAGACGATCCTGTCGTGGCGGGAACGACCGTCACCAGGGGAGTCCATCTCGTCGAACTGCGGAATGCGGTCGGCAGAATGCGCAACGCCGCAGGGCTCGCCTCCGTGACGTGGACCGACCCGACGCTCGTGGGTGTTCCGATCAAGGCGATTCACATCACGGAGTTGCGCGCGCGGCTGAACGAGGCATGCAGCGCGCTCGGGATGCCGACGCAGACGTTCACGGATCCGACGCTTACGCCCGGGACGCCCATGAAGGGTGTGCACATCCAGGAACTACGTGACGCGGTGAAGTGAGGGGACGCGGCGGCGGTAGAAGGCTGAACCTCGCGCACGGATCGCGCCGCCCGTGCCCCTCCGGAGCGCATTTGCGTGCACGCTCGCTACTGCACCCCTCCGCGAAGATCGTTTACGTGCGCTGCCTTGACCAGCGTGCTGCTTGCCGTGATGGTCGGGTCGGTGTAGCTGACCGCCGATAGCGCCAGCGCCGAGCGGGCCGCGTCGAGCGCGGTTCGAAGGTCGGTGACGTGGAGTCGCTTGATCGTCGTCGACGTCGCGGTCACTGTCGGATCGGTGTAGCTGCCTGCGCCTAACGACGCGAGCGTTCGCACCGCGTTGACGGCGGTCCGGAGCTGCGTGATGTGGACCGCCTTCACCTGCGTGGTGCCGACGGTGAGCGACGGGTCGGTGAAGATCACCGTCGTGGCGAGATCGATGTTGCTGTCGCCCGAGTCGCTCGAGCCGTCGTTCGCGCGGACCTTGTAGAGATAGGCGGTGTTCGCGAGCGCCGTCGGATCGTTGAACGAGTTTTCCGAAGGGTTGCCGACCTGGCCGTAGGTCGAGCCGTTGCTGCTGCGGAGGACCTTGTAGTTCGTCGCGCCGACGACGATGTTCCAGCTCAAAACGACGTTCGTCGTCGTGGTTGCTGTGGCGACGACTCCGGTGGGAGCGTTGATGGAGCTGATCGGAATAGTTACGCTGTCGCGGAGCGAACATCTCGTCGAGTTCACCGCGTTCACCGTCAGCACGACGCTTCCCGACGCGCCCGCCGAGAAGGTGACCGAATTCGTGGATCCGCCCCCCGTGATCGATCCCCCGGTGATCGACCACGAGTAGGTCTGGCCACCTACGTTGGTCACGGAGGCGACGTTTCCCGTGGAGTTGCCGCCGACGGAGCCCGGAGCGGTGATCGACGAGAGCGTCGCCGTCGTGCCCGAAACGATGTTGGTGCCTAGACCCGTCAGTGGTCCACTTGCTCGCAGCATGTAGTCGTCGAGCTCGTGGTGGCTCGGTTCGGCGGCGACGCCAAAGATGAATCGACTCTGCGGAAAGCCGCCACTGAACACGTTGTGGCAGTAACTCATGATCGTGCCCTTGAACGTGGTTTGCGAGCCGGCTACGTAGCTGGTACCGCTGAAACAGCCAGCCCCTTCAGCTGCATAGCAGTGGTCGACGAAGTTCGATGTGCTGTTGGCGGGACTGCCATCGCTGAAGCCCGATGCGATTCGCTCTGCGTCGCTGATCGCCACGCAATGCGTGTGATGGCCAGCCATATTGTGGCCCAATTCGTGAGCATATTCCGTGAGTGGCCAGTAGTTTTGAAAGCCGCTTGGCATACCGTATTGAACGCCATTCTGGATGGAGTTCGGATCCGGGATGGTTCCCGTCCCAAACACACTCCCGCACCACGCATAAGGACCAGCCCAAACCCCTTGGTCCAAATCATTTGCGCAGATCACGGCCTCCCAGGCGATTCCGCTGTTCGTGTTCTTGCCGCTGAGCAAAGTTACAGCAGACGTCGTTCGGGTCTTCGACGAGTGATAATAATCTCCAAGCTCGATCAGCCCGGCTGAAGCCGTCACAGCTGCCCAGGGATCACTGGATGTCGTGTAGATGTTGACCGTGCTCTGCGTGACGTTGGTCTTGAGATCGCGGTTGTAGATCGTCGAGACGGCACCCGTCAGGTTCGTGACGTAGTTCTGCACCGTCGTCGAATTGCTCCCCGCGGCCGTGTAGAGCTCGAAATCGGTCTCCACCTCCACCGTGATGCCGTACGTCTGGGTTCCCGTAAGGGCGGCTGGCTCCGGCCCTGCGGGCCCCGAGCGCGCACGCAGCGCGTCTCCATTGAGAAAGTCAGCAGTAAGAGAGTACTTGTCGGTATCGCAGGTCCAGCCTTGTTCGACACCAAACTCGTCGGCCGGCGTGGCTTCGGTGACGAAGTGGTCGAAGAGTTCCTCACTCGCCTCGTTCGGCCGAGTGCGCGGCGTCACGCCCGCACGAGGACGCCGCTGCGCGGTGATCGCGTACCTGTGCTCGCGCGTGGCCACCAGGCCGTATACGTGCCCGGCCCGATCGACCGAGAAGTACGCGAACGACTCGGGATCACCGTTAACCAATCCCCGGAAGAATCGCAACGGTGTCGGAGCCTGTACGGTGACCTTCCCGTCTTCTCCATGAATGACCACCTTGCCCCCTGGAGCCCAGACCTGAAACTCTTCGAGGTCGATGACCGGACGCTGTCCTTCCTTGAGAGGTAACGCATCGAGGGTGACTCGCTTCGTCACGAGCGAGCCTCGAAGCGGAGCCAGCGCTTCGTCGTTGATCTTCGTGACCTCGGAGGCAGAAGCAGTTGCAGTCACGAGCAACAGAGTTGAGACGGTGAGGGGCAACCAGGATGCGTAGCGTTTCACGGCGGTCATAGCAGACTCCGGATCCGGGGCTGACGAGGCAACCCGGGAGACTCTGGTTGGAGATAACAAAAGTATAGCGCCGACGATGGCCTGGAAATGCCATCCAACGGTGGCGGCGTCCTGCAGGAACGCTCCTCGGCCCAACACGCACCCTCGCTGACGGGGGTTCTTCGTCTCTCATCCGCGCGCCGCCGGCAAGATCGACCGGCCTTCCCTCACGACGAGCGCTCAAAACCACGACAGCGCTTCTCCCGCGTGAATCGCCCTCGTCCCGACGCCCTAGCGGACGGCGCTGCGGAGCTCGTCGAGATGAGCCGCCTTGATCGCCACCCCAACCGGAGCTCCGTCGGAATAGCCAGCGGCGCCAAGTCCAAGCGCGCTTCGGGCCGGGTCTACCGCGCTCCTGAGCTCCGTCAGATGCGTTCCTTTGATCGTAACGGCCGAGGAGAGCGCCGGGTCGGTGAACGAGGACAGCGTGAGCGCGGCGAGGGTCCGGACAGCGTTTGCGGCGATTCTCAGCTCGGCAAAGTGAACCGCCCTGACGGCCGTCGTGCCGCTGCCGAGCGACGCGTCGGTGAAGACGATCGCGGTGGCCAGATCGACGTTGCTGTTACCCGACACGTTCGCGCTGCCGTCGACGGCGCGGACGCGGTAGAGGTACGCGGTATTCGCGACGGCAGTCGCGTCGTTGTAGGAGTTCACGCCCGACGTTCCGATCTGGCTCCAGATCGCTCCGGTACGGCGGTCGATCTGGTACGACACAGCGCCGGCCACCGACGTCCAGCTGACACCGATCGACGTCGCACCCGTCGCCGTCGCGACGACGTTCGTCGGCGCTGCGACGCCCGGGCCTACGGTCACGCTCTTGTAGTCGGCTATGGCGCAGCCCTGCGAGTTGGTGGCGTAGACGCGGAGCGTGGCTGGAGACGTCGCGCCGACGAAGGTGACTGACGCACCCGTCGCCGTGGTCCCGCCGCCCGCGAACGTACCGTTGGTGATGGTCCAGTCGAAGGTGAGCCCTGCGGTCGCGGTCACCGACGCGATGTTCGACGCGCCGGCGGTCACACTCGAAGGCGCCGTGATGACCGATAGCCCTGACGGCGTTTTGGCATCGAGCGCCGCGCGCATCGTGTTCGTGACGACTTCACTCGGTTCGTTTGCTTTGCCGAAGAGCCAGCGAGTGTTAGTCGCACCTCCCGAGAGTATGTGGCAGTAGCTCATGATGGTCCCCTTCTCGGAGGGAACGCTCGTCGTGCCGGAGTAGCAGCCGCTCGTCGCGCTGCTGTAGCAGACGTCGACGAAGCTGCGCGTAACCCCGTACTGCGCCTGCTCGTTCGCGGTGAGCTGGATGCAGTGCGTATGTTTCGACCTGACAACGTGACCGAGCTCGTGCGAGAACTGCAGGAGCCCCCAGTAGCTCGTCGTGTTGATCTGGTACGGGTTCGCTCCCCCCGCGTTGGAGTCGGGATTCGGGACGGTTCTCTCGGCCGACGTGGTTCCGACGCCGCCGCAGTATGCATAAGCGCCTCCGTAGTGACCGTCGTAGACCGGGTTGTTGCAGTTTCCACCCGCGCATGGGAAGTCGGCAGCGCAGATCGTATTGATCCAGGCGACACCCGCGGTCTGGCTCTGCCCACTGACAAGCACGGCGCCCGAGCGGGCGACATTCGAGGGAGGAGAGTTGTGCCAGTAGTCGCCGAACTCGGCGAGAGCATGCGCCGTTGCATAGGTAACCGCCGAGCCGTTCCAGGTCCCGGAGGTGCCGGGGTTGATGGTCCAGGGATCGGAAGCCTGCGAGAGCTGCAGATAGACGATGCGCAACTCGGTTCGAAGGTCGCGCTTGTAGATCACCGACGCGGCGCCGACAAGATTGCGAACGTAGGTCTCGACCGAAACGACGTTGCTGCTGAAGTTCGCGTAGAGAGCGCTGTCGGTGGAGATCGCGAGGTTCAGAACCGAAGTCGCGGTCGCAGATGGCCACGGCGGCACAGCCATCGGCGTCGCGTTGGCGGTGAGCGAGCGCGGCAGAAAGCCGTCGATCGGATCGGCCTGACCGTTGATCGCTTCGCACCGAAAGCCGTCATCGGCCGCGGCCAGCTCGTCGAGAAGAGGGACCTCTTCGACGACGAAGTCGTCATTCCCTCCACGCCCGCGTCGCTGCTTCACGATGTACTTGCGATCGCGACTGACGATCACGCCGTCGGCGTGAGGACCGGTCGAGAGGTAGACGAGGGAGTCGGGCTCGCCGTCGACGTATCCGCGAAACTGGCGCATCGGAGACGGCTTGACGCGGGAGGGCTTCAACTCGTCGTCGAACCTCTCGATCACGGCGTTAGGCGCCAGAACGTCGAACTCTTCCAGCACGAGCGTCTCGGATCTTCCGTCGAGCGGGAAGTGCTCGAGCCGGACTTCGCGCGTGTCCTGGCTCGCGTGCTGGAGTTTTGCCATCTCCTCCCGCGGGACGCGCTCCTCGCCAGCTCCAAACGCAGCCGGTGCGATGGCGAGCAGCGCAGCGACAAGCAAACCTCCAGGGCGGCTCTGCATCGGCTCCCGTCGTAGTCGACTCATGTTCGGAGAGATCTGCCGGGCTGCACGATGTCGCGCGCCCGATCCCGGCACGCTGAACATACGGTTAGATTCGGGGGGGAATGATGACCTCGGTCACAAAAAACGCAGGTTTGCGGATTAGGGAAACAGGCGAAGGAACCAGGGAAGGTGGACCCGACGCGCCGAGGGTCCGCGGCTTCGATCTCCGGCTCGGTTGCCGGATCGGACGAGCCGAAGGGGGCTTCAGGGCGAGCTCACCGCGATTCCGGGCTCTTTTCCTCGGCGCGTTGCTTCAGAGATTCGTCCGCGGCGCCGCGCCTGGCATCGCTGGCTTTCTTGATGCCCCGCAACGCGGGATCGATCGTCTGCTCCGCGCCTTCGCCCTGGCTCGCGTGGGGATGAGGTGGATGACGCCAAGGATGACGTCGAACGGATCGACGAATTGGAGTTCTTGTCACGCGTGGCCACGCAGCTGCCTCAGCTGGCATTTCGCCGCGAAGAGCGCGAGATGCTTCCCCCTCTCCTCGACCAATTGCATTAGCCTTGCACGGAGTGACCGAAGAAGATCGGCCTTTTGAGACACCAACAACTCAGGAGTGAGCATGAACAGCAATCGCGATCGAAGGTTCTTCTTTCTTGCGATGTTCCTCGTTTCATCTGCCCTGGTACTCGCATCGCAGGCAGAAGCCGCGGTCAGCGCGATCGGCGCCCCGACGTTCGCCACCAATACCAATACGCTGTCCTTCACGGTGCCGGCTGGAAACGATCGGATTCTCCTCGTCGTCGCTTCGGACGATGACGCCACGGATGTCTCGACCGTCAGCTTCGGAGCGTCCTCGCTGACCCAGCGTGCCGAACACAACGACGGGGCGGCGGTCGATTCGGTCTTCACCCTGAGCCTGGGAAGCAGCGCGAGCAGTACGACACAGACCATCACGGTCGTCAGCACCGGCACGACGCCCAACAACTCGTCATTCATTGCGGCAGCCGCGTTTTCCGGCGTGAGTCAGGCCGCGCCGATCAGCAATGTCCAGGCGGTCGACAACACGACGGCACCTTCGGCTTCAACGCTGAACGTCGTGAGCGCGGCGGGAGATCTGGTGTTCGATGTTTTCGACACGTTCACGAATTCCATCACGCCGACGAACACCGTCACGCCGGGGGCCGGCCAGACGGTCGTTCACAATGTCGGAACACTCACTCTGAATTCAACGGGATTCGCCTACTACCGGACGAGTACCAGCCCCGGCGCCGCGTCGGTCCCGACGAGTTGGACCACGACGAACGGCGTGGCGCTGATTCATATCGCAATGAACATCAGTGCTGCACCAGCCGCGGACCTCGCGATCACCAAGACCGACGGCGTGACGACTGCGACGCCGGGCGGCAGCACGACCTACACCATCACGGCGTCGAACGCAGGGCCGTCGAGTACCACGGCGACGGTGGCGGACACCTTCCCGGCTTCCCTAACCGCCACCTGGACCTGCGTCGGCGCGGGCGGCGGAACCTGCACGGCGTCGGGCTCCGGCAACATCAACGACTCCGTCACCCTGCCGAGTGGCGGCTCGGTCACCTACACCGCCTCCTGCAACATTGCGGCCTCGGCCACCGGCACGCTCTCCAATACGGCGACGGTGACCGGCGCAGCCACCGACCCGACGCCGGGCAACAACAGCGCAACCGACACCGACACGTTGACACCAACGGCCAACCTCGGAATTACCAAGACCGACGGGGTGACGTCGGCTACCGCGGGCGGCTCGGTGACCTACACGATCACCGCGTCGAACGCGGGGCCGAGCAACGCCTCGGGTTCCACCGTTGCGGACACGTTCCCGGCTTCCCTAACCGCCACCTGGACCTGCGTCGGCGCGGGTGGCGGAACCTGCACTGCTTCGGGCTCCGGCAACATC